>CAZXFX010000016.1:0-61083 GCA_964640295.1 uncultured Dehalococcoidia bacterium | reverse complement strand
AAGGTGGAAGGGATTTTTGCGCGAGATGGAGCGCCGACTAAATCGTTACAGGTTCGTCAAGTTAGCGCAATCGGCAAAATATCCTCGAAAATGTTAGAATCCGTAAAAGACATCCGAACCGGAGGCGGCGACATGAGCAACGTAGTGCTTGTAGTGGATATGGTAGTCGGCTTCATGGAACCTGGGCATAACTTGTACTGCGGAGACGAGGCGAGAGAGATAATTCCAAATATCCAACGACTCATTGAGCGCGAACAAGCGAACGGCGGCGATGTGATCTTTATATGCGACACTCACGACCCGGACGACCTGGAGTTTCAGATGTTCCCCGAACATTGCGTTCGAGGCACGGAGGAGCCAAACGTCATATCAGAGCTGGGGAGATATGGGGGCGAAACTATTCGCAAGCGTCGGTACAGCGCGTTCTTTGAAACCGATCTGGAAGACCGCCTGGCAAAACTCAAGCCCGACAAGGTGATAGTGTGCGGGGTTTGCACCGATATATGCGTAATGCACACCGCCGCGGACGCGCGAAACCGCGACTATGCGGTGGAGGTTCCAACTGACTGCGTGGCGTCTTTTGACGCGGACGCCCATCGCTACGCGCTCGATCACATGGCGAAGATTCTCGGAGCCAAGCTGGTTGATCCCACTCCAGCAACGCGCGGTTCAAGCTAATTTATACAGGATTCGCCAATCAGAAGAAAATCGTTTGGCTCTAGTTTAGGCATTCAGGCGCTTCAGATGGTAAATATCAACGCCCCTTTATCTCAAATAGAGATACGACACTCGGTACTCATAGGAGACACTTCGGACGTCAATCTCCAACGCACTTTGACCATTCTCCGCAATGAGAGCGTCAATCCAATGGTCGTTGTGGAGTTCGTTCCGGAAAGAGACGGCCTGCTGTGCGGGACTCGAGAGGTGCGGTCCCTTCTCGAAAGGGCGCTTCCTGAAACGGGAATAGAGGTTTGGGCATTGGATGAAGGCGACCGCATATCCGCCAAGGAGGTGGCGCTTAGAATTCGCGCTCCTTACAATTCGTTCGGCCTATACGAGACTGTTATATGCGGAATACTATCTTCATGCACCGGATGGGCCACCGCCGCCAGGGAGTGCGTGGACGCCGCGGCCGGCATACCGGTAATCGCCACTCCCGCCAAGCGTATACATCCAAATGTGGCTCCGACTGTGGACTACTCGGCTGTGGTGGGGGGATGCGCCTCATGCTCGACGGTGGTGGGCGCGAGAATGGCGGGAACCACCCCTTCCGGTTCCATGTCGCACGCCCTTCCGCTCATTCTTGGAGACTCGGTCAGGGCGATCCAGCTTTTCGATAGACACATTCCTCAGGACGTACCGAGAGTTGCGCTCGTTGACACGTTCAACGACGAGGCGATGGAATCGCTAAACGTGGCGCAGGCTCTGAGGCAACGCCTTCGAGGAGTGCGTCTGGACACGCCGACCGAACGTGGAGGCGTGACTGTTGATCTTGTCAAAGAGGTGCGCGCCAGACTGGATATAGCGGGCTTCAGGCACGTTGAGATTTATGTCAGCGGCGGTTTCAATCCCGACCGAATCAAAGAGTTCGTCCAGGCCAACGCTCCTGTGGATACATTCAGCGTGGGCGCCTTTATCTCGAACGCGTCGCCAAATAGCTTCACCGCAGACATTCACGAGGTGGACGCCGAGCCGATAGCCAAGCGGGGCAGAACTCCGGGGGTCACTGAAAGCCCCAGGCTGAACCGAGTTTTGTGACCCCGTCACAATCAATCATCAGTCATCAATCATCAGCCATCCGCCATTCTCTCGAACCGTATCTCCAGCGCTCTCCGAGCGCCTGGCGACACCTTGGCCCAATCCGCTATTCTCCAGCCCACCACCCAGGCGATACGTCCTCCCGCTTCAATCATCGGCGCGCTGTCACGCCACCGACGCGGAATATGGGCATCTATCATAAACTCTTTTAATTTCTTATCTCCCTCCATGCCGAGGGGGTGGAACCTGTCCCCCGCCCTGCGTGTCCGCGCCACAGCCTCTTTTCCAACCGCATCCACATCGAACCTCTCCGTCAAACAAAGCCCGGGATTCTCTCCGCTTTTGAAATCGGTGTCGTTTGGAGTATAGCGCGACGATACCATCCATTCGCCGACAACTGTATCGCCTGGGATCTTCAATTCGATCATATCCGCGCTCATAGCGGGCATGGGCGAAACCGACGTACCCGCGCGACGAACGTAAGCGCGATCATAATCCACCAGGAAGCGAATACTTCCCGGCAAGTCCACGCTCTTGCCCGACGCTCCGCGCATCATCTCGAACATGCGAGACACATGCTGAAATTCAAGGTCCCTAGCGTCTCCCTTGGTCATCTTCACCGCCAGTCTGAGTAGGTGATGCCCCAGGGCGGGATGAAGCCTCCCGAAACCTTCTCGCTCAATTGCCACTCCATCCGAAACAACCGCGATTGCGCTCTTCGCGGCGCGCTCAGTCTCCATCTTGATGAAATCCGCGTCCATTGATATGGAGCTGGCAAGCCTGGCGAGCGCGTCGCGCGCGGACGGATTGTACTCCTCCAGCTTCGGCATGAGGTTCATTCTGACATGATTTCGCGTAAACTCGCCGGAAAGATTGGATTCGTCAAGACGAGGCGAGAGACCGTTTTCGTAACAGTAATCGAGAACCTCTGACCTGCCGACCGACAGCATGGGGCGGTACAGGGCCGCCCGATTTTTGCCGATTTGCATATAAGACAACTCGCGCATCGCGCTCAGACCTTCCACGCCGGCGCCCCTCAAAACGCGCATAAGGACGGTCTCCGCCTGGTCGTCCAAGGTGTGCCCGAGAGCTATGCAGTCCGCGTTCCGCTCCAGAGCCGCTTTGGATAGAAACTGGTACCTGAGTCTGCGCGCCGCGTCCTCGAGAGACAATCCGAATTTAGCTTTCAGAGCGTAGGTATCGGCTTTCTGGATAACAATGGGTATATTCAACGCCGCGGCGAATTCGCGGGCGAATTCGGCGTCCGCCGCAGACGCCTCCTCGCGCAGTCCGTGATCGAGATGCGCCGCGTATATATTCAATCTCAAATCACGCTTCAGAGCGTGAAGCGCGTGCAGCAGGGCTGTAGAATCCGGACCGCCCGAGAATGCCGCCACTATCGAGCCGCCCGCGAATTCGTTGGCTACGACGCTGCGCCGAAGAGCGCTTAGGAACGCCGCGCCGCGGGATAGCGAATCTGAAGGGCGACTCATCTCAAATGCCCTGTTTCGTTGAGCGATAGCAGAACGGTTCGCTCGGCTGACACCTCAAGGCGCGTTATGCTCCCCAGGTCTATTCTCAGTTTGCGAAAATTGTTTAGCGGCATATCCAGGGCCGAGCAGACAATGGCGTTAATCGTGAAATTATGCGTAACCGCCACTACTGTTTCGGATTGGCGCCGCTCGGATAGGGATTCCACCGCCGACCAGGAGCGGTCTCTGACATCGCGCAAGCATTCGCCGCCCGGCATCACTGTGGAAGCCGGATCGAGGTCCCACATACGCATTACGTCCGGAAACCTTTCCCTGAGCTGTGGCCCGGACAAACCTTCAAACTCGCCAACGTCCATCTCAGCCAGGTCCTCAATCTCAACAGGCTGCGTGTCGCTGAGCGCCCCGACTGCTTGAGCGGTCTGCATCGCCCGCAAGAGAGGGCTGGAGTACAACGCAAAGGGAGCGTCCAGCGCGAGAGCGCGTCCGAGTAATCTCGCTTGCTCACGGCCCAAACAGGTGAGCGGAGCTTTATTGACGCCCTGTATCTTGCCGAGTCTATTCGACTCGGTCTGTCCATGTCTAACCAAAATCAGCTTCATGCCGCTCCTCTGCCTGTCCAGTCTTCTTCACCCTGATTTCTTCAATTCTGAGACCTCTCATGTCAAGAATCTCGAATGTCAAATCTTCGTACTCGAACTCCTCGCCCCTGACCGGTATATGTCTGAGTATGTCGAGCGCGAAACCGGCAATCGTCTCATATTCGCCATACGGCAGTTGTATGTCCATTTCCTGGTTGGCTTCCTGAATACTCATGCCGCCGCCAACATGGAAAGTGTTCTCGTCAATAGCGCGGAACTCCTCTCCCGGCGACTCGCCTTCTTCGCCGACCGGCCCTACAACCACCTCCAACAGCCTCTTGAGCGTCACCAGTCCCGATACACCTCCAAATTCGTCAATGACGAGCGCCATCTGATTGCCGCTCATCCTCAGCTCGTCGAACAGTTCCGAGATGCGCTTGGTCTCAGGCACGAAGTATGTATCGCGGATGACCTCGGTGACAGAGTCGTCGTAGCTCAGATCTTCCTGCGCCATGCGCCTAAGCACATCTTTGGCGGATATGATACCGATTATGTTGTCGGCGGAGTTTCGATACACGGGGAAGCGCGTATGCTGAGTGCGCGAATATATATCGAGGAATTCGCGGAGAGCGCTGCCCTGCCGAATGGTGACCATCTCGGTTCTGGGGGTCATCACCTCTCTCACCTGGCTATCGCCAAACTGAAAGACGTTCTCCAGCATCTCCGCCTCTGACGGCTCGAACTCTCCCTCCGCCTCGCCTATGTCAATGAGGGAGCGGAATTCGTCCTCAGTGATGGATATGCGGTTCGGATTGGAAACGTCGCCTCCGAGCAGAGCGTTTATTCCCCTGGTCGCCCACTGTAGAACGACAACTAACGGAAAGAGCAGATACTCGGTCCACTTCAGCGGGCGTGAGTATATGAACGCGACCTTCTCCGAGTTTCTGACCGCTATGGTCTTCGGAATTATCTCACCGAACACCACCAGTACGACAGTGCTTACGGTAGTGGCTATGGCTACGCCGACCGGCCCTTCGCCAGCCCCCACCATAGCGATCACTACGACTGTGATGACAGCGGTGGTGGCGTTGTTCACGATATTATTGCCCAGGAGAATGGTCGCCAGAAGCCGTTCCGGCTCTCCGATCATGTCGGCGAGCCTTCTGGCTCCGGGCACCCCTTCGCTAACCAAATGCGCTATCCTGGTTCTCTGCAACGACAGGAAGGCAACTTCTGAGCTGGAGAAGAAAGCCGAAAGCGCGAGCAGCCCGAACACGAGGGCGAGTCTTACTAAATCTGCGTCCACCATTGCGTCACATCCTCCTCGCGGTCCTGGCGCATTAGCTTGAATTCCTCCCAACCGAACCATTATCGGGAACGCGCCCGATATTATCTATAAGATACAGCCTATGCGTGAAACGGGAAAGTGAATTCAACCGATGGAGCCTGTATCAGTTTGGTCGGAGGATTGGATCACCCCCATCCTAGCCTTCCCCCATCGAGATGGAAGGGACTTTTGCGCGAGATAGAGCGCCGACTAAATCGTTACAGGTTCCAACCGGACGCTAAACTTGATTGGCGGGGGCGATTAGGATAATCTTATCCACGTTTGAAAATCCCGTAATGGGCGACGACGCCTTCAGGATACTGGATGGAAGCGGAGGGTCGCCTCTTGGGACAATTTACAGGAGGTCAGCATGGCTGATATATCAAAATCCGTAGCCATCGTCGGCGTAGCGGAGTCCGATCAGATTGGCAGAGTGGAAAAGTCGAATTTGCAGTTGCACGCTGAGTCGGCGTACAACGCGCTGGAAGACGCGGGAATGTCCATAAAAGACGTGGACGGCCTGATGACGGCGGGCACTTCGACCCTGACGCTGGGCGAGTATCTGGGCGTCCACCCCAGGTTCACGGACACCACGGCTGTTGGAGGTTCTTCCTTCATCATACACATAGCGCACGCGATGGCGGCAATCAACGCGGGCTACTGCGAGACTGTGCTGGTGACGCACGGCGAGGCGGGACGAAGCGCGCGCTCCCGCGCGGGAGCCAACGCATCCGAGCCGGGTCCGCAGTTCGAAAGTCCCTATGGGCTAATCGGCGCGCCCGTCAACTACGCGATGGCGGCGCGCCGCTATATGCACATGTACGGCGAGGACTACACGCGACAGGGTATGGCCGAAGTGGCGGTCGCCACTCGCAAGTGGGCGAACCTGAATCCGAAGGCGTACTTCAATGACCGCACCATGGACTTCGATGAATACCACAACTCTCCCTGGATAGCTTGGCCATTCCACCTGCCCGACTGCTGTCTGACCACCGACGCCGGCGGCGCATACGTGGTGACGACGCCCGAGCGAGCGCGAGACCTGGCCAAGAAGCCGGTATGGGTGCTGGGAGCGGGCGAAGGTCTGGACCACGGGCTCATAAGCCAGATGCCGGACCTGACTCGCACGTGGGCGCGAGAGTCCGGCCCCGCCGCGCTGAAGATGGCCGGCGTTACCCATGACGATATTGACCTGGCGATGATATACGACTCGTTCACCTACACCGTTCTGGTCACGCTCGAAAGCCTCGGCTTCTGCGGGCCGGGCGAAGGTCCGGACTTCGTGGCAGACCAGCGCGCCGCGCCCGGCGGCGATTTCGCCATGAACACCAACGGCGGCGGACTGTCGTACACCCACTCAGGAATGTACGGAATGTTCCTGGTGCTGGAGGCTGTTCGACAGCTTAGGGGCGAGACGGGCGAGCGCCAGTTGGACGACCCGAAACTGTGCCTGATCAACGGCACGGGCGGATCGCTTTCGTCCACAGGCACCGTCGTGCTCGGAATTGACTAGAATCGCCACACAGGGAACGGGTCGCGTCGCGTCTGACCAAGAGGCGGCGAACTGAGTTTCCCAATTCTCAGGAGAATGAAATGACAACTGGATACAACAAGCCGATTCCGGTTCCGCAGGTGGAGTCGGACTTCTATTGGGAGAAGTGCAAGGAGCATGAGTTGTGGCTGAGGTACGATAACGACGCTGAGCAGGCGTACTTCTATCCGCGGGACATCTCGCCCATAACCTTCTCGAGGAACACCACCTGGGTGCAGGCGAGCGGCAAGGCGACGCTCTATACCTACGCCATCGTCCACCGACCCTTCCACCCCGGCTTCGTCGGCGATTTGCCGCTCGTCACCGCGCTGGTGGAGCTGGAAGAGGGACCCATCATGCCGACCAATATCGTGATGGACGACCCGACGCCGGAGAAACTGCAAATAGGTATGCCGCTGGAAGTGGTGTTCGAGGACATCACTGACGAAATTTCGCTTCCGAAGTTCAAGCCGGCTTAGAGAACCGAGCCAAGAATCACAAATGGCGGACAGGCTCGCCTCCGCGAGGTCTGTCCGCCGTTTTCGTTTTTCACTCGCGCCAGCCGCTGCCGTAGTCCACATAGGTTGTATTGCCCACACGCGAGAGCGCTATCTCCTGGCGGTAATCCATGCCGGCCATGCTTCTGGCGGCGGAGCGTGTCTCGGTCGTCCAGTCCGCGGACGCGGGGCCGTCCGCCATCGCCTCGGTTATCGCGCGTCCATCCATGTCGCCGGGTATCGGCAGTCCGAGCAGATCCAGTACGGTTGGAGCTATGTCCACGTTTCCGGTAGGGGACTTGACTCTGGCTCCACGCTTGAAACTGGGGCCGCGCGCGAGCAGAACATTGTTCATCTCATACGCGCTCATCGAGCCGTGCTGCCCCTGTCCGCTCGTTCCGCCGCTGGAATAGACGTACCCTTCGTAGCCGGCCGCGTTGGAGCGGGAGTCCCACGCGAACGACATCGCCAATTCGGGGGCTCTGGGGCCGTCGCAGCCGGCCAGCGACATGGGAAGCGCGCCCTGTATGTCGCCCGCGGCGTCGGAAGCGAGCAGAGAGCCGCACCAGGGCTGGGTCATCAGATAGGAGGCGAGGCTCAACGTAGTTTGGCTGTCGCGCGTGTAGAACAAGGCGCTGCCGCCGTTGGGGGCGACCAGAACATCCTGCTTGGAGAAGCCGGCGTCTCGGACGCGCGACTCCACGTCCACCGCCTCGAGTATGGTGGAGTAGCCGTGATCTGACACGACCATCATGTCGGTATCGGCGCGTCCATTGCCGTCCAGCCAGCCCAGTATGTCGCCAAAGCGGGCGTCCGCCTCCCTTACAGCGAGGTCGGACATCTCCGATCCGACGCCATGCGCGTGCTGCGCCTTGTCAGGCTCTGAAGACCAGATGAGCGCGACCGCGGGTTGGCGCTCTGGCAGAATGTGTTCGGTGAGGACGCGGATGGCGTGTCGAAAACGCGGAGTGTTGGGCTGAGATTCGGGCGGCCAATCGCCGAAGCGGGACGCGAGTCGGTTATGAAGCGTATAGGGCAGCGTGAAATCGGGGTGTATGGTCGCGCCGCCGGACGTGTCCGCGCTGGGGTTGTGGACGTAGGCGTTGCCAGAGGTTCCAACGCCAATCGCCGCGTACTCCATTCCGTTGTCGGACAGTATGTCGGCCAGCGCGGGCGCGAGGAGTACCCGTCCAGTCTTGCGGGCCATGTCGGCGAGCGTAGGCTCCAGGGCGGAGAAGACGACGGCGGGGTCGTAGTCTCGCGCGACCATCGTATTCGCCGCCAGTCCGTGCGCGCCCGGATAGCGTCCGGTGACCATGCTGGCGGCGTTGATGCGCGTCACGGACGGGAATACGGGATGATGGTTCTGGAAGAACACGCCCTCTTGCGCGAACCGCGACAGGTTGGGCATGAGATTGGGGCGAATCTGCGCGGGCTGAAGTCCGTCGAATACTGCGATGATGACTGAGGTCAAGATTTGCCTCCGTAAAATGTGAGTTCACGATTGATGAGACTCGATTTTGAACCTGTATCAGCTTGGTCGGAGGATCGGATCACCCCATCCTAACCTTCTTCCATCAGGGTTTGAGAGGGGTAGGCGCGTAGTAGGTCTCTCGCCCTTCGACAGGCTCAGGACGAACGGATTTTTGATTTACCTAACATTGTGAGCCCAAGGACTTTTGAGATAATCTCTTGATCTTTAGCGGTTAGTTATTGCGCTCGCTATGGGCTGAGTCGGCGTAGCTTATGGCTGGCCGCTAGGCTCTAACCACCCTAACGCGATGGTTGTTGCTGTCGGCTATGTATATCGAGCCGTCGGTCGCGATTTCGCAGCCGTGAGGGCGGTCCATGCCTGCGGCGGTCGCGGGGCCGCCGTCTCCGTGTCCGCCCAGCCTGCCGCCCGCGACAGTAGTGACGACGTGAGTGGCGGCGTCAATGCGGCGTATCGCGTGGTTCTCTGTATCGGTCACGATTATATTGCCCAGCGAGTCGCACCTGATGCCCTTGGGTCCGGCCCATTTGGACTCGATGGCGGGACCGCCGTCTCCTGAATATCCGAACTCAGCGTCCGCGCCCGCTATGGTTCCCATCAGCCCGTCGGAGTTTACCACTCGAACGCCGTTGCCCTCGCGCTCGGCGATATACGTATTGCCGGCGGCGTCCATGCACACCGCTCTCGCTCCAAGAATGCTGGCGTCTGTCGCGGGAAGACCATCTCCCGCCCGAACTTTTTCGCCGTTTCCCGCGAATGTCGTTATGACGCCGGATGCGATGTCGAGGCGGCGCACGCGCTGGTCTTGAATGTCGGCTATCAGCAGGCCGCCTTTGCCGTCCAGAAAGCAGTCGTTGGGTTCGCGCAACCGGGCTTCGTGTCCGGGCGCGCCATCGCCAGAGTAGCCCTGTTCGCCCGTTCCCGCCACCGTGGTCATGATGCCGTCGGGGGCAACCTTGCGGACGACCGCATTCAGACGATCAACTATATAGACGCTGCCGTCGGAGTCAATCGCAAGCGAGTACGGCTCATAGAGCGTGGCTTCGACGGCGGGGCCGCCGTCGCCTGAGTAACCAGACTCTCCGACGCCCGCAATGGTGGTTATAACGCCCGTGGCGGCTTCTATTTTGCGAACGATGTGATTGGCGGATTCGCAGACATAGAGGTTGCCCGCCCCGTCGAAGGCGCACATGAACGGCTCTCGCATGAGGGCTTCGGAGGCGGGACCGCCATCGCCTGAGTAGCCGGGTTCGCCCGTTCCGGCGAATGTGGTTATAGATGGCGATTCGTTCGAGTTCATGTATTCTCCTTATCGGCAAGGGCAAGCCAACTCACGATTCAATGAACCGCTCATTCTAAGGAAGATTCGTATGGCTGGCCGTACTTCTCAGAGTGAGCTATCTCGGAGAGCGACTTGCGGTTCTTGCGTCCCATGCTTCCGCGTCGTCCGTCCACTCTGTATCCAAACGGCAGAACTGTTACCAGTTCCAAGTTATCGGGGATGCCAAGCAGTTCTTTGACGCGCTTGTTCTGTTCGGCGACACGCAATCCTACGAAACAGGTGCCGAGGCCCTCCTCCCACGCGACGAGTTCCATCTGCTGAAGCGCGCGCCCGGTGTCCAGGTCGGGCCTGTCGGCGTTGTCCATAGCGATGGCGATTGCCATGGGCGCGCCCGCGATGAAGCGTCCGCTGGAGGCGATGTCGCCTATCCGCTCGAGCGTATCCTTATCTCTGATGACGATGAATCGCCACGGCTGCAGATTGCGCGAACTTGGCGCCCACTGTCCAGCCCTAAGCATCTTATCCACTATCTCGTCGGACACCGGTTTGTCCGTGAACTCTCTGACTGTCAGCCGGCTTCTCACAACATCGTAAACGCTCATTCGCAAACCTCCTGGACTCTAGCGCTGGGCATGAATATGACAAGGATTATAACCCAATCGCGCCAATTAGGTATGCGGAGCTCGGTCCTTCGACGCCGGTCTTCAGCTATGGCGCGGGCGGAAACGGATCTGTCAGACTCACCTCGGCCTGCCACTCTCGTATGGACACGCCTCGGCCTGTTTTGTCTCCCCACAGGCTCTTGACATAGCCAATCACGCTGACTATCTCGCCATGGCTGAGTTGATCGCCAAAGGCGGGCATTCCGCTCTTGAAATGGGGGATATCTGGAGATTCCATCCACTTGCCGCCATCGCTGATGACTTTGTAGAGAAATCCGTCGCTATGATGCCAAGTATGTCCGTCGCCGTTGAGTGGCGGCGGTGGAAGAGTTCCGTCCGGCTTGCGTATGTGCCAATTGGGCTGCCCTTCGCCGTATGCGCCGTGGCAGGCGGCGCATACGCTAGCGAATATCTGCTGTCCGGTTCGGGCGACAGGCGCGGGCGACGCGGACGCCGGCGCGCCTCCATCGTTGGAAGACGAGCAGGACAGCGTCGCGGCGCAAACCAAAGCTAACGCCAACAGCGAAAACGCGCGTCGGCGAGAGAAGATGTGGAAAACATTCACTGAAAAGCGGCTGCGCCTACATTCTGATCTTCTTTTCGCCGGACAGATAGGCCTGCGGTTCCTTGCCGAACGCTATGCGGCATCCGGGGGCGCAGAAATAATACGTCTCGCCATCGTGATTGAGCGAGCCGCCGGGCGGCTTGCGAATATCCACCTTCATGTCGCATACAGGATCGGTGGCGGTCGAACTTCCGCTTCTATTGAATAGTGGCAATCTCATTGAAGTCTTCCCTTTTCTGATAGCGTTCTATATTTTACATTTCGGGAGGGGTAATGGACAGGGGCGAGCAGAATGGTGTTGATAGGCGACCGTTTATATCACGTAGTGTACGCGAGGCGAGAGGACAGAAGGAGGATTATAAGTTTTAGAGCTGCGAGCGGACAGGTTACTCTCACTCTCAGCCAGGGTTTTATAGCCAAAGCCAAGCGCGTAACTCCCATCAATAAGACTCCACGCCGACTTAGCCGCGTGTCTCCGAGACGTCTGAACTACAGGCGTCACCCGCGCAGTCCTCGCATCTTGACGGTCGCCAGCGCCATTGCTATCAGCGCCGCCGCTGGCAGGATGAACTGATCTCCCGTCCCCAAGCCGAAAGATGGAATCGCTCCGGATAGGGACGCGCCCAGGAAGACGCCGAGCGAATACATCGCATAGAAGACGCCGAATGCCGAACCGCGGTTGCGACTGGCTGTCCTGTCGGCGACTGACGCGCTGAGCGACGGGAAGAGGAGGCCGAATCCGGCGCCGAACAGTATCATCGCGGGGAATACCGTCACCGGGAGCGAGGAGCCGCCGAAGAGCGCCATCGCAAGGTTGCTGGCCGCAAGGAGGACGAAGCCGAATATGATGGCCTTGGCGCGCGCGCCGTCCTTGAGAGAACGCTGGAACGGACTCGCCATGATTACCATGCCGGCGAGCGAGAACGTGGCGAAGGCGACGCCGGACATCCTGGAAGCCGCCCCAACATCCTCGAGCGCGATGGGCAGCAGGTTGATGAGGTAACCTATGGCGAAAGTCATGGCCAAAACGCCGAGGTACACTCTGAGTAGAGCGATATTGCCGGAAAACGGGGACGATTCGCCATCGCCGGAATCTACGGACGCCGCGCGCGTTCCGCTGGGAACGAACGCCGCGAAGGCCAAGGCGGACAGAAGCATCAGGGTTCCGCTTGTGGCGAAGACGGCGGCGAACCCGGAGTCGCCCCCGACCGCGTCCCGGATGCCCACGGACAGCAGAGGTCCTATAACCGCCGAGGCGGATATGAGAGCGCCGCTCAGCCCCATCGAGCGTGTGTGCTGGTTGTCCGACGCGCGGTCTGCCAGCATCGTGAAGGCGCCGGGCGCGAGTATGCCCGCCGAGAGTCCGTGAAGCGCTCGTAGCGCGAGAAGCTGCGCCGGGGAGTCAACGAGTCCGTATGCGTAGAGGAGCGCGGCGGTAATCAGCAGTCCGGCTACGACCAGCCATTTGCGATTCACCCTGTCGAGCAATAGCCCGGCTCCCACGTTGCCGAAGAGGTTGGACGCGGAGTATATACCGACGATGAGGCCGCCCGTGGCGGCGGCGGCTCCGAGCGATCTGGCGTATGAGGATATGATTGGAACCTGCATGAACAGGTCCATGAACGATACGAGAACTACCAGCCTTATCGCCCACACTACCGGCCAAGATTGGGTTTGCGGTTCTGATGCCAAACTACGTCCTGATAATTGGGAGAAACGACGCCCCGCGCTAACAGGACGAAAGACTCTTAGTCCAGAAGAGGGATCCTGCCCCAGGTTACCGAATCGGGATCTTCGGAGAGGGACTGATCGCGGATCATGTCTCTGATCGAGAGGAGAGTCGCGTTGACTTCGCTGGTGACATAGATCCAGTCAGGCTCTTCGGGGAACCAGTAGGGGGAGGTTATGCGAACGACTTTTCCCTCTGAGGGGTTTAGATAGATTCCGAACTTGTCCACGTGTGGCAGCAACTTATCGCTCCTGTATTCTGACTTGACCCTGAGGACCAGGCATTCTTAGCATGTATGGATATTCGCTTCGTCGTAAACCATCTCGTACTATGAATACCGAGGACTATTGTACACCGTCGGGTTGACTATTCCACTGTCACCGTCTTGGCCAGATTTCTGGGTTGGTCAACGTCGCACCCGCGCCGCGTCGCAAGATGATACGCTATTAGCTGCATTGGTATCGAGACTAGGAAAGGGGTAATCGCCTCGGACACGGGCGGAATGGCTATCGCATAGTCAGAACGTTCCGCGATCTCATCGTCCCCCTCGGTAATGACGCCCACTATCTGACCGTCCCGCGCCTTGACCTCGTTGATGTTGGACAGCATCTTGTCGCGGAGAGAGTCGCGCGGCGCTATGGCGACAACGGGCATTTGACGGTCTATCAGCGATATTGGGCCATGCTTCATTTCGCCGGCCGGATACCCCTCCGCGTGTATGTAGCTAATCTCCTTCAGCTTCAGCGCCCCCTCCATCGCAAGCGGAAATCCGAGACCCCTTCCCAGATAGAGGAAGTCCGAACGCCTTCCGTAGCGTCGCGCTATTTCTTCATAGGGACTTTCGTCCAGGAGCATCTTGCCGAGCATATCGGGCAGCCTGACCAGGTCGCCAATGAGTTCGCCGCGCGCTTTCTCTCCAATGACGCCGCGACGCGCTCCGAACTCTACCGCGAGCAGATAGAGCGCCACGAGAGAAGACGTGAATGTCTTGGACGCCGCGACGCCGATTTCCAGGCCCGCGCGGACGAGAATCGTATCGTCGGCGACGCGGGTCGTCTGCACGCCCGGGTAGTTGCAGAGCGTTATCTGGTAGGCGCCGCTGTCGGCGGCGAGTTCCATAGCGGCGAGCGTGTCCACCGTCTCGCCGGACTGGCAGACGGATACCACGAGGGTATGTTCATCCAAGACAGGATTGCGGTATCTGAACTCGGAAGAGTTGTCGTATTCGCAAGGGATCCGCGCCAGCGATTCCATCCAATGCCTGCCCACCATCGCGGCGTGCAGACTCGTCCCCATGCCGATGAATATGACCCGCCTGATACTGCTGACACGCTCCAGCGCGCCGGCCGCCTCATCCAGATTGACGGTCAGATCATCGAAAGCGACACGCCCCTTGAGCGCGTTGATGACGACCTCGGGCTGCTCGTGTATCTCCTTGTGCATGAAGTGCTTGTATCCGCCCTTGCTGGCGGAAAGCGGATCGAAAGGCACGTGGACTGTCTTCTTGTCTATTGGCTTTCCGTCCAGGGCGCAGAAAGAGGCTTCCCCGTTCACTATGGATACCATTTCGCCGCCCGACAAGTATATGACGTCTCGGCCATAGGGAAGGAGCGCGGGCAGGTCGGACGACAGCATCGCGCCGCCGTCGGGGTCGCGTCCAACTACGACGCCGCCCGCGTTTCCAAGCCGAAAAGCGGCTATGCGGTCTGGCTCTCGGGAAGTGAAGGCGACGACGGCGTTCGCTCCCTCGATTTCGCGCGCCGCCATTCTCACTGCGTCCTCGAACGCCAATCCGTCGTCCATGTAAAGCTCGATTATGTGAGATATGCACTCGGAGTCGGTCTGGGAAGAAAATCGGTGGCCTTTGGCGATGAGCTCGCGCTTGAGCGCAATATAGTTTTCCACGATTCCGTTGTGCGCCACCACGACCTCGCCCCGACAGTCCATGTGAGGGTGGGCGTTGGAATCGGTTGGGCCGCCGTGCGTAGCCCAGCGCGTATGGCCTATGCCGGTGGAGCCGGCCGGCATCGCTCCGTTCAGCAAAGCGGCCAGATTATCCAGCTTGCCCGCCTTCTTATATACTCTGGGCGGTCCGTCTGCGTCCATGACAGCTATTCCGGCGCTGTCGTATCCCCTATAAGTGAGCGACTGCAATCCTTCGAGGAGAATAGGCGCGGCTTGATGCTTGCCTGTATAGCCTATAATGCCGCACATATTTAGTTCTCGGTCTCCATGTCTTGATTGTTTGGTCGTCGAGCGTAGTAGCCGTGATAGCTCTCCGGCAGAAGGTCGCACACCCTGTGCATGATGTCCGTAGTCATGGACTCGAGCAGTTCGCGTCCCGGGCGTCCCTCTATGCTGGGAAGGGAGAATGGCTGTCCTATATTGACCCTTATCTTGCCCGTCGGGTTGACCACCCTGAGAAACGCGCCCAGTCGCTCCGTTCCTGTAATTCCGACAGGGAGGACGGGAGCGCCCGACCGCAGTATCAGGCTGACGACGCCCGCCTTTGCGTGGTTCATGCCGGCGGACTGGCTGCGCGTGCCTTCAGGGAAGACAACGAGCGCGGCGTCGCGCTGAAGTTGTCTCAGGGACCACCTGAACGCGGCGACGTCCGCCCCGCCCCTGTCAATCGGAAACGCGCCATAATGCCTCAGATACCATCTACCGGGCGGGCCCACCGCTCTGAAGATTCCGTCCTTGGCGAGATAGTTCAGCCTTCTGGGCAGACTGCTGCTGAGCAGAGATGGGTCGAAATTGCTCAGGTGGTTCGATATTATGACGAGCGGGCCTACTGGCGGAACGTTTTCGGTTCCGGTGACTTTCCAGTCGGAAAACAGCCTGAGCGTGCCGCGCTGC
Organism: uncultured Dehalococcoidia bacterium; assembly: GCA_964640295.1. Classification (GTDB taxonomy): domain Bacteria; phylum Chloroflexota; class Dehalococcoidia; order Lucifugimonadales; family UBA1123; genus VXRN01. Next base: position 45,310 of record CAZXFX010000016.1, on the reverse strand, counting down.
AGCACATTCGTGATGTTATAGAGCGTACTCATTGGGTATCGTCTTGCGCCACTTCGACTATCTTCTCTACCACCTCAGAGATGGTGAGGTCGTCCGTTTCGATGACGCGCGCGCCTTCCGCTATCTTCAGAGGGCTATGCGCGCGAGCGGAGTCAATTCGGTCGCGGCGCTCTATGTCGGCGCGCGCCTGCTGCGGGGTTACCGCCATGCCGATTTGGTTCATCTCCGCGTACCGCCTCGCGGCGCGCGTCTCCAGTGATGCGTCGAGATATATCTTCGTCTTCGCGTCGGGCAGCACGGTAGTGCAAATGTCGCGCCCGACCATAACTATCGGTCCCTGTTCAGCTATGATGCGCTGCTGCGGAACGAGAGCGCGCCTGACTCCTTCTACCGAGGACACCGCGGACACGTTGCGGTCTATGCTGATGGAGCGCAGTTCGGACGTGGCGTCAACGCCGTCTATCAACAGGCGAACTCCCGATTCGGACGAGGTGAGAGATACGCTCATCTCTTCCGTCATCCTGGCAAGGGCTTCTGTGTCATGAATCAATATGCGCTCTCGCAGCGCCTTCCATGTGGCGGCGCGGTACATCAGGCCAGTGTCCATGAACCTGAATTGGAGAAGTCGCGCGACTTCTCTGCCCACGCTCGTCTTTCCAGACGCGCTGGGGCCATCTATCGCAACAGCGTTATCTAGCACGTTACTCGACGTCGCCTCCGTAAATTTGCGTTCTGAGCGGCTATCTCAAAATATCGCAGAGTTCTGATATAGTCCCTCTGATATAGTCCTTAAGTGAATTATAGCCTATTTTCATGCAGTAACAATTAGGAAATATCGAACCTGTCTCTTATCCGCTCCTCGAAATCGGTCTCATGCCTAATTATGCGGCCCTGTTCGAGAAGAAATTCGTTCGAAAGCGGAACTGTGGCCCTGGCGCGCGTCGGGACGGTTCCAATCATGCCAGAGCGTTCCATCTCTCGAAATTCAGACTCGGACAGTCCCAAGACATCTCGCAGTATTTCGCCGTTGTGTTCGCCGAGCGTGGGCGCGGCTTTTCGTATGGCGCCGGGCGTCCTGTCGAATTTCCACGGACGGCTTGCGTAGGGAAGCGGCGGGATGCCCGATTCTGGCGGATGCTCGACGACCTCGAAGAAACCTCGCTCGGCCAGATGGTAGTCAAACAAGAGCGCCTTCCCGTCCAGTACCGCGCCGGCGGGAACCCCTCGCGCTTGCAGGGCGGACTCGAGTTCGCGCGCGTCCCATGACGACGCAGCCCGGGCGAGCGCGTCGTCCAGCGCGTCGTGATTGGCGGCGCGAGCGGAATGGGACGCAAAGCGCGGATCGTCCGCCCATTCGGGATGCCCCAAAACAGCGCACAGCGCATTCCATTCATCATCCGACCTGACGCTGATAGAGATCCACCTGTCTTCTCCAGCGCACGGGTAGGCGCCCTGAGGGGCGTAGATGTCGTCTCGGTTGCCGCGCCTGCCTTGCGCTCTCCCATTGAACGTATAGTCCATCAGCGGTTCCGGGACGGTCGCGCTGAGCGTCTGGGTCTGAGATATATCTATGAACTGCCCTCGGCCTGTCTTGGCGCGGTGAGCGAGCGCCGCCATGATAGCGAACACCGTATGCTCGCCCGCGGCATAGTCGGCGTAGGGAAGTTCAGGAATCGCGGGAGGGCCGTCTGAATATCCTGTAACCGACGCCAAGCCTGACGCCGCCTCCGTGCCATATCCGATAGCTCCAAAGCCGCTCCACGGACCAGTATGTCCGTACCCGGTGGAAGACACCATTATGATATCGGGGCGAACGCGGCGCAGATCCTCATATTCGAGTCCAAAGTTCCTGATTACGCGGGGCGTAAAGTTCTCGGCGAACACGTCGCTTATGGCGATGAGGTCTTTCAGCGTTTCGCGGGAACGCTCTTGGGCGAGATCGAGTGTCAGGCTCTTCTTGTTGCGATTCTGCTCATAGAAATTGACGGCCCTGTTCCAGAACTCACAGGAAGTGTCATTCTTATAGAAACCGGAGACACGGTAGCCGTCCAGCCGCGTGCAGGACTCGATTCGGATTATCTCCGCGCCCATGTCGGCCAGCATCTTCGTGGCGAACGGTATGGCGATAAGCTGGCCAAACTCGACTATGCGCACCCCTTCGAGAGCCTTCTTCGTCATTACACTACCCCCTCAGCCTTCATTCGCGCCAACTCGTCATCCGACAGGCCCAGTTCGTCGCAATAGACCTCGCGGTTGTGCTGTCCAAGCGTCGGAGCGGGCGAATTCAGGCTCCACGGCGTCCCTTCCATGTTGAGCGGCGGACCAGGCATATCCGCGACGCCAGCCGCGGGATGAGAAATCTCACGGAAATAGTCGCGGTGAATGTACTGCGGATTCTCGCGCAGTTCGGAGGCGTCCTGGACTACGCCGTATATGAGCCCTCTAACTCGGTTGGCGCGATAGAAGAGATCGAACTTTTCACGCGCCGCGAACGTCTCGCTGACTATCCTGTCGAGTTCTGTCGAGTTGCGAACCCTCAACTCGGGAGTGGCGAACTTTTCGTCCGCAAGCTCTTCGGACCCCAGAAACTCGACTATAGTGTCCCAGTTGGGACCTCCGAACGCTATCGGGACGACGTGTCCGTCCGAAGTGGCGACAGGCGACCTCGGTATCTCTCCCGCTTCCCTCGGCTGCCGCCACTTGACCGCGCCCGTGTAGGCGTATGCAAGCGTAGTGTCCCTGAGTCCTGTCGCTATGGATTCCTGGATCGAGACGTCAACCCATTGTCCTTCGCCCGTCATCATGCGGTGGTACATCGCTATGAGAGCGGCTGAGGCGGCATTGGTTCCCGCCTTGTACTGCGCCTGGTTGAAGGCGTGCTTGAGCGGTTCGCGCTCGTTGGAACCGAAGATGTACTGTATCCCGCCGAGGGCGTAAGCCACTATGTCGGTCGCTTCATAGTCGCGGTACGGGCCGGTCTGACCGAAGTTGGAAATGGACACCATTACCAGCGCGGGATTGTTCTGACTCAGGCTTTCGTAGGTTATTCCCATGGCGGGCAGGCTTCGCGGGCGAAAGTTCTCGACTACGATGTCGGCGGATTCAGCCATGCGGTGGAGTAGCCCGCGTCCGGCGTCCGTCTTCAGGTTCAGGGTTATGGAGCGCTTGTTGGAGTTGAGATACAAAAACGGGAGTGACTTGTCGAGATGCGGGTCGTCGCCTGCGAACGGCGGCATGGAGCGGGCGGGATCGCCGGAGCGTGGACGCTCTATCTTGGTGACCTTCGCGCCAAAGTCGGCCATGAGTTTGGCGCAGTAGGGGCCCGCCACATGGTGAGTGAGGTCGAGTACGTTGATTCCTTCGAGCGCGGCTGCCAAATCGTTCTCCGACGCGAGTTATGTTCCAGCGGAGATTATAGCAGTTCTTGGCTGCCGTGAATTGGCAATCAGTAGTTTTGCCAGGGTCATTCGATTATCCGAGAACCGTTCGTCCTGAGCTTGTCGAAGGACGCCTGCTGAAGAGTGTTGCCAGTCAGTTCACAGTCATCTTGTAGAATAACCGAAAGTCCCTGGGAGTTTTGCAAGACCGAACGCTAATACGCTAATGCCGTTTCAGAGCTTGGATTCAATAGACTCTCACCTCGGCAATAACCAAAACACGCAGATTCCAAGAGAATTTACGCTCTAAGCAAACTCAAATGATATAATGCGCGAGCATTGATCTATAATCGGTTCGTAGAGCTAACGGGGGCAAAGACATAGACATGGCGAAATTTCTGGACACCGACGGTATTTCTCACCATTTATCCGAAATTATCAAAAATGGAAGTGGGCGTCTGTTGCTCATAAGCCCTTACCTTAAATTCAGTCGTCGTATTCGAGAGCAACTGGAATACCAAAACATGATGAAGCGAGACATTCGCGTAGTGTATGGCAAAAATGAACTTCGCCCCGAGGAATCAGAGTGGTTGGCAGATACCAATATAAGAACCAGCTTTCGTGAACATCTTCATGCTAAGTGCTATATGAACGAGAGCCACGCGCTCATCACATCCATGAATCTCTACGAGTTCTCGCAGCAGAACAACGACGAGATGGGTATCCTTGTATCAAAAGAAGAAGATATTGGTCTTTATAATGCCATTGAGAAAGATGCTGACCGTATCCTACGCCTAAGCCATGAGTTCAAGCTTCAGGTCACGCGAGTTGATGATGGGGACGACGGCCTTCCACGAGAACAGCCAACCAACTCCGTCCGCTCCGAATCAAAGCATGAATCTACGAGTTCCCGACGACAAACGATACTACCGGAGACCGGATTCTGCCTGCGCTGCGGTACAGAAATCCCATGCTCTCTGAGCAGGCCTTACTGCAACACCCATTACAGAAGTTGGGCGAGGTACAAGAACGAGGACTACGAAGAGAAGCATTGCCATACCTGCGACTCTGAGCATACCAGCAGCGTGGCAAAACCTGTTTGCCTCTCCTGTTACAGGAAATATCGCGGCGCGTTCAACAAAGCCAGTTGATCCGCGCTACACGATTGAAGCGACGACCGTCATCGGCGTCTCGGCGCGTCCGCCCTACTCCTCCAGCCGCCTGACTCTCTCTTCCAACTCGCGGATGCGCTCGTCGCGCTCCTGCAGCGTCGTTTTCGTCTCATCGTGAGCGTCGCGCTCCGCTGTCAGACTTTCTTCAGCCCGATCCGCGCGAGTTCGCTCAGCGTTCAACTCCACCTCGGCTCTCTCCGCGCGAGTTCGCTCAACGTTCAACTCCGATTCCGTCCGTTCATATTCGGATATCAGAGCCTTCATATTCAGAACGTATTGACCCGTATCGGGATCCTGAAACAATAGCTGCCACGGCTGAAAGTTCGCCAGAATCACCCGCTCCAGGTTCGGCTGAGTCCGCAACAGTTCGTCGCGCTTATCCCACTCCAGCGCGCACAATTTCAGCCCCAACTCTTCGCTGTATCCACTCGGAAGTCCATGTTCGTTCGGCTCTATCTCAATCGGTTCGTACTCGCCTTCCACCAGCATGAACCCCGTCAGCGCCCGTCCGTACAACTCGCCTCCTGTGGGGTCGAACATCCACATTTCAGACACCCCAATGCCTGCGTATATGCTCGGCTTTTCATACAGGTCTTTGCGGTACGTACTGGGCGACGCCACTTCCAGAACCCAATCCGGCGGCTTGCCGATCTCCCACAGGTTGTATCCGGTGTCGTCTCTGATGCGCGCTACATTCACGCCCCTGGATCGGTAAAAGTCGGGGGCGATGGAGATTCGCAAGTCGTTCGGATTTAGCAGGATTGGAAGATTGGAGTCCATGTAAGTGAACTCTTCGCCGTTCGGTATATAGTCTGTGGCGGCGTCGGCTTGCTTGATGGCGTTGGATTGCATCATTTCGATAGGAACTCGACCGTCAATGATATTGTCTTCATAGAAAATCAGCTCGCCTTCGGGCGGGCGAGGTCTCGGTATCGTAGCTGTGAATCTGGTGGCCATATTGCATTTCCGTAAAGTCAGTATCGGGGTTGTAACAATTCAGATATAACCAGCTCTAATCTTCATCTTCTCTGCGGCGCAACCGCTCCTCTAGCTGGCGAACGCGCTCCTCCGCATTCAGGCGCAGTCGCCTCTCCCGCCTCCTGAGTCGCCGCTCAGAGTCAGCTCTCTCTTCCGCCTGTTGTCTGAGCCGCCGCTCTTGCCGTCTGAGCCTCCGCTCCGATTCCAGGCTGGGAATATAATCTTCAGCGACAGGATCGTACCAGTCCAGACTTCCCGCTCGCCAGCACAGATACAGCCCCAACGCCTCGCTATAGCCTCGCAGTTCCCCGTTGGAAAGTTCGTCCACGATGATCGGCAGATACTGACCGTTCACCAATCTATCCCCGGCCAGGCGGGTTCCATGAAACTCCCCCTTCTCATCGAAGCGCCAGTATTCCCCCACTCCCAGGTCCTCGTAGAAATCCACCTTCACGCCAACGTCTATGTGGCCGGTATGTTTGGACGCTATCTCAAGTACGAAATCCGGCGGCTTGCCCTGATGCGACACGATATATCCGTTGTTGTCCTCGTACAGGTCCGGGTCGGCGTCGAAAGCCACCAACAGATCCGGGTAGCGTATGGGCGCGCCCTGATAGGCGCAGATATAGCGTTCGCCGGACACGATGGTAGTATCAGGATCGTCCAGATGTCGCTTGACGCGACTTACGTTGCCGGTCTCTGCCAGGTGTTTGAAGCTAGTCATGTCGTCTGGATGCTTCTCCGGGATGTCAGGCAGGCGGTATGCTCGCGGATCGAGCGTCGCCGTCTGTGCGGAGTGAATGTCGGCCATGAGAGTTCCTCCTTCGTCAGTCAATTCCCGCTCTCAGCCGATTCTGCGTCGCCGCGCGCGATATGCTGGGAGTATCTTTCTCTCGCGACTCTTCTGCTATGATAACTGATATTCGCTCGGCCACGCTCAGCCTCCCACCGCCCTGGTCTCGCGCTCTTGGAGAATCACGCCCAGATTGCGCACCTGCCTGTTTATCATGGCGGGTCCAAGCGCGAACAGAGTGACCAGCGCTCCGCCCATTGCGACCGCGACGGGAACTCCCACGAACTCCGCTATCGCTCCCGCCTGGAACGCGCCGAGCGGCATGATGCTCCACGTCATACCGTAGAAGCCCATCACGCGGCCTCGCATATTGTCGGGCGTCAATATCTGGAGCGAGCTCATAATCGCTATCATGTAAGTGGAACTGGCCGTTCCCATGATGAACATCAAAACCAGCGCCAGCGTGAACGAGCCTACAAATTGGGAAGTGAGCGCGAACGCGGCGACTGCTATTCCGAACATGGCGCCGCCGCCCACTATCATGACGCCGCGGTACGATGAACCGCTCATGGCGCCAAGCGCCATAGTCACCGCGAGCGCCCCGACGCCGCCGACGCTCATCAGAACGCCCTGTCCGTCCGCGCCAACCCGAAGTATGTCAACGGCGAACGCGGGCATCATCGGAATATACGCCATTCCAAAGAAGCTGTTGAAGAAGGTCATGCCTATCAGGAACGAGAACACCGCGTTGCCGCCAATGAACTTCAGCCCCTCCACCATGTCCTGCATCGGACTGCCGCCCGATCGAGACTCTATCTTGGGGACTTCCAGAAGCGCTATCACGACAGCCATGACGACGAACCCGGCGCCCGCTATGAAGAATGCCGTTGCCGTGTTGGTGAGGCTGATGACCATCCCGGCTATCGCCGGCGACACTATCCGAGTACCCTGCCATATCGCAGAATTGAGCGCCACCGCGCTCACCATGACCCTGCGGTCTATCAGGTGCGGATAGAGCGCCTGCCGAGCGGGCTGGTCGAATGCGTTCACCGCTCCCGCCACGAAGGCGATGAGTATGATGTGCCACACCTGCACGACACCGGTGACCGTCAGCGCGGCGAGCAGGAATATGAGCGCCGCGGTAATTAGCTGGGTTATGAAGATGAGCTTTCGCTTGTCCAGCTTGTCGGCGAACACGCCGCCGAACAGATTCAGGGCTATCGCGGAGGAGGCGTTCGCCAAGCCGATATATCCCAGATAGAGCGGCGAGCCGGTCAATTCGAACGCGAGCCAGCCCTGACCGAACATGAGAGTCTGGAATCCGCCGACCGACGCCAGCGTGCCCAGCCAGTAGGCGCGATATTTGGGATACCGCAGCGCCGGGGGGATTTTTACGAATCTGGACAGGCCGGTTGAGGGGGCCTGCTCTTTCTGAAAGTCCAAAGAGGGCGTTCCCGTCAGGCGAATGAGCCTGTGAAAGTTCGGCAAGCATACCAGACAGTCGCCAATCCGTAAATCGCTCTCGCCAGCGGGATTGCGTCAAATATATGTATATGGCGCGCGCTTAACGCAGTACTGCATTCGCGCCTCTTGGCGTCCTTTGTGGATAAACTGGAAGCGCCACTTTCCTGGCGCTTCCCCAATACGCGGAGCCTGTATCAGATTGGTCGGTGGATTGGAGCACCCCATCCTAGCCTTCCCCAATTAAGGTGGAAGAGACTTTTGCGTGAGATGGAGCGCCGACTAAATCGTTACAGGTTCCAATACGCGCCGCCTTCTTGCGATGCTGGTTTGCGCAAGATAGACTTAACCTTGATATTACCACCAGTAGCAAGGGAGTCGGGATTATGGTCGCGCTAACAAACGTTGAGGCGCTGAGACAGAGTTCGGTCCGATACCTGTGGATGCACAACCGAGACTGGATACAAATGGCGGAAGAGGGCGATCCAATGATCGCCGCGGAGGGCAGCGGAGTAAGGATCGTTGACTCTGAAGGCAATAGCTGGATTGACGTAAACGGCGGATATAACTCGGTGAACGTGGGCTATGGCAGGCAGGAGATAGCGGACGCGGCATACGAGCAGATGAACCGCATCGCGTACTTCCCGAACGGGACGACGACAGAGCCTACCGCCATGCTGGCGAAGAAGTTGGCTGAGATAACGCCGGGAACTTTGTCTCGCGTATTTCCGGTGTCGGGCGGATCCGAGGCGAACGAGACGGCCATCAAGATAGCGCGCGCTTACCACAAGAGGCGAGGCGAATCAGGTCGCTACAAGATAATCAGCCGCTGGGGTTCCTACCACGGCACGACCGCGGGCGTGGTCTGGCTCGGAGGAACTCCAACGACGCAGCGCGACGATTTCGAGCCGGCGTATCCCGGTATGGTCTATGCTCCGCAGCCCCTGCCCTACCTGAGCGACGAAACGCCTTCGGAGTGCGCGATACGATGCGCCGCGGCGGTGGAAGACCTGATCAAGTTCGAGGGTCCGGAGACGGTCGCGGCGGTTATCGCGGAACCGGTGTCCATGCCGATGGGAGCGGTCGTGCCGGGGGATGAGTATTGGCCGGCGCTGAGAGAGATTTGCGACCGATACGGCGTTCTGCTGATAGCGGACGAGGTCATCAACGGCTTTGGACGCACCGGCAAGATGTTCGCGGTGGAGCATTGGGACGTGGTTCCGGACATAATGTCGGTGGCCAAGGGCATCATAAGCTCGTATTTGCCGCTTGCCGCGACAATCGCCACTGAAGAAGTGGCAGGGGTGTTCGCGGGCGAAGACGACTATCTGAGGCACGTGCTTACGGCGAGCGGACATCCGGTTTCGGCTGCGGCTTCGCTAAAGAACATTGAGATAATCGAAACTGAGAACATGGTTGAGAACGCGGCGACTGTGGGAGCGTATTTCAAGGAGCAGGTGGAAGGGATGATGGGCGACCATCCGTCCATGGGGGACGTAAGGGGAATCGGGCTGCTGGTGGCGGTGGAATTGGTCAAGGACAGACTGACCAAGCAGCCGTTCGCGCCTGAGGACAGGGTGGCGGAGCGTCTCAACGAGAGTTTCAAGAAGAATGGGTTGATACTGAGAGTGGGGGGGCCGATCATCAATATGGGGCCGCCGCTCTGCGTAACGACGTCGGAAATTGACGAAATAGTGCACGCCCTTGACCTGAGCCTTTGGGAGTTTGAGGGAGAAATGGGGATGGGCCAATATGCCTGATACAGCGACGAACCCTGTCAGCGAAGCGAGGAACGCGGCGCTCGACCATCTTTGGATGCACAACAAGAGCTGGGCGGCGACCGCCGAGACGGGAGGTCCCGCGCTTATGACCGGCGGAAGCGGCATCCGCGTGACGGACGCTGAAGGGCGCGAGTGGATAGATGTCAATGGCGGCTATATGTGCGTCAACATTGGCTATGGAAGACGCGAACTCGCCGACGCCATGCGCGAACAGATGTCGAAACTGGTCTATTTCCCGCAAGGCGCGACAACGCAGCCGCTGGTAGAGCTTGCGGAGAAACTGGCTCAGATAGCTCCGGGCAATCTGGAGAGATCGTGGCCGGTGACGGGCGGCTCGGAAGCGAATGAAACCGCCATCAAGATAGCGCGCGCCTACCACAAAAGGAGGGGCGAATCGGGTCGCTACAAGATAATCAGCAGACGCGATTCGTACCACGGCGCGCTGGGCGCGACTATGTGGCTGGGCGGCGACGGAGGCCGCGAAGACTATGAACCGGCGTTCCCCGGCATGGTTTACGCTCCGCAGCCGGACGCCTATAACTCAGGACTCGACGAGACCGATTCCGAGTGCGCTGTCCGAACTGCCCAGGCCATTGAGGACCTCATCAAATTCCACGGCGCGTCCAGCGTCGCCGCGGTGATAGCCGAGCCGGTGTCGTCATCGGCGGGCGCCGCTGTCCCTGGCGACGAGTATTGGCCAATGCTGCGCCAGATATGCGACAGGCACGGCGTCATTCTGATAGCGGACGAGGTGATAACCGGCTTCGGTCGAACCGGCTCGATGTTCGCCATGGAACGCTGGGGTGTCGCGCCTGACATAATGACCATGGCTAAAGGCATAACGTCGGCATACGTCCCAATGGCCAACGTCATCGTGTCTTCCGAAGTCGCGGACGTGTTCGCGGGCGAGGACAATATATTCAGACAGGCGCTGACATTCGGCGGGCATCCTGTCACAGCGGCTGTCGCCCTGAAGAACATCGAGATAATGGAGACTGAAGGGATAGTTGACAACTCTCGAGATGTGGGCGCGCGTCTGCTCGAGAATATGAAAGACCTCGCCGACGAGCATCCCATTATCGGGAACGCGCGCGGGATGGGCTTGATGATCGGGATGGAGATAGTGGCGAACAGGGAAACAAAAGCCCGCTTCCCCAAAGAGGCGCGAATGTCCGAGAGGCTGAATGAAGCGTTCGAGGCTGAGAAGTTGATATTGAGGAGCGGCGGCGAAAGAGTGACCATCGGGCCGCCGCTCTGCATAACTCACGCAGAAGCGGATGAACTGACAGCCAAGCTGGACAGGGCGTTCGGCAGAGTGGAGCGAGAGCTGAGCGTCTGACGAATCAGTCGAGGCGACTGCTATAATCCAAATTCATGCGCGTTTGCGTCCAAGCCCGTCAATCGGTTACCGAACCGGTCCAATGCAGAACGAGGGAATTATAATATGAGAACCTTGACCTCACTATTTCTTGTGCTGGCGTTCGCCGCATTCTTCGCCTTGCTGACTGGGTGCGGGAGCGACGCGCCGGCGTCGAAAGACGCGGATGACGCGCCCGCGTCCCAAGCTTCATCTGCGACAGCCGAAGTAGTTGCCGCGGATATGGTAGAAGTCGGGTACGAGGTGGGTATGCGCGCTCCCGACTTCAGCATGAGTTTGTTCGGCGGCGACGAGGTTACGTCCGCCAGCTTGGCGGCGGAAGGCAAACCGACGTTTCTGTATTTCCACGCCGCCCATTGACCGACCTGCCGCTCCGAGTTGCGGAGCATGAAGGAACAGATCGGCGCGGACTATGACGAGCGAATCGCGTTCTACCTGGTAGGCACGGCCCCGTATGAGGATATAGAGCGGTTGGAGGCGGACAGAGTGGCGAAGGGGCTTGCGTGGCCAGTCGCGTACCCGGGCGAGGAAATGCTGCCAGCCCTGAACATATCCAGACAGGCTTCCAAGATAGCGATTGGGCGGGACGGAACGATAACGCATCGCTACGGAGTCGGAAGAGGCGACTACGACAGTTGGGGAGAAATGTTCGAGGATATGGTCGCCAACTAGCTGTGTTGGAATTTGACAGGCGTATTGCAGGTTGCTATCATCTCTGAATGTCGCCAACTTGTGGCGATATTGTTTGTTCTGCAATCTAAATCTCCCAGAGAGACGGCAAGGATTTGCGATGCCCACAGTCAACCAACTGATACGAAAGCCCAGACGCTCCAAGGGCAAGAAGGACAAGGCGCCCGCGCTTCGCTACTCCTTCAATTCGTTGAAGAATCGAGTGCGCCGAGGTTCGGGTTCCCCGCAAAAGCGCGGCGTGTGCGTGCAGGTAAGGACTCAGACGCCGAAGAAGCCGAATTCCGCGTTGCGGAAGGTGGCGAGGGTTCGCCTCACCAACCAGATGGAGGTTACGGCCTACATTCCGGGCGAGGGACACAACCTTCAAGAGCACTCGGTGGTGCTGATCAGAGGCGGTCGCGTAAAGGACCTGCCGGGCGTTCGGTATCACGTGGTTCGCGGAACGCTGGACACGGACGGGGTGGAGGATAGAAAGCGCGGACGCAGCAAGTACGGAGCGAAGAGAGGCGCCGGAATTCGCTAAGATGCCGCGTTGAAGCTGTCTGGCCGGTTTTTCGGATAGCGTTTTGAGAGGAAGTTGCAATGGCTCGAAGACGACGAGCGGAGAGACGCAAGGTCATACCTGATCCTAAGCATAGGAGTGAGGACCTTGCCCACTTCATAAATTATGTGATGATGAACGGCAAGAAGACCGTAGCGCAGCGAATTGTTTACGACGCGCTAGAGCTGGCCTCGCGAGAGGTCCGCCGTCCTGAGTTAGAGGTCTTCGAGCAGGCTGTGCGCAACGCCACCCCCATGGTGGAGGTGAGGTCCAGGCGCGTGGGCGGAGCGACATATCAGGTTCCCGCCGAGGTCCGTCCTGAGCGGCGCCTCGCTCTTGCGATGCGCTGGATAGTGCAGGCGTCTCGCGCTCGCAGAGGCAGGCCCATGGCGCAGCGACTGTCGGCGGAGTTGGTGGAGGCGGCCAGAGGACAGGGCGCGGCGGTGAAACGACGTGAAGACTTGTATCGGATGGCGGAAGCCAACAGGGCGTTCGCGCATTACAGATGGTAATTGAAGGAAGACATGAATAACGGAATGCTGGGAAATACCCGCAATATCGGGTTCATAGCGCATATAGACGCGGGCAAGACCACGGTGACTGAGCGCGTTCTGTATTTTGCGGGCAGAATATATAAGATAGGCGGAGTTGACGAAGGCACTACCGCCATGGACTGGATGGCGCAGGAGAGGGAACGAGGCATTACGATTACCTCAGCCGCCACCACTTGTTCATGGAAGCAGTATGCCATCAATATCATTGACACGCCCGGTCACGTTGACTTCACCGCCGAAGTGGAGAGAAGCCTCCGGATATTAGACGGAGGCGTTGTTGTCTTTGACGCGGTCGCGGGCGTACAGCCTCAATCCGAGACCGTATGGAGACAGGCGGACAAGTATAACGTCCCCCGCATCTGCTTCATCAACAAGATGGACAGGGTGGGGGCAAGTTTTTTCAGGGCGATTGACTCTATATCGCACAGGCTGAACGCGAATCCGGTCGCCATACAGATACCTATCGGCGAAGAGGATGAGTTCCAGGGCGTAATAGACCTGGTGGATGAGAAAGCCATCTTCTATGACGGCGAAGGCCCTGTGACGCCGCGCGAAGGTCCTGTGCCGGAAGAGATGATCGAAGAGTTTCGGAACTACCGCAGCGCGCTGGTGGAAAAGGTGGCGGAGACCGACGACGACCTTATCATCAAGTATCTGGAAGATGATGAGATAACGCGAGAAGAGATCAAGGACGCCCTGCGAAGGGCCACGCTTGAATACAAGATAGTTCCCGTGCTGTGCGGCACGGCGCTCAGGCATCGAGGCATCCAGCCTCTACTCGAAGCGATATGCGACTATCTCCCCTCCCCCATAGACGTTCCCCCCGCCCAATGCAGCGCCTACCTCACCAACGAGCCGACCAGCAGACACCCCACGGACCCCGCTTCGGGTTTCGCCGCGCTCGCATTCAAGACAGTCTCCGACCCGTATATAGGCCGCCTGGTGTATTTCCGCGTCTATTCAGGCAGCGCCAAGAGCGGCTCGATGGTATTCAACTCGACTAAGGGACGCAGGGAGCGTCTGGGCAGGCTGGTGCAGATGCACGCCAACCGGCGCGAGGAAATCGAAGAGGTGTACGCCGGCCAGATAGTGGCGGCGGTGGGACTCAAGGCCACCACGACCGGCGACACGATCTGCGGCAGCCCGGACGACGCGGTTACTCTGGAGACGATTACGTTCCCTGACCCCGTTGTGGCTGTGGCCATAGAACCCAAGTCGAGAGGCGACCAGGATAAGTTGGCGGACTCGCTGATAAGCATGTCGGACGAAGACCCGACGTTCAAGGTGAACTACGACGGCGAGACGGGACAGACGGTCATCTCGGGAATGGGCGAACTGCACCTGGACATAATCGTGGACAGGATCAAGCGCGAGTTCAAGGTGGAGGCGAATGTCGGCAGACCGAGGGTGTCTTACCGCGAGACGGTTGGGGCAGCCGCGCGAGCGGAAGGCCGCTTCGTGAGGCAAACCGGCGGACATGGCCAATACGGCCACGTGTGGATGGATATCGAACCTCTGGAAAGAGGAGGCGGCATTCAGTTCGAAAGCAAGATAACGGGCGGCGTGATTCCGCAAGAGTTCATCTCCTCCGTGGAGGAGGGAGCGCGCGACGCGCTGAAGACGGGGCCGCTTTCGGGATTCCCCGTCGTTGACGCTAAGCTGACGCTGATTGACGGCAGCTATCACGAGGTTGACTCGTCGAAGATGAGTTTCCAGATAGCGGGTTCGATGGCGGCCAAATCGCTGGTCGCCCGCGGAAAGCCCGTCGTGCTGGAGCCTGTCATGAAGCTCGAAGTGGTAACGCCGGGCGAATTCCTGGGTGATGTGCTGGGCGACCTGGGACGCAGGCGGGCGCAGATCAGGAACATCGAAGGCGAGGGCGATATTCAGTCGGCGCGAGCTATCATCCCGCTGGCCGAAAGTTTTGGCTACGCGAACTCGCTGAGGTCGCTGACGCAGGGACGCGCCAGCTATACGATGGAATTCGATAACTACGTGGAAGCTCCAAAAGAGCTCATAGAAACGCTTTAGAGACCGCGGACATTCTTCCCGGAAAGTCGGCGGCCTATTTTTTCAATGAATATGAACAACGAACAAACGCTAGCCAGTCGAGTATGTGAATGGTAATCAATAACCAACAGAAGATTCGCATTATTTTGAAAGCCTTCGAGCACAGGATACTGGATCAGTCCGCGGGGCAGATAGTGGAAGCGGCGGAGCGCACGGGCGCCAGGGTTTCGGGGCCGGTGCCGCTGCCGACGTCCAAGAAGCGGTTCTGCGTAATTCGAGGCCCGCATATTGACAAGGATTCCAGAGAGCATTTCGAGATAAGGACGCACAACCGGCTTATCGAGATACTGGAGCCGACGTCGAAGACGATTGACCAGCTTACCAGGCTGAACGTCCCCGCCGGCGTGGATATTCAGATCAAACTTTAGGTCTCAGCGACGGGCGCCAAGCGCGCTTGACGGCTCTTGGGTTCGTGGCTCAGGCCGACTTTTGAAACTATTAAGGCGAGGTTCCTTAGAGAAGGAGCTTTCTGTCAGAAACGGCAAGAGATGAAATGCCAATACACGGAATAATTGGAAAGAAGATAGGGACTACCCAAATGTTCAGGGAGAATGGCAGGGCTGACGCCGTCACGGTAGTTCAGGCGGGTCCGTGCGTCGTGACTCAGGTCAAGACTGAGGAGACGGACGGCTACGTGGGAGTGCAACT
This sequence comes from uncultured Dehalococcoidia bacterium, assembly GCA_964640295.1. GTDB lineage: Bacteria > Chloroflexota > Dehalococcoidia > Lucifugimonadales > UBA1123 > VXRN01. The sequence continues at coordinate 29,867 of CAZXFX010000016.1, read as the reverse complement.
CGGCTATGACGAGGCTAAGTCGCTCAGCAAGCCGCGCGCTGGACACCTGAAGGGCGTGGGCAAGAATTTCCGCGTTCTTCGTGAATTTGGGGTGGATGACGTGTCTGAAGTGGAGCTTGGCCAGCAAATAGATGTCAGCCTGTTCAGCGCCGGCGATCTTATTGACGCGACGGCGGCGTCTAAAGGGAGAGGCTTTCAGGGTGGAGTCAAGCGATACAATTTCAGGGGCGGCCCGAAAACGCATGGACAGTCGGACAGGCATCGCGCCCCCGGGTCGGTTGGCGCGGGCAGCACGCCCGGCAAAGTGCTGAAAGGCTTGCGAATGGCGGGACACATGGGAGACCAGCGTGTTACGGCGCGCAAGCTGGAAGTGCTGGATTCGGACGTGGACCGCAATCTGATTTTCGTGAAAGGCTCTGTGCCGGGAGCGAGGAACTCTTTGGTGTTGCTAAAGAGGTCGGGCGCGAGAAAGCGCAGTCTGAAGTAGCCTCTCTGTCTGAACCGTGAAGCGCGAATGGATATTCCCGCGCTCCTGGGCATGATTAAGAGAGGCGAAGCGAGTAAGTTAAATTGGAACTGCAACTCAGGAACATACGAGGCGAAGTAACCGGAAGCATCGAGGTCCGGGACGACGTGTTCGGCGCGAAACTGAACCCGGCCCTGATTCACCAGACGCTGGTGGGCCAGTTGGCGAATCGCCGACAGGGCACGGCCAAGACGAAGACGCGCGCGGAAGTGTCGGGCGGCGGCGCTAAGCCGAGGCCCCAGAAGTACACCGGCCGGTCTCGACAAGGCTCGATCCGTTCCCCCATCTGGAAGGGCGGCGGCGTTACATTCGGTCCAAGCCCCAGAAGCTACAAGCATCGCACTCCCAAGAGAATGCGGAGAGGGGCGCTGATAAGCGCGCTTTCCGGCAAGGCGAGAGAGGGCGACTTGGTGGTGGTGGACAATTTCGATATCGTGGAACCCAAGACGAAGACGGTGGCCAACGCTCTCAGCGATTTGGGGGCGGGTCCGTCGGTTCTGCTAGTGGTGGACGGCGCGAGCCGCGAGGTCCTGCGGGCGGCGCGCAACATTCCGCGCCTGAAGATGGGCCCTAGCCATACTCTGAATGCGATTGACCTGCTGAATCATCGCACGGTGATAATGACCGAGCGGGCCGTAAGGAACGCGGAGGCGATATGGGGCGGCAAGTTCAAGCGCAAAGCGGCCATGGCTGTCGCGGGGGCGGAGGAATAGACGATGGACTTGCATCCCTTTGAGATAATACGGCGTCCGGTGGTCACCGAGAGCAGCACTTTTCTGCAAGACAGCCGACGCTATACGTTCGAGGTGGCGGTTTCCGCCACGAAGCACCAGGTGAAAGAGGCGGTGGAAGAGGCGTTCGACGTTGAGGTGCTCAAGGTAAACACTATGATGGTAAAGGGCAAGCGAAAGCGACTCGGGCCACGTTTCACCAAGTCAAGAACTTGGAAGAAGGCCATCGTCCAGCTTGCTCCCGGCAACACTATAACCATATTCGAGGGCGTGTAGTTATGCCTCTGAAAGCTCTAAAACCAATGACTCCGGGCCAGCGCGGCCAGGTGCGACAGACGACAGACGACATCACCGCGTCGAAGCCCAGGAAGTCTCTGCTGAAGCCGCTTAAGAAGCGTTCCGGCAGAAACCACCAGGGGCGAATTACGGTGCGTCACCGCGGCGGCGGACATAAGCGCCGCTACAGAGTGATTGACTTCAAGCGAGATAAGACGGGCATACCCGGAGAGGTTATGTCCATTGAATACGACCCGAATCGCTCTTCTCGCATCGCTCTTATCAAGTATCCGGACGGGGACTGGCGCTATATCCTGGCCCCGAACGGCTTGGAAGTGGGCGCGACGGTCGAGGCGGGAGAACAGGCTGAGATAAGGCTGGGCAACGCTCTGCCGCTCAGAGCTATACCGGCAGGCACGCAGGTGCACAATATAGAGTTGCACATTGGGCAGGGCGGACAGATAGTGAGAGGGGCCGGGACGAGCGCGCAGGTGTTGGCGAAAGAGGGACGATATACTCTGCTGAGGCTGCCTTCGGGCGAGATGCGGAACGTCATCAGCGACTGCATGGCGACGGTGGGTCAGCTAAGCGCGCTGGATCACAAGAACACCAAGCTGGGCAAGGCCGGCCGCAAAAGGCATCTGGGACGTCGCCCCGAGGTCAGAGGCGTGGTTATGTCTCCGCGGGACCATCCGCACGGAGGCGGAGAAGGTCGCTCGCCCATCGGAATGCCGAGTCCTAAGACGCCGTGGGGAAAGCCCGCGCTCGGACGCAGGACGCGAAAGAACAAGCGCACGGACAGGTTCATCGTGCGGCGAAGATACAACAGATAATCAGGTAGGCTTGCGCGGCCCCGCAAACGGGTCGGCGACGGTTTTGCGAGGAATGGAAGATGTCTAGGTCTATCAAAAAGGGACCGTTCGTAGATGAAAAGCTGTCAAAGAAGGTGGACGCCGCAAGGCGAAGCCGCTCTCAGCAGGTGATTCGCACCTGGTCGAGGGCCTCCACTATCATGCCGGATATGCTCGGTCTGACCATAGCTGTCCACGACGGCAGGCGCCATGTGCCTCTGTTCATTACAGAGAACATGGTGGGACATAAACTGGGAGAGTTCGCCCCCACGCGCACGTTCCGAGGCCATTCGTCGAAATCCGAGCGCGCCTCGGCAGTGAGATAAGGGGGCCGAAATGCCTATCAGCGCGACAGCGAAGAATACGGGCGTGTCCGTCAAGAAGATGCTGCCAATAGTGGATATGGTGCGGGGCAAGAATGTCCAGGACGCGCTGAATATACTGGAGTTTCAGCCTTCGACGGCGGCGCGGCATGTGGCGAAGGTGGTGAAGTCGGCGGCGGCAAACGCCGAAAATGAACTGTTCGCCCGCCCGACGGACCTGATTATTACTGAGATATACGCCAATCAGGCGACCAGCCTGAAGAGGTTTCGCGCCAGGGCGCGGGGCCGAGCGTCCAGAATACTGAAGCGCAGCAGTCACATTACGGTGATAGTGGACGAGATAGAAGAGTTAGAGGAGCTATAGCTTGGGCCAGAAAACTCACCCGATAGGATTCCGTCTGGGAATAGTCAAAGATTGGCAGGCGAGGTGGTTCGCGCATAAGCAGAAGGACTATCGAAGCATCGTGTTCGAAGACCTTCAAGTGCGTAACCTGATATCGGGCAACTACCCAGACGCGGGCATATCCAGGGTGGATATAGAGCGCAGCAATAACGATGTGACTATCACGGTACACACGGCGCGCCCGGGCATTGTAATAGGCCGCGGAGGCCAGCGCGTCGAGGAGTTGCGAAAGGATGTAGTCGCGCTCATCAACCGCAGGGCAAGACTGAATGTGCAGGAGATAAGGCAGCCGGAACTGGACGCCTATCTGGTGGCAAGGAACGTGGCGGACCAGTTAGAGCGTCGAATAGCGTTCAGACGCGCCATTCGGCAGACTCTTACGCGCACGATGCAGGCGGGGGCGGAAGGCATCAAGGTTATATGCTCAGGAAGGTTGGGCGGAGCCGACATAGCGAGGTCTGAAAAGGCTATGGAAGGCAGAGTCCCCCTGCATACGCTGCGAGCCGATATTGACTATGGGATCGCCGAGGCGGCGACGGAGTTCGGACGCATCGGCGTGAAGGTGTGGATATATAAGGGCGACATTCTTCCGGAGTCCGCTCCCGAGCCTGAAGTGGAAGAAGAAGAGATTTCGCCAATCGAGGTGACATTGACGGCAAACCCTGAGCCCGCCGTCCAGACGGCGACGCAGGAGGCGGGAAACGATGCTTCAACCCAACAGAGTTAAATTCAGGAATATGCATAGAGGCCGTCGCAAAGGCTTGGCGGTCGCGGGCAGCGACATCAGCTTCGGCGAGTTCGGATTGAAGGCTACCGAGGCCGCCTGGGTGAGTTCTCGCCAGATAGAAGCGGCGCGACGCGCTATGACGCGCTACGCCAGGCGCGGAGGCAAGCTGTGGATTCGGGTGTTTCCCGATAAAAGCGTAACGGCGCGGGCGGCGGAAACCAGAATGGGCAGCGGCAAAGGCGCGGTTGATCACTGGGTCGCGGTTGTGAAGCCGGGCCGCGTGCTGTTTGAAATAGCGGGCGTGCAGGAAGAGACCGCGAAACAGGCGCTCAGGCTTGCGTCGTCCAAGTTGCCAATGGGAACCAAGATAGTCTCGCGGCACAATTTCTAATGGCTATGGATAGAATATCTAAAACGAGGCTGCGCTATGCCGGTAGATGATCTGAGAGGAATGGACAACCAGGACCTCGCCGACGAGTTGTACGATACGAGGCGCGAGTTGATGAACCTTCGCTTCCGCGCTACGACGATGCAGTTGTCGGACGTAAACCAGGTTAAGAGAACTAAGAAGCGCGTTGCGCAGATACTTACCGTAATGCGGGAACGAGAACTCGAGAGCGTGATGGAATGAGCTACGATAGAAGAAAGGTTCGCGTAGGCCAGGTGGTCAGCGACAAGATGGACAAGACCGCCGTGGTCGTCTATGAGTGGAGTCAGCCGCATCCGATATACAGGAAGGCGGTGCGCAGGCGCACGAAGCTCTACGCGCACGACCCCGAAAACCGCTGCTCTCTGGGCGATACCGTGAGAGTGATCGAGTCGCGTCCGCGTTCGAAGACGAAGCGTTGGATGGTGTCTGAGATACTGTCCAGCGTGGAGATAGCTGAAGTTCAGCCTGAAGAGATTTCCGTGGACGAAGACGTAATCTCCTACGCCGCCACCGTTAGCGCGGAGCGCGCTGAATCGGGAGAAAGTTGAAGAGTGACAGGCGATGATTCAAATATACACAAGGCTTAAAGTGGCGGATAACTCGGGCGCCAAGACGATTAGCTGTATCGGCGTGCCGGGCGGCAGCGGAAGACAGTACGCCCACGTCGGGGACATCATAGTCGCTTCGGTGAAGGAGTCCGCGCCGTCCGCCCAGGTGCGAAAGGGCGAAGTGGTCAGAGCGGTCGTGGTGCGCACTAAGCACCCCGCGAGGCGCGTGGACGGATCTCATATCAAGTTCGACGACAACGCGGCGGTTATCGTAAATGAAGACCGAATGCCCAGAGGGACGAGGATATTTGGCCCTGTGGCGCGCGAACTGAGAGACAAGAATTTTATGCGAATCGTGTCGCTGGCGCCGGAGGTGCTTTAGATGCGCATCCGAACTAACGATGTGGTGATTGTCACCAAAGGACGCGATCGAGGCAAGCAGGGACGCGTAATCAGCGTGGACAGAAAGCGCAACAGGGCTGTGGTCGAGGGGGTGAATGTCGTCACTCGCCACCAGAAGCCGACCGGCGCTTTTCGCCAGGGCGGCATCATAGAAAAGGAGTTGTCGGTTCCCGTGTCCAATCTGGCATACTACGACGAGCAGTCGGATATGTCGGGGAAGATCGGGTACAGATTCATGGCGGACGGGACGAAGGCCAGAGTTTTCAAGAAATCCGGTGAAGTGATCGAATGACGCAACAAGAGCGACAAACTAACGGCGCGAGCAATGGAGCGGTTGCGGCAAGGCCGGCGCCGCGCTTGCTGGACCGTCTCAGAAATGAGATTGGCCCGCAGATGATGCAGGAGTTTGGGTATTCCAGCCCGATGCAGATACCGAAGCTGCAGAAGATAGTTCTCAACATTGGCATGGGCGAGGCGCTTCAGAACGCGCGCGCGATGGAAGCGGCCACCGCGGACCTGACCGCCATCAGCGGCCAGAAGCCGGTTATTACCAGAGCCAAGAGGTCAATCGCGCAGTTCAAGATACGCGACGGCATGCCAATAGGTCTGACCGTTACGCTCAGAGGCAGACGCATGTATGAGTTCTATGACCGACTGGTCAACTCTGCGCTGCCAAGGATCAGGGACTTCCAAGGCGTCTCCAGAAGTTCATTCGACGGACGCGGGAACTACTCTCTCGGGCTGAGAGAGCAGGTGATGTTCCCCGAGATTGACTATAACTCGATTGACCGAATGCGCGGCTTGCAAATAGTGATAGTGAACTCGGCGCCAAACGACCCGGAAGGGCTGCGGCTGCTCGAGTTGATGGGAATGCCGTTTACGCGTATCGGCCAGGGTTAGCGAACATTCTGTGAGCCGGCGCCGTTAGACGCCGCCGGCGCGGATAACGGATATTTGTGTATAAAGCGATTATGGCGCGCTCCCGCGTTGACTGCGAGAGGCGCTGTCTGGAGAAGATACAGTGGCCAAGAAATCTGCGATAGCCAAGAACGAGCGTCGCAAGCTGATAGTCGCCAAGTACGCCGCTCAAAGAGCGGAGTTGAAGGCCATCGCGAACGACTTGAGACTGCCTCAAGAGGAGCGGATGGAGGCCAGGCGCGCGCTGGCGCGGCTGCCCAGAGATTCCAATCCGAACAGGATTCGCAATCGCGACGCGGCGACAGGCAGACCGCGCGGCTATATAAGGCATTTCGGACTGTCGCGCATTTCGTTCCGGGATATGGCCCTAAATGGACTGCTTCCCGGAGTTCGCAAGGCTAGTTGGTAGAGGTACGAAACAGTATGTCAGTAACAGATCCGATAGCGGATATGCTCACGAGAATTCGCAACGCGGTAAACGCGCGACACGAAACGGTCAACATACCCGCTTCGAAGGTGAAGGGCGAGATGGCCAGAATCCTCACGGAAGAGGGATTCATCGAGAGCTATGACGTCGTAAGGCAAGGCTCGCCCCAGGCGACGATAAGAATACGCCTGCATTACAGAAGCAGAAGCGAGCCTTCTATAACGGGGCTGAAGCGCGTGAGCAAGCCCGGTCTGCGCGTGTATGTGGGCAAAGGCGAAATACCCAGATACTACGGCGGCCTCGGCGTGGCTATGCTCTCGACTTCTCAAGGCGTCATGACCGGTCGCCAGGCGTGGCGACAGGGCGTTGGCGGCGAGCTTTTGTGTTACGTCTGGTAAGGAGATTGGCATGTCCAGAATAGGAAATCAGCCGATTCCGCTTCCGGCGGGAGTAGATGTTCAAATCAGCGGACAGCAGGTTACCGTAAAGGGGCCGCGCGGCGAACTCAGCCAGTCATTTCACGCCGATATGTCGCTGTCCAGAGATAATGGAACAGTGGTGGTCGGCAGGCCGAGCGATTCTAATGAACACAAGGCGCTGCACGGCTTGACTCGCAGCCTGATCAACAACATGGTTCAAGGAACCTGCGCGGGTTTCGAAAAGACGCTCGACCTGGTGGGCGTGGGATATCGCGTGGCTCAGAACGGACCCGGCATTACTCTGAGCGTAATGTTGAGTCACCAAGTCAATATAGACCCTCCAGACGGAATAACCCTGGAAGTAGAGGGGAATAACCGGATTCATGTGAGGGGAATAGACAAACAGGCTGTTGGACAGTTGGCGGCCGAAATAAGAAAGGTGCGCCCTCCCAACGTATATACGGGCAAAGGGATTCGGTATTCGGGTGAAATAGTTCATCTCAAGCCGGGCAAGAGCGCCAGGAGAGCATAAGGGTGGTTAAAGCAAGAGCGCGAAAAGCGCGCCGGCAGGTGCGCCACAAGCGAGTTCGCAGAAAGGTGTTCGGAAATGTGGAGCGTCCGCGCATGGCGGTGTTCCGCAGCCTGAACAATATCTACGTTCAAATAATAGATGACACGCGCGGCCATACGCTGGCGGCGGCGTCGAGTCTGGACCCTGACGTGAAAGCGCGAATGAATGGCGGCAAACCCAAGTCCGAGATAGCCGCGCTGGTAGGAGACGCTATCGCGTCGCGAGCGCGCGAACAGGGCATAGAGAACGTGGTCTTCGACCGCGGCGGCTTCAAGTATCACGGCAGGACCAGGGCGCTGGCGGAAGCGGCGCGCAAGGGAGGTCTGGTTTTCTAATGACTACGAATTTCCCGCGTCAGCAGGGACAGGAAGAGCAGGAAGAGATGGTCCTCGTCGAGAGGGTCGTCCGAATATCTCGCGTCGCCAAAGTCGTAAAAGGCGGGCGCCACCTCAGATTCAACGCGGTGGTAGTCGTCGGAGACGGCGAAGGCCATGTGGGAATAGGCATGGGCAAGGCGGACGCGGTTCCGGACGCAGTGCGGAAGGGGACGGTCAAGGCGAAGAGCAATATCATAACGGTGCCCCTCGACGGCTCTACGATCCCCCATGAGATAGTGTCCAAGTACGGCGGTTCGGAGGTGATGCTGAAGCCCGCGGTTCCAGGAACGGGCGTGATAGCCGGCGGCTCTGTCCGCGCGGTGGTGGAACTGGCCGGGGTTCGAGATATATTGACCAAGTCCAGACGCAGCAATAACCCCGTCAATGTGGTCAAGGCGACGTTCGAGGGACTGAAGCGACTCCGGCTTCCGGAGCGGGAGTTCGCCAGAAGACGGCGAACAGTGGAGGAAGTGAAGGAGCGGCAGAGGATGCAGGAGGAACGCAGGGCGGCGAGACAGGCTGAGAGAGAGGCCGCCGCTGCCGCTGCCGCCGCTGAACGACCGCAGCCCGAACAAGAAAGTTCTTAAGAGATTATACGCATGGCGAAAATAGCTATAACGTGGAAGAAGAGCGCGATTGGTTACGAAAAGTCGCAAAAGAGAGCCATAGAAGGGCTCGGACTGAGACGGCTGAACCAGACGGTGGAACATGAGGACACGCCATCCATAATGGGAGTCGTCCACAAGGTGCGCCACCTGGTAGAGGTCAGTCCGGTCGAGTCGGACGACGGCGAAGAGTGATCGGCGCGCCGAATAGGGTTACAGAGCGATATAGAATGCAGCAACATCTTATGACATCCCCGAAAGGGGCAAAGAAGAAAAGAAGGCGCGTAGGCAGAGGCGACGGAAGCGGATCCGGAACCTACTCGGGGCGCGGCCTGAAAGGGCAAAAGTCGCGGAGCGGCAAAGGCGCCATGGCCAAGTTCCAGGGCGGACAGCTATCTCTGCTCAAACGTCTTCCGAGCATACGCGGATTCAACAACATATTCCGACAGGAATACAGCATAGTGAACGTTGACCAGCTTTCGCTGTTCCCCGAGAACAGCGAGGTCACACCCGAACTGCTGGAACAGGTCGGTTTCGTAAAAGATTTGAAGAATCCAGTCAAGATACTGGGACGGGGCGAAATAGATGTCGCCATAAGCGTATCCGCTCAGCGATTTTCGGCCTCGGCCAGACAGAAGATCGAAGCGGCGGGCGGCGCCGCGACCGTTCTGGAGTAAATATACCCAAACCCCAACCCTCGCGCGGGAATATCCAAGGAGTCCAAGCCGATGCGCCAGGCGCAGGCAGCGAGAGCGCAGCAGCAGTCCTCGAGACCGCAACTGATACAGTCTATGATAGACGCGATGCAGGTTCCCGACCTGCGCGCGCGAATCTTGTTCACCCTTGCAATGCTGGTGGTGTTCAGGTTCGTCGCGCAGATACCGGTTCCCGGCGTGGATACGCAAGCGCTTTCGCAGGCGTTCCAGCAACAGGAACTTCTCGGATTCTTGAACCTGTTCAGCGGCGGCGCGCTCGCCAATCTCAGCGTGGCGGCGATTGGCGTGTATCCGTATATTACCGCCTCCATCGTGATGCAGATATTGGTGCCGGCGATTCCAAGTCTGAAGGCTCTCTCGCAAGAGGGCGACTACGGACGCCAGCGCATAAACCAGATTACACACTACGCGACAGTGCCTATCGCCTTTCTCCAGTCCTGGGGGCAGCTCACCCTGCTCAGACAGTCCGGCGTTCTGCCCGGAGTGGACTTCGGACTGAACATGGGCACCGCCGCCATGCTCATGTCCATGGTCGCCGGCACCATGTTCTTGGTATGGCTCGGCGAACTCATATCCGAACGCGGCCTGGGCAACGGCATTTCGCTGATCATATTCGGCGGTATAGTGGCAAGCTTCCCGACCATCATTGGACAGGGGATGCTGGAAAGCGACGCGGCTGCGGGACTGTTCCTGCTGGCGCTGTTCGCGTTCGCTATCATCTACGTGATAGTGCTGTTCAACGAGGCGCAGCGGCGCATACCCGTACAGTATGGACGCAGCATATTCAGGGGCGGACAGATGCAGAGACAGTCCGGATCTACGTTCCTGCCCCTGCGCGTAAACAGCGCGGGAATGATTCCGCTCATCTTCGCCTTCAGCATAATCATACTGCCCGCCACTATATTCAGCTACTTCCAGAATCCGCTGTCGGACTCGTTCTTCACTCGGCTGGCTCGATTCTTTACGGATACGCTCGATCCGTCGAACTTTCCGTACTGGATAGCCGTCTTCATACTGGTGGTGATATTTACGTTCTTCTATACGCTCGTGATATTCCAGCAGCAGAATTTGGCGGAGAACCTTCAGCGAAACGGAGGGTTCATTCTCGGAATCAGACCGGGCAGACCGACGCAAGAGTATCTGAACAGGGTCATCATCAGGATAACCTGGGGCGGCGCGCTGTTCCTGGGCGTCATCGCCATACTGCCCTATTTCGTTACGCTCGCCACCGATGTCAGAGCGCTCACGCTTTCCAGCACAAGTCTCTTGATAATGGTGGGCGTCGCGCTGGATACGATGAGACAGTTAGAAGCGCAACTACTGATGCGCAACTACGAAGGATTCATAAGATAAGAGAGAGATTGTGGGAATCAAGAGCGATGAAAGCGGAGTTAGTCTGAGTTGAACGTAATTCTCATGGGACCGCCGGGATCCGGCAAAGGCACTCAGGCCGCCAATCTGGCCGAGGAGTTGGGCGTGCATTCGGTATCGTCCGGCGACCTGTTCAGAGATCACCAGCGACGAAATACCGAATTGGGACAACTCGCCCGCTCTTACATGGAAAAAGGCGCCTATGTGCCGGACGATGTAACCATCGGCATGATAATGGAATGGATAGACGCCCCCGAGCATTCGGCGGGTTTCGTGCTGGACGGATTTCCGCGAACGCAGGCGCAGGCGCAGGCGCTAGACGACGCGCTCTCCAACAGAGGCGGGGTTGACCATGTTGTCTTGATAAACGTTTCGGACAAGGAACTCGTTCGCAGGTTGGGCGGACGTGTCATCTGCTCCGAATGCCAGATCCCGTATAACCTGAATTCTTCGCCCCCGGCGGTAGAGGGCAAGTGCGACGACTGCGGAGGCGGCCTATATCAGCGCGACGATGATAAAGCAGATGTGGTCGCTGAACGCATCGCGGTTTACAACCGGGAGACTCAGCCTATCCTGGACTACTATCGAGAGTCAGGCATACTTTCGGATGTTGACGGCGAACGCTCTGTCGAATCAGTAAGAGAGGCGCTTCGCGCGGCGATGAACGGCTAATTTGTCGGCGGCGTCGGATTTATGTAAACTTATTGTCTGCGTTCAACTATAAAAGCTACTTGGAAGTGGCTCGCTCATACGGAAGGAACTTGCTCTATATGGCGAGAAAGCGACAAGGAGGAATAACGATAAAGTCGCGCCGCGACCTGAATATGATGATTGAAGCAGGTCAGATAGTGGCGCGCGCGAAACAGGCTATGATGGACGTCGCCGCGCCAGGCGTCGAAACCAGAGAACTGGACGCCATAGCGGAATATACTATCCGAAAGCTGGGAGCGGTCCCTTCGTTCAAGGGATATAACCCAGGGATGTCCATGCCCTACGCGTTTCCCGCGACGATATGCGCGTCCCTGAATGACGAGATAGTCCACGGAATACCGACAGGTAGAAAGCTCAAGGAAGGCGATATCCTGAGTGTGGACGTGGGGGCGATGTACGGCGGGGTTCACGGAGACAGCGCTTTCTCCATGGGGATAGGCGAGATTAGCGACGAATGCCAGAAGCTCATGGACGCCACTAAAGAGTCGCTGGACAAAGGAATAGCGAAGGTGAGGGCGGGAGGCAGAATCGGAGACATATCCAATTCGATTCAGAGACACGCGGAAGGGCTCGGATATTATTTGGTCAAACAGTATGTGGGACACGGAATCGGCTACGATATGCACGAGGAGCCGCAAGTTCCCAATTATGGAAAGGCGGGGAAAGGCCCTCTCATACGCAAGGGTATGGGTCTGGCGATAGAACCGATGTTGAATATCGGAACGCCCGAGACGAAGGTTCTGGAGGATGGGTGGACGGTGTCCACAGCCGACGGAAGCCTCTCCGCCCATTTTGAAGATACGGTTATTGTTACGGACAAAGGCGCCGTGGTAACTACCCGCCTTATTTAGATGAGGGGACATCCCTGAAAGGAGTCCGATGGCGAAGAAACAGAAAGAGGCTATCGAGGTCGAGGGAACGGTAACGGAATCTCTTCCCAACGCCAGTTTCAGAGTCGAGCTCGCCAATAAACACAAGGTCCTGGCCTATGTGTCCGGCAAGCTCAAGCTGAACTTCATACGGGTGCTGCCGGGAGACAAGGTCCTGGTGGAGCTTTCTCCCTACGACCTGACGCGCGGAAGAATCACCTACCGCTTCAGATAGCCGGCAGGGAAGTCACAGTGAAATAACGCGGCTCGGATGGCCGATTGAAAAGAGGCTAATATGAAGGTTTCGGCATCGGTTAAGGTTAGATGCGCTAAATGCAAGGTGATCAGGCGCCACAGGCGGGTTATGATCATCTGCGAAAACCCCAGGCACAAGCAGCGACAAGGTTAGGGACGTCAGGGAGGCATGAAATATGGCGATAGTATCGGGAGTCAACATTCCTGACAATAAAAGAGTGGAGATCTCGCTCAGAAGTATATACGGCATAGGCCCCCACCAGGCGAAAGATGTATGCGACAAGGCAGGCATCCTGGACAATCCAAGGGTGAGAGATCTTTCGGATGACCAGCTTACGCGCATACGCGAGGTGATAGACAGAGAGAAGACTGTCGAAGGCGACCTCAGACGCGAAGTGAATATGAATATACGCAGGCTGATAGACATCGGCTCGTATAGAGGTTTCAGACACAGGCGCAACCTCCCCGTGCGCGGACAGCGCACTAAGACGAATGCGCGAGCCAAGCGAAGCAAGCGCGTGGCGGTGGCCGGACGTGGACGAACAACGAACAAGAAGTAAGGATACATCTAAGATATGGCAAGAAGACCGAGAGCGAGACGCAGAGAGCGCAAGTCTATACCCGTAGGCAGAGCTTATATTCAGTCTACGTTCAATAACACGATAATCACCATAACCGATCCGCAAGGCAACCCCATCGCGTGGGGAAGTTCGGGAACAGTGGGATTCCGAGGGTCGCGCAAGTCCACCGCTTTCGTGGCCCAGCGCGCGGGCGAAGACGCCGCCCGCAAAGGAATGGAACACGGGATACGGCAGGTGGAGGTGTTCGTTCGCGGACCCGGCTCTGGACGCGAAGCGGCAATACGCGCGCTACAAGGCGCGGGAATACTGGTTACCTCCATAAAGGATGTAACTCCCATCCCGCATAATGGATGCAGACCTCCAAAGCGTCGCCGAGTATAGCGCGGCAGTGATGCTGGTGGACGACGAATGTTCGACGAACAAAGGAGGGACAGACAGCTTATAGAACGCGGCGTGATAGACATACTGGGAGATACCTTCAGCATCTACTGGCGACATCTCAGGAAGTTCATAGTACTGGTGGCGGTTATCCAGGTTCCGATAGGCGTTTTAGAACTGCTTCTGAATCTGGTCTCCCCAGACAGCCAATGGACATTAGTGAGCGTTAGCTTCATAGATGTCTCCGCTTCGATGCTGGTGTACGGGGCGGTCATATTCGCGGTGGGACAGCATTTCCTGGTCGAAGATGTAACGGTGGAACGCTGTTATGCGCGAGTCGTATGGCGCGTGGTGTCCGTAGCCATTCCCGCGCTCATAGTCGGAATCATGTTCGCGCTAATCGTGTGGCAAGCCGCCAGCCTGTCCGATGTTTCGACCACGTCCGCGGATACGCTGGAAGCTGACGCGGCGCTGAGCGTGGCGCTGGGAGCGGGAATAGTGATGGCGGCTTTGGCCGCTCTGCTGATATTCACAATTTATCTGGTGGCTATAATGCCCTCTATAATCGTCGAAGGGCGCCGTTCGCAGGGCGCGTTCATACGCGGCTCCCAGCTACTCAAGGGCGGCAAGTTGCGAGTGTTCGGGCATTTGCTGATCTACTCTTTCGTAGTTCTGGGACTGTTCTTCGCGTTGTCCATGCCGTCTCTCATCCTGGGAGCGGCTACGGTATCGGGAGAGGGACAGTCTATCGCCGCCTCTACGGTTAGCATAATCCTGAACAGGATAGTGTCTATACTGATAGCGCCTGTGACATTTATAGCTACTACTTTACTCTACTATGATCTGAGAATTAGAAAAGAAGATTACGATATGACGCGCCTGTCCGAAGAAATGGGGATAGCGCGCGCGTAAATAGAGAAGGAATAGACACAAGGAAGGCTGATGGCGAGATATAAGGACGCAGTTTGCCGGAAATGCCGGCGCATTGGAGAAAAGCTCTTCCTCAAGGGCGAAAGATGCTATACGCCTCGGTGCGCCGTGGAACGCAGGCGGAGGCCTCCCGGAGATTCCAATCCCCGGCGGCGCCGGCCCTCGGACTGGGCTCTCCAGCTTCGCGAAAAGCAGAAGGCGCGGTTTACCTATGGAGTGCTCGAACGACAGTTCAGAAAGTATTTCGATATGGCGCGCAACCGACCGGGCGTGACCGGCGATAATCTGCTCCAGATACTGGAGACCCGCTTGGACAATGTGATATACCGGCTTTCGATGGCGGATTCCAGACAGCAGGGAAGACAACTCGTGAATCACGGGCACTTTACTGTCAACGGACGACGCATGGACATACCGTCATATCTGGTGAATCCAGGCGACGTGGTCGCCTGGAAACGAGTACGCTCGGATGGCGCTTCTTCCCCGCAGTTCATACAGGACCTGACGGACGGCCTCCCCAAGAGACCCGTTCCACCCTGGCTTCGACTTGACGCGGGAAATCTAAAGGGCGAGATCGCCTCCCTGCCCGATATTGCCGAAATTGAAACAGGCATAGACGCCAGGCTGGTCGTCGAGTTCTACTCGAAGTAAGTCGCTTACGATGTTTCTTTAAGGAGAGTGGCGCATGGTCTATGATATGACGACGTTTATGCCGGAGATTCCGTATGAAGTGGAAGAACCGACGCAGGAGCCGAGCATAAGGGTCGAGGTGGATGAAGATAGGTACGGCGAGTTCGTCATCGAGCCGCTGGAACCCGGCTACGGAGTTACGCTCGGCAACCCGATGCGTCGCATACTCTATAGCGGCCTCGAAGGAACAGCTATAACGTCCGTTAAGATAGAGGGCGTCCAACACGAATATCAGACTATTCCCAATGTCAAGGAGCAGGTAACTGAGGTTCTGCTCAACATCAAGGGGATTCGGCTTCGGTCCGAAGTTGACAGACCTGGAAAGTTGCGGCTGGAAGTCGCGGGCGAAGGGCTGGTGAGCGCGGCGGATATAATGGCGTCCGCCGACTTCGAGGTGGTAAACCCCGAACTGCACCTGGCTACGCTCGACTCATCGGACGCCCGATTGTCACTGGAGATGAATATCGAGCGAGGCAAAGGGTATAGAGACGCTTCGGAAGAAGAAGGCCAAGCTATTGGCGTGCTTCCGATAGACGCGATATTTACGCCCATCAGGAAGGTGAATTACACTGTGGAACGCACTCGTGTAGGTCAGAAGACCGACTTCGAGCGACTGTCTCTGCAAATATGGACGGACGGCTCCATTAGGCCAGCCGAAGCCCTCAAAGACGCTTCCAATATACTGGTCAACCAGTTCTTCCTGTTTTCCAATATGCCTGAAGTCACACACGACAGCCAGGAGGGCGCGCCGCTCGTCTCCAACAAGCTCCAGGCGGAACAGTACAACGTGCCGGTGGAGCGCCTTGACCTGAGCTCGCGGACGCTCAACTGCCTGAAACGAGCCGGCATAAATAAGGTCGGCGAGGTGCTGGATAAGAGCAAAGACGAGCTGATGAGCATTAGGAATTTCGGCGAAAAGTCCTACAACGAACTTTATGACAAGCTCAGAGATAATGACTTGCTTCCCGACGCTTCCTCAGATCATGAGGAAGATGAACGGGAAGCGGTCGTCACTGGCGACTAGCGGGAGTTTATGTAAAATGAGACACCGGCTTTCAGGGAAGAAGTTGGGACGCCCCACCCAGCATCGAATGTTGATGCTGAGAGGCATGACCACCAATCTGATTCTCAATGAGACGCTGAAGACCACGGAAGCAAAGGCGACCGAAGCGCGACGCATGACTGAAAAGGTCATCACTTTGGGCAAGAAAGGCACGCTGCATCACCGCCGACAGGCGGCCGCGCTACTGACCGACAAAGAAGCGGTGCGCAAGGTCTTCGACGAACTGGCGGAAAGATATGAGGACCGCGCCGGAGGCTATACGCGCTCCTATAAGCTCGGCAAGAGGAGAGGAGACGCAGCCGATATGGCGCTGGTGGAACTGGTGTAAATCGAACGAGCGGACTCGACAGGAATATACGGCGATGCGCGTAGCGATGGTCGTAGAATACCACGGGAAGGGATACAGCGGATTTCAGTATCAGAATAACGCTCCCACCGTACAGCAGCAGATTGAAAAAGCGATACAAGCGCTCACCACTGAGCCCGTCAGGGTAAAAGCGGCGGGACGCACCGACGCCGGGGTTCACGCGCTCGGACAAGTAGTGGCGTTCGATACCAATGCGCGCTACTCCCCGCGCGTCTTTATGAAGGCGCTGAACGCGCGCCTTCCGCAGGATATAGCCGTCAGAGAGGCGTACAAGGTCAGTCCGAACTTCGACCCGCGACGCGACGCGATAAGCCGCCTGTACAGATACACGCTTCTGGCGTCGGAAGTCAGATCGCCCGTCTGGCGCGAAAGTTCGCATCTGGCGCGCCCTACCCTGGACCTGGATTCGATGCGCGAAGCGGCGGCGCTGATGGTGGGGATTCACGATTTCGCCAATTTCGCCGCGCCAATGGAAAATCCTGAAGCCAGTTCGATACGACAAATATACGGAGTGAATCTGGCGACTGCCAAGCCGTTCATCTACGTGGACGTAGAAGGGAACGCTTTCCTGCCAAGGCAGGTGAGACGAATGGTCGGGGCGTTGGTTGACGTGGGCGCCGGCAAACTGAAGATAACGGATATAAGCAAACAGATTTCGAAAGACGTGAATGCCCCCATAGCGCGTTCCCTGCCTCCGCAGGGACTGTGTCTGGTAAAAGTGAAATACGCGGATTTTCCTCCGCAATATGAGGAATAGATCAAATGGTTACAAGTTCTAAGCCATACGAGACCAAGGCGGCAGACCTGAATCCGAAGTGGCATGTGGTTGACGCCGAAGGGCAGACGCTCGGAAGACTGGCTTCGCAAATAGCCATGATTCTGAACGGCAAACTCAACCCACTATACGTTCCGCACCTGATGACGGGCGACTACGTAGTCGTCACCAACGCCGACAAGATTCGAGTAACCGGCAATAAGATGAATCAAAAGATGTACTATCGCCATAGCGGTTACCACGGCGGCCTGACCGAACGCACGATGGAACAGTTGATGGACAGGCATCCAGACCGCGTCATAAGACAGGCGGTGAAAGGCATGCTGCCCAAGAATTCGCTGGGCAGAAAGATGCTGAAGCGACTAAAGATCTACACGGGATCGAGCCATCCGCACCAGGCTCAAGTATCGTTCGAGAAGGGAGCGTAAATGGTTCAGCAACTCCAGCAGCAGCAGTACTACTATGCGATTGGAAAGCGAAAGACCTCGGTCGCGCAGGTCAGGCTCTATACCGATTCGGGCGCGAACCAGGTAAATGGCAAGCCTCTGGAAGAGTTCTTTCCTTGGGACTCCTGGCAGCAGCTTATCAACCAGCCCATGGACGTCACCAACACGCACGGCGACTTCCGAATAGTCGCCAAGGTGCGCGGCGGCGGCGCGGTCAGCCAGGCGGGCGCGCTGCGGCACGGGATCGCAAGAGCGCTCCAGATAGCCGACCCTTCGCTGCGAGCCTCGCTCAAAAGAGCCGGACTGCTTACCCGCGACGCCCGCGAGAAGGAGCGCAAGAAGTACGGACTCGCCCGCGCGCGCAAAGCCAAGCAGTGGACGAAGCGATAAAGAGTTCCCCAGTATTCAGTCATTAGTTTTCAGCCCTCCTGCCCGGTAAGGGAAGAAAACGCTTCGACTGAAAAGTTGAAACCCCATTGAACCGGGCCGCGGCTCAGAGCCGCGGCCCTCTCATTTGTGCGACGAGAGCTCGCCTGTTTCCCATCAAGTCTCGTCGAAAAATCACCGACTCGGCTCTGCCCATAGCGCCGCGCGTGATTTCCGCGGCGGCGTCCATCCGCTCAGGCATCAACTCCACTATCAGAGCGCCTCCCGGAGCGAGTATCCTGTCCGCCTGAGAGACCAGCCTGCGAAAATGGTCCAGTCCGTCAGCGCCGCCGTCCAGCGCCATGACCGGTTCGCGCCGCACTTCGGTTGGAAGTGAATCGAGCGTTCCGCTGGGTATGTATGGCGGATTGGAGACTATGACATTGACGGGGCCGCCTATCGCGGTCAGAGTATCCCCCAAAACGAACTCCACATCGAGCGGACCCACGACCGAAGACAGACATTCCCTGTTCCTCATCGCTACTTTGAGCGCGAGCGCGCTGATATCCACTCCGACGATCCTCGCGCCGCGGAAATTCACCGCCACCGCAAGAGCGATAGCGCCTGAGCCGGTCCCGACGTCCACGACTGTTGGAGCGCTCACGTCGCCCGAAAGACGCTCCAGCGTCAACTCGACGAGAAGTTCGGTTTCCTGTCTGGGCACCAGCACGTTTTCGTTCACTTCCAGATCGAGGCCGTAGAACTCGCGTCTGCCCGCGATATACGCCAGCGGTTCGCCGCCCAGTCTTCTCGCTATAAGCGAATCCAGGCGCCGCCGCTGAGATGGAGAGAGAGCGCTTTCGCCTCCATACACAAGCGAAAGAAAATCCGCCCTACCCGCTCCAACTATCATCCTCAGAAGAACGTCCGCCTCTACCTCCCACTCGGAAACGCCTCCGTCGCGCAGCGCGGCTCGAACATCGCTCAGGCTCTGGCGCAAGGCGTTCACAGTGGCAGGCAAACGCCTAAGCCAATCAAAAAATTCCTTTCCCCTTGATGAGGGAAGGTTAGGATGGGGGTGATTAGCCTCAATACCTACCCCTCTCAGGGCGCAAGGTGGGAGTGGAAGGGTATTCGGATGAACCGCGCATAAGAGTGAAGGCTGGCCGCTCAGGACTGGATATTCGCCAGTTTCTGGGTCTGCTCTTCTTCCAGCAGCGCCTCGATGATTTCATCAATGTCGCCGTCGAGCGACTGAGCGAGGCTGTGCACGGTCAGCCCAATCCTGTGGTCTGTGATCCTGCTCTGCGGAAAGTTGTAGGTTCTGACGCGCTCCGACCTGTCGCCGCTGCCCACCTGAGACCTGCGCGTGTCGGAGCGTTCGCGCTGCCGCCGCTCCACTTCCTGCGCCAAAAGCCGCGCGCGCAAAACGGACATCGCCTTCTCTTTGTTCTTGAGTTGGCTGCGCTCGTCCTGGCAGACCGCGACAATTCCGGTCGGCTTGTGGGTTATCCTGATTGCTGTCGCCACCTTCTGAACATTCTGGCCGCCGTGTCCGGATGCGTGAAACACGTCTATCTGCAAATCTTCGTTGCTAACTTCGATGTCCACGTCTTCGGCCTCCGGCAGCACCGCGACGGTCGCCGCCGACGTGTGTATCCTGCCGCTGGACTCAGTTACCGGCACGCGCTGAACCCTGTGAACGCCGCTCTCGTGCTTCAAGCGCGAGTACGCCCCCCTGCCCTTCACCTCGAATACTATCTCCTTCACCGAACCGATGCCCGTCTCGTTAAGGTCAATGACCTCCGTCTTCCAGTTTCTGCGCTGCGCGTACCTGTTGTACATCCTGTACAGGTCCGCTGCGAACAGACCCGCTTCGTCTCCGCCAGCGCCGGCGCGTATCTCCACGATGACGTTCTTGTCGTCGTTCGGGTCTTTTGGCACAAGCGCCAATTTGAGCGCCTGCTCAGATCTCTCCCAGCGCGTCTCGAGTTCGGCGAGCTCCTCCCGCGCCAGTTCAGCCAACTCAGGATCGGACTCATCCCTCAGCATCGTCTGAAGATCATTCGACTCAGACTCTATCGCGCGCAACTCGCGCGACAGTTCCACCACGCCCCGAAGTTGCGCCTGCTCCTTGGCAAGCTCCTGCACGCGGCTATAGTCCGCCGCGATCTCCGGGTCCGCCATCATGCGATCCAACTCTTCGGACCGCCCTTCTACCGCTCTCATTCTCTCTAGCATGGTTGCATTGTCTCCATATACTCAAATAGTACAGTACAAAGCGGTCTGGGTTCAAAGGCTCAATTCCCAATGAGCCTGTAACAATCCAGTCGGCGCTCCATCTCGCGCAAAAGTCCCTTCCACCTTGATGGGGGAAGGCTAGGATGGGGGTGATCCAATCCTCCGCCCAATTGATACAGGCTCATGCAGACTCCTGAATTACCAATCCCCTCACTGCCGTGATAAACTTCCCTGTGAAATAAGCCAAAGAGGTGAACAATGAGTCGAATCAATAGAGCGATAGAACTTCTGGAGCAGGATCAGCCCATATACTATACCGGCGGCCACACAGGGGCGAATCTCAGCTATGAGGGCGGCAAGGAGATGGTCTCCACCTACGCCGACTACATCAACGTCGGCATGGAGCATGGCTCTTTCGATATGCCCGGCCTCGAGCAATTCATGCGCGGACTGGTAGATGGCGGCCCGACCAACAGCGGACACCGCACTCCCGCCGTGGTGGTGGAAGTTCCAGTAGATGGCGCAAGCGGCGACGTAGTTCGCGCCAACGCCTGGCAGTTCAGGCAAATACTCGCCCGAGGCGTACACGGCATTCTGCTCTGCCACGCCGAAACGCCGGACGCGGTCAAGACGTTCGTAGAGTCCTGCCGCTACCCGTTCCAAACCATCGGCGTAGGCAAAGGGCTGGACGTGGGCAGGCGCGGTTCGGCTGGGCAGGCGTCCGCCGCTCCTATATGGGGCATATCCATAGATGAATATCTGGACAAGGCAGACCCCTGGCCGCTGAACCCGGACGGCGAGCTAATGCTGGGTCTGAAGATCGAAAACACGCGCGCGCTGCTGAACGTCGAAATGACCACACAGGTTCCCGGAATCGCCTTCGCCGAATGGGGACCGGGCGACATGAGCATGTCCATGGGATACAAGAACGCTCCGGGCGAGCCGTGGCCCGACGAGCTATGGGAGGCCAGAGAGCGAGTCCGCAAGGCGTGCAAGAACGCGGGAATCGCCTTCCTGGAAGGCGCGACGCCGGACACCATCGCGGCGAAGATTGACGAAGGCGTGAGGGTCGTATCTTCTGGCGGCGCGCTGGGAGAAGCCACCGCCAAGGCGGGACGCGCCCACAGCGGACGAACCATGCCTGTATAGCAGGGCCATTCGATTATCCAAGAACCGTTCGTCCCGAGCTTGTGGAAGGACGCCTGCTGTAAGGATGTTGTCAGTCAGTTCGTAGTCATCTTGTAGAATAACCGAACGAACCATGCCCGTATAGCCAAACAACTGACATTCCAGTCTGCGCCGAGACCGATAACGCCTCGGCGCAGGCTGTATTCGTTCGAAAGGTTTGCAAGGATTATCAGGGCTGGCCATCATAGTTCCATTATGAAACTCACATTCACCATATCAGACCTGAAATCCGACCCTCGCTGGGTTCTGGATCATGTGCGTAAGGGTGGAGCGGCGAATATAGCCTGCGACGGAGAGATCATCGCGGAGATTCGCCCCGTTGAGTCTCAGAAGTACACCAACGAGCAAAGTTGAGGCATCGCGGGGAACTCAGAGGTTCGGGCGAACCTGCTCCTGGCGTCTTAGCGCGATTTCTAGCTGAACGCGAGGCCGCTTACCTGGAGTGAGCGAGGCATACATAGATACGTCCGAACCCCATATTCCTCTAATTCCGCCACCCCCTAGAACAATCTCCCCTTCTATTTCGCTTGAACTGTCTCCGAACATGGACCAACGAGTACAACTGTCACCGTCGCGTCGCGAATGAAGTCATCGCGGATTTTCTGGCGAACTGTATCCACCTTGATATTAGTATCGTCTATGTCATTAACATTCACCGATTTGTCAATAAGACGACCCTTCATCATCCCAACGAATCGCTCTTTGTATTCACGGTCTTCGTCGTGGTAACTGATGAACACTTTGTGTCTCGGGAGCCGAGCCACTGCCTACTCTCCCTTCTGAATGCTCACAGAATGACGACTTGCCATACGACTATGACTGTCAGCGCGAGTGGAATATAGAACGGCCATATCGAAAACGATCTCAGACTTCTAAAGGCATGAACCCAGATAGATCCGATTGGTCTCACCACGTATAGTGTGGACTCAGACAATTCATTCCTGTGCAGAGTTTGGACGAATTCATTATATGAATTGCGGAACCTTTGCTCCAACGACAGATAGTATGTGTCTAGGATAAGAAACAGGAGCGCGGGGATCAGCGCGATCAGCGCGTGATCGGGTTTGCCTGTTAGCGCCACCAAGACCAGGACTGCCGCCACTATCGTTACGCACCATACTTTGCAAGAGCGGCTGTTCTCCGCCATTCGCTGAATTACGTCCTGTATGAGCGTTACGTGTCTCTGCACCGCAGGAGAATCCACATTCAGGCTTGATTGTTCCACCATTCCATCCTCCCTCTTCGAATCATGCGCCAACACCCACATTCTAACCCACGTGTTCGGCGTACTCGTCCCCGATGTGGCCGGACTGAACCAGTTCGTCGTACTCGGCGTCGGACAGCTTTAGCAGCGTCTTGTAAACGTACTCGTTGTCCTGGCCGAGCTTGACCGGACCTCGACGGATACGGACGTCGCTCTCGGACATCTTGAAGGGCGCTCGCGGATACAGATGAGTCCCGACATCGGACTGGAACGCCCGCTCGAACATCGCCCTCTCTTCGAGGTGCGGGTCATGGAAGGCGTCGCTCTGATCCATGACCGCGCCCGCCGCCACTCCGTATGACTGGAGCAGCGACATCGCCTCGCGGTGTCCGAGGCGGCGCGTCCATTCCGATATCCTCCTGTCGAGCGAGTCATGATTCTCGCGCCTCGAATCGTGAGTGGCAAATTCAAGCTCTCGCGTCCACTCAGGGTTGCCGATTGCCTCGCAGAACAGTTCCCAGTCCCTGTCGTCAAAGATCGTAATGGCTACCCAGCGGTCGTCGCCCGCGCAGGGATAGACACCCTGGAGCGCGGTCGGGTGTCTGTTGCCGAGCGTCGTCTGGCTGCGTCCGTTCATCGAGTAGTCCATAAACGCCTGTCCCAAATACGGGACCGCGTTCTCGGCCTGCGAAAGTTCGATCAACTGCCCCTCTCCAGTGCGTCGGCGATGATTCAGCGCGCACGCCACCGCAAACGCTCCGCCCGCCCCCGCCGCGGCGTCCGCCATATATACCTGAGTATTGGAAGATGGATCCAAGTCTGTATATCCCCGCAGCAGACTGTGGCCTATCACTCCCTCGATATGGATGCCCAGCGAACGATGATTCTGATACGGCCCCGTATTGCCATAAGCCGGCATGCGCAGCATGATGAAACTCGGGTTTATCTTCTTCAACTCATCGTAGGAAATGCCCAGTTTCTGCATCGTCTCTGTCGGATTGTTCTCCACCAAAACGTCGCTGACCGCCACGAGCCGGTTGAATATCTCCTTGCCCTCAGGCCTCAGCAGGTCAACCGTCATGCTCCGCTTGTTGCGGGCGTGCGCGTTGAATAGTGGATAGCGGTTCCACGGTCTCTTGCCCCCCTCTCGATTGGGCATTCCGCCTATGAACGGCGGCAGGTTCTTGATGACGAAATCCGGCGGACGCGCCGAAGAGCCGCGTGTGGGCGGCCCAAATACCTGGATGGACTCGACCCTGATGACCTCCGCTCCCAAATCGGCGAGCAGCGTCGTGCAGTACGGACCCGCCCACACAACGGTCATATCCATTACGCGTATGCCTTCCAGCGGCAATCTTTGAGTCATCGCGCGCCTCCTTCTTTGAACGTATCTACTCGGGATTCCTAAGCCAGTTCGGCGAGAATTTCGTCGGTGTGTTGACCGAGCGTCGGTGCGGGCCGTCTGATAGCCCAGGGCGTCGCGCCCATGATGAACGGCCTGCCCGGGTATCTGAGCGTTCCCGCTTCGGGATGTTTCGCCTCCGCAAAGGCGCCTCGCTCGTGGAATATCGGGTCGTTGTGCAAGTCTTCCATCGTGTTCAGGGGACCGCTTAGCACCCGCGAGTTCTGCGCCCGCTCCCATATCTCGTACTTGGTTCGCTCCATGAGCCAGGGATAGAACACCGCATCGAACAGCCCCCGCATATCCTCATCCGCCTGCGCTTCGGGCGTCAGCCACTCCTGGCCGACAAGTTCTTCCGGGTATCCAAGCATATCCAGCGCTCGCGGAAAGTAGTTTCCGCCGCCCGTAAACTGGAAGAAGCCATCCGCGCACGGATAGACCCCCGCCGGATAGCCTCCCGCGCCGGACGCGGCCCCCAGCGGAGTGCGCTCGGTTATCTCGCCGTTATACTGGTAGGCCAGCAGCATACTCATGCGCCGATCTATCGAGCCTGCCTGCGTCTCCATGATGGATACGTCAATATGCTGGCCCGCGCCACTGTCCCTCGCCACGAATATGGACCCCAGAGTCGCATAAGCCGCTATCGTCCCAGCTTGGTAGAGTCCGACTGTCCCGCCCAGTTTGAGCGGCTCTTTCTCGGCGACGCCGGTGGAGTACAGCTCGCCGCCCATGCCGTAGAAAATCAGCTCTGAGCCGCGCCAGTCCCGATACGGCCCGCTCTGCCCAAAGTTGGATATGGACGTCACGACCAGAGCCGGATTTATCCCCGTCAGCGCTTCATATCCCAACCCAAATCCATCCATCGTTCCCGGTCGAAAGCTTTCCACCACCGCGTCGGCGCGAGCGGCGAGAGCCAGCGCCGTCCCTCTTCCCCGCTCCGTCTTCAAATCCAACTCTATCGAGCGCTTGTTGGTATTGAGATGCAAAAATGTTCCGCTTTTTTCTGGATGTGGGACGTCGTTCGGAAAAGGCCCCATGCCGCGCGCTCCGTCGCCCGTCCCTGGTCGTTCAACTTTTATGACGTCGGCTCCATAGTCCGCCAATAGCTTGGCGCAGTACGGGCCCGCGATATAGTGTGTGAAATCGAGAATCCTGATGTCGGACAGCGCGTATTGTGTCAATAGACCCACCTCAGTTATATATGAGAGGATGATACAATACCATGGCGTGAGAATGAACTACGCGAAACATCGGCGCCAGCGCCTTCGCTTAGGTCGGCGCAGCCAGGGAAGCTGTGCGTATTGCGTCTCTCCCTGCGCTAGATGGTTCTTATACTGCCTCGAACGTAGTCGGCGTCGGGCGAGGCGAGGAACGCGATGACGGACGCGACTCCATCGGGCGAGGACAGGCTGGCCATTATGTTGTCGTATCTTTCGCGGTCGCCTGTATTGGCTAACTGCTCCTCAGTAGCGCCGACCTTTAGCGGGGTTTCCAAGCTTCCGGGCAGCACGTCGTTGACTCGGATGCCGTGCCTGGACAAGTGGGTATCCAAGGTCATCGCCAAGCCGTGAGTTCCGCCCTTGCTGGCTCCGTATGCCACGGAGGAACTTCCGCCGACCACGCCCGCGCCGGACGACGTTAGTATGATGACGCCGCTTTTCTGGGGAATCATGTGCCTGGCGACGTGTTTGACGACGATGTACGACCCTTTGAGATTGATATTGATCACTGGGTCCCAGATGGAGTCTTCGACATCGGTGACTTCGAGTCCGGATCCTTTCAGGATGCCCGCGAGGTGCGCCAGAACATCAATGCCGCCGCCCAGCCACTCGGCGGCCTCGTCAACGCCGCGTCGTACCTGTGGCTCATCAGTCACATCCACGCTCCAGTAGCGCGCGTCGCCGCCTGAGTCTTCAATTGTACGAAGTGTGGATTCGGCATCGGAGTCGTTGATGTCGAACAGCGCGACGCGACCACCATCTGACGCGATGCGAATGGCGGTGGCGCGACCGATGCCTGTTGACGCTCCCGTAACAATTGTTCGCTTCCCGCTAAGATTCGGCATGGTTTCCTCCCGCTTGATTATCCCATTCTATTCCGGCTATTTCCGCATAGTTTCGATATTCAATTGCGGCATCCGCGTAGCGATTCGGGGGCAGATGCTCTATAAGTACATGGCCGGTAGGACATACTCGCTGCATTCCTTGCAAGAAAGCGATGTGGTTCAGCATACCCGAACCAATTTCCGCCTCCTCGAAGCGCACCATAAGTTGATTCATAACCGTAAAGTCTTTGGCATGCGCGCCGAGTGTGCATTCTCCGAGCAGATCGAAGAATTCGACGAGAAGGGATGTCGTATCATACGCCTCTTCCAGGCAGCCAATGAAGTTTACCGGATCTTGATTGAATCCGAGAGCGGGCGATCCGACAGCGTCTATGAAATCCCTGACTCGCCGGGCGGAGTAGAGCGGGGAGACGGCTCCGCCTTCCACCGCGACCATTACGCCTTGGTCTTCCGCCGCCTGGCAGAACCTAAGCGAGGAGTCCACCAGCCTATCGAACACTTCATCGCTTCTATTGCCTGGGTGCGGTTGCCATGGACCGTTCGGGTTCAGGCTGCCGGGGCGCAGATACGTATTGGGAGAACCGAGTTGGGCTGTCAGTTCGCACATGCGCTTTGCGAACTCGATGGCGGCTTGCCGTTCGCTATCGTCTGGGCTCACCAGTCCGCCGCCATACGCGCCGTTGGTCTGACCTATCAAGATTCCAGCCTCTTCGAACATTGCCTTAAGGCGAGCGATGTCCTGAGACGTCATGGAAGATGGGTCTTGAACGATGATATTGAGCGCGCCAAAGCCCTCGTTTGCGACCTCATCGAGCAGGTTCTTAGTAATGTTTCGCCAATCTCCGGGGATTCTCCCCGCGGCGCCTAGCAACATATTTTCATCTCCGGTTTAGAGCGCGAGGTTGGGTTTACCATCGGTCTTTAGTCTGGTTCGGTTCTAGGGACTGGTCAAGACTCTGTTCAGATTGGCGTATTTGTCTGGATCGAGATCGCGGTTGGTGAATCCGGGGAAGTCGGGCGCGTAGCGGTGGGCGCGGAAAGTGGCGTTGCTGGGGTTCTGGCCTGAGCGGTCGGCTTCGAAGAAGGGGCTGATGTATTCCCAGACGATTTCGCTATTCGACGTTACCTCGAAGATTCGTCCGTGAGCGCCTTCGCATATAAGGGTGTTGCCGTTGGGGAACCGGTCGGCTCCGCTTATATAAGAACTGTAAAAAGACACGGGGGGATTTCCCTCATACGTCCATTCTATTTGGTTGGTGCCCGGGTTGACTTCTATCACGCGCGAGCCGCGTCCACCGCCTCTGGGATGCGTGGCGTTGTCAAAGATGAGGATATTGCCGCTATCCAGTTGGGTCGCATTGTGCTGATGGCTGATTTCGCCAGGCCCCCATTTCCACGTCGCCTCGCCTGTCTCTCGCGAGAATATAGCGACGGTGTCGGTTTGTCTGTAGCTAACGATGAAGTCGCCGTTTTGAGCGATAGAGAGTGAATTGGCGTGTGTCCACTCGCGCCGTCCCTCGAGCGGACATATAACATCGTCCGCGATCCTTAGATTTTGCCATGTTCGCCACTCGGCGACAGTTTCCCCATCGGCAGACACTTCCCTGATAGTGTCGCCCAGCATGTTTATCGGGTCTTCAGGGGTTCGGTATCCGCCTCGCACTTGAGCGGATAAGTCGGCGGGCATCGGCTCCCAGCGGAGGTAGATGGTGTTGCCGTTCAGCAAACGCTGGTAGTCGTGGTGCAGCGAAGGGTCTTTGCGCTCCCAGACCTTTACGCCGTTCCAATCGAGTTCTACCAGGGAACTCGATCCGCCGCCTAGCCCGCGCGTTGTCTCATAGTCAGGGTCTGCCCATGCGCGGATGAGCAAGTTTCCGTTAAGCAGAAGCTTGGCGTAGGATATGCCGCCATGATATTCCCACCTGTGGCAGACGCGCCCTTCCATGTCTATCAGGACGGCGAAATTGGCGGTATTGGAGGATACCAGCGTGTAACCCTTGTATGAGAACGTCGGAGAATGATAGAGCAGTCCGACCGGGTGATGGAGCGACCAGCCCATTGCGAATGCTTTCCTGTCTTTTGGCTAGAGCGTGAGGGGAGTGTCTTGGCGGTTTGCCCACTCGCCCATGGAGCCGTCGTAGTTGCGGGTTCTGTCGTAGCCGAGAAGCCTGAGAGTGAATACTCCGTGCGCCGCACGGATGCCGCCCTGTCAATAGGTTATGACGTTCTTGTCGGGGGTGACTCCGAGCGCGGAGAGCATTTCCGTTAGTTCTGAGGCGGGCTTGAACATGCGGTGGCGGTCTTCGGTTACGAAGTTGAGCCATTCCAGGTGGACCGCGCCGGGGATTCTGCCGGCGCGAGAGTTGCCGCGGCTGTTAGAGCCGTCCCATTCGCCGTCGGAGCGAACGTCCAGGAACACAGTGTCAGAATCGCCCACATGGGCGACTCCGTAGTCAAGAGTGCATACGAGCGAATCATCGGCTTTCGGGGTGAAGGCGACGTCGCCCGCGGGCGGCGGTCGGTCAATGGAGACGGGATTGCCTTCGTCGAACCACTTCTTCCAGCCTCCGTCAAGCACTTTGACGTTGGTATGCCCATAGTAGTTTAGGACCCACCAGAATCGGGTGGAGTAGAGGCTGCCGGAATTATCGTAGGCGATGACCAGCGTATCGTCGCCTATGCCCATCTCTTCCATGAGCGACTTCATTACGTCCGGCTCAGCCACCAGCGGGTACTGAGTGGGCGCGGACGGATAGTCGGGGTGCTTGATGTAGTGGTGGACGCGGATTCCGACCGCGTTCTTGATATGCGCGCGAAGATAGAGGTCGAAATCGTCGCAATCAACGATGCGAATGTTGGGGTCGTCCAGATGGTCTGCCAGCCATTCGGTGGAAGTCAGAAGTTCGGGACGGGCATATTGCTGTTGGGTCATGGCAAATTCTCCAAGGCTGTCGTGTGCTTCAAGTATGTTTCAGAGTGGGTAGGTAGGTCAATGGGTAGTTAGTGATTGAGCCTGTATCAGTTTGGTCGGTGGTCATTGTGTACTATTTGTGTACCGAGTGTCTGAGCGTTTGAGTCCAGGGGAGGGAGCTATGCGGTCCGCTCAAAGCGGGCACAGTCGCCCCAGCCCAATCGCTCGCCCCATTCTTCCCCCCAATCCGCGTCCTCAACGCTCTGGTCTTGTCTGTTCCAATGCGATACATTGTTCTCCGCCATCAGTCTGGACACATCCTTTTGCGTTGCTTCTCTTAAGGACATGCTCTATTGGTGGCTTCCAACTAATTCGATACAGTCTCCAGTGTGAGAACATTCTTGACGCGAGTTGCCTCCTAAACCATAATTGGGGTCATAGTGGGAAAGGAGCAATGCAACGGTAGGAACGAAGAAGAGTTGCTCCAGTTACGCTGACTCTGAACTGCCGGGTCACTAGCATCATCCAAGAAGCCGCTGCCCTGATGGAGAGCCTAGTGGTCCAACAACTTAGTTACGATGAGTATCGAAATTCCGTTTTTGGCTTACCGAGATAGGCAAAATCCCTTCCCCCTCTCAGCCCTTGACGGGGAGGCTAAACCCCAATCAGGCGCCAGATAATTCTAAATTCACCATTCCCAATTCCCCGGATGGGGGTGATCAGCCTCAATTGTCAGCCTGACCGCTACACCCCGGCCGGATTGCCCGCCTGAAAAATTCCCCATCATGCAAATCCCCAGAATCA
>CAZXFX010000015.1:0-64607 GCA_964640295.1 uncultured Dehalococcoidia bacterium | reverse complement strand
ATCTGGCGCCTGATTGGGATTGAGCCTTCCCCGCCAAGGGCTGAGAGGGGGAAGGGACTTTTGCGCGAGATGGAGCGCCGACTAAATCGTTACAGTTTCCGCAAGCCGCGTTCCATTTCCCTCTAGGGGCGGCGTGAACGCGGCATAATGCCGAGCGAAAATCCAAGACTCAGACTGGCGTATGGGATAGAATGGGGCGGAGAGCGATGTTGGACGCTCTCTCACGATGTTCTGGATAAGGAGTCGCGCCTTGATTCTCACAACTCTCGCCATGGCGTTCATCACGACGCTGGTCGTAGCGAACATCATCGCCATAAAGCTGTTCGCGTTTGATGTCCCGTTCATCCCTGACGATTGGCTGATAGATAACGTCTGGGTACTGCCGGTAAGCTCGTTCACCTATCCGATAACCTTCCTGATAACGGATACTATCGCCGAACTGTACGGTCGCAAAGCCACCACCCGCATCGTCTGGATAGGCTTCGGATGCAGCATCCTGATGCTCGCCATGATCTACTTCGGCAAGATAATCCCGGGCGCGGACTTCTGGGTAGCCGACGGTGGCCAGGATCACTATGATTTCATACTCGGAAGCGTGCCGCGCATAGTCGCCGGATCCATGGTGGCGTATCTGATAAGCCAAAATTTCGACGTGTTCGCATTCCACTTCTGGAAGGCGCGGACGGGCGGCAAACACCTGTGGTTCAGAAACAACGCCTCGACGATGATGTCACAGGGTATAGACACCGCTCTGTTCATCACCATCGCGTTCGCGGGAACGGTGCCGGGCAGCGTGCTAGCCACCATGCTCATAGGACAGTACTTCGTCAAGGTGAGCCTCGCCGCACTGGACACGCCCCTGGTGTACGCGCTGATTGGGCTCATTCGCAGATTTTGGGGAGACGACCCTAACATGGAACGCGCCGCGCCAGGATTGACGCAAGCCTGAATCGGCGTCAAAATATAAGCCAGAAATAAACTCATTGAGAAGGAGATTGTAGATGCCACAGTCAGGACAGGAGATGCTCGACCAGAGCATAGCGACTTGCGAGCGGATAGCGGACGGACTCAGAGCGCAAGACACCGCGTGGGAAACCTCGGTAGTAGAGATAGTAGAGAAGTTCGACGAGATAAGCGGCACGTTCTTCTTCAAGACGATGCCCTCTATACCCCCTACCCGCACAGCCATGCGAGACGCGGACGCGCTTCTCTCTCTTAAAGAGCAAGGCAACTGGGACGACTTCGGCCCCCAGCTAACCAAACTGATAGCGAGCGCGCAGCAGGTCATCGAAAAGGCGGGCATGAAAGGAACGACACTCACATGAGCGGCCTCGTACTCATTACCGGAGGCGCCGGCAGCGTCGGTCGCCAACTCGTGGAGATGTTCGCGGACGCCGGACGCCCCATCCGCGTCTTCGACCTTCCCATAATGGACTTTTCCGGGCTGGAAGACAGAGACGGCGTCGAGATAGTCAGAGGCGACATTACCGACGCCGACGGCGTGAGAAAGGCGGTCCAAGGCGCGGACGCGGTTCTACACCTGGCCGCCATCCTGCCGCCCAACAGCGAACGCGACAGGGATTTCACGTTCAGGGTGAACGTGGACGGAACGCAGAACATCATCTCCGCGATGGAGAGCGCGAACCCGGACGCGAGACTGGTTTTCACGTCGTCCATCAGTACATACGGCGACACAAGCACCGAAGAGCCGCCGGTAACGACCGACCACGCGCAGAGCGCGATAGATATATACGCCGACAGCAAGATAGTGGGCGAGAGCCTGATACGCGAATCGTCGCTGAACAACACGATTTCGCTTCGGATAGCGGGTATAGCGGTGCCCGCTTTCCTGGAGCCGCCCGAACCGTGGCCGTTCATGGAAGACCAGCGCGTGGAAATGGTGCATCGCGACGACGTAGCCGACGCGCTATTCGCGTCCGCGGACGCGGCGGGCGACGGACACAGGATATTCAATATCGGCGGCGGCCCGACGTGGCAGCTCTACGGTCGAGACTACGTGAAAGACTTCTTCGACGTGATGGGCGCTCCTGTCGAAATGGCGACCTACCGGGATACGCCTGGCTGGATGGACTGGTACGACACAGATGAGTCGCAAGCCGCGCTTGGCTACCAGAACCGCAGCTACCAGCATTACATTGGCGAAATGCAAGCGATCATCCAGGCGATGATGGAGGAGTGAGAAGCCAGAAAGGCGACAGGTATGGTGGTTCGAGCGCGCAGTGTAGAGCATACGCCCAAGTCGAGGGGATTCAGCCAGACCCCCCTTAGGCTTATCTATGACGATGTTCCTGAATCAACTCATCCACCACTTGCCGAATGCGCTCCGAAAGCATTCATGGCCTGCCAGAACAACATCGAGTTCATGCGCGACCTTCCCGATAGTTCGATGAAACTCATAGTGACATCCCCGCCATACAACATCGGCAAGTCCTACGAAAAACGCTCCCCCATGGAAGAATATATCCAAGATCAAGAACGAGTAATCGCCGAGTGCGTTCGTCTGCTCCATCCGTCCGGGTCGCTGTGCTGGCAGGTAGGCAACTACGTGGAAAACGGCGAGGTAATCCCTTTGGACGTGGCGCTATACCCACTGTTCAAGCGACATGGACTCAAGATGCGAAATCGGATAGTCTGGCACTTCGGGCATGGCCTTCATTCGTCCAAACGACTGTCCGGACGCTACGAAACTATCAACTGGTTCACCAAGACCGACGACTATATATTCAACTTGGACCCCATTAGAGTGCCTTCCAAATATCCGAACAAGAGGCATTTCAAGGGGCCGAATATCGGCAAACTGTCAGGCAACCCGAAAGGCAAGAACCCCAGCGATGTGTGGATGTTCCCCAACGTTAAGAGCAATCACGTCGAGAAGACTATTCATCCCTGCCAGTTCCCGGTGGAGCTAGTCGAACGACTGACGCTCTCGATGACTAACCCCGGCGATTCGGTTCTGGATCCGTATATGGGAGTCGGCTCGTCGGTAATCGCCGCGCTAATGCACGGTCGCGACGGATACGGTTGCGATATAGTAGAAGAGTACGTGGACATCGCATGGGACAGGGTGAGAGCGTTTGAAAGCGGAACTCTAAGAACTCGCCCGATGGGCAAACCGATTTATGACCCCACAAAAC
Source organism: uncultured Dehalococcoidia bacterium (assembly GCA_964640295.1). Lineage (GTDB taxonomy): Bacteria > Chloroflexota > Dehalococcoidia > Lucifugimonadales > UBA1123 > VXRN01. The sequence continues at coordinate 61,452 of CAZXFX010000015.1, read as the reverse complement.
CCAACGGCGGGTAAAGTAGAAGCATGACAACCCAAACTGAAAGCCATATCAGAATCGGACGAAGGCTGATTATTCACGCCGACACCCAGTTCGCCGCGGGCGACTTCCTACAGACATCCGAAAAGGCGTGGGGCGCGGCGGTCCAGTTCCTGAAGGCTCGCGCGGAGGAAAGAGGACTGTCCCACTCGAGCCACTACGACCTGCGACAGGTAGCGAATCACCTTGCAAGCGAGACAGGCTTGAGAAGAATCAGAGAACTGTTCTCTATATGCGAAAGCGTCCACGCCAACTATTACGAAGCGTATATGAGAGAAGATGATCTGGAGGCGAGTTTAGCCAACGTGAAAGAGTTGATCGCTCTGCTGGAAGAAATCCCGATGCCAGACACGACGGTTCAAGAATCGAACGGCAGGCAGAGGCAGTTTTTCGTGTCGCGTGACGGCAGCATATAGCGCATATATGTAAACAGACCGAAATACCGTATGAGTCCCCCTCGGAGATAGCGCAATGACAACCCAAACAGAGATCCAGGTTATAGACAGACAAGCCATTAGTCGCAAGATGGAGAGTCTTCAGTCCATACTGCGCGATATGGACGGCGTCATCGTAGCCTATTCCGGCGGGGTGGACAGCGCGTTCCTCGCCGCCGCCGCGCATGAAACGCTGGGCGACAAAGCGCTCGCGGTTACAGCCAAGTCTCCGAGCCTGGCGCCATCCGAATTGCGCGACGCGATAGAATTGGCAGAGCGCGTCGGACTCAACCACAGGGTCATCGAAACGCAAGAAGTCGAGCGCGAAGACTACGCCCAGAACAACCCGAACCGCTGTTTCTTCTGCAAAGACGAGCTATATACCTACCTCGCGGAGTACGCCAGAGATGAAGGGTACGCGCACATAGCCAACGGCACCAACACCGACGATCTGGGCGACTTTCGGCCAGGCCTGAACGCGGCCAAGCAATACGGAGTCCGCAGCCCAATGGTGGAAGCCGACCTGTCCAAGGCGGATATACGCGCTCTGTCGCGCGAAATGGACCTGCCCACCTGGGATAAGCCCGCGCAAGCGTGCCTGTCGTCGCGCATCCCCTATGGCACGCCTGTCACTGTCGAAGCGCTGACTCGCATAGCGCAGGCGGAAGAATATCTGCATGAAGAGATTGGCATTCGCCAACTTCGGGTGCGCCATCACGACACGATTGCGCGCATAGAAGTCGAACCCGCCGACTTCCTCACACTCACCGAAGACGCTACCCGCGAGAAGATAACATCCTACTTCCGTTCCATAGGCTACTCCTACGTCACGCTCGACCTCGAAGGCTTCAGGTCAGGCAGCCTGAACGAGGTATTGGCAGGCCTGCGCAAAAAGCAAGGATAGAGTACCGACTGTCGCATATCTGAGAGTTAGGCCGAAGGGAAGCGTCGGATACTATACCCATCTACGATTGAATTCATAAAGCGTTGCGCCAATATAGTCGCGAGAGCAATCGTATTATCAGTGGCGTGGGCAACTCTAGCAGGAGTCGGCATACTGTTCAATCAGCTAGTAGAGTATATGCTAGTAGCGTACTAACGCTCCTCAGACCGTTAGTACGCTACTAGCTCAAATTGCGCTGTTCGTAATCGCCGCGGTCTCTGCAATAACCGGACCTCGCCTTTTCAATTACGACTCCGATTGGCTATGTGATGGGACTTTCCCCACTAGGTGCGCACTTCAACATAGTGGGGTGGATACTGCTAGGTTTGGGTGCGCTGATCCTCTCGATTTTATTCGTCGCAGCGTTTGCCAGGTTTGCGATAGCCGACTCCCTAACTTACGACATGAAAATCCCACTCAACCGGATCGAACGGACACAGGTACAGATAAGGCAATTAGCAGTCTAAAGGGAATTTGGGTACCCCGCTACCGCCGGAAGCTGATTCTCTTGAAGGACTCCGAATACAGCATCCCCTTGCCCACCGAGCGGCCTCTCCGCCATTCTTGCATTCTCGGAAGCAGTTCTTCGTAGGGACGACCGCCCGTCTGCGACGTGTGCTCCGCCAGCGCCTTGACCGCCGTCTCCATGTGGTCGGTCACGTCAACGAATATATCCGGCTCCGGGTGCCCCATTATCCAGACCTCAGCCACATTGTGCGGCTCGAAACCCTCTTCCAGCAGTTCCGGGAAAGTCATGTGGTCGCGCGCCGTTGGGAATACAGCGGCGAGAGCGGCTTCGCCGGCCGCTATATGGTCAGGATGCCCGACGCCCCAGCCGCCGTCCAATACCCGCATCGGATACTGGCATATAACCACGTCCGGCTTGTGTCTGCGTATCTCGCGCGCGATGTCGCGCCTCACGTCCAGCGTCGGCTGAAGATAGCTGTCCGGGTAGCCGAGGAACTCTACGTCTTTCAGTCCCAGTACCTTGCCCGCTTCTATCTGCTCCACCCTGCGCGTCTCCGACAACTCTTTCTCCGTAATTTCACGGTCAGAACTGCCCTTGCTGCCGTCGGTGCAAAGCACATAGGTCATTTCCCAACCCTCAGCGCACAATTTGGCTACCGTGCCAGAGCAGCCGTACTCGGCGTCGTCGGCGTGCGCTATTACAACCATTCCGCTGGAATATACTTGTTCTTCCGACATCAATACTCCTCTGTCTAGTATGAATTTATCTCAACTCGCAATTATACCATTTATCAGTTGGGAGGAATCTGAGCGACTACCCTGAACCCGTATGAGTCGGCGAGCGCGTCGCTGGCGTGCTGAATCGCTTCCATCAATGGCGCGGGATAAACTCCCAGCGCGACTATGCTCACCAACAGGACAGCCATAAGAGCTAACGTAAGACGCGGCAGACGAATGGGACTGTCGTCAATCGATTCTTCTATGTACATCCGCCTAAGAATCTGCAGATAGTAGTACAGCGATATGAGGCTGGTGAATATGGCGAGGCCTGCCAGCCAAAGAAGTCCCTGCGCCGCCGCCGCGTTGAAAAGATAGAACTTGCTTACGAACCCCGCGAATATCGGCAGACCCGCCAAAGACAGCACCGACACCGCCATCACCATGGCGAGGTAGGGCGTCCTGCGCGCCGCGCCAGCAAGTCCGGCGATGTCGTCCCGGCCCGTGGCGTTGTAGAACGCGGCGAGCGAGAGAAACGCGGCAAGATTGGTAACGCCGTAGGCGATAATGTGAAGCGTAACTCCATTAGAGGCCAGATGAGAAATCTGCGCGCTTATCCTGCCGTCGGGGCCAACCGACGCGAGCGCGGCAATGCCCATCAGCAGATACCCCACGTGACCTACGCTGGAGTACGCCAGCAGTCGCTTGAGGTTGGTCTGCGCCAGCGCAACCAAGTTGCCCAGCGTCATGGTTATGGCGGCCATTACCACCAAAACCATCTGCCACTCGTCCGCGACCGGCATGAGAGCTTGCGTGAACAGCCTGAGTATCAGGGCGAACGCGGCGGCCTTGGACGCTACGGCAAGATATCCGGTTATAGGTATGGGAGCGGCTTCATAGGCGTCGGGCGCCCACATGTGGAACGGGACGGCTGCGACCTTGAAACCGAGTCCCGCGATTATGAGTACGAGTCCAACAATCACGCCTGGGCTGAGGCTGCCCGCCGCGGCCAGCGTCTCGGATATTCCGTCGAACCGCGTCGTGCCAAGCAGTCCGTATATTTGGCTTATGCCGTACAGCAGCAGCGCCGAGGACACCGCCCCTAATAGTATGTACTTCGCGCCGCCCTCGTTTGATTTGGGATTATAGCGGTCGAAGGACACGAGGACGTAAAGGCCAAAACTGAGCAACTCAAGCGAGATGTACGCGGTCAGCAGTTCGCCGGACGCCGCCATCAGCATCATGCCCACGATGGTAAATATCAGTATGCCGTAGTATTCGCCCGGGTAGCTCAGATTCCTGCGAACATACTCCACAGACGACAGAATGACGACCACGCCCATCGCCAGGAACACTGCCTTGAACAACAAGGAAAATCCGTCAACCACCAGCAGGCCGTCATATAGGCTGTCTTCTATGTTCCACTGATATATGAGCGTAACCGCCAGGATGATCGAAAGTCCGGCGGCGGCGGCGTATCCAAGAAGATGCTTGCGCTCGTCGCGCAGGAAGAAGTCCAGCGTCAATACCAGGAACGCCAGTCCCGTCACCATGAATTCGGGCGTCAGCAGCAGGAAGTTGTTGTTCATCCCACCCCTCCGAACCGCGCCAGTATGCCCGAAACACCGCTCTCTATGACTCGTATGAACGGGAACGGGAACAGTCCTACCAGCAATATGAATCCAGCCAGCGCGAGCATCGAGAATTTCTCCCGAAGGCTGGCGTCCGTCTGGTCCGCCCAGCGCTCGCCAAGAGGACCGAAGAACACTCTGGACATGAGCCTGAGTATATACACAGCGGTTATCGCCGCTCCGATGATTCCGAGTACGCCCAGAACTGGATATGTCTGGAAGAGTCCGAGGAATACAAGCAGTTCGGCCACGAACCCGCTGAGTCCCGGCAGTCCCAGCGACGCCATGCCCGCGATTGCGAAGAGCGTCGCGGTGAAGCCCATTCGCTTGGCGAGTCCATTCAAGACGCCAATGTCGCGCGTGTGCGTCTTCTCGTATATTACTCCAACCGCCGCGAAGAACAGCGCTGTCATCACTCCGTGACTGAACATCTGCAATACCGCGCCATTGAGTCCCAAAGGATGCAATGTCGCTATTCCCATGAGCACATAACCCATGTGACTGACGCTCGAATAGCCGATAACGTACTTGAGGTCTGTCTGCCCCATAGCCGACCACGCGCCGTATATCACGTTGACCGTTCCCAGCGCTATGAGCGCGGGCATCCAGAACTCGGCGCCCTCCGGCATTAGAGTCATGCCTATGCGTATCACGCCGAACGACCCCAGTTTCATCAGCACGCCCGCGTGAACCATGCTCACGGCGGTCGGCGCGGCTACGTGTCCGTCAGGAGACCACGTGTGGAACGGCCACAATCCGGCCAGCGCCCCAAACCCGATCATGAGGAACGGGAAGAAGAAGCGCTGGAAGCCCTCTGAGAACTCGATCTGCTGGAGCGCTACCAGGTCGAAAGCGCCGAGGTCCGCCTCGACGAATATGGCGAGCAGCGCTATCCAGATCAGTACGCTGCCTGCGACAAGATAGAGCATCAACTTCATCGCGCCATACTCTTTCGTGCGAATGAACGTCGGGAACGTCGAACTGCTCCCCCAAACGCCGATGAGCAGATACATGGGCATTACGGCAAGTTCGTAGAAGAAGAAGAAGAAGAACAGATCCAGAGCCACGAAAACGCCGAATACGCCCGCAAGCAGCAGCAGGTATAGGACGAAGAACTCTTTAGGGCGGTCTTCTATGTTCCATGATACGAGGACGCCGGTAAACAGCACTATCCCCGTCAGCAGGACCATGAGCGCCGAAATTCCGTCCACGCCCAGACGCAGCGTGATTCCAGTATCGCCCATCGGCCAGGGACCGGGTATCGGCAGCCAGTTCCAGACTCTCTCGAACTGCATTCCGCCAGCCGAATGGTCATAAGCCAGGAAGACATACACAGACAGCAGCGCCGTCGCGACGGCGACGACAAACGCAAGGCGGCGAACCGCCAATACATTGGACCCCGGTATCAGGATAAGCAGACCCGCGCCCGCCATCGGGAGGGCGATTATCGCTAACAGTATGTAGCTATCGAGGGTTTCCATTGCTATCTAACGTACTTTATCGTTCTGGCGGAGAGTGCGAATTGAAGTACCTTGTCCCGAGGTAGTCCAAGTATTCATGATATTCGGAGTCAACTTCCTCAGATTCTTTGAACCTGCGGAAAACCTCTTGATACGTGAGCGCCTTGAACCGTATCTCATCCCCGACGCGACTTGCGAAATGAGCAATCTCCCGCTTATGCGCTTCCGATCTATCCCCAGCGCCGTCGTAGTACAGGTAGTAGAGACTGAACTGGTCGCCAAGTTGGGTCGCTAATCCTAGAGCGTGCTTCAGCAGTTGCCCCGGATCCAGATACTCGAATTGACACGGATATACCGATAGCTCCTCAGCAAATCTCTGACATTCTCGCAACCCCACCTGAGTCCACAATTTTTCGGAGGATGGGAAATAGCGCGGCTTAAATTTGGACTTTCCTCTGGTAGAACGTCCTAATGGCTCAGTAAACTTGCATTCGATTGCAATTACGAATCCAGACGTCAATGTTATAGCGACATCCAAGTGTGGCGGAACACCTCCAAGTCCAGTCGGGAAACGTTTTTCGAAATCCAGAGATTTTGCGTTGTCAGAATCTATGTCCAATACTGACAATAGAAGAGTCTTGTCGTCATTGCCGGCCCAATAATCAAAGAAGTTCACAGCTAGCGCCGAAGACGAATGCGGCGCCTTCATGTGTCCTTCCAGTTCAGAGCCGGCCCCTCTTTCAAATGCCTTCTTCGCGCGATTCGACAGGCATCTCCAAAGGTTGTCCTCAACATTGACTACATAGCCACCTGAATCAAATGAGATCCCTCTCGACTCAGCCCACGCTCTCTGCGCTTTCTTTATTGCATCTTGCTCAGTAGCCACCCGACTGAACACTCCTTACAAAACTACCCACCAGATCAGCGCCAACGCCACCACTCCCGCCGCCATCGCCATTCCATAGTTGTATATCTTTCCTGTCTGGACGAATTTCAAGCGTAAGCCCGAGCTCTTCACCATATCCGCGGGGCCGTCCACTCCGACGTCGTTGACCACCGCCCTGTCGAATACGGCGATGAACCGCGCGAGCGCGAGCGCAATCTTGTCAATGGCCCACTGATAGGCTTCATCCACGTAATACTTGTTCACCAGTATCCGATGAAGCGGAGCGAATCGCTCGACGATTGCCTGAGCCGACAAGTTCCCTCGGACATAGGCCATCCACCCGACGACTATCCCCAAGCCGGCCAACAAGACAGACACCAGAGTAAGCCACAGGACAAGATGGAATTTCCCCTTCCCTTCTATGAACGCCGCGAACCCGTTATAGCCCTCCCACAGCCCGAACGCCAGAAATCCGACTCCCAACGCGAACGGCGCGAGCAGCAGCAGCGGAATGGTCATGATGGCGGGCGATTCGTGTATCCCAGAGTGGTCGGACTTGGGCGCGCCCAGAAATGCCGCGAACGCGACCCGCGCCATATACAGCGCGCTCAGAGCCACGCCCGCGAGCGCCAGAACGATATAGACCGGCGGTAGATGTTCGAGCGTGTATAGCAGTATTTCGTCTTTGGTGAAGAAGCCGGCGAGCGGAACCACTCCCGCAAGGGAAGCGGATCCTATGAGGAATGTCCAGCCGGTTATGGGCATACGCCTCAGCAGTCCGCCCATCTTGCGAATGTCGGTTTCATCTCCCATCGCGTGCATAACACTTCCGGCTCCGAGGAACAGCATCGCCTTGGACACGCCGTGCGCGACCAGATGAAATAACGTCACCCCTACCCCGTCCGCTCCCAGCGCGAGCATCATCAGTCCCAAATGACTGATAGTGGAGTAGGCAAGAACGCGCTTTATATCGGTTGCGACGAGCGCGATAGTCCCCGCGAAGATGAATGTGAACAGTCCAACGGACGCCACTACAAGAAGAACGGCTTGATCAAGCTCGAACAGCGGCATGAGACGCGCGACCAGATACACGCCCGCAACGACCATAGTGGCGGCGTGTATCAGCGCGCTTACTGGGGTCGGGCCTTCCATGGCGTCGGGCAGCCACACGTGCAGCGGGAATTGCGCCGACTTGCCCATAGCGCCCACGAATATCAACAATGTCGAGGCCGTCAGGGTCGCGCCCGATATTCCGCCGCTCTGGGCGATGTGAATGATAGTCGAGATGTCGAACGTTCCCGTAGCCCTGAACAGCAGAATGATCCCTATCAGCAGTCCCACGTCGCCTATGCGAGTGGTGATGAAAGCCTTCTTCGCCGCCTCCGCCGCCGAGCGTCGCTCGTACCAGAACCCTATCAGCAGATACGATCCCAGCCCCACCAGTTCCCACGCGATATACAGAAAGAGCAGATTGTCCGCCAGTACCAGCGCCAGCATCGCCGCGACGAACAGCGAGTGGAATGCGTAATAGCGTCCCAGACCGGGGTCGTAATGACCGCCATGCTTCATGTACCCGAGCGAATAGACCTGCGCCAGCAGAGCGACGAACGTGACCAGTCCCAGCATCGTGACGGATATTTCGTCCACCGACACTCCCCACGCGATGACCGTATCGCCGATTCGCAGCCACTCCATCCCATAGTCCGCCGCTCCGTCGCTCAGCAGCCCCACTAAGACGAGCCAGAACAGCGCGAACCCAAGCAAGATGGCGATAATGGACACGAACGCGCCCTGAAGCGGCAGGTATCTTCGAAATGGCAGTACAATGAAGAACGCCGCCGCGCTAAGAGCGGGTATGATCCATGCCCAGTTTGTCCATATCTGTTCGGTCATTGGAATCATCTTCGGACCGGACCGACGCGTTCCAACGCAAGTCCCGACTGGACTGCCGACGCGGCGGCCAGCGGCGAGATCATCTCTCCGGCTACCACTTCAAAGTATCTATCTGGTCAACATTTACTGAACTCCGATTTCGATACAGCCTCAGTATGATGGCTATAGCCAATGCGAGTTCAGCGGCGGCTATCGTTATCACGAATATGACTAGGACCTGCCCCAGCGCTCTCTGCGCCTCTCCAAAATCAACGAACGCGGCGAATCCCACCAAGTTTATATTGACCGCGTTCAGCATAAGCTCGATGGACATGAGAATCAGCACTGCGCTCCGACGCGCGAGAACGCCGTAGAGACCAATGGAAAACAGCGCGGCGGCCAGTATCTGCAAATGCGCCAGTTCTATCAATCGCGGCCTCCGACGGCGCGCACCAGAACTATCGAGCCTATCAGCGCGACCAAAAGCACGAGCGACGCCACCTCGAACGGAACGGCCCAATCGGTAAAGAGGCTCTCGCCCAGCGTCGAGAATCCCACGCTTTTCCTCTCGACCGTCCTTACGCCGGTAGTGACGATGGAAGCCACAAGCAGCGCGAACACCCCAATTGATATGACCGCCGCCAGTGGCCATTGCCGATGGTCGGTAAGGTTCTCGAAGTCCTGAATCCTTGTCAGCATGAGCGAGAACAGTACGACTATCACCACGGCCCCGCCATAGATGAGTATCTGAACCAGCGCTAGGAACTCGGCGAACATCAGGAGAAACACGCCCGCCACACCCAGCATCGCGGCAAGCAGCGCGAACGCCGCATAGACGATATTCCGCGTGAATACCACTCCCAAACCGCCCCCCACGACAAGCGCGGCGGCAAGATAGAAGAGGACGAGGGAGGGTGAAATCATCAGTTACGTGGCCGAGGTCTTAGATGTCTTATCTGCGCGCTTCGCCGGCTTCTTGACAGGAACTCCGCTATTCTTTTCCGGGTTGGACGGACGCCACTCAGTCTCGGACTGAAAGCGTTTTCCCATATCCAGGAGCGTTTCCAAGTCAACTCTATTCCCGTTTCGTTCGTATTTGCTCAGTTCATGTACGTGGCTCATCTCTATCGCGTCGAAATTACAGACGTCCACGCAGATGCCGCACAAAATACACCGGCCCAGATTTATCTCGAATGTCTCGATTATCTTGCGCCGGCGGCTGGTTTCTTCGGCAAACTTCGGATTGTCTGCCATCTGCGCGCTCATGCACTGCGTCGGACAAGCGCGCACACAAACCATACAACCGGTGCAGTACGGCTCAGGCACGCCTTCGTCCCACAGCAGCGCGGGGAATCCCATGTAGCGAAGTTCCACCTGGCGCCGTTTGCCGGGTTCAGGATATTGATCTGTGACCGGCTTGCGAAACGCCGATTTCAGCGTTACCGCCAGCCCTTCGAGGAATCCTATCATTGCTTGACCAATTGCAATACGAGACTAACCACTGCCACTATCAGTCCGCCGACGCCAATAGTTATCAGCGTAATGAGAAGCTTGTGAACATCGTCGAGGCGTTTGCTCATCTGCTCCTGAACGCCCTCTATGCGACCAACGCAACCATGCAAACCATCCACATTGGCTTCCAGGCTGTCCACCTTATCTTCAACTCTACCTATTCGGTCTCCGGTAGCCACCACAATGCGCTCTCCCTTGATCTACCGCCGCAGGCTGCTCGCGGAATACACCGTTACCGTCTCTCGCTCGGTCTTTGCGCGAGGCGCGCGGAATATGATGTACGCCGTTCCCATCAATAATACCAGAGATATGACGGTCAATACCCAAATCGGCAATCCGTAGAAGAGAACTATCCCAGTGGCGACTATATTCAGGAAGGACAGTGGAACGAGTATCTTCCATCCAAAGGACATAAGCTGGTCTATCCGAAGCCTGGGATACGTGCCCCGTATCCAGAAGATGACCCATATCACGAGCGCTGTCTTCAACATGAACCAGATTGCGGAAAGCGTGGAATGAGCCAGCCCGTCCAGAGGCATCTCGGGCCATCGCCAACCGCCCAGGAATAGCAGAACGGTTAGAGCGGCGATGGTGAACGTGTTGAGATACTCGGCAAGAAAGAACGCCGCCCAGTGCGCTCCACTATATTCCACGAATGGACCGCCTACCACTTCAGACTCGGCGTGATGTATATCGAACGGCGTGCGGCCAAGTTCAGCCAGTCCGGCGGTAAGGAACAGGAACAGGCCCAGCGGCTGAACGAGCGCGTATCCGTATTTCGCCTGTCCATCTACGACGACGGTGAGGTCGAGCGACTGCGCCAGCATCGCCACCCCCAATATCGCCATGATGAACGGTATTTCGTAGCTGACCAGTTGCCCGGCGGCGCGCAGTCCGCCCAATATCGCGTATTTATTCGCCGATCCCCAGCCGGCCATTATTAGGCCCATCACCGACAGCACCGATATGGCGGTAATATAGAAGAGACCAAGGTCGAGGTTTCGCAAAACGAGGTCTCGCGCGACTGGAAGCGTGACCCACAGTAGAAGAGACGGTATGAAGACTGCCACCGGAGCCATCCAGTATATTCGCCTGTCGGCCCAGGAGGGTAGTATGTCTTCCTTGGTGAACAGCTTGATGCCGTCCGCTATCGGCTGGAGCGTTCCGTGGAATCCGACACGCATAGGTCCCATGCGCATCTGTATTCTGGCGAGCGCCTTGCGCTCCGCCCATGTGATGATCAGCACGATGAGCGACAGGAATGATAGCAGCGCGACTCCGCCAAGCGCGTAGAGCGCGATCTGAGAGATGTTCAACGGTCCACCTCGCCCAGAACGATGTCTATCGAGCCAAGAATCAGCACCGCGTCCGCGATATATGCGTCTCTGAGCATCGCTTGAAGCGCCTGCAGGTTGCAAAACGACGGCGCGCGCGCCTTGACTCTGTACGGCTTGTCGCTGCCGTCGCTCACCAGAAACACGCCGAAGTCGCCGCGCGGCGATTCCGTGCGAATGTAAACCTCGCCTTTTGGCGGCCTCGCTATTCGCCGCACATTCGCGGCTATCTCTCCTCCCGGCATATCTCGCATAGCCTGCCTTATGATACTCAGGGACTGCCGCATCTCCTCGACGCGTACATAGTATCGGTCCCAGCAGTCACCCTGAGACGCTACGGGTATTCCGAAATCGAATCGGTCATATATAGAGTACGGTTCTGATACGCGAATGTCCTCGGGAACGCCGCTGGCGCGGAGCGAGGGTCCGGAGACGCCAAAGTCAATCGCCTCCGCCGCGGATATGACGCCTATGCCCTTGGTTCTGGCAAGGAACATTTCGTTCTGGCTGAGTAGTTCGTCGCACTCCTCTATGCCGCGCTCTAGCTGGTCCATAAGTACGCCCATCTTGGCGTAAAAGTCTTCGGGGAGGTCTTCATTGACGCCGCCTATGCGAAAATAGTTGTGCATCATGCGCGCGCCGGTCACGGATTCGAACAGCGCCTGAATCCGCTCGCGCTCCCGGAAGCCATACAGAACCGGGGTCATGGCGCCAGCGTCCAATCCATAGACGCCGTAGAACATCATGTGGCTGGCGATGCGATTCAGTTCGCACAGTATGACGCGAATGTATTCGGCCCTCTCAGGAACCTCGAGCCCCATCAACTTCTCGACAGCCATGCAGATGGCGAGTTCCCCATTCAGATTCGCCACATAGTCGAGGCGGTCAAAAAGCGTGATTATTTGCGCGTACTGTTCACCCTCGCACAACTTCTCGGAGCCGCGGTGCAGATAGCCGATGTGCGACTCGGAGCGCGCTATCTTCTCCCCGTCCACCCAGATCACGAGCCGAAAGACCCCGTGAGTGGAGGGATGCTGCGGCCCCATATTGATCATCAGATCAATAGCGTCGCCTTGCTCTGCAATTTGTTCTTGTATCTGCATAATTCGGCAAACTATCAAACTTGGTCAAGCAATCGAAAATATCTGTCTCTATATATCACCTTTGTCATAGCAACGCCCCTATCCGGCAACAGATCTCAATGCATTCTACCATTCGTCATAGTCGTGGAATGGAAAGCTCTTGCGCCCCGGATATCCCTCGAACCCCTCGTAAAGCAATAGCGGAGCGAGATTCGGATGCCCTTCGAATACGACGCCGAACAAATCGTTGCTCTCACGCTCGAACCAGTCTGCGCCCGTCCACACGCCCACTACGCTCCGGACGACGGGCGCGTCCTCAGGCAATCGAGTCTTGACCACCATCTTGTGGCGGAAATCCAGAGAGTACAGGTGATAGTTGACCTCGAACTCGCCTGAACCCTCGACATAATCCACCACGGACAGGCATCGAAGGTAGTCGAACTTCAGCCTGGGGTCATTCTTGCAAATATCGCAGACGGCGGGAACGTCTTCAGGGCTAATGGTCAGCGTAACCTCGTCAACCGCGGCGCCGACCTCCGCCTCGAAACCGGCTCCGAATATCTCCAGGACAAGCGACGCCAGATTCTCCCCCACCGAGTCCAGAGCGGGGGGCGCTTCGGGAATGCGCGGCTCGCGTCTAGCCCGTCGCGCCATTCTGATCCGCGTCCTTTTGGATCTTCTCTTGCAGTTGCATTATCCCGTGCATGAGCGCCTCAGGCCGGGGCGGACATCCAGGCACATACACGTCAACGGGAATGAGGTGATCAACGCCCATGACAACCGAGTAGGATCGGTAATACGGCCCGCCGTTGGTGGCGCAACTGCCCATGGCGATTACCCACTTGGGATCAGGCATCTGTTCGTACAGCAACTTAATCGGATCGGCCATCTTCTTGACCACGGTTCCCGCCACTATCATCACGTCCGCCTGCCTGGGGGATGGCCACGTCACCACTCCGAACCTGTCCAGGTCGTGGTGGGACATATGCGCGCTTATCATCTCGATGGCGCAGCAAGCCAACCCGAAAGAGAGCGTCCAGAGCGAATTCTTGCGGGCGAGCGCGAACAGTTCGTCCGACTTGGCTGTAAGCGCGTTGGGAAGAGCCTGATTGAAGATGCTGTCGGCGGGCGTATTCCCCTGTCCGGGCCGATAACCCTCTCCCAGATTCATCTCCATTGGAGCGCTCCCTTGCGCCATCCATAGATGATTCCAAAGAACAGGATGGCTATGAATATGAGCATCTCATAGAAGACGGCCGGAATCGTGTCCAGAAAGACTATCGCCCACGGGAACAGAAATACCGCCTCCACGTCGAATATCAAGAACAGAATGGCGAACGCGTAGTACCTGATGTTTATCTGAGACCACGTAAAGGGAGCGGGCGGAATTCCACACTCGTAGGGTATCTCTTTTCGCTCTGAGTAGCGTCTGGGCGCAATGATGTACGAAACGCCGAACAGCGCGCCCAAGGCTGCCAGACCGACCCCGGCGACCAGCAGCACGGCTATCCAGTTGACATCATAGCCTTCCGGCAATTGCGTTTCTCCGTAGTTGTTTTCAGCGACGCGGCGCATCGCGGGAAGAGGCGATTAGCTTCGCAACGATTCTCATTGAAGATCGAGGCTCGAATTTAGCCGCCCAAGAAGCAAGTTCAGTGTAGCAACGCCCCTATATGGTGTCAATCAAGCCACTTCGCCGAGGACAGAGCGAATTACCCGTCTCCCAGCCTCAGAACCCGGCTGAGCGACATTCGGCGTATGAACCAGATAACGCCCAGAATGATGACGGTGAATATGATCGCCATGGCAAGGTATGTGACGAGCAGGTTCTGCCAGCCCACTTCTATCACGAAGGGGGGCAGCGCCTGAGCGCCGCGGTCGTCGTAGCCGAGGAATGGCATTACGCTCGCGCCCAGACGACCTCCCATCCATGTTCCGAGCGCAATGCCCACGATTATCACCAGAGCCTGCTCGACCCACATCAGCGATACCAGTTGGCGCGTGGAGAACCCCATCGTTCGCATGAGCGCGAATTGCAGTTCCCTGTTTCTGAACGATATATAGGCGTGAACCAAAAACCCGAGCGCGCTCAGTATCAGTATGGCTCCGAACGCTATGAGCAGAAGCGCGCGCCAGCCCGCGATCACGAGCGGGTCTAGCCGCGCCTCCCGCAGGTCAGTCTCCGTATCAATCACTCCGCTTACCTGAAAAGGTCTGTCCGACTCGAAATACCCCACCAAGCTCTCGCGCGCTTCGCCCGTCGCGCTCGTCCGAAGCCACAACTCATTCGGGGTTATCTCTGAACGGGTCAGTCCGAGGTTCGCGTATGTAACGACCGACTCCAGGTCCGCTATCAGGAACTTGTCATTGTAGCTGTCGAGCGTGGGAAAGAAGTCCACCTCGCCGGCCATAACCGCTTCCATACGCCGCCCATTCACGGACATGAGAAACTCGTCTCCCGCCGAGTACCCAAACTCGCGCGTGAACGACTCACTCGCCACAACAGGCACAGGGTCTGCGCCATCTCCCGCGAATATGCCGCGCGAGACGAACGCGCTTCCACCATGCCATGCGAACATCAGTGAGCCGTCTCCGCGCGCCGACACCTCCGACCATCGCGTCCTGTCTCTGGCGGAATTGCCCGTTTCTTTCAGAACGCGCCAGCCCTCTATGTCTCTGAACTTGTCCAGCGTCCGCGTCTCGCCGCTGGACATCCGAACGCGAAGCGTGTCTATCAGAATGGAGCCGGAGGCCATGGAACGCTCCAAATCCGTCTCGTTCAGCATGAGCGAAACCAACGTAAACGGACGTTTCGGCAGCAGACTGAATCTTGGATTGCGCCGATTGGCGAGTTCCCCGTCGTACAGCCGCCATGAACTGGACTCCAGGAGTCCCAGTCTATATGTGAAATAGCGTCCGTTGGCGTCGCGTACCCGAACCGACATTGCCACAGTTGGATGCGACCTGTCCGCCTTCACGAGAGCCTGAACTGCGCGAGCGCGTTCCGGCAACGCGATCCCAAGCGGTATTTCACCTCCCTTGAGCCGCTCCATGACGGCCGGAAGCGGCTCCTCCGAAAAGTCTTCTCTGTACCACGCCACGTCGGAAAACCTATCAGGGTCGACGGCCAGCATATCGTAGGAGGTGTCGCCGAATCTGAGCGAGAGAACCGAGCCTCTTCCGCGCAGGACCGGCGCCGCCCCTTCGATTTCTTCCATCCTGTCATACGGATCTAGCAGCGGCTTCGTCGAACCTGTCCTGTTCACTGAGACGCTCTCCAGGCGTATATCCGCGCCCGTAGAATAGAGTACGCGCTCGGTGAAACTGCGCTGGAGAGTTCCGCCAAAACTGGCCGCGAATATGCCGAGCCCCGCCATCAGTATGAGGAGAAGCGCCAGCCGCGAGTAATGCGTGGGGTTGCGCGCCATCTGCCACAGTCCAAGAACGACGCCGGGCGGCAGGCGCGGCGCGAGCGCGCGGCTTGCCAGCCCCATCACGACAGGGAACAGCCTGAGCAGTACCATCGCCGCGGCAATTAGCGTTATGCCGGGAACAGCGAGCAGAAGCTGGTTCACGACGACTTCCCCGAGCAGGTCCCGCGCCGCCAAAGACCCCTGCTCGGTAAGCTGCCTGAACAGTACGAGTCCCAGTATGAGAAGCATGACATCCAGATAGTAGCGCTGAAAGAACGACAACGCCGACGGTCGCGCCGCTTCTTGCCGGTCTCTCGAGACCGAAGAGCGCGAGGACGCGAAGGCGGGTATCATAAGGGCGCCGAAACTGAGAATCCCGCCAATCGCGCTCATTATGAACGCGCCTCTGGTCAGATTCACTGAAAGTCGCTCGCCGCCGCTCAGGTCCGAAAAGGCGGGCGTGTATCCCAGAAGGCTTATCGCCAGCCCGGCAAGGAACGGGGCGGTCGCGATAGCGAGAATTGCGATTGTCGCGCCCTCCAAGACGAATACCGTCAGCGTTTGACTGTCGGCGGCGCCGCGTCCCTGCAAAAGATGTATCTCGCTCCTGCGCTGCTCGGCGACCAGAGATGAAAGGGTTACCACGTAGTACAAAACGACTATGGCTATGAGAATTAAAACCACGAACATCTGCAACTTGGAAAACAGCAGTCGCCGGTCGTAGTCGCGCAGCGCGTCGTCCAAATCCGTGACCTGCCTGAACGACGGAAACGCGCTCACAAGGCTCCGCCTTATGTCCACCACCGAACGCAGCGCGTCGGTCGCGTTGACCGAGGACAGCCTGTCGGGATCTACCAGAAACAGCCACCCGTATGTGCTGTCCATATCGGGGAACGCTTTCCCCACTCCGCGCAGAAACGTCTCTTCCGACACAAGAAACGGCACAGTCGCGAAATTGCCCGAATTGAACGAATGGAATGTCGTGTCGTTCAATTCCCATATCAGGTCGTCGGGGTCGTTTCGGCTGAACAGCCCGACGATAGAGACCGACATATACGGCGTCGCGTCCTGCCAATAAGGCACCGCTGAGAGCGTGTCGCCCACGCCCACTCCGAACGCGAGCGCGGCGTCTTCCTGAACCAGCGCTTCTATGTTGATTGGCTCTCCCCTGAGCGCGGGATCGAGCGGAGCGTCGCTGGGGACAGCCGCGTCCGCGTTGCCAGAACGCTCGCGCACAGTCGGGTCGAGCAACGGCTCCGGCGTCCTTCCGCCCGGCAAAATAGCGATCTTGTCCTCTATTCCCGGCAAGAATACGAAATAGCTGCGCGCGTTGTCGTTGCCCGCCTCTATCTCTTCTCCTGGATGAGTCAGGAAGAAGGTGGCCGACCGACCTCCGCGCAGTCCGTCTTCGATAAACCAGCCAATGGTGTCGCTGTACGCGCTCTCGACATAGTTGCGAGCGGTGGCGTAGGAGGATGGAGTCGTAGGCCCGCGCGTCAGCTTGGCGAAGATGTCCAGGTCGCGCGGCTCTCTTTCCGCGAGCGCGGCGTCGAGCGCGATGTCGCGCAGCGAGTCGAAGTATATCACCGTGCCCGACATGATAGCGGAAGCCAGTACCACGCCGACGATGACGGAAGACAGCAGTCGCCAGTTTGCGACGCTGCGCTTTAGTACCATCGGCCACGCCGACAGAATGCTGGATATTCTACGAATCATGCGCTTTCACGGCTGCCAGTTTAGATTCTTCCGCAAGCCGTGACAAGCGACTCGCATGACCGCGACTGACCGCGACAGGTTTGTTGCACTTCTCGACCGAGCGACGCCGCGGACCCCGGGGAGCAACCCCCGCCTATCTTCTATCTGGACACCTCAGCGTTGATGAAATTGTATATTTCCGAGTCTGGGTCAGACGAACTACAACCGCTCAAGGATGCGCAACGCCAGGTCAAGCCGCCGAGTGAAGCAGAATGATTTGACATCAAAGAAACCTGTATGATTCAATCATCTCAAACATTCCAGTATGACTGGGATATATGCGATGTCTCGTGGACGCAGTGTCCATTTAGAGTCTAAGTAAAAGCTCAGGAGGAGAGAGTGCCCAAGATATTGAGAAAGAGCAAATGGCTTTCTGCGCTATTTGCGGCCTTTGTGGCATTGGCTGCGATAGCTTGCAGCAGCGAGCCTGAAGTAGTCGTCAGGGAAGTTGAAGTTCCGGGCGAAACCGTAGTTGTCGAAAAAGAAGTAATCAAGGAAGTCCAGGTTCCGGGCGAAACCGTCGTCGTAGAAAAAGAGGTCGTCAAGGAAGTTGAAGTACAAGTTCCTGGCGAAACCGTCGTCGTAGAAAAAGAGGTCGTCAGGGAAGTTCAGGTTCCAGGCGAAACCATCGTCAAGACTGAAGTCGTCGAAGTGGTCAAAGAGGTCATCGTCGTAGCGACCCCAGTTCCGGACGAAATGACCGGAATGGTAGAGCAGTCCGGCACGGTCACCTTCGTTACCAACCTCGTCAACCCTATGATCGGAGACCCCGCCATCGCTCCATACCGCGACTGGGAACAGTCTGGCGGCTTGGCCATCACCGAATATCTGTTCGTCATGCAAGAGGGCAATCCCATGCACCCGCACCTGGCGAGTTCGTGGGAAGTCGATAATGACGGCTCGAAGGTTACGATTGGACTGAAACAGGGAATTCCGTGGAACTCGCCCGTGGACGCTATGGGCCAGGACTTCGGCGAACTGACCGCCGAGGACGTAGTTTGGTTCATCAACAGGCAGAACGCGTTCACGAACCCGACGTCCACGTCTGGCGACGCCGGCGACTTCGCGGCGGTGTTCGGCGAATCCCGCGTCATTGACGCGCACACGTTCGAGATGGACTTGCAGACCCCAACATACTTCGGGCTGCCGCTCAGCCAGTTCGGAATTCTGGGCGCCGCTCCTTCCATTCGCTCCAAGGGCGTCTTCGACACTATGGGCGAAGAGTGGATGCGCGACCACGCGGTCGGCACAGGCCCCTTCGTTCAGAGTGAATGGGTAAACAACGAGCGCGGCGTGGTAGAGGCGATTCCCGATCACTGGAACGAGCCTGCCACCGTCCAGACGTTCGTCAAGTTGCAGATTCCTGAGAATAGCTCTCGCGTCGCCATGCTGAAGACAGGCCAGGCCGACATAGCCACGCTCGACTTCAAGCTGGTTCCCGGTCTGATTAAGGAAGGCCTCTCCTTCCTGTCCAGCTTCCCCGGCGGTTACGTCGGACAGTCCATACTGTATCCAGGCAACCTCTGGGAAGAAGTTCACCCGATAACCGGCGAGCCTCTCGGCAATACCGCGATAGCTCCGGACTATGTTGACCCCTGGCTGGCGCCGCCGTATGAAGAGGACATTCCGTGGATCGGCGACCCCTGGCAGGAAATGGGCAAGCCCGGCCTCTATACGGACACCAACAATCCCCCCGGAATGACCGACATGGAACAAGCGCGCAAGGTTCGCCTCGCGCTTGGCATGTCCATTGACCGCGATGCCATCAACGAAGTCGTGCTGGGCGGACTCGGAACACCAATCTACTCAGAGTACATGGGCCCGCTCTATCCCGGCTGGGAGCCAAACAGGGTAGCGCCCGCAATGGATTGGGCGACAGGCGAAATTGACGACATGATGGACGGCGTGCCCTGGACGCTTCCCTACGACCCAGACATGGCCGCCCAGATTCTGGCCGAAGCCGGGTATCCAAACGGGTTCGACGTAACGCTACAGTCCTATGTAGCCGAAACCGGCGAGGTAACGCTGGAAATCTCCGACATCATTACGTCGCAGTGGTCGCAGCTAGGCCTGAATGTGGTCGAAAAGCGCGAAGACTACGGCTCTGTCATCAGCCCCAGAATGCGTCAGCGCGTTCAGTTCGACCCAGTCGTAAAGAACGGCGACGTGAACTCCAACCAGTTCCCCAAGGACTGGCCCTATCCGCCTGTGGACAGCGCTCTGAGCCGCCCAGGCTGGGGCGTTGGCTTCGAGACCCCAGTTCTCTCCAGCAACCACCTGGAGATTCGCTCCTCCAAGGATAAGGCATTCCGCGAAGAGCTTCACCAGCAGACCGCGGACTACATCCTGTACTGGCAGTTGTATAATGGCGTTTACCAGATACCCAAAGGCGTCGTTGTGAATCCGAACAGAGTCTCCTCCTGGTCGTCCCGACCGGTGCACTACGGCAACGTTGGAACGCCGCAGTGGATTAGACTGGTCGGACAATAGCCAAAACGTCGCGCGTCCCGCTTCCATGTCGAGGTGGGACGCGCCTTCTAATGTAAAACGAGACACGCGCGTCGAGGCCCTGTATGGCGATAATGCTTATTCGGGGCCTCGGATATTATCAAGAATATCTATCCTGTCGGCGACTTCCAGAAATTCGATTTGAGAGAGAACCAATGGCGCAATTCTTCGCAAGACGCTTAGTCTTCATGTTCATCTCGGTAGTAGGGGCAACTGTGGTGATATTCACCCTCAGCCGGGTCGCCCAAGACCCGAGAGAACTTTTCGTGCCAGACTCAGGCTACGGCATATCCCCCGAAGCGTGGGAGGAACTCGGAAATAAACTCGGGTTCGACAAACCCGTCGTAGTGCAGTATTTCCTGTGGCTCGGAAGAATGCTGAGAGGCGACTTCGGCGAATCTCTAAGTATGCAGCAGCCAGTCTCGACCATAATCGGCGGAAAAATTGGCGCCACCGTTCAACTTGCGATTGGAGGCTGGATCGTCGCCATCCTGCTCGGGGTGCCGATTGGCGTTTTGGCGGCGGTCAAGAGAGGCACTGTATTCGACTATCTCGGACGAGCGATCGCTCTCTTCGGACAGGCGCTCCCCGGTTTCTTCGTCGGCATTCTTCTCATTCTGATATTCGCGGTGCAGTTCGAATGGCTCCCCGTCGGAACCCGCCCCGTGGACTTCGACATCAAGTTTTACATCCTGCCCTGCATAACGCTCGGCTGGGCGCCAGCCGCCGGAATCATGCGGCTCACACGGTCATCCATGCTGGAAATCATGGACTCTGAGTTCGTCAAACTGGCCAGGGCCAAGGGCGTGTCCAATATGAAGATAATCTGGAAGCACGCGCTGCGAAACTCACTCATTCCGCCCCTCACTTCCGCGCTGCTTCTCATGGCAGGCTTCCTGAACGGCGCGCTCGTCGTCGAAACCATCTTCGCATGGCCCGGCATCGGCTGGATCGCGCTTTCCAGAGCGGTGTACGACAACGACCTGCCACTGCTCCTGGGAACAGTGTTCGTCTTCATAGCGATCTACCTAGTCTTCGCGCTTCTGGCAGACATTCTGTACGCTTTCATTGACCCTCGCATTCGATACTCTTAACGGAGACAGACATAGATGGCTTCCGACACAGCTATATCGGCCGAGGATCTTCTTCTAAGGCAGAATGCCGGCGCATTCGGCGCTTTAAGCAGGGCCTGGTTCTTCGTCCGCCGATACCCGGTGATACCCACGGCGATTCTCATAATTCTGGTTCTGGCCGGAATACTGGCTCCTTGGCTCACGCCATACGACTACGCCATAGGCAATGTAAGAGACCGACAACTTCCGCCCATGAGCCGGGGCTGGATATCGCCAACGGCAGAGGCAAATGGCGAGATCGGACAACTCCATATACTCGGAACCGACCACGCCGGCAGAGATACTTTCACCAGAATCCTGTACGGCGCTCGAATATCGCTAATGGTAGCCGCCATTTCGCTGCTAAGCGGGTTCATAGCGGGGACTTCGATTGGGATCCTGTCAGGCTACCTGGGAGGCGTCTGGGATGAAATCATAACCCGAATCGTGGATATATGGCTTGCGCTGCCGTTCCTGATGGTGGTTCTGGTCGCCACTATTCTCTACGGTCAGAGCCTTCAGCTACTGCTCGTGATGCTCGCGCTGCTGGCATGGGTAGGATTCGTGCGCGTGGTGCGGGCGCAAACGCTAATACTGAAAGAGATGGACTACGTCGCGCTCGCCAGGGTGGTGGGCGCGTCCCCCGCCCGCATAATGTTCAAGCACATACTTCCGGGTGTCATCAACTCCGCGGTCGTCATCGCCACGCTGAACGTCGGCGGCCTTATTCTGACAGAGGCGACTCTCAGCTTCCTGGGCGCCGGCATTCCGCCCCCCACGCCCGCTTGGGGCGTATTAGTCGCCGAGGGACGAGACTATATTGACTCAGCCTGGTGGCAGGTCATAATGCCAGGCGGCGCCATCTTCCTCACGCTCATGTCCCTGAATTTCCTGGGAGACTGGCTCAGAGACAGGCTCGACCCCAGGCTGAGGCAGGTGGACTAACCGCCACCGCCCAGCGGGCTCACAAGGGTAAGCCAAATGCGCCAGCCAGGATGATTTCGCTGAACCGCGCGCGGATTGCTACTCGCCAATCTGAGATAACTGTCCGTGAAGATAGTAGCCCGCAGCTATAATGGTCGAAACGAGTGTGCCGATGTTAATCATCGGGAATACGGCGCCGCGCGTTATGTAGATGTACCTCGAACTGTTCGTGGCAATCAAAAAAGTAATAGCGCAGGCGGCAATAGCCACCCCAATCACAGAAACCAGATAGACCGTCTTTCGAGCGGGCGAGCCGCCCGCGTCCCAGAAGATAGACGCCGCCGTGACGCTGGTGGCAAATCCCAAAACAGTCGGACCCGCCAGCGGCAATGCGATCCCGGTAAACTCAAGATACGGCATTATGAGCCAGGCGATGAGCCACCCCACGAAACCGAATGCAAAACCGCCAAGGATAGATATGACTATTCTGCTTACGAGCGACACTACCATTACATCCGTCACTCGCTCTCGTATCCGAAACATATACATATCCTTCTCGATTAGAGGCTAGAGAAAATATCTCCCGCGCGGCGTCATCAATCCACTATCGGCTGGCCAATTATCCACAGGCTGCTCATCGTATAGAGAACCATGAGAGCCAGCATCGGTATCTGGCCCTTAAGAGCGTTGGGAGCGCGGTCGGAAAGACGCAGCGCGGTAACGTGCGCCAGATATACAGAGATGACGTGCCCCAATGTTATGGCGACGAGGCTGATGAACCATACCGCTCTCGCGCTGATTATGTTCAGGTTTACGTTGTAGTCGGCGGCGCCGAAAATATCCCACCCGTAGCCGAAAGGGTCGGACACAAGCGGAATTATCAACTGCCCCTGTATGAGCAGAAGCGTTATGAAGTGCGCGATGTTATACGCCAGCGCTATCGGAACCAGCGAGAATACATACGCGGACGCCAGCGACCCGAAGTCGCCTCGATCCCCGGACATCACGCTCATTCCCCAGCAGAACAGCGCATAGACGCAGGCAAAGAGGAGCGGAACAGCCGCGAGTCCCAGTGTATCCACCACGTCCGTCGTGGTAATAGTAAGCAAATCGGCGCGCCACGACGCCCAGGCCTCGGTATCCTGGAATCCGTCGAAGCTGACCGTGGCGAGCGTCAGTATCGCGAACGCGGCCATCGCAACGGAAATGCGCTGTTTGACGAGCAATCCGACCGCAAAGGGACGCAGGTTCAACTCCTTGCTCCCCAAGTCGGCGCGCTCATAGCAGTCGTAGCAATCAACGCACTCCGACTCCAGCGAGCAGTCCGAGTCGCACCCTGAGCATACGCGCCGGTCCAATATCCTAACCTCAGTGGGAGAGAATCGCGCGAACAATCCGGATAGAACCGTGAATGCCTCCCCGCGCCTGAGCCATGTATGCTTGCCAAACATCGCCATACCCACCCAAGCGATGATCGAATAGAGAACGATCATCACGGACAGCGTGAATGGGCGGAACGCGCCAGTAAAGACGTTCTCAGACCAGGCAAATAGGAAGAACAGCAGTAAAGCGGGCCATACGTCAAGCGATTCGGGATAGTGGAAAGGCGCGTCCTCATCGTCGCCAGACTTTCCCGTTATTTTCTGGAACCACTCGAAGGTTATCTTCCAGGGATTGACGAATATCCACACGTTTCCCAAAAGCGCGACCACGTATCCCATCCCTACCCACCAGATTATCCAGACGAAGGTGGGGGACAAGTTGTCTATGGGACGATTGACGCCCAGGAAGCCTGTCAGCAGAAGAAGCAGGAATATGAGGGCCGAGAGCGCTCTGACGACGACTGCCGCCAAGCCGCTTGACAGAATCGCGCCAACCAGAGGGACTTCGAGCAGGTTCAGGCGTGGATACGCGAAACGCTCGCCGCCCCGTTGAACGAACATCCCTATCACTACGAACGACAGCGCAACCGTAGCGGCGGCGGCGATGAGAAAGTAGCTCAGCGGAATCGGGAGGTCGTACCGCTGCCCAAATGCGTGCGCGTAAACGGGGGACGCCGCAAGCGCGGGAGCGGTGAGCGCAAGCGCTACGAGAAGGTTTCGAGTCAATCTCATGTAGTCGTGCATCTCCAAAGCGGCGTCAAAACACTCATCCTAACGCAGATAGAGCAAGGGAGGGCCATGGACCCTCCCTTGCTCTACTATTCTACCAAACCGATAAGATGAATATCACTCGGCCTTGCCGATTCTAAATACGGTCGCGCTGCACACTGAACACTTCCCGCGCGTAGCGGGGCGACCGTTCTTGAGCGTAACCTGCTCAGCGGCGGATACATCACGATGCGCCCGACATTTCAGACAGTAAGCCTGCATATAAAAATCCCCCATAAGAACTATGACTGTGAATGACTTCGGCTACTAAATCAACGCCTGTGACCACTGCGGCGCGAGGAGAGCGCCGCGCAGGAGTAATAGGTGGGTAGGATTGATATCGGGGGTTGAGGACTGGGCTGATTATATTCCAAAAATAGTACAAATTCAATGAACCACCGCAAACTGGAGCCTGCATCAGTTTTGTCGGCGCCGCGCTGGACGAACATAGACCCGCGCGGAAAAACCTGCCTCCGCTATTCTAAATTCACCATTCACCATTCTTCCACGCGCGCCATAGCATTGTGAAATTCGGCGGGCATTGGATATAATATGCCGCAAAATAATAGGGAGTTTCAGAAAATGCCCCAGTCTCTTGCGTTCTTCCGCGGAAATATAGTCCCCCTCGAAGACGCGCGCGTAAGCGTAATGACGCACGCCCTCCACTACGGAACAGCCGTGTTCGAGGGAATACGCGGAAACTGGAACGAAGACGACGGCAAACTGTACGTCTTCCGCATGGCCGAGCACTACAACCGGCTGATCCAAGGCTGTCGCATGATGCTAATGGACATCCCTTATGACACTCAGCAGCTTTGCGACATCACGATAGAGCTTCTGCAAAGTTGCGGCTATAAGCAAGACCTTTACATCCGCCCCCTCGCCTACAAGAGCGAAGAGCTGGTTGCGAATCTCAAGTTGCAAGAGTTATCCAGCGATTTCACGCTCATCGCGGTTCCCTTCGGCAACTACATTGAAGCGGAAGGCGCTATACACTGCACGACTTCATCCTGGCGCCGCATTGACGACACAATAATACCGCCCCGCGTGAAGATAAGCGGACACTACGTAAACTCGATTCTCGCCAAGACCGAAGCCACTTTATCAGGATTCGACGAAGCTATAATGCTCACTCAGGACGGAGACGTGTCCGAAGGCTCCGGCGAAAACCTGTTCATGGTAAACAACGGCAGTATTTTCACGCCCCCGGTCGCCGATAACAATCTAACCGGAATAACCCGCGACTCCGCCATAACGCTGGCGCGCGAAGAGCTTGGAATAGAGGTCGTCGAACGCAAGATTCGTCGCAGCGAACTCTATCTCGCCGACGAAGTCTTCCTGACTGGAACCGCGGCCCATATCACTCCCGTCGGCTCCCTGGACAGGCGACCCATTGGAAATGGAGAAGTGGGACCCATCACTCAGAATCTTCTCGATAACTACGTAGGACTAATTAGAGGCGCCAATCCCAAGTACAAAGATTGGTGTACCGAAATCCCCATGGAATAGACGCGGTCACGCATCCCGCAGAGCGTCCGCGAATCTGGCGCGCCGGAAATGATCAACTTTACAGCCGACTACTGTATCGCCGTGTTCATATCCACTACCGGAATCCTGCAATTCGCCTTTTCACTTGGCGGATTCAGTGGACTCCTCTTCCTCAAATCCGCTATCGTCGCCAGAACTATCGGAATCCTCATAGCCTTGTCCGGACTAGCGCTATTCTTCAGCACTGAAAACAGGAACATCAACGACTATGAAGGGGGGCTGGACGCTCCGGACCAAGCCCTATTCTTCTCACTATCCGCGCTATCCGCGCTTGCGATAACGCTGCTCGTCTCCTCGCTTCTGAATCGTCGAATGAAGAACGCGGACGCTGACCCGGATGTCGGGCTCGGCGCCCTGCGAGACTGCAACTACGCAATCGCCCTCGCGCGCAGCATCACATATTGGCGCGGCAATTGGCGAACCCTGACGAAACGCTATTTCTTTGGATAAACGGCTTCGTCGGCGCGCTGCCCATCATGGACAGCGCGGCGCGTTTGGCGGCAAGCGACTATCTTGCGCCCGCGACTCTCGCCTTCACGCTGATAGTATTGTGGTTCGGTGAGCAAGACGCGCGGATACGCCTCAAACGCCAGGTCGGCACTCTCGTCTCCCTATCTTCGATGGGACTATCAGGGCTAACGGTGTTCATCATCAACATCTTCTACTTCAGGCCTCGCCCGTTCGCGGAACTCGACGTAAACCTGCTCTTCTACCGACCGACCGATTCGTCGTTTCCCGCCAACTCCGCGGCGACTGCATTCGGAATCGCGTTCGGCGTCTGGGGGGCCAACAAAAAGATTGGATGGTTCGCTCTCACTGTCGCCGGACTGTACGGATTGGCGCGAGTATATGCCGGCGTACACTACCCCTCGGACATCCTGGCCGGAATAGTCATAGCCGCCGGCGCAACCTACATCGCATTCAAGCTCAGCGAACCTCTCATGCCCATTCTCGTTGCAATGATCAGGCTCGCGCGCATTCTGCGATTCGCTTGATTCGGCCAGTCAGTAATAGGGAAGCAGGCCGCCGACGTACAGTCCCAAATCTGAGCCGCCTATCAAATGAACGTGTCCGTGCGCCTGTGTCTGAAGCGCGTCTCGCCCAAAGTTGGAGACGATTCTATATCCATTCGGACACATCTCTTCGCCAAGCTTCACCGCAAGTTCGCCAATTCCAGCCATAAGAGGGCCGCTCTTCCACAGCTCCGTCTGAGTCATGTGCTTCTTGGGAATCAGCATTATCTGAACGGGAAACCAGTCGAGGCGATTGCGAAAGACGAGGATGTCGTCTTCTTCATGGACTTTTCTGGAAGGAAGACGTCCGGCCACGATTTCGCAGAATGTACAATGTCCTCGCGCCAATTCTCTCACCGCCGCCGTGGGCGTTCGGGCATACCGCGCCTGCTGCCGTCCCGACGATTCACCCTGTAGTCGGGCGCGTCCATCCGTATTATCGTGCCGGAAGACTGATCCTGCGTGCGCGATATGATTGGCCCAGAGCTATCCGCCATATCCATAGGACTAGTGATGACGGTGGGAATCCTCGAATTATGGCGATGAACGACTATCTGATACAGCTTTTCGTATGCCCAGTCGCTCAGATGGTCGCTGCTGAGATGGTCAATGATCAGCAATGGCGCATTTCTGATCTGATCGAACACCCTGTCGTAGGCGACGCCGCTGTCCGGACGGAAGGTTGACCTGAGATAGTCCATCAGGTCCGGCACGAACGCGAAGAACGCCGGCTGTCCGCGCGCCCTTCGCTCCGCCGCAATCGCCACGGCGAGATGCGTCTTCCCCACGCCCGTATCCCCAAAAAGCGTGAGCCATCCCCAACCGTCCGGATCCTCCGCGTAGCCTTTTGCCGACTCGAGCGCGTTTCGGAGGCTAGTCTGCTGAGCCGCGCTCCCGTTGTTGCCCCTAATGTCGAATCTGTCGAAGGTCATTCGCCGCAGCATCTCCTCGGGGATGTTGCCCAAGTCCCTGGATGGCTGTTCAGCCGATCCCCCCGGCAACTCTAAGACTCGACTCAGACGAGGGTTCGTCATTCTGCTCGAAATGTAAGGGTCGAGCGCGGACACGCTCATTGAAGTCGTAACTATGGTCGGTAGTTGAGCATTCGACCTTCGGTTGAATATCTGCTGAAGCTTCTCTTGCGCCCAAGGGGTGGCGCTCTGCGCCCCAAGACCGTCCAGTATCAGAAGTGGAGCGTCGTTGACTTGGTCGAACAACTCCGAGTAGGAAATGAAGCTGTGCGGAGCGTATGTGGAGCGCAGGTCGTCCAGAAGATCGGGCACGTGAACGAAGAACACGGGCATCCCGCGTTCGATGCAATAATTGGCGATAGCGGCGGCTAGATGGGTCTTGCCCGCCCCGTTGGGGCCTGTTAAAACCATCCATCCCTTCGGTTCTGCGGCGTATGAGACCGCCGCCTTATACGCCGCGGCGAACATCTGGCTCGCTTCTTCGTTTTCCAACATTCCGGATGCGTCAGCCGACTCGAACGTCATCCGAGTCAAAACGCCCAAGTTAGAGTAACGGCGAAGGCGCTCCATCCTTTCGCTCGCCGTGGTCTCAGCCTGGCACTCGCACGGTTTGGTCTTCCCAAAATCAGGATGGCCAACGGGAACGCTCATCGTGAGCCATCTCCGTCCGTCGCATATCGAGCAATCGGCCTCTTCCCGCTCTATATAGACGGGTCCGTTCTCGGAACGACGCGCGTCGCCATTCGCGCTCCTAGAATCCCGTAACTTTTTTAAGATGTCTTCCAGGTTCTCCATATCCCCTGCCTTCGCGCTCCCACCTCTCGAGTATCGCCGAAATATACCTCCAACTCCGCTTATTCTGCGCCACCGCTTCTCCAAAAGCGTCCGCTATCCAATCCTCATGATACATCTGCTCCGCCTCGCGCAACTGGTCGGATATTATGGGGCTCAGCAACCCAATGTTCTGTTCATACATCTCGAATATATTCGAGCGCTCCACTGATGCGGCAACAGGCTCATATTCGGGCGCCAGATCCTCCGGCGACTTATCAACCAGCCTGGCAAGAGCGGCGCGGTCTGAAGCGGTGTTCAACCCGAAAACAGGCTGCCGCTTCTGTCCAGATCCCATCACGACAAACGAGAGCGTCCCCCGTTTGACCGCCCTTCCAAGCGCCTTTTCGATGATGTCCGCCGACTTGTCTTTGCCGCTGTCAGGCAGCGCGCGCGCCAGTATATCGTCGGACTGGATCTCTCGCAGCGTCAGAAACCTGGGGTAGCCTCTCTTCTCGCTGAGCAGCGATATGACGCGAAGCGCGCATTTCAACTCCGCCAAGTCGTCAATCCGTTCCAGAAGCGATCCAAGCAATGGCGCGGGCACAGGCACCTGCTTCACCTTTCTGGGGAATCCCGGATATGGCTGTCTGCTGTCCTGGTTCACCTATTGCATACCTCTCTATACAGCCGCGTACTCCATCGCGCGCGCAGGCTCCAGCGACTCGAATCGCACCCTGTCGTTTCTGAAATACAACGGCACAGTCCCAACCGGCCCGTTTCTATGCTTGGACACGATTATCTCGGCGATGTTTTCCGGATATTGCTCGGACGGAAACTTCCGCTCCCAATCTTCGCGGCTCACGTACTGATCCTCTCTATGTATGAAAGCGACCACGTCCGCGTCCTGCTCGATGCTGCCGGACTCACGCAGGTCTGAAAGCATCGGGCGGTGGTTGGGCCTCTGTTCGACCGCGCGGCTTAGCTGTGAGCAGGCGAGGACTGGTATGTCGAGTTCGCGGGCGAGTCCTTTGAGAGAGCGCGACACCTCGCCTAGCGCAACCGCGCGATTGTCGTTTCTGCCAGTGTCTATCAACTGAAGATAATCCACCACCAGCAAGTCCAATCCGTGCTCCTGCTGGAGCCTCCGAGACTTGTTGCGTATCTCCATGACCGTCTGAAAAGGCGTCTCGTCAATATAGACGGCGAGGTCGGACAGCGCGCCTATGGCGTCCAATACCCTGTGCTCCTCGTCGTCACGCATGAGATTCATCCGCAAACGATGGCTGTCTATGTCGGCCTCGGACGCGAGCAGGCGCACCGCTATCTGTTCTCCGCTCATTTCGAGGCTGAATATGCCGGAGGCATAGCCCTCTGCTGCGGCGTGCCGCGCCATATTGAGCGCAAGAGTGCTCTTGCCAAGACTGGGACGCGCCGCAAGTATCACAAGGTCGGAACGCTGCAATCCGCCGCCCAGAAGCTCGTCCATACTTGGGAAACCGGTTATGACCGGCGCCAGAGATACTGAACTAATATCCTGCAGCGCGCCGCTCTGCTCCATGTACTGGTCCAGGAAGAAGCGAAGATGGGCGAAGTCGCGCTCTCCCCGACCTCTCTGAATACGGTACAGAACCTCTTCCGCTTTGGCGAGAACATCATCCGAGTCGGGGCCGCCCACATAGCCCATGTCAACAATCTCGCTGCCGGCGCGAATGATCTTTCTGAATACCGACATGCGATGCACTATGCGACCATAATGCTCGATATGGACAGATGTCGGAACGCTCGAAACAAGATGCCCAAGATAGGGGGCGCCGCCTACCGACTCAAGGTCCTCGGCGTCCGCCAACTTTCGAGCCACCGTAACCTGGTTGATGGCCTCGCCGCGTTCGAGCAAAGCCATGCAAGCGTCGTAGCACTTGCGATTGCGCTGGACGTAGAAATCCTCAGACTTCAGGAACGCGCTCACGCCCGTAATCGCTTCGCCGTCAATGAGGATGGAGCCGATGACAGACTCCTCGGCGTCGTTATCGTATGGTTGAAGACGGTCGGTAACCAAGCCCTGCCTCCCGGTTAGGCGACCGTCAATCGAATATCTCCGCAAGCGCGGATCGGCGCGGTCAGCCCCTAGTTTTGTCCTTCTTCAGATTCAATTTCGGATTCGGTCGCCTCCGACTCGACGGCCTCTCCTCCCTCCTCCTCTTCGGGCGGATTCAAAGACTCGGCGTACTCTTCGGCAGTCATCCCAGTCGGATACACTAACACCGATATATCGGCCTCGACTTCGGGATGCAGTTTGATAACCAAATCGTATGAGCCGAGTTCACGGATCGGTTCGGCAAGTTCGACAGCGCGGCGATCAATCTCTTTCTCGGTGAGTTCAGCCAGCCGTTCGGCGATGATGGCGTTCGTAACCGATCCGTACAGTCGCCCCGAACTTCCCGCGCGCATCTCCACGCTGACCTGCGCCCCGTCGAACTCGGCTGCGAGTTCCTTCATATCTTCAAGACGCTTAATCCGATTGACTTGCGCCCGATTTTGAAGTTTCTGAACGCGCTGCACAGCGTTGTGCGTGGCCGGCGCCGCCAGATTCTTCGGTATCAGGTAGTTGCGCGCAAAGCCATTCTTTACCTCTCTAATATCTCCTCCCTGCGCCACTCCAGGAACATCTTCTAAAAATACGACTCTCATGGGCAAGCTACCTCTGGTCAATTATTGTTTGAGTATATCTGCGTGAACCAGTCAACCACCCTATTGTGCCATACAGTCGCCCATGAAGAAAATGCGAACTTACGTACTTTATCTCGCATTATAGCGCATTTGTTTGGATTTGTGTAGATCGAGGTGGAATTCGGAGCCTGCGTCGGTTTGGCGGGAGGGTAGTCAATGTCCGGTGGCCGGCAGGATTTCTGCGCGTATTTGCGTTCGCTCGGCGCTCGCCTGACTATACTGATATGGATTTCGCCGCATGATTATATTTGCGCTAGTTTATGGATTCTGAAATTGCGCTGGTGGCTTTACAGGTGGCCTGCAGGTAGTCTGCTGGTAGCGCGCTGATGGGCAACTGGTGGGATTTAGACCTGCACGCCACCTGCAAACACCTGCATTTACCAGTTCACGGATATTTTTTTGGACACCTGAATGTCCGTCCATAAATTTCAGTAAATTAACGTACTTATGTTCTTGATGTATAGATTGTAGCATAGCGGAGGGAAAGGTGGAAAGAGAGATCGAGAGGCTGGCAGCATCTTGCCAAAGTTCACTCAAAGTACAGGCAGGCAGGGACTTTCGGTTATTCTACAAGATGACTGCGAACTGACTGACAGGGTTCTTCGACAAGCTCAGGACGAACGGTTCTCGGATAATCGAATGACCCTGTACAGGCAGCAAGCTCAATTGACGGTTTGGGGGATGATTGCTACACTCGCGCCATGGTTGTTCGGGACATGGGAACTGTCTCAGGCAGCGTCCGTTCCAGAGACTTTGCACGCATACATGATTTTGACGGAGGAGATGATGAGCGCCGCTTATTCTGATCTAAATAAAGATACATTTCTGTGGATGTACAGGACGATGGTCACGATACGCAGGTTCGAAGAACAGTCGAGGCGCGAGGCGGACGCGGGCAAGTTGCGCGGTATGCACTCGTCCATAGGCCAGGAGGCGGTGCCGACCGGCATCTGCGCCCATCTGCGCGACGACGACTACGCGCTCGGAACGCATCGCAGCCACCACCACTGCATCGCCAAGGGCGTTGACCTGAATGAGATGATGGCCGAACTGCTGGGCAAGTCCACAGGCACCAACAAGGGCAAGGGCGGCACGATGCACATCGCGGACATCAACAAGGGGATGCTGGGCGCGAACGGGGTTGTGGGATCCAATATACCGGTCGCCACCGGCGTGGGGCTAAGCGCGAAAGTCCGAGGAACTGACCAGGTGAGCGTGGTGTTCTTTGGAGACGGGGCGTCGAGCCAGGGAGCGCTGCACGAGTCTATGAACCTAGCAAGCGTGTGGAAACTGCCTGTTCTGTTCGTTTGCGAGAACAATCGCTACGCCGAATCCACTCCGTTCGAGTTTACCGTGGCGGGCGCGTCGGTAGCCAACCGCGCCGCGGGCTATGATATGCCGGGCGTCGCGGTGGACGGCCAGGACGTCGTAGAAATGCACGAGGTCGCGCGCGAAGCGGTGGCGCGAGCCAGACGCGGCGAAGGGCCGACGCTGATAGAGGCGATGACCTATCGCTACCAAGGGCACTTCGGCGCGGACGACCCGCTAGGGTACAGAACTCAAGAGGAAGAGGACTACTACGAAGCGCGAGACTGCATCGAACGCCTGACGCGGCACATACTGGACAATGGGATAGCGAGCGAGTCGGATCTCGAGTCTCTGCGCGACCAAGCCGCGCAGGACGTGTCCGCGGCAATCGCCTTCGCCGACGAAAGCCCGTTCCCCGAACCCGATGAACTGATGACAGACGTGTACGTCAACTACGCTTAGGACTTTAGATATCCCATGGTTGTCAGCGTCAAAAGTGAATATGGGTCGTTCCGGGACAGTCTGCGCGCTCCAATACATCGCTGGTTCACATATCCCGCGGGATACTCGCATAAATTCGTCGAAGCGAAGATCGGCGAGTATGGTTTGACTCGCGGTTCGACCATTGCCGACCCATTTCTTGGAACAGGCACTACCTCAGTCGCGGCGAAGTTGATGGGCGTGAACTCAGTGGGGATAGAGGCGCACAGTTTCGTGCACTGGGTCGCCAAGACCAAGATGTTCTTCTTTTACGATCTCGATGATCTGTTCAACTCCGTAAATAGAGTATCCCAACGCGCGCGGGAATTGACAGGAGAAACAGACTGGTCGGACATATGGCCACCGCTGGTTTACAAATGCTTCACTGGGAATAATCTGAGCGAATTAGCTGCGTTGAGGAACGCTATCCTGAAATTTGAAGGTGAGGGTCATACACAAGATTTCCTGAAACTGGCGCTAACATCAACTCTTCGCATAGTGACAACCGCAGGCGCAGGCTGGCCCTACATAGCCCCCGGCAAGCGCCATTCCAGAAAAATAGATAAGAGCGCGATCACCGAATTCGAGGCGCGCTGCCACCTTATGCTGACAGACATACAGCAGATTCAAACACTGGGAATTCCCTATTCCTCACATGATGTTCTATTGGGCGACGCGAGGAAGTTCGCCTCTTACGTTGACAGCGGAACCATTGACCTGATAGTCACTTCTCCGCCCTATCTCAACAACTACGACTACGCGGACCGCACGAGGCTCGAAACGTATTTCTGGGGCATACATGAGTCGTGGGCGGACATTACCCGCCAAGTTCGAGACCATCTGATTATGGCGGCTACCACTCAAGTACGAATGTCCGCCATGAATGAGACTAGGGAATGTCCGCAAATTCGAGATGTGGATTCTGGGATACACAGCGACCTGTCCGACATCATAGGTAAGCTGGAAGGCATGAGAGCGGTCAAGAGCGGAAAGAAGACCTACGACTATGTGGTAGCCGGATACTTTGAGGATATTCTTCAGGTTCTGAAAGGCGGCTTCACGGTTCTGAAGCCCGGTGGTCATTTCGCGCTGGTGCTCGGAGATTCTGCCCCTTACGGTGTGCATATACCGACAGAACGGATTGTGGGCAAATTGGCGGTCGCGATTGGTTTTTCCCACTACGAAATAGAGCAATTACGCACACGGGGCGGAAAGTGGGGGCATAACACTCAACGCCACAAGGTGCCTTTGAGAGAAAGCGTTCTCACGATATCCAAGTAGGGACAAGGCATATTCTATTGGTTGTTAGAGCGGCAAGCGCGCTAGGACAAGAAGTCGGCAAGCTGTTTGAATTGGCAGTACTTGAGTCTGTCCGTGAAGAAGTAGAGAGCAGGGGCTTTTCCATTAGTCCCGCCAGATTGCGAAACGGGACGGGAAACACTTATCAGATAGACGCGGTGATTTTCGATTCTGACGAACAGCCAGTAGTTATCATAGATCCAAAATACATCCGCTATACGAAGCATAACCGAGACAAAGGCAGTTGGCTATGCGTAGCTCACTACAATCTGAGAAAGACGCACCACTCAATTCGCAAATCTATCGCTGTACTCGCCGGTCGTTGGTCTGACCCTTCCAAAGCGATGATCCAAAGTTTCGGAGTGGAACTTCTGGAAGTCCCTTTCGATCATATATCCAGTACGCTAAGGGCGCGCGGAGTCGAGTTCGACTGGCCGGAAAGCAGGGGCGAGAGCATTGCGCGCCAATCTCTTGAAGAATTCGTCAGTCTTGATGAAAAAACAAAAGTGAAAATCGGCTCAGATATGGTGTCCGGGATAACTGGTGATTTACGAAGCGCGGTCGTTCAGGTACTGGACACAGATGTTGATTCTATTGCTACCCGGGTCGCGCAAGTAGAGATACTACTGAAGACCGATCAGGAAGAGATGGTTCTCTCGTCTTTCGAGAGCGTGCCGGAAGCTATGAGAGCGCTGACAGACTTGGTATCCGATAGACCTGACATACGGGCATTTATACGTTAGCGATTGGAAATTGAAGAACAAATACAGGTCAGACCAGACCCCATAGAAATAGAGGACCCGTCTAACCTGCGAGTTATGCTTATCCAAGCGTAACCCGCGTAATTATCTAAGTCAACTCTTAGATTTGAATGAGGAGGAGCGCCATGGTAGCGGCAGCGGTACGACAGGTGTCTTATATACAGGCGATCAACGAAGCTATACGGCAGGAGATGGACCGCGACGACACCGTAATCGTCATGGGCGAGGACATCGCTGGCGGAGGCGACAGGGAGGACAAGCAGGACGCTTGGGGAGGGCCGATGCGACTAACGAAGGGGCTGGTGGGCGATTTCGGGCGCGAACGGATACGGGACACGCCCATCTCGGAGGCGGGGTTCGTCGGAGCGGGAGTCGGAGCGGCGGCTTCGGGACTGCGCCCCATCGTTGACCTGATGTATGTGGGATTCTATGGCGTGTGCGCCGACCAGATCACCAACAACGCAGCCAAGATTCACTATATGTTCGGCGGCAAGGTAACTATACCGCTGACGATCATGACCGGAACGGGCGCGGGCACCAACTCGGCGGCTCAGCACTCGGAGACGCTCTACTCGATATTCACCCACTTTCCAGGTCTAAAGTGCGTCGCGCCCTCGGATCCGTACACGGCCAAAGGGTTGATGACGGCGGCTATACGCGACAACGACCCTGTCATCGTCTTCAATAACAGGCAACTCATGGGCATCAGGTTCGACGTTGACGTGCCGGAGACCTCTTATGAGATTGAGATCGGAAAGGCGCGAGTGGCTCAAGAAGGCGAAGACATAACGCTAGTTGGAATCAGTTACACTACCAATATCTGCCTTCAGGCCGCCGAAGAACTGGAAGAGCGCGGCTACTCCGTTGAGGTCGTTGACCTGCTGTCGCTTTCGCCCATGGACGATGAGACGATAATCGAGTCGGTGAAGAAGACGCGCAAGATAGTCATCGTTGACGAGGACTACCCACGCTGTTCGATAGCGTCGGACATATCGGCGCTGGTGGCTGAGGAAGCCTTCGATTATCTGGACGCGCCGCCGCGCCGCCTGAACGCGCCGCACGCGCCCGTGCCGTACAGCAGGCCGCTGGAAGCGCTCTTCGTCCCTGATAAGGACATGGTGGTTGACGCGGCGCTTGAGGTATTGGAGTGATTAGTGGTTAGTCGTTAGTTCTTAGATTGGAGAGAACTGAGGGCTGACTGCCGACGGATATTCATTAAAGACACTATCGCAAAACTATTGAAGGGCGTTTTGCGAGCGGTTGGCGTTGTTTGCCTACTCTTGTGATCCCGTTAAGTGGGAATGGATTTTTAAGGTAATCTCTAAAGACTGACAACTACGAACTAAAGACTAACAAGGAGCGACCCGTGGCAACTCCGATAGTCATGCCCAGACTGGGCGACTTCATGACTGAGGGAACAGTGATCAGCCTTGCCAAGTCCCAAGGGGACGAGATTAGCCAGGGCGAAGTGATCGCCGAGATAGAGACGGAAAAGCTGAACTATGACCTGGAATCGGTCGCGGGCGGCATATTCCATCCCGTGGTGGACGCAGGGGCGACCGTGGCGGTGGACGACCTCATCGGTTATGTGCTGGAAGAAGGCGAAGACGCTCCCGCCGCCCAGGCTCGGTCCGCTTCAGCGCGCGAGGCAAGACGACCATCGCCCAGAAGAGGACAGTCTCGCGGTCGCGGCGCAGGCGGAGACGCGGTTCGTTCCACGCCCGGAGCGCGTCGTCTCGCAGCCAACCTCAGCGTGGACATCTCTCAAGTCACGCCCACAGGACCGCGCGGGAGAGTGGTGGAGGCGGATGTCAGGGCGTTCGACGAGCAGCGGAAGGCGGCGCCCGCGGTCACTCCCTCCACGCCCGGAGCGCGTCGTCTCGCAGCCAGTCTCAGCGTGGACATCTCTCAGGTTAATCCCACTGGACCTCGTGGTCGAGTAGTGGAGGCGGATGTTCGCGCGTTCGCGGAGAGCAGGGACGCCGAAAAAGCCCCCGCGATGCCTCCGGGACTTCCGGAGCCATCGAGAAGCGAGCCACTGAGCGGAATGAGGCGCAGTATAGCTCAACACATGAGCGAAAGCCTGAGAAGTACGGCGCAGCTATCGTATTTTCAGGAGGTTGACGTTACCGAGGCGCAGCGGCTGAGACGCGAGGCATCTGTCAAGCATGACACGACCCTCACTATCGCTCACGTACTCATAAAGGCGTGCTCCGAAACCCTGAAGCGCATCCCAGTTATGAACACAGTCTTGGCGAACGACGCGATACATTACTTCGACCAGGTAAACATCGGGGTCGCAGTAGCGCTGGACGATGGGCTTATCGTTCCGGTGCTGCGCGACGTAGGCAACATGGACATCTACCAAATATCCACCGCTACCCATGAGATGGCGATAAAGGCGCGTGGCGGCTCATTATCCCCCGACGACGTTCTGGGCGGCACGTTTACTATCAGCGTGCTGGGAGTAGTAGATGGCTTTACGCCGATTCTGAACAGGCCGCAGAGCGGTATCCTGGGCGTCGGGCGCAGTGTGCAGAAGCCGGTCGTGGCGCGCGGCGAGATAGTAATACGCGAGATGATGACACTGAGTCTGACCGCCGATCACCAGGTGATAGACGGAGCGATGGCCGCCAATTTCATGCGAAGACTTCAGGCGACGGTGGAGAGGCCGGCGGCTTTGTTCAGGTAGGGCCGTCTGCGTTTGCCGCCAACAATTGCGTCACGTTCGAGCCAGCCACTCTGGGCAGGGCGAATAACCGCTCAATCGTATTCGCGCGCCCTGTTCGCTCTGTTTCGCCCGAGCCAGAAAAACTACTTGCGTGAGGCAGTCCGTATCTATAAGAACCAGTACACAGACGGAGACCTCGACTTGACGCCTGAATATATGAAGATACGCATGGCGCTGCCGATGCTCGTCGTGGTGGCGCTGGTTTCGATAGTTTGCGGAGGGCAGGCTGCGGAATCCCCTACCCCATCACCCACAAACGCGCCGCCCACGGCTTCGCCACTACCCACCTCCACTCCTGTTCCGCCATCGCCAACCCCAGAACCAACCTCGACCGCAATTCCCGCTCAGCCATCGCCAACTACGGCGCCGCCGACCTCGACCCCGATTCCAACGCCCGCGGCGCAGCCCGCAGACGCTGTTCTGGAAGAGAAGGCGTTTTCGTTTCTGCAATACCTGACTGAGGAATTCAGCCCCAGAGAGAGCGCGACGGACGAGGAACTGGCCGCGGCGCACTTTCTCAGGAATCGGCTGGAGGGATTTGGTTACGATGTTTATATTCAGGACTTTGAGACCCAGACGCTTGTGGCTGAAGTAAGTTTCTCAACAGATTCAGGTCCCAGCGATTCGATAAGGACATTCCAGATTGTCGAATCAATACACGGAACCGAAACAGGGATATTGGCGGACGCGGGAAAGGCATTCGAGGAAGACATTCCCGCCGAGGGATTCGATGGAAAGGTCGCGCTGATCGAGCGCGGCGAGATAACGTTCCAGGAAAAAGTCGCCCGCGTGGCGGAGGCTGGCGCCGTCGCCGCGATTATCTTCAACAACGTTGAGGGGAACTTCGGCGGGCTCTTCCACGACCAATCCACCATACCCGCCGTGTCGCTGTCCAGAGCCGACGGACTCGAACTTCTGGACATGGTGAAGCGGAGCGAGACTGAGGCCACCGTATCAATCGAACAGATCACCCGGGATTCCAGAAACGTCATAGCGGAAAAGCGCGGCGCTTCGGATTCAGGCGAAACGGTGGTCGTCGGAGCGCACTACGACACCACGCCCAATACGCAGGGAGCGAACGACAATGGATCGGGCGTGTCGGTGGCGATGACCATGGCGGAGATTGTCGCCGACAAGGAATATCCGTTCAGCGTCAGGTTCGCGCTGTTCGGAGCGGAGGAGATTGGCCTGTTCGGAAGCAGACACTATGTGGCCGCTCTCAGCGAGCGCGACATCGCAAATACAATCGCTATGTTGAATTTCGACGTGCCGGGGTCGGGGGACCGTCTTGACTTTGAAGGCAGCCGAGAGATGATGTCTCTCGCCGATGAGATTGTGGAGGAAATCGGCGCCAGGGCGTCAAGAATAGGACTGCCTCAGGGCGCGAGCAGCGATCATGCGCCGTTTCACGAAGCGGGCATACCCGTCCTGTTTACGCTGGCCAACGATCTGTCGCGGATAAACTCTCCTGAAGATGACATAGAGTGGATCAATCCCACTCTCATGGGCTGGGCAGCGGACGTGGGCATACGGCTTCTGGATCGGCTCGCCTTGGAGTCGGGGCCGTAATAAGTACAGTAGTCAACGATATTCGAGACGCCGTCGTTCCCAATAGCCTATCGCTTCTTTCGCGTCAATCTATTCGAGCGAGTGAAGTCGTTCAAAGTTACGCCCCTGCCCGATATGGCTCTGAGTATGGGTGACTGCCGTCCTGACCAGTGTATGCTGAGGTGGTGCTTAGCCCTGGTGGTGGCGATGTAGAGCAACTTCTTATTGAAGGTGGTGTCGGAGAAAGACTCGTTCACTCCCATGACGATGACGGCGTCGTACTCCAGCCCCTTGACGTCCGGGATACGCGCCAAGACTGTTCGGGAGTCAACATAGCTTTCCTGGCCGACCAGGGTTATCCCTCTGGCACCCGTGTCCGCGCAGAATCGTTGGAAACGATTCAGGTTGTTCGTATCCCTTGCCAGAATGGCGACTACGGCGTTTTCCAGTCCGTCCATCGCGCGAACCCGAGAGATATCGCTAATCACCGCCTGGTACATATCGCTAGTAGTCCGATGACGGTTGTACTCAACTCGGTGACCGTCTCGTTCGAATGGGATTGGAGCGTCTATGTTCTTGTCGAAAGTCCTGAGTATCCTGTTGTTGAACTGCGTGATACGCTTGTTTGAACGGTATGATCGGCGCGCCGGCTGGACTTCTATATCGGACAATCCGAAGACGCGCATCAGGTCGCGCTTCCAGGTTCTGACGCCGCGGTACGGAGTAAGCCTTTGGGCTGTGTCGCCAAGCACGGTGAACCAGTTGTTGGAGGAAGCGACGCTGAGCAGCTTGAACTCGATGGGGGATATGTCCTGCGCCTCGTCAACGACGATGTGCCGGTATCTGTCCTGTATCGTGCCGCTGAACAGATGGTCGAGGTACGCCAACGCGCCCAGGTCGGAGTCGTCGAATCCGTCTGCCAACCGGCGGCGCGCCGATTCCGCCATTTCGCGGGCGCTTTCCAGAGAGAGCGCTCCTTTAGACTGCTGAGACATTATATCGGCGTCAGACAGCAGCAACACGTACTCTTCCCTGAAGTCCAGCCGTTTCCACTGCTTGTTGCACCATGGTTCCACCAGGCGGTTTCGCAGAGTATCTCGCGTTTCGTAAAGCCTTGCGTTCCGAGTACGTTGAGCATACCGCCCCCTGTTGTAGGCGATATCCGTAATCTGGGTGATGAAATTCTCCCTGCGCCGATTCAATTCCGGCCTATCGGCCGCTCCGCTCAGAGCGCCATTTACGGCTCGCTCGATTTCGGCGCTGGATATGCGAACTCGTCTGTCGAGCTCGTCAACGAGTTCAGGCAAACGCTTGAGTCGCCGTCTCGTCTCGTTCACGAATCCATTCACGCGCCTCTCGATAGCGTCAGACATCGCAAGGGAACCCTTGAACGTCTCCGCCTCTTCGTTGAATCGCCTCATCGAGCCGTTGTTCAGAAGATCGTTCCATATTCTCGGTTTGACAGATATTCTCTCCGACAAGTTGCCCATGAGCCAGTCGCTAAACTTGGTTTGCTCCACGTTCTCTGAAACGCCCAGCCCGGGAAGAATATCGGCTGCATACTCCAGAAACGCCTGCGACGGACCGATGAAGAGCGTGGTATCTGGCGTCGGTCGTTCAGATTCCGAGATGTCGTTGAAGGGAGACAGCAGATAGGCGATTCGGTGCAGCCCGATTTCACTCTTGCCGCTTCCGGCGGCGCCCTGGACTATGAGAACCTTGTCGCTGACGTTGGCGATACTCTGGTACTGTTCCGGCTCGATGGTTTCTACGATGATTTGCAGGTGCCCATCTTCTGTCCCAGTTCCACTCAACGCTTCGGTGAGCATATCGCGCTCTGCGACGTCGGCTGCGGGCAACTGCCGACGGAACAGTTCGGTCACGTCTTCCAGTTCCCCGTCTCGCACCTTGATATGGCGTTTGAGATCCAACTTGGCTCGGATATGGCCTTTGGGCGCGATCCATCCCGTATCTTCATAGTTGGGGTTGTACCAGAGTACTGATACAGGAGAGGTCCAACTCACGATTCCTGTGGCGAGGGTATCCATAGCAGGTATGTTGATGCCTATGTATATCCTTTCGAGTGGAGCGACATCCTGATCGGGGCCGCCGCCGTTTGCGCTTGAAGAAGAATCGGCGTCTTTTACTCTGCGAAAGTCTATTCGCCCGAAGTAGGGACGATCGAGTCCCTCGTAGAGGATATCGGAGTGCCGCTTGAGGATTTCCTTGATTTCTTTGGCAGTCCGTGAAGCCCACGCTGCCGGTTTTTGCTGTTCCAGCTTGACGTGGCGCTCGGCGATGTATCGAATCACAGACTCAAGCTTGTCCTGTTCTTCGGTGAAGATACTCTCTTGGTAAGCTGTGAGTTTGCCGCTCTCGACCACGATCCGGCTCCTTTCACAAGGGGTTTTCGATGTTCGCCTGTTGGCTTTCGTCTATGACATTTGACTACCTATCTCGTAGTCCTTACGGCTACCATGGAACATCAATGGTATCGTCTTCGCACTCATTATCTATTCCGATATCAAAGCCGTTGCGCGACACCCCCGCTATATCCCATACCCCGTTGCCCAGGCTTTCGAATCTGTCATCATTGCTGAGATGAGACCCCACAGTGTTGACTGGCATTTTGCCGCCAATATGTACGCCTCTCTGCAGTAGTCGTTCATATATATCTTTGCGATGAAGAGGGCTTTCGTCTCTCAGTATCTCGTAGATCGTATCTTTCACTGAACTTGGAGATGCGAGGCCGTCCTCTTCCGCAAAGAATGAAGGCGATTGGTTTTGCGCGCCATTCCCCTGGCTCTCGAAGTGTCGCAACGTCGTTGCAATGGCTGAAATCTTGTCGTCTATCATTCGCTTCTCATCTTCCAGACGTCGGATTTCCGATTTTAGGCTGTTAATCACAGTATCGTTACTTGTCATAGCGCTATCATCCCTTGACGTTTCCGTATTGATCTGGTTATCAGGTTCAGGCGCCACATTTCTATGGGCTATGGAAATTTCGTTATTTGATCGTTGGAGGCTTCGCCGCCAATAAAATGGATCGCTCTGAGGGTCGAAGCTCTGAGGATGTTATGCGTAGGAAACATATCAATGTTAGATTTCAAAGCTCTGGACTCCTGAAGGATGACTCAATAATACCCCTACATAGTATCAGGCGCTGTCAAGAGTCTTGGGCTGGTTGCAATAATTCTGTTGAAAACACACACATCTTATAGGCGCGCGAAACGTTATAGGGATAACAGAGCGCCCATAAGGGATGCCCCTACGAAGTTGCGCGCTCCATGGTTATGACGCTTCCTACTCTCCAAGCTGACTAGATTGCAATATCATCTCATAGTATTATGAATTTGTATGAGAACAAGACACCGTCGAACCCTTCAGCGCATGTACACAGTCCCGACGCCGTCTGATATAAGATGGACCGAGATAGAGTCCATGCTAAGGGCGTCGGGAGTGGATATATCAGAACGAGCGGGATCAAGGGCAGGGTTGAACAAGGAAGGAGAGCGGATTACTGTTCACAAGCCTCATCCCGGCCCTGAAACTGGCAGAGCGACGGTTCGCGCGATTGCCAAATTTCTGGATCATATAGGCGCTACTACCATGATGGAGTACAAGGGATATATTGCCAGGATCGAGTATGATGATTCTGTGGGATTGCTTCACGGAGAGGTCGTCAACGCGGCTTCGTATCCTATAGCGACGTTTGAAGCGGACGACGTGGAGGGGCTAAAACGCGAATTCCGCGCGTCCATTGACGACTACTTGGCTTGGTGCAAGGAAGATGGAGTTGAGCCCAGGCGTCCGTTTTCGGGCGACTTGAATCTGCGTTTGGAGCCAAGTCTCCATCGGCAAGTAGCGCTTGAAGCCGCGGCAAGCGGCGTGAGCGTCAATGAGTGGATAAATAGAACGCTGTACAGGGAAATAGCCAAAACAGGCTGACATATTCAGTCAGGCGGGCCTGAATTTCACGAGGGTGTATTCTTCTGACACGTCTTCGAAGAGGGCTTCGACAGGCATATCTATTCGCGCGTCTTCTATATCGCACTCGACCAGACTGGACGGCATCTTGGGGCCTTCGTTTAGCTGGATTATCGCGTATATGTGCGGCGTGTCTGGCTGGAAACCAGGATGCGCGGACTGGTGGACTATCGTGTACGAGTAGAGCCTGCCCCGCCCGCTTACTCGTATCCAGTCCAGGTCGTCTGAGAAGCAGTTGGGGCACCGCTCGCGCGGGTAGAAGAAGATGTTGGAGCAGGTCTTACATCTCGGCAACGCAAGTTCGCGGCTCTTGGCGGCGTCCCAGAAAGGGCGCGACAATCGCTCGTTCATCGGGACTGGGAGCGGTTTAGCGTATGGAGTGGTCATCTTTTGAGTTCCTGTTCTTCGGTGTTCAGGGATCAGCCTGGGCAAATTGGTTTGCCCTTGCGTCCAATAGCTTCCTAGATCGTATCCTCGGACCCGAGGACCAGCGAGCACATTTCGCTCGCCGTGCCGCCTCAACCATTCACCATACATAAGTCGTTTCGGAGCACCTGCCTGACTCCTGCCTTGCCCATTATCTGGCGGGCGCCCTCGATGACGTGCCTAAATCCGCCGGCCAGCCCGGGCTGACCGCCCGACAATTGACCGCCATCCGTATTGATCGGGAATGTCCCTCTGTATGTAGTGTCGGTGGATTCGTAGAACGGGCCAATCTCGCCCTTGGCGACGAATCCGGCGTCTTCGAGGCTCAC
This sequence comes from uncultured Dehalococcoidia bacterium, assembly GCA_964640295.1. GTDB lineage: Bacteria > Chloroflexota > Dehalococcoidia > Lucifugimonadales > UBA1123 > VXRN01. The sequence goes on along the minus strand of CAZXFX010000015.1, from coordinate 17,313 downwards.
GGCCACGAGTATCGTGTATCAATCATAGAATTCCGCGAACTGCATGTCGGACGGCCCGTATCCCGCCATCTCGAACGCCCGCCGAGCGCTGGTGGCGACAGGCGTCTCGGTAATCCTGTCGTTCTGCCACACGTTGGCGTTGGACTGCTCCATTCCGGATCCGAGCAGGTAGGCGGGACGATTGGGAAGAGATCTGGCTCGTTCCGGGGTGGTTATGATCAGCGCCGCGGCTCCGTCGCAGGGCATGACGCACTCCAGAAGGCGCAACGGGTAGTTGACGTACCTGGAATTGAGCACATCCTGAACGCTGGCGGGCTGTCCGTGGAATACCGCGTTTTCGTTTTCCAGCGCATTGAAGCGCTGGTCGGACGCCACCTTGGCCATCTGCTCCTGAGTAGTGCCGTACTCGTACATGTGCCGATTGTAGATGAGGGCGTAGCCTGTTCCCGCTCCGGGCGCCATGCCATAAGGTTCTTCCCACTCAGAGCGAACGGAAGCGCCGCTCGGCGCGGGTCTCGAAGAACGCGAGTTGCCCATGACTACGAGGACGGTGTCGCACATACCCGCGTTGATTGCGCTGGCGGCTACGGTGGTCGCGGACGCGCCGCTCGCGCCCTGCATCGAGACGCCGGTGGCGAATGTGGGCTTGATCCCGATGTACTCGGCCATCATGGCCGGGGCTGCCGCGCCGTCGGTGACGAGCCCGTTGATATCCTGTTTTCGCAGTCCTGAGTCCGCAATGGCGTATCCGGCGGCTTCGGCGCAAAGTCCGTAGAGGGTGCGCCCTTCCAGCAGTCTGCGCGTCGGCACCTCGCCAATGCCCACAATCGCGGTCTTTCCTCTGAGTGTCATGTCAGCCGACCTCCATTGAACCAAGTGGGGGCATTATACTATAAGAAGACAGGCTATATTGTGATATAGTCGCCGCGCTTGCCTGCCTCAGATACCAGCCCGTTCCGCATATCGGTCTCCAGCATATCCTTGGGACGCTCCGACGGATCGCCGATACCGCCGCCGCTGGGAAATTCGAGCGTGAGGCGATCGTCGTCGTTTCGGAGCGTGACTGCGCCGGACGTCATCGAGCGCGGGTCGTCACTCACTCTGTCTCCATTCACAATCACTTCCGCCTTGGTGCCCGCGTCGCCCCCGAACGCGCCCTGCGGCGCGAATGACAGCCTGTTGGGGTGGATGTACAGGTTGAGAGGAGCCGCGTGAGAAGGCAGTTTGCCCAGTACGACGCGCTGACCCGGGCTCCCTCTGAACTTGCCGGATCCCGCAGAATCGGGGATAAGCTCTTTCGCCTCTATCAGCGCAGGACTGCTCACCTCGAACACCTCAACCGGCACGTTGGACGCGCTCGACGGAAACATATTCAGCCCCATGCCGTCGTTCTGGCTGGTGGCGCCGCGCCCGCCTCCGCAGAACAGGTGGGCGTTGAATACGCGACCATCGTTCTCCTCGCCGTATGCGCGAACCGAGGACATGAGTCCGTTGCCGGCCTGAATCCTGTCCGGCACGGCTTTGGACAGAGCGCCGAATATGCAGCCATGTATGTACCAGCCGGTATTGGTCCTGGAGCCGACGGACGCGGGGAACGTGCAGTTGATGATGGTGCCTTCGGGCGCGGTGACCGTAATCGCCTCGAAGCAGCCTTCGTTCACTGGGACGTCGGGGGTCAACAGACAGGCGAGCGGGTAGTAGGTGTGTCCGCGGCTGTATATCATCGTGCAGTTCAGTCCGCCGCGGTCTATCTGCGGCGCGGAGCCGGCGTAGTCCACCAGCATCTGGTCGCCGCGAATCTCGATGCGCGTCTGGATCTTGAGCGGGTCGCCCATACCGTCCGTATAGACATGATTTTCGTACACGCCGTCCGGCAGTTCTTCGATTGCGCGGCGCATTGCGGCGGCGGAGCGTCCTCTTATGGCGGCTGACAGCGCGGCGAGGTCTTCCAGGCCATATTCGTCCAGAAAGTCGTTGATGCGTCGCGCGCCTACCTGATTGGCGGCCACCTGCGCTTCGATGTCGGTCAGCACCATGTCAGGGCCGCGCACGTTCCATCTGTACATGTCGAACGCCAACTCGTTCGGCTCGCCGTTGTCGTACAGCTTGCACAGAGGAAAGAAGATGCCTTCCTCGTAGGAATCCGTAACGCGCTTGAGGTCGAGGGTGCCGCCAATGTCAGACGTGTTGGCGATATTGCCTACGAACCCGACGAAGCGTCCCTGGTAGAACACGGGAGACACTATGGCGATGTCGGGCAGGTGTCCGGCGCACATCCAAGGGTCGTTGGTCATATAGACGTCGCCCGGGCGCATCGAGTCCACCGGATACTTCTTGAGTATCTCCTTGGTGACGTTGGGCATGGTCATGTTGAACACGGGCATGGAGCGGTAGGCGTGCGCGATGGAGCGTCCTTCGGCGTCCAGAACCTCGCATCCGAAGTCGTTGGCTGAGGCGATGATGGTCGAGACGGCTGTACGCAGTATCGTCGTCCACATCTCCTCAGCGACGTTGATCATCCTGCTCCACATGATTTCCAGCGATACGGGGTCGAATTGTTCTCTCTGGGTCATATCATGGCCTCGCTGTTTATCTTTTGGATACTTTTGTTGGATTCTATCGGAACGGGATTCAGATTGGTATAGGTTCCAAAATATGAGCAGAGCCTTTTCAGAGTTCACTCAAATCCTTTGTGAAGGATCTGTCGGATCATTAGCAGTCATCCTTCGACAAGCTCAGGACGAACGAGATGGTGGGGGTTTCATTACTCTGGAAATGTTTGACCGGAAATCTAGCATATACTAATCTTGATCTAGTCGGATATTGATAAGGACCGACCTCGTTGAGGTTTGGAGGCGCTATATGAACGAGGTTCATCGTCTGTTTGTTGGCGGGCGCTGGGAGGATGGAAGTCATGGCTTGATGTCGCTCCCTGAATACGCCAGCTATTTCATCGCTGACATGGAGCATCTGTTTGGGTCGAGAGATCGCTCTTTCTCACTCGTGGGGATTGATGTCAACAGGACACCTGACAGTGTCCCAATGCTATGGTATCCGCACTATGGCATTGAGCCAGACAGTACAGATAAAAGGTCCAAGCACATTATCATTCGACTTGGCTTCAACGCGCTTTCAGACCCTCTCCGCGCGAGATGGCAGCTTGCCCATGAGTGTATCCATTTACTCGATCCATGGAGCGAGATGGTGGATGGACGCCCCGCCAACTGGCTCGAAGAAGGGATAGCCGCCTGGTATCAGAATTTTCGCGTTCCTGAAGCGGCGTGGCGCGACGGACAGTATGGAGAGGCTGAAGCTCTTGTGGAGCCTCTATTGAGAGAATCTTGGGAGGCGATCAAGAATATACGTCAAGAGCTGGGACTGCGACTTAGTGAATTCACTCCAGAGGTGATTCAGGATTACTGTCCTGGTATCGGCGAAAAGGCGCTGCGACAGCTTTGCGAGCCGTTTCCCGCATGAAAGAAGGATGCCTATGGTATATAGAGAAGAGGAAATAATTCGTCGTCTCCAACTGGGTGAGGACAGTTTATGGGAATTCAAAGAGGTCAACTTCACGGGTAGTAGGCCGACGGGACCTCGACGGGATGATTTGGCTGATGAAATCGCCGCCTTTGCGAACGCGAATGGAGGAACGCTGCTATGCGGAGTTGCTGACGATGGCGATATTCGGAATATGTCACGCCAGCAGATGGACGAACTGGAACATCTGATTGTGGAGGTGTGTTCGGACTCCATACAGCCGCCTATTAGGGTGAACATCTTTCGTCGGGACATTGGAGGAAAGCCTGTTCTCATAGTAGAAACTCCTGAAGGGAGCGCCCAGCATGACAGCCCGGGCGGCAGTTTCATCAGAGTCGGCAGTTCCAAGCGCAGAATGACAAGCGAAGAACGACTGCGCCTCGCTCAGAGACGAGGACAGGCGAGATTTCTATGGTTCGACAAGCAACCGGTAGAGGGAACAGGATTCGGAACGCTCGATGAGTGGCTCTGGAAGCCTTTACTTAGCGTTGAAGGAGCGATTGACCCTGCGTTGGCGCTGGAAAAAATGGGGCTTCTAATCGAGGATCGAAATGGCTCCCTTCGGGCCACCGTCGCCGGCGTTCTGCTATGTTGCGGGTCTCCCGAAAACTGGCTTCCCAACGCCTGCATATACGCGACCAGGTACAAAGGCTTGGATAGAGCTTCCGGTCAACTCGACTCCCAGACCATCGTTGGCCCCATTGATAAGCAAATCAGGGAAGGTCTCGCCTTCGTCATCAGGAATATGAGCGTCGCGGCCCGTAAAGAACCTGCCCGGCGGGAGATGCCGCAGTACAGCGTAAAGGCGATTTTCGAGGCTTTGGTGAATGCGGTAGTCCACAGAGACTACTCGATTCAGGGAAGCGCAATCAGACTCTCAATATTCGAGGATAGACTGGAAATTCGCTCTCCCGGAAACTTGCCCAACAATCTTACGGTAGAAAGCATGGGCGAGCGACAGTCCACCCGAAACGAAATCTTGACTTCTGTGTTGGGGAGAATGAACGCTGGAAATATCGAGGGCGCCGGCGGAAGACAGTTCTTCATGGAGCGCCGAGGGGACGGGGTTCCCATAATTCGACGCGAGACCGAGGAGCTTTGCGGGTCCCCGCCCAGTTTTCGACTGATAGACAATGCGGAACTGTGTCTTGATATCCCGGCCGCTTCCCTGGAATTCGATTCAGCCAACGCCGTGATCACTGTACACAGTTCTGGGAATCCATTGCCAAACGCAGAGGTGTTGGCTCTATTTCCGAACAAGACGTGGAAACACGCAGTCACTGACCGTAACGGAGAGGCGCGGGTAAATTTATATTCGATTCATCTTCCGATGGTCATCTTCGCCGCGGCGACAGGATTTGCCGCGGGAATCGAGAAGAAATGGATTCCCGCCAAAAGCTCCCTGGCTCTCGAGTTACCCCCCAAGCCCGACGGCGGATCGCTGATATTCCAAGAAGCTACTGGCCATATACCCGGCCTATCCGGACGACTAAACCCAGTTCGGGACACGCTTGACCGAACTTACTTGTACGCTTCCAATATCTCTATCAACGATGGAAGACAGCAGCCTGTCCACTTTGCATTAGGAGAAAGCCTGACGCTGACCGATTCAAACGGGAAAGATATGATGGTGAGGATCATAGATGTCGTGGGCAGATCAGCCCTTCTGGAATACTGTTCCGTCACCGCGTCGTGAGAACGCGCCAGGCTGCCTGCTGAACAGCGCGATCTATGGAACAGGCTGGCGAGAGTCCACGCTAGAGTATCGGAGCGCGCTTCAGTGTCTCATAATCGCGCTCATAGTATGAGCTACATTTGCGACTCTTCTGGATGCTCAGAAAGCAAAGTCGCGGCGACGGTTATGACCATCGCCGCGACTTCTCAACTAAGAGAAAGAAGGAGGGACGCCGCCTACTTTCCTTCCAGGGCCTCTTTTGCGCCGACTTTTATTTGAAGGCTGCGCGCTTTCTTGGCCTCTGCCTTCGGGATCGAGATCGTCAGCACTCCGTGATCGTATGTAGGTTCCACCTTATCGGCGTCCACCGAGTCGGGAAGGCGCAGAGAGCGGTAGAACGAGCCGGTCCTGCGCTCCCGCATCAGGTAGTTGCCGGAGCTTTCCTGATGCTGCTCAGATGTCTGGCCTCGAATGCTCAGCACGTTGTCCTCGATGGACACTTGTATGTCTTCCGGACTGACTCCCGGCAGGGAGGCGCGTATCAGAAAGTCCTCGCCGCTGCGCGATACGTCCAGGGGCACCGCCCAGTTTTCCATATACGTTCCCTGCGATTCGTCTGAGGCGTTGGGCGACTCGCGTCTCGCGCCCCCGTACCCGCGCCATATCCTGTCCATCGCGCTTTGCATCTGTCTCAGTTCGCCGAATGGGTCCCATCTCTGTACCATTTTTTCCTCCTTTATCTTGTAATGCCTTTCGGTTGTTAGCTCTTGATCGGTTGTATGCCTATGCGAGCGGTGTCTCACGATTAGAATGAGTAGTATCGCACTCCGGCTTGGGGCATTCTGAAGCGCCAGTACCCGGATTGAGCGTCTTTCTTTGGTTCAATGGGCGTAGAGTCTTCGATTCGCTCCGCCTCTTCCAGCAGGGACTCGATCTGCCTTTCGATAGCAAGGTCGAGCGTACCGCCGGCTGTGTCTTCGCGCCGTTCTAACACTGCTTGGTTTGCCATTTCGCAACCTCCTCGTTATCTATATGTATAGAGTATAGTACTTGATACAGAACGTGTCAAGTAATTATTATATGAATATCACTAATCGCACTCATTATTGACAATAGGATATGTATAGAATATAAATAGTCTATCTGAAATTGGAGAACTCATTATGGCGCAAACCCGAGGAATGTATCTGATCAGCATGGTTGCCAATACACTCGACATGCATCCGCAGACTCTGCGCAAGTATGAGCGAGCGGGCTTCGTCGAGCCGCTTAGAATGGGGACCCTGCGAACCTACTCGGATGAGGATGTGGCGAGGCTCAGGTTGATAAAGCACTTCGTCGAAGGACTGGGGCTAAATCTGGCGGGGGTTCAGATGGCTCTCTCTTTTACGGGAAAGCTTCTGTATATGAGAACGGGCCTGGCGGGGAACGGTTCAGATTCATCGCCCTCGGAGAAAGAGGCGATAAGCCAGATAGACGAGATGCTGGCGACCTTGGGAGTGCGTGTGGTGAGGCAGCCCGCCTCCGCAGCTATGGGAAATCCGCAGGCCGGCTCTCCACCTGGAGAATGGTTCGGAGCGCGTCCGGGCGAATCGCTGGAATTCAGCGCGCCTGACAAGGACTCGGATCGAGTCGTGTCGTCTTAGAGGAGTTCTGGCGGTAGCCTGGAAGATTTTCCGTTTATCCTCCCGAAACGCTAATCCTGAGGTTTAGCCACGGGTCAACGGACGCGCTGTCGCCGGGGCGCACCAAGGTGGTCGCTTCGGCTTCTTCGATTATCGCGGGACCTTCCAGTTCGGCGCCTACTGGCAACTCATAGCGGTCGTATATTGGGCAGTCCACGAACCCGCCCTGGTTTGGCCCGCGCGCGTTGGCAAAGTACGCCTTTCGCATCCCCTTGACTGCGGAACTGGCGTCTTTGGACCCAGATTCTCGCTGTCTAAGTTGGAGCGACGGTTTGGGGCCGCTAACCAGAAGACGCCAGTTCTGGACCTCGATGGGCAGGCTGAGATTTCGACGGCTATACAGTTCCTGGTATATCTGGTGGAAATCGGCGCTTATGCCGTCCACGTCCGAATCGGAGAGCGGCGCGACGGGGACAGGGACTGTTATTTCGTGTATCTGCCCCTGAAGTCGCATGTCGGCTGATGGGGTGAGGATGACGTCTGAGTCGGCGACGCCGGAGTTGGCGAGCGTCTGGCGTCCAAGTTCTTCCATTTCGCTGAACGCGCGGTTGACCGCGTTCCAGTCGCTCTGTTCGAGCAGTCCGGGTATGGAGCGTATGTTTTCGAAGGAGAGAGGCGCGGCGAGGCATCCAAGCGCGGCTGTCACTCCCGCGCCGAGCGGCACTACGACCTTGGAGGCTCCCAGAATGCGGGCCACTTCGCAGGCGTGGGCTGGACCCGCCCCTCCAAACGCCACTATCGAGTAGTTGCGCGGGTCTTTGTTGCGACCGATGATGTGGATGCGCGCCGCCGCCGCCATGTTCTCGGTTACGACGCTGTAAACGCCCCACGCCGCTTCTACCGCGTCCATTCCCATCTGGGAGCCAAGCGCGGAAAGCGAGTCACCCGCCGCCTGCGCGTCGAGTGTCATGCGACCGCCCAGAAAGTAGTCCGGGTTGAGATACCCCAGAAGCAAGTTGGCGTCGGTGACCGTAGGGGCGGTTCCACCCAGAGCGTAGCAGGCAGGGCCCGGACTGGCGCCCGCGCTCTGAGGGCCTACGCGCAGCAAACCCAGATTGTCCAAATGGGCAATGCTTCCGCCGCCGGAACCTATCTCTATCAGGTCCAAGGTGGGTATTAAGATAGGAAGGCCGCTGCCAATCTTGAAGCGATGAACCCTGGCCACCTCTATCTCGTTGCTCTGACTGGGCTGCCCGCCTTCTATCACGCACGTCTTTGCGGTGGTGCCTCCCATATCCAGCGAGATAAGGTCAGGCTCTCCCAGCATTTCGCTATAGAAGCCGGCGGCCAGCGCGCCGGCCGCCGGCCCTGACTCCAGAAGTCTTATCGGACGCTCGCTCGCCGCGTCCGCGCTGAGCACGCCGCCGGCAGAGTGCATCACCAGAAGCTGGCCGCTGTATCCCAATTCTTTCAGATCGCTCTCCACTCCCTTAATGTATCGGCCAACAGCCGGCTTGATGTACGCGTCGGCGGCGACTGTGGAGGTGCGCTCGTACTCGTTGATGACCGGAGCGACTTCTGACGACAGAGACACGCGCAGTTGCGGATGTTGGTTATCGACCGCGTTCTTGAGGTCTCGCTCATGGGAGGAATTTCGATAGGCGTGCAGCAGCGACACCGCCAATGACTCGACGCCCTGCCCGACCAGTTCATGGATGGCCGCCGCCGCGCTGTCGAGATCGAGGGGGATGAGTTCGGTCCCGTCCCTGTCTATGCGCTCGGACACTTCCACCCTGCGGCTTCTGGGGATAATGGGATCGGGGTATTGGGCGTGAAGGTCGTGCATATCGTAGATCTGCTCTCTGCCGAACTCGAGGATATCCCTGAACCCCTTGGTGGTGAGCAGCGCTGTCTTGGCGCCTTTTCGCTCGATGATCGAGTTGGTGGCGAGGGTTGTGCTGTGAACGACAAGTCTGAGGCCCTCAGGGCTGAAACCGACTTCATCGAGCAGTTCGCGCAGTCCCTGGATTAGAGCGCGAGCGGGATTGTCTGGATCAGTGAGCGTCTTGTGGACTCTGAGGTCGCCTGTGGCCGTATCGTGCAGAGTGAAATCCGTAAACGTGCCCCCAATATCTATACTCAGCGAGAGGGTTGGCTGTGAGTCCATATAATCAATCTCCATAGCTGTTCAAAAACCGGTCGCGCGTCTGAATTAGAGGCCATTATACGGGAATAATCCGATCAGGTCAGCAAGCGACAATTGATAGCGCTCCTCATGCGCGCAAAAACAGAAGTGGCGCGTCTCCGCCAGCGGCGCCCCTTGACATGATCGAGCGCGACGCCAACAATTTGAATGTCTGGAATTTGAATGCGTGGGAGGCGTCTGTGTCGGGCTCGATTTCACTGGCTACGATGGAACTTAGAGAGAACGATCTACCCAACATGGTTCTCGCAGAAGATGATCTGTCGCCCACATACACTGGGTTCTCGAAGCTCCGCGAGGGTGAACTGGACAATCGATTTCTGGCCGAACATGGATTCAGCGGCTCTACGGAGCGGAGATTTATGGAAGCGGGCCGAATAACGGGATACGGCAGGGAATTCTTCGCCGCCGAAGCCCGGATGGACATGGACGGCGTCGACATGGTGGTCGGCTCCGTCGCGCATTTGTTTGACACGCCACAGAGCGTATCCGGATGGATGCGGGACATCTTCCTCCAAGACTTTAGGGAGAATGTCGGGGTCGCGCTCGAAAATGGGCAGAGGATGATCGAAGTGGAAGAACTGGAACCGCAAGGGTTCTTCGACGAGGCGGTGGCGCTGAAAGCGTCCTATGACAGTTCCGGGCAGACCATATCCTCCACAGTGGTAGATTTTCGGGTAGGAAGAATTCTTGGCGTAGTATTCATAACCACGGTGGGCAATCACTCGCGGCTGAACGAAGCCGCGACGCTGGGCATCGCAATGGAAAAGCTCATAGTGGCCGCGGCTCTCGACCCGCTACGCTGAGAAGGGGAAGGGATTTTTTCGGTTGGTTTGGGGGTTTACCTGCCCTTGTGAGTGGTCGAGGGGGAAGGGATTTTGCAAGGCTGTTGGTACGTTTGCCTGCCCTTGTGAGCCTAGAAGCCGGGAACGCTCGGTTCCTGGCCCAAAAGCAGAGCGCCGCCATCGGCCAGCCCCGAGGGACGCATCGCCACGTGAGCCGCTACTGTATGTATGTCGCGGAAGAATCGCTCCATAGGCGACGAGGCGTATATGGAGTCAACTCCACCGGCCGTATAGATCCGGTCTACCGCTGAAACAGACGCGATGGATGCGTTGGAACAAGCCAACCGAAAACGCGCTCGCAACCCCGCAGTCAGCGTCTCCCCGTCAAGAACCTCATCCCACACTTCCTCCAAAACGTCGTACAGGTATGCTCGCGCGCTGCCCACAAGCGCCTCCGCGGCGCCCAGATCCGCCTGCTTATCGAACCTGGCCGACGCAGGACGCCCACTCGGCAGTTCCGTCTTCGCGCTCAACGTCTCGATTAAGCCATCTATCGCTCCCCGCGCCGCGCCCAATGCCACGGACGACATTGCGGCTATTACCACCGCGCTGTATGCGTAATGGCGACGGGGGCGAAGGTTGGGAGCGCGCAGCGGGTGGCGCGTCACTAGATGGTCGGGAACGAATACGTCGTCCATCATGTAATCGTGGCTGCCTGTGCCGCGCAAACCGGTCGAATGCCACGTATCCAGAATGCGGCAGGCGCCAATCGGCGCGTAGAACACCCGCCAGGCGGCTGCGCCATTATCGTCCATGATGGGGCCTGCATCGTCGTGAAGCCAGGCTCCGCTCGCCATCCAATGAGCTTGATGGCAGCCGCTGCCGAGAGGCCATCGCCCCGACACTCGCCACCCTCCTTGCGCCCGCGTCGCTTGCCCGTGAGGGACCAGGTTGCCGGTCACGTTCACCGCGCTCGCTTCCGCGCTCCGCCCAAAGACATCCTCGATTCCTGCGTCCGACAACGTTCGGGCGGCCCAAAAATTCGTGGAAGCCACGATCATCACAACCCAGCCCACCGACGGGCTGACTCGCGACAACGTTTCCACTACCCGCGCCGCCATAATCGGGTCGGCCTCCAGTCCACCCAATTCCCTGTCCAGCGTCATCCGAAAGAAGCCGGCTTCAGCGAGCCTGGTGGTCAGTCGGTCCGGCAATCGGCGCGCGTCCTCTATCTCATCCACCATTTCCCGTATATATGGGAGCAGCGAGAGAGCCGTGTCAACGAGTCTCTTTCTTGTGTCATCGCCATTATCGTTATCGTTCATCATTAGTTCACACCTTTGCCCGCGCGACGCACGGCAACCTGTTAACGCCAAATCATTCGATTGTTGAATGCTACGCGCATTGAAAACCCGCGTATCCTAAGAATATCAACTTCCTGTATCCTGCGCTTAACTTCAAATTTTCAATCCAACCACGCAGATAGCTTATAATGGCGACCATATGAACGTAACAAACGCCCCCAAAGAAACATCGCTCACCGGCGTATACCATCGCCTGCGAGACCACCACGGCCCACAGAAGTGGTGGCCCGCCGACACTCCGTTCGAGGTAATGGTCGGCGCGATTCTGGTGCAGAGAACCACATGGACGAATACGCTACGCGCGATAGACAACCTCAAGTCGTCGGATATGCTGTCTCCCAGCGCAATCAGAGAGTCAGAGGAGGAGCGGCTTCAGGAACTTATCCGTCCCTCTGGCTTCTTCAGGTCTAAGTCCAGAAAGCTGCGCGCGCTGTGCGAATATCTCGGCGAACGCTATGGAGACGACTTCACGGCAATGTCCACTCAGACCGACGAGACGCTGAGGGCCGAATTGCTGTCCGTTTACGGGGTCGGAGACGAGACCGCCGACGACATCATGCTCTACGCTTTCAGACGCCTTTCGTTCGTGGTGGACGCATACACGCGCCGCATATTCGGCAGGATTGGACTCGTTGATCCAAAGCTCAAATACGCCGCGCTCCAGTCTCTCTTCCACGAAGGCATTCCATCGGATGTCGCTCTCTACAACGAGTATCACGGACTCATAGTTCTACACGCCAAGTCCATTTGCAAGACGCGCCCGCTCTGCTCCGAATGCCCATTGGACGCCGATTGCAGGAAGATTGGGGTCTAGCGCGCGGCGTCCCCAAAGATGCGAATGCTGTTGGTCTTGATTACCAGATGAACGTCCCGCCCTCGCTTCAGATCTAATTGACGCGCCGACCCGGGCGTCACCTCCGCCACCAGTGATTCTCCCATGTCCAGATACACCAGGGTCCGCCCTTCCGTCTCGCGCGTGTCCAAAGTCACGGCTGGAACTGCGTTGCGGGCGCTAGTGAGCGGCGGAACGCCGAGGCTGAGGATTATGTCGCCCGAGCGTATGGATACCGACACGTATTCGCCGGGCTTGGATTCAGTGGGAGGGCCTGTGAGAATCGCGTCTCCCACAGCCAGACGCGAAGTGCCGTCCTCGCGGTCCAGTTCTACGATCTGCGCTCGCAGGATATTCTCCAGCGTTCCGTAATCCGCGATTCGCGCCACCGCCGGATGGGCGATGACCTCGGATGTTTCCCCGTAGGCGACCGACCTGCCGCCATCCAGCGCAAACATTCTGGGCGCCAGAGCCAGAACTTCGGAAAGCGAATGAGACACGAAGACCATCGGAACGTCGAGCTCCTCCGAAACACTCTTCAAGAGCGTCAGTATGGACGCTCGGCGGGCCGCGTCCAGAGAGGCCAGCGGCTCGTCCATGAGAAGAAGCCTGGGCGAGGTGGCCAGAGCGCGAGCGAGCGCCACTCTCTGCCTCTCTCCTCCCGACAGGTTCGCTACTCCCCGCTCCATCAGATGACCTATCTCCAATAGTTCCGCCAGCGCATCCGGCTCGAAATGACGCTCCGGCCTCGGAGTGAGCTTATATCCATATTCGACGTTCGCGCGCGCGCTCATGTGCGGAAATAGCGCGCCGTGTTGAAACACATACCCGAAGCGTCGCTTTTCGGGAGGCGCGTTGACCCTTGCAGACGATGAATAGACGACCGTTCCGCCGACCTCTATTTCGCCTTCGTTTGGGGACAGCATCCCCGAAAAGCAATCGAGAAGCGTCGTCTTGCCGCTGCCCGACGGCCCGAAGACCGCAGTGACTCCGCGTCCAAACTCCCCGGCGCAAACCAGCTCGAAATCTTTATATGACTTCCGAACCCTGAACCTCAGGAATGGGTCCGGTCGCGTCTTGTCCGCCGTCGGAATAAGCAGGTTAAGCTCCTCTTCCGCGAGAGCGCGTCAACAGCCAGTGGTGCGCCGCAAGCGTAATCAACGCCAATCCGACCGCAACCGCAACCAGAATTCTGGTCTCATCGTCACGTCCTAGCTGAATGCTGTCGTATATTGCCAGAGGCACGGTCTGCGTTTTGCTCTGTATGTTGCCCGCCACGATGATGGTCGCTCCGAATTCACTCAGCGCGCGAATGAATCCAAGCAGAACGCCGGCAAGAATGCCTCTATAAGAGAGCGGCAGGGTGATGGTGAGCGCCACCCTCAGCGCGCCCGCGCCCAGTGTACGCGCCGACCTTTCCAGCTTCTCGTCAACATCTTCCATCGCTGTCATCGTCGCGCGCGCCACCAGTGGGAACGAGACGACGGCGGCCGCAAGAACGGCGGCGACCCACGTGAACGCTATCTCCAGTCCGAAAACGCTATGCAGAAACGAACCTATCGGCCCTCGACGTCCCAGCGTCAAGAGGAGCAAATATCCCACCACCACGGGCGGAACCGCAAGCGGCAGCGACGCCAAAACATCCAGAATGAAAGCGCCCCTAACCCGCTTCTTGACGACCAGCCAGCCGAGCGCCAGCGCGAGCGGCAGGTTCAATAGCGTCGCCGCTACCGCGACGCGAACCGTGAGGATTGTCGTTTCCAGCAACAAATCCGCTTCACTTCACAGGGGGGTCGGAAAACCCGAATTGTCGGAAGACCGACATGGCTTCCTCTGAGGACAGATACTCCAAGTAGTCGGACGCGCCAGCCTGGTTTGTAGAATCGGACACCGCGACCGCCGGATAGACGATGGGAGAATGCAGATTCGCTTCGACCGCGCGCGCCACTTTCAGCGAGTCCGAACTGCGCGCGTCCGTCCCATAGACGATGCCCGCGTCTGCGTTTCCCACCTCCACATAAGTCATCGCGGCCCTTACGTCCTTTCCGAACAGCAATTTATCCTGAATTCTATCCCAGACGCCCGCAGTTCTGAGCGCCTCTTCCGCATACGCGCCCGCTGGCGCGATGGCCGGGTTCGCCATCGCCACCCGATCTATCTCCTCAGAAGTTAGAGCTTCCAGTGAGTCTATGGCGCCTCCCGACTTGAGAGTCACCACTACCAACTCATTGCCGAGCAAACGCTCAGAATCGGCGCTGGACGCCAAGCCTCTCTCTTCCAGGAAGAGAACGGGCGCCTGGCCCGCGGACACGAACACGTCCGCAGGCGCGCCGCTCGCTATCTGTTGCGCCACCGACTGCGACGCTCCGAAGCTCAAGTCAACGGTTAGGCCGCTCTCGCGCTCATATCGCTCGCTGACCTCCGTGAGCGGTTCTCTGAGGCTTGTAGCCGCGAAAACCAGCAGGTCCCTGTCAGCGCCGCACGCGACGAACGACAGGAGCGCGACGGTAACCAGTATCGCTCGAGCTATACGTCCTCTCCAAAGTTCGACGCCTACGTTCATGCCCGAAATCATGCTCCCTTTGCGAATTTCGACACAACAGAGATATATGGCGCCCGCCTCTTATACTTTGAAAGCGCGCTTACGCGGCGCAAACCATAGTTTAACTGTTATCAGACTCACAGTATAATATGAAGCCCTACGCGGTCTATTTTCGAGAAGAGTTCGGTTCCAAAATTTCACTATTCGTCAATGTCAGGCCGTCTGCGCTTATTCAATGCCCAACTTCGCTTACGCAGCCAGATATATCTACACGGACATCGTTACTCAAAATAACAATCTCCTGAGGGTCTCGGCGTATCGGGACGCTTATCAGACCCCCTTGGCGTCTGAGGTTGCGACCGAACCGCGTTCTGCGCCGACGCAGTTCGTAGATGGTTTTGGGAATTCTACTCATTATGCGCGTATGACTGAGCCGCATCGAGAATTCGTGGTTCTGTCAGCGGGTAGCGTTAGCCTGAGAAAGTTGCCGTATGTTGGCGATATATCTTTGGATTCCATTGAGTTGGGTGAGGATGCGAACCGATTTCTGGCGGATTCGCCGCTGGTCAGGCCTTCCAATGTGGTCGGAGAAGCTAGAGAAATAGCGGGAAAGCGCGCGAGCCTGCTCGAAACCGTCTCGGCGGTGGTGGACTGGGTGTACGGCAATATAGAGTATGAACGCGGATGGACAACGGTGGCTACGCCGGCTGAGAACATCCTCGTTACTCGGAGGGGGGTGTGTCAGGATATGACACACTTGGCAATCGCTCTTTTGAGGGCGCTCGGAATACCTACGAGATATGTTTCGGGACTGCTGATTACTCAGCCAGGCGAGACTCACGCTTGGATAGAGTACCTTCACCCGATACATGGCTGGCTTCCGGCCGACCCGACGAGGGGGCGGTGGCTGTGCGAGGACAGCGACATCATCAAGTTTGCCATTGGCCCTGACTATACATACGCCGCGCCAGTGGAAGGAACATTTATTTCCAGTGGGACAGGCAGGCTCGATATTGCGATGGGACAGGCGCTGCCCGATGACAGCCCTCCCACACTGCGGCGCGCTCGAGATTTAATTCAACGTTCGATTGATGTCTAGTGGTCCAATACTTTTGAATTGACAGTCTATCTACTCTCTGCGCATCATCCCCATCGAGAGGCTGAGAGGGGTAGGCGCATAGTAGGTCAGCGCGCCCTTCGACAAGCGCGGGACAAGCGGTTCTCAGATAATCAAAAAGCGCCTGGGGGGTGTCCGAGGTATGGTCACGGTTCAGTCTGAGGACTGAAAGGGAGGAGTTGCGAAATTAAGATTCGGGTGGACAGAGTTGTGGACGGAGATTCGCTGGTAGTGGAAGAGCGAGTGTGGTTCGCTTTCCTGAGGAAACCTAAGCCGTTTCCCGTGCGCCTATACGCCATAGACGCGCCTGAGTTGTCCCAGCCATACGGCAAAGAAGCGAGAGACGCGATGCGAAAGATGGCGCGCGGATCGTTTCGTTTGGACACTGTTGATATTGACCGCTACGGGCGCGTTGTTGGTGTGGTTCATCGCGGAAATAGGAAGAAGTCTTTGAATCACAAGATAGTGGAGTCGGGGTTGGCGTATTCGTACCAGAGATATGGGAGGCTGGACGGGATTGACGAATCGGAGGCTCGGGCAAAGAGGAGACGGCGAGGGATTTGGAAGTCGGGAGAGGCGCAGATACGTCCGTGGGACTACAGGCGCGGTTCGAGAAGGGCGCCAGCGAAGAAGAAGAGGAGACGGCGTTGGCGGCTACGATTGGCGGCGGCGTTGGTCGCGCTCATAGCGGCTGCGGTTGGCATTCAGTGGCTGTGGCAGTACTGGGAAGAGGCGCTGCGAGGTATATTGGGCGGGTGACGACTCTGCCGAAATCAGGCGAGTCGCTCCCGTCCACGTATGCCAATTGACGCGTCTGTTTCCAACCGTCTGGGAAGGCGATAGGGTAGATTGCGAATTTACCTGTCCGGAGTCGAAGAGCGGCCTGAGTTTCGCGCTACGCCTCGAAGCCGTAGTCGCGTTCCACTCTCGCCACACGCACCTTGTAGCTCCTGTAGTAATTGTCGCGGCCACGCTCTTGTATGATGAGATGCTCCGCGAGTTGCTTGAACGCTCTTATCGCCTCGTCGCTTTCCCAGTACGACACGGCAATGCTCAGGTCGTCATCGCCGGCTGCCTCGATGCCCAGAAAGCCGGGATGCCGCTTCGCCAACTCGAGTACAGTTTCGGTGTCCTCGGCGTAGCCTTGGTGATTTCCTGTGTGAGTCGAGGAGAAAATCGCCGCGTAGTACGGGGGCTGTGGTGTGTTCGCTTGCGCCATTTGGATTGCCTCCTATAAAGACTGTTGGGGTGTTGTACGCTAAGAATCAAGCGCTTCCTCCGGTAGGATACCATGATAGCGCGTACAGAGTGTCGCAACCTCTACTTCTTCCTGATAGGGTCATTCGGTTTCTACAAGATGGCTGCGAACTGGCTGGCAGGCCCTTCAAAAGGCCCTTCGACAAGCTCAGGGCGAACGGGTTTTTGATTTACCCACCCTTGTGAGGCCACATAGTGGGTAGGGACTTTGGGGCGAGGCATGGCGCCCGACCAGGCTTATGCGGAATTAGCCAGGAATATATTCTGGTTTATAGAGTTCTGGCGAGCCTGCAGGCGGCCTGCAGGTGTCTTCAGGTGGGCTTCAGGTGGGATATGTCGCCTGTATCCACCTGCAGGCCACCTGCAAAGACCTGTA
>CAZXFX010000014.1:0-64786 GCA_964640295.1 uncultured Dehalococcoidia bacterium | reverse complement strand
AATACAGGTCTTTGCAGGTGGCCTGCAGGTGGATACAGGTGTCATATCTCACCTGAAACCCACCAGAAGACACCTGCAAGCCGCCTGCAGGCTCACCAGAACGCTATAAACCAGAAGATATATCGCATAAGCTTGGCTGGTGCCACGCCATGCCCCAAAGCCCCTATATGGCTGAGGGCTCACAGGGTTAGGCAAATCAGAAATCCGTTCGTCCTGAGCTTGTCGAAGGGCGCGCCAACCCCCTCAGCCCCTCGATAGGGGAAGGCTAGGATGGGGGTGTTCACCCTCAATACCTACCCCTCTCAGCGCCTCGACGTGGGAAGGGTCAATTCCAATCAGACGTCAGATAATTCCAAATTCACCATTCACTATTCCCCAACCCAGCGACGCGCCCCACTCCCATGCGAATCGCCGTCCGCGATGGTACAATCACATAGCACCAATAAAGGAGGTCCAGACTTGCCAGTAACCAAGCTCGACATCACAAGCGTCACGCCGTTCGCCGGCGGACAATCATTCGGAGAAGTAGGCTCCTACAACCACCTGAAAGGAACCGCCCACTTCGCCGTTGACCCGCTCCACCCCAACAACACCGCCATCACCGACATCGAGTTGGCGCCCAGAGACTCCCAAGGCCGCGTCCACTTCTCCGCCGACTTCGAAATGCTCCAGCCCGCCGACCCCGAACGCGGCAGAGGCAGCCTCATCTTTGACGTGGTGAACCGCGGACGCAAGACGATTCTCGGATTCAATAGCTCGCCCCGCGTCATGGACCCCGGCGCGCCGCTACACCCCGGCAACGGCTTCCTCATGCGCGAAGGCTACACCGTCGTCTTTTGCGGCTGGCAGTCCGACGTCCCAGCCGACGACCCCGACCGCATAAGCCTGTACGCCCCCCAAGCGCTAAACCCCGACGGCAGCCGACTCACCGGACGAATGCTCTGCCAGTTCCAGTGCAACGAACCCACCAACGTCTTCCTGCTCGCCGACAGAATCCACGACCCGCACCCGCCCACAGACCCGCTCGAACAGGGCGCGACTCTCACCGTGCGCGACCACCCCAACGGCCCCGCCACAGAAATATCGCGAGACCAGTTCCAGTTCGTGCGCGTCGAAGACGAGCAGGTCCAGCCCGACATCAACCACGTCTATCTCAGAAGCGGCTTCGAGCCGGGACGCATCTACCAGCTTGTCTATACCACCACAGGTACGGACGTCGTCGGACTGGGAATGGCATCCGTCCGCGACATCGTGTCCTTCCTCAAGTACGAATCCGAGGCCGACGGCAACCCCTGCGCCGGCTCCATAGACTACGCCCACGCTTTCGGCGCTTCCCAGAGCGGACGCTTCCTCAGAACCT
The DNA here is from genome assembly GCA_964640295.1 of uncultured Dehalococcoidia bacterium. Taxonomy (GTDB): domain Bacteria; phylum Chloroflexota; class Dehalococcoidia; order Lucifugimonadales; family UBA1123; genus VXRN01. The sequence goes on along the minus strand of CAZXFX010000014.1, from coordinate 63,426 downwards.
ACATCTACTACGGACTCAACAACGACGAGAAAGGTCGCATGGCGCTCGACGGCATCATCCCCCACGTCGCGGGCGGTATGCGCGGCGAATTCAACCTGCGCTTCGGCCAGCCCTCCAAAGACGTCTGCTACATCATCCCCGAACTGTTCCCCTTCTCCGACACAGACATCACCGATCCCGTAAGCGGCGCGAGCGGCTCGCTGCTTGACCGCATGGAGGAGAGCGGCAACGTTCCCAAGATAATGTTCACCAACACGTCCGCCGAATACTGGCGCGGAGACGCCGCCTTGATACACACCGACTTTGCCTCGATGACCGACGCCCCTGAGTCCGAGAACGTCCGACGCTACCACTTCGCCGGCACCCAGCACGGCTCAGGCGTCTTCCCCCCCGAAACCATCCGCCAGATGGACGCGCTCAAAGGCCAACTGCCCTATAATGCGGTTGACTACTCGCCCCTGCAAAGAGCGCAACTCAACAACCTGGATAGCTGGGCAAGAGGCGACGCGCCCGCGCCCGCGTCCCGCCATCCCAGCCTCGACGACGGCAGCGGCGTGGAATCCTACACGCTCAGAGAGAAGTTCGCGCGCATTCCGTCCGTAACATTCCCGCCGGAGGTCACCAGGGCGATGCGCCTCGACTACGGCGACGAGACCCATCTCGGTCGCACGATCAAGCTTCCCGCCGAACAGGGCGAAGAATATCCCGCCATAGTCTCCGACGTTGACGACGACGGCAACGAACTCGGCGGCATCCGGCTGCCCTCAGTGAGCGTCCCGCTCGCCACCAACACCGGCTGGAACCTGCGCCACCCCGACAACGGCAACCCAACACTGGTAATAGGCATCACTGGCGGTCTGGCCGGCTGGACTCTGCCCTTCCGCAAGACGCAAGAAGAGCGCGAAGCGGCCGGCGACCCCCGACCCGCCATCGCGGAGCGATACGAATCCAGGGACGCCTACGTAGAGCGAGTGAGACAAGCCGCCTCAGACCTCGCGTCCGAGGGCTACCTGCTCGAAGAAGACATCGAGCGCGAAGCGGATATGGCAGCCCACCGCTACGACTACTGGATGAACGGCAACGGCGCCTCCTAGCCAGGCGGCGCGCCGGAGATCGCTCGACAAGTGGACTTCCAGCCCGCCTATGCGCTGGAAGTCCAGGGTGATAGTGATAGACGAATATCTCGGCGTCTATATTCATTAAGAGTATCGCATCGGTGCGCTTCCCATGAACAAGACGACTAAGCGAATCGCCAAGAACGGCGTCCTGCGCCTACTGGCCAACATTAAAACCGAAGGGCGCGCCGCGAGCGTGTATGCAACGCCCGATACGCTCGCCAAGCGCGACTACGACCATCTGCTGCCGGATACCCAGGATGACCGATTTCAGGTCGAATCCGCGCTAGAGACATTGGGTCCATGCGATACCGGAGCGGCATTGTTCATCACCGTCGAACAAATCGTGGCGATCATACCCCCCATTCCCCTGAACGCCGACATTCGAGCCGCGGGACCGCATACCGACCAACTCCGCCGCCTGCTCGATTCTGACCCTGTCATCGGAGTGATATTGCTGCGGCTCGGCAGATACGCCGTGGGCGTTCTGCGTGGCGAGACTCTCATCGCCACCAAAACGGACTCCCGCTACATGAAGAATCGGCACCGCGCGGGCGGCCAGTCCCAGCGTCGTTTCGAGCGAAGCCGCGAACGCCTTATCCGCGAACTCTACGACAAAACCTGCCAGGTAACGCGGGAACTATTCTCCCCGCATCTCAGCAAGATTGACTACGTACTCCTGGGCGGAGAGCGCGGCACGTTGAACGGATTCGCCAAACGCTGCCCCATGATGCGACGCGAACTCGCTCCCAAAACGCTCTCGCGCCGTCTCGCGGTAGAGCGCCCCAATCAAAAGGCGCTGATGGGAATATCCCGCGAGGTCTGGAAAAGCGAAGTCGCCTTCTTCCAGCGCGTATGACACTCAGCGAGCCGTATAGCCGCCATCCACAGCCAACGCCGCTCCTGTAACATAGCTTGCGTCATCCGACGCCAGATAGAGCGCCGCGTTCGCTATCTCCTCCGGACGCCCCAGCCTGCCCATAGGATGAAGCTCCTCCAATAGTGCGTTGGACTCAGGATCCTCCGTAAGTCCTTTCGTAAAGTTCGTAGCTACAAACCCCGGACACAGGCAGTTCACCCTAATGTTCTTGCGCGCGCTGTCAATCGCCAGAGTGCGCGTGAACTGAACCACCCCGCCCTTGGACGGCGGGTACGGGTTGAACCCGTCTCCTATGCCTACCGGGTAGCCCACCAAACCCATAATGGACGCAAGGTTGATAATCGAACCGCCACCCGACTTCTCCATCTCCGGAACCGCGTGCCAGCACATAAGATACGTCCCTTTGAGATTCACGTCCATCACCTTATCCCATACGGATTCAGCGGACGCCCCCTCCGGAAGCGCGTTCCGCGCGCTAATTCCCGCGCTGTTGACCAGTATGTCCAGCCTTCCGAACTCAGCGAGCGTAGAGCCAACCATGCGCGCCGCGTCTTCTCCTACCGATACATCGCCTGAAAGCGCGACCGCGCGACCACCCGCCTCGTTCACCATGTTCGCGGTCTCCTCAGATACGGACGGCGCTATATCGGACGCGGCGACAAAAGCTCCCTCGCGCGCGAACCTCAGCGCCGTCGCGCGTCCAATTCCAGACCCCGCTCCAGTAATCAACGCCACCTTATCCTTCAAGCGCATACCAAAATCCTCGAATTCGTTCATGTCATTAGCGCCACTGTCCTCTAAAACGATATTATATCTAAACGCTGAAATCCTGGAGCAAAATGGCATTATGCCGACACTTTCGAATATAGAGTCCCTGAAGAGGGTAGTAGTAGTGGGAACGTCCGGCGCCGGCAAGACCACGCTCGCGGGAGATATTGCCCGCCTCCTAGACGCCCCCCATGTCGAACTGGACGCTCTTCGCCATGGCCCAAACTGGACCGAAACCCCTGACGCTATTTTCAGAGAGAAAATAGCGAACGCCCTGACCTGTCAAAACTGGGTCGTGGACGGAAACTACTCCGTGGCGCGGGACATAATATGGACGCGCGCCACCGCCATAATATGGCTCGACTACCCGTTCCCCGTCACGTTCTCGCGCCTGTTCCGCAGAACCATGAGCAGGTACTTCAAACGCGCCGAACTATGGAACGGCAACCGAGAGGACCTAAAGGGGATCCTATTCTCCAAAGACTCCCTCTTTATATGGGCTTTCAAGAACCACTGGCGTCGCAGAAAGTCCATGCCCGCAGCTTTCGCTCAACCCGAATACACCCATCTGGATGTACTGCGATTCCGATCTCCCCGCGCCGCCAGGAAGTGGTTTGCCTCGCTCAGCGACGCGGCGGCCAAGTAACGAATTGGCTATACGTCCATCATCTTGTCGGCAGTCATCAGCTCCATGAATTCGATTCGGCTTCCCTCCGTGAGTTCGCGCACTTCCGCGCCCACATCCAGAGCCGCCTGCGGCAGATCGTTGTCGCCGCGCATGGGCGACATCAGCGCCTCATCAGTCCATTCCAGAACCACCACGTCAGTTTCGCCCGGAACCGTGCCCCCATTGAAATAGACCTTGAACTCGCTGCGATGTCCGGCGTCATGGTATATCTGAGCCTGCTTGTGAACGAGACTGGCCACGCGACGAGCCTCTCTCGGCTTAGCTTTGAAAATCCTTCTCACCAAGTACATTGTAAATTCTCCTTTATGTATTTCATTTCAACATTAGTTCCGACTAGCTATGAATGCGCTGAATTCAGGTTGCGACTTTAACTTCAAGTTAATACTATATTATGGTTCAATTATTCCCACACCAAGATTGAAGCATGAAAGCCCTCTCCAATTCCAGCCATGTCAGTATAAGAGATGTATGTAAAAGTTTCGAGGACGGGGATGTCGTCCAAGACATAAACCTCGATGTGGCGCGCGGTGAATTCCTGTGCCTGATAGGACCGAGCGGGTGCGGCAAATCAACACTACTCAGACTTGTGGGCGGGCTGATAGAACCAACTTCGGGACAGATTCAGATTGACGACCTGACGCCCGACGAAGCTCAAACAAACAAGACAATGGGATTTGTATTTCAGGAACCGTCCCTGCTTCCGTGGCGCACAGTGACAGACAACATCAGCCTGCCCCTCGAAGTCAATCGCAAGAACAACCCTCAGAGCGTCCGCCCAGTAGCGGATCTGCTTAATCTCGTGGGATTGGCCAATTACGCCGACTACTACCCCTCACAGCTATCCGGCGGAATGCTCCAGCGGGTGGCGCTGGCCCGCGCCTTGGCGTCCGGGGCGTCCCTCCTTCTGATGGACGAGCCATTCGGCGCTCTGGACGAAATAACGCGCGCCGCCATGGGTTACGAACTACTCCGAATATGGAATGCCGACAAGAAGAGTGTCGTATTCGTTACTCACAGCATCTCCGAGGCAGTCACGCTCGCCGACAGGGTGGCGGTAATGTCGAGCGGACCCGGACGCATTGTAGAAGTAGTAGAGATCAATCTTCCGCGACCGCGCGCGCGGGGCATGGAGCGCAATCTCGCGTTTCGCCAGTATTCAGAATGGCTGCGAGACCTTCTCTGGCAGGGAAACCAGAATGAACAAGCCTTCGCTTGATAATCTAGTCCAGACCCGCGCGCGGACAAGACGCAGACTGCCCGCCAACTTGTTTCGGATGCGCGTTCCCTGGTCTGGACTCGGCTATCTATTGCCGCCCATCATAGCCCTGAGCGTAGCGGGCGCAATCTGGGAAATATGGACGCGAGCCGCCAGCGTGCCCACCTACATCGTGCCGGCTCCTTCCGTAACGCTGAACAGACTTGTGAGCGATATATGGTTCTTTATCGGAGAAGGGGCGGTAACCCTGGCAGAGGCGCTGGCCGGTTTCGCCCTCGGAACGCTGGTGGCGCTCATTGACGCCACCCTAATGACCCAATCTCGCTTCATAGAGCGCAGCCTGTTGCCGTTGGCGATTCTGGTAAAGGTAACCCCTGTGGTGGCGATTGCGCCGCTGTTCGTAATCTGGTTCGGGTTCGGACCAGTTCCAAAGGTGCTCGTCGTCGCTCTGATAACCTTCTTCCCCGTCCTTGTGAACGCGGTGACCGGTTTCAGATCGGTGGACAGGGGCGCGATGGATTTCCTTCGCTCAGTGCGCGCCTCGCGCCGCGAGATATTCCTGAAACTCAGGGCGCCAAGCGCGATGCCCTACCTGTTCGCGGCGTTCCGCGTTTCCATGCCTCTGTCGGTAATCGGCGCGGTGATAGGTGAGTGGTTCAGCGCGGACAGAGGTCTCGGAAGCGTAATAATCGTCGCGCACGCCAATCTGGATATGCCCACCCTGTTCAGCGCGATATTCATGCTGTCGCTCATGGGCATCGGACTAACTATCATGCTGTCGGCAGTCGAGAAGAAAGCTCTGTTCTGGCACGAATCCTCCAATATAGTCTGAAATCCGTTAATTTACTAAATCAAATCGGCATGAAGGGCAAGGTAAACAAAATGAGTAAATCAATAACATGGGCATTGACCAGCATAGTTCTATTGTCAGCGCTGTTCGCGCTCAGCTGCTCCGAACCTGAGTCTGAACCCGAAACCAAGAGCGTCCGGTTCGTGGCGGGATACAAAGCGCAGGCGAATCTGCCGCTAGTGGCTGTGTACGCCGCTCAGGAACTAGGCTACTTCGCCGAACAGGGACTCGAAGTTGATATTCAGCACTCGCTTGGGGGAGCCGATCAGCTACTGGTAGGCGGCGAGGCCGATTTCATATCGGCTGACGCCGGACACCTTTTGAGACTCAGAGCCGACCCCGGGCTCCCCTTCATGGCGATTGCGCTCTTCGGACAACGCGGCCAACAGGCGTTCATCGCGCTCTCCGACTCAGGCATCAGCGACCCCAAGGACTGGGAAGGCAAGACATTCGGGTACAAGAATACGATTCCGCCCGAATATCTGGCCATCGTGAACTCGGCGCAGGTGGACAGATCCAAAGTTCAGGAGGTCAGTGTGGGATACGACCCGCGTATCCTGACGGATGGTCAGGTGGACCTGCTGGCCGTATTCAAGTCCAACGAGCCTAATACAGTCGGCAATATAGTCCGAGACCGCGGCCTGGACGTAGTGTCTTTCGACGCGGCAGACTATGAAATGCCAACCATGGGCCTCACATTCGTCACCAGAAATGACTTCGCGGAAGAGAACCCTGAAACCGTAACCCGCTTCGTGAAAGCGACTATGAAGGGCATGGAATACGCTTTCGCCAACACCGAAGAAACTCTGGACTTCGTGTTGAAGTACGCCGAAGGCGAAGACCGCGATCACATGCGATATATGATGGAGACCGAGATGAAAGACTCCACTTCTCCGCTGACCGACCAGAACGGCTTCGGCTGGATGACCTCCCAACAGTGGCAAAACTTCCACGATTCGCTGCTGGAATACGAAGGCCTGCCCAAAGCGGTAGACGTCGACACAGTCTTCACCAACCGCTTCCTCGACGACATTTACGAGGACGGCGACCTGCAGTGGCCATGAATATCCGGGCAAGGTAAAGGTATTAGAGTCTCATTCTCATCGTATCGAGGACAAACTGCCAGTGAAGCGTGTTAAACTATTGACAAGGTATGTCCGGGGGAAATTACAGGCTCACTGGCTTTTGATTCACGCGTTGGTCGCGCCTTGGGGGGCAGTGATAACCACGGGCATATTGGTTAACCTGGAATGGTCGCGCCCTTATGCCTGGGTATTCTGGCGATACTGGGGCGATATCGACATTATGTCGGATACTGTCAGCTACGGAGCCGCGGTCTATGGATGCGCGGTATCGGGAACGGAGGTGATTGTAAGAATGGCGTTCTACGCAATCGCGAAGATACTGGAAGAACAAGACAAACGACGGGAACAGAAGAGGCAACTACAGAAAGAGCGGAAGCGGATGCTGAATGAAGCCCGTGAAAAGGGTCTGCTAGAAGGCCGTGAAGAGGGCCGCGAAGAAGGCCGTGAAGAGGGCCGTGAAGAGGGTATCTCGGAAGAGCGGAAGCGAACGATGGGCCTAGTACTCAATAATCAGGAGTTGAAACAGTACCCCGAACTCCGTGAAAGAATACGAAAAGACATTGAAGACGCGATGGGAACGAGCGGTTAGGCAAGCCGTATCCCGGCATAGTCCAAACATGTCCGGCTACCTTTCACAGTAAGAACTAAGATATAGCTCAAACGGTGCAATCCATGAATGACTCGACACAAGAAGAATACGCCGGCGCTCGTCCCGCTTCGACGATACTAGAACTGGCAAAGGACAAAGGAGCGCTGGCGTTTGGAGAGTTTCGCCTTTCATCGGGTGGAACTAGCAGCTATTACTTTGATGGGCGCGTTCTGACTCTGGATCCAGAGGGAGGCTATCTAGTGGCCCAAGCGTTTCTTCCTATTCTGCGTGAATGCAAAGCTAAAGCTATCGCCGGGCCGACTTTGGGAGCGGATCCAATCGTAGCCGCCGTCTCAGTGGTGAGCGGCATCGAAGGATGCCCCATTCCCGGCCTGATAGTTCGCAAAGAGACGAAAGAACACGGCGGAAAGCGAGCCATAGAAGGACCGACGTCCATGTTGCATGAAGGCGCTCCCATTGCAGTAGTGGATGATACCTGCACTACCGGGGGAAACCTTTTCCATGCCATTGAAGCTGTAGAAAACGCAGGCTATAAGGTGGCGAAAGTCTTGTCTATCCTGGACAGGAACGAGGGCGGAAGCGCGGAGTTGATACGCAGGGGGTATTCTTACTACTCTCTGCTATCAGCCAGCCCAGACGGAGAGATACGTCCCTCAGTCTGAAAATCCCCCCAAGCCTTCATCCCGCTATCCCCTGCCATATAAGCCGGACGCCAAGCAGTAGCACCACCACCAGAAGCATACGCATTACCCATACTCCTTGGATACGGCCTGATAGCGTCGCGCCTATCTGTCCGCCTATAACGAGACCTATCCCTATGAATAGCAGTGTCGGAAATAGGTCTATGTGTCCCAGATAGCCGTGCGCCAGCGCGCCGGCGCTGCCGTATATAGCCAGCGCGAACACCGAAGAAGCCGCGGCGATGCGTACAGGAAATCCGAAAGCGATCACGAGTACCGGCGTTCGCAGGAATCCACCACCTATCCCAAAGAAGCTCGATATGAACCCGAGAACGATGTTAAACGACGTGGCCAGGCTCTCATTGAATTCGTAGCGATACTCTTGCCCCGCCGTAGTTACGATGTGCCGTTCTCTCACAGTCGCCGATATCAGGTGGCGCGGATTCTCTGTCCTGATATTGCTGGGAACGTTAGGACGGAGCGCCAGCAGAAGCGCCAGCAGAAGCAGAAGAACTCCAAACACCATCTTGAAAATCTCGGGCGCGACCGCTCCCACTCCAAAAGCGCCTATAACGGCTCCAGGCGCCGCCGCCCCCGCGAACAGGAATGCGCTGCGGTAATCCACAACCTTCATCCTGATATATATGAGCGCCACCAGAATGCTGTTAAGCGCGATGGCGGCCAGAACCGTTCCCGCCACCACCTCCGGATCTTCAGAGTCGAACGCCAACAGCAACATCGGGCTGAGAATGAAACCTCCGCCCGCCCCTACAAGAACCCCGTAAGCGCCGGAACCTACACCCAGAAGGAGCATCAGTGTCCAGTCCAGATATTCCAACGCCCCTCCAAGTATCCAACCGTCAACTCATCAAGTCGTTCAATACCGTCCCAACCATATCAGAAGGCACGTCGTTGCGGGTAGTGGCGTTGCCGATCCCGTCCAGCAACACCCAGCGTATCGCGCCGGAGACGACCTTCTTGTCGGACAGCATGGCTTGGGAGACCGCCTCCGGGTCAACCCCTTTGGCTTCTAGCGGAAGAGAGTACGCCGACAGTACCGCGCGCTGACGCTCGACTTCGGAACCGGACATCATCCCCATGCCAAAACCTATTTTCGCCGCTCCCATCATGCCTATGCTGACAGCCTCGCCGTGCAGATAGCTGCCGTAATCGGTGGCGGCCTCGATGGCATGCCCTATGGTATGACCATAATTGAGAAGAACCCGAATGCCAAGCGTCTCTTTTTCGTCCCGCGACACGACACCCGCTTTTATCGCCATGCTGCGACGAATAACGTCGGTAGCTATCTCAGGTTGCAGGGACTGGATATCATCAGTAAGCTCTTCAAACATGGCGAGTAGCCCTTCGTCCATTATCAGACCATGTTTTATCGCCTCGGCCCATCCCGACGCGAGTTCGCGCGGCGGCAGGGTCTGCAATGTAGAAACGTCGGCGAGAACGAACTTGGGCTGGTAGAAAGCCCCGACCAGGTTCTTGCCCTGCGGCAGGTCAACCGCGGTCTTGCCCCCAATGGCAGAGTCCATCATAGCGAGAAGGCTGGTCGGAACCTGGGCGTAGGGTATTCCGCGCAGAAACGTAGCCGCCACAAAACCGGCCAGGTCACCTACCACTCCGCCGCCAACGGCCAGAATGAGATGTCCTCGCTCAGCCTTCAGAGACGCAAGCCAATGATATATGTGCTGAGCCGTTTCAAGAGTCTTGCTGCGCTCTCCGGGCGGTATGAAGAACATATGCGTAGGTATTCCCGCGCCCTCCATCGCTCGCTGCGCCCTGCGCGCCTGCGGTTGAACTTGAGTGTCGGAGATAATATAAGCGACAGGCGGGTACAGCGTAGCCCGAACTCGTTCTCCGAGCTCTTCGATGATGTCCCACCCCACCCAGAGCGGGTGGTCGCCGGACGAGGCGCGTACCCGCGCGGCTAAATCTGGATATTCAGAATCCGCAAGCTGGACTTGCAAACGCGCGTTTACCATTTGATACCCCCGCGCGACCTCTGCCGCCGCGTCTTCCGGCGTCAGAAAGTCGGTATGAACCGTCCAGTGCGCCAGAGTATAGTTGAACTGTCTATGAGCCTTCAAGGAACGGACTCGCTCTTCCACATCGTCCGCTTCCAGCATAGGCCGCGCCGAAACGCTTTCGTCCCTCGTTCGCTGCTCTGAAAGACGCTGGATTATAGTTTCAGGCCGCGCCTCGAGCAATACGACAACGCCGTTGGCTTCCATGATGGCGCGGTTGCGCTCGTCCATTATGACGCCGCCGCCAGTGGAGACAACCTGTCTGTCGGCGCGGGCGACTCGCTCGACAGTCTCTCGCTCGATGCGACGAAACTCATCTTCGCCATGCAGCCCAAAGATGTCTTCGATCTCCATTCCCGCGGACGCGACTATCTCCACATCAGTATCCACAAACGCCCATCCAAGAATACGAGCGACTTCGCGCCCTACGGTGGTCTTGCCCGCTCCGGAAAATCCTGTAATGAATATGTTGGCTCTAGTCAGGGGACTTGCTCTTCAGGGGTAATGCGAAATGGACAGGCTGTAATAGCCTGTCCTGTTTTCCGAGAATGGAGGGAAGAAAGGACGCCGCTAGTCGTCCTCTACGCCTTCTCCTATAAGATAGTCCACGGCCTGCTGGACAGTTTGAATTCCTTCTGCGTCTTCGTCTGAGATCTCAATATCATCGTCGGCGAACTCTTCTTCGAAAGCCATGATGAGCTCGACCAAATCAAGAGAGTCTGCGTTGAGGTCTTCGGTGAAGGAGGCGTCGGGCACAACTTCGGACTCATCTACGCTCAGTTTTTCGGCTACAACTGCTTGTACCCGCTCAAGTATTGACACTGCTATACCTCCGTATCGGCGAAATTGTAGTTAGGTTTCGGGCGTGGAGCGACCATCACCGACCCGAGAACGCCGTTGACGAAACTGGCAGAACTTTCGGAACCAAACACCTTTGCCAGTTCCACAGCCTCGTTTATAGCGACCTTGGGAGGAGTATCGCCCCTGATGACCATCTCGTATATGCCCATTCTAAGCAGGTTGCGGTCTATGACGGACATATTCGAAATAGGCCAGTTGGGGGCGAATTCGGCAATTATCTTGTCCAGTTCGTGTATGTTTTCAAGAACGCCTTCCGTCATGCAAGTCAGAAACTCGTCCGCGCTGGGCGATAGCTCATGGCTTTCGCGCCTATCCGACAGAACCTGCTCCAAGCTATGGGCTACGCAGTCAATCTCAGACAGCGCCTGAAGCGCGACGCATCGCGTCATGCGCCTGGAGTTTAAGGTTCTACTTTGAATATGCGCCATTTCTCGCTTCCGCTTGAACACGATAGAATCGCGCGCCGCGCGCATAGATTATACATACCGACACGCGCCACTCGCTAGTTTCTGCGCAACTTGAGTATAGATTCTAGGTCAGTCACATTGGAAGTCTTCGCTCGACGATTGATGCGCTTGACCATGCCGCTTAGAGCCCGGCCCGGCCCTATCTCGACAAAGCTCTCAACCCCGGAACCGACCATGTAGTCTATCGTGTCTTTCCATTGAACCGTGCCGCACACCTGCGACAGTAATTCGCGCTTGATATCGGAAGCGTCTGTCATAGGGAAACCAGTGCAGTTTGCGACGATGGGAACGCTGGCGTCCTGAAAGTCCATCTCCTCAATGGCGCTCATGAGGCCAGCCCTGGCCGGCTCCATGAGGCCGGAGTGAAACGCCCCGCCTACACGAAGAGCGACAACCTTCTTGGCTCCGCGCGCATCGCAAAGGTCCATGGCCCTTGCAATCGCCATCCGCTCGCCGCTAATGACTATCTGGTCCCCTGTATTCACATTAGATATCCAGACACCCGTTTCTCTAGCCACTTCCTGAAGCGCCATCTGGTCGAGCCCTATGACAGCGGCCATTGTTCCAGGATTCTGGTCGCAGGCTTCCTGCATAAGCCTGCCCCTCTCTTGCACCAGCCGCGCCGTCTGATCAATTCCCAGCACGCCAGACACCGCGAGCGCGGTATATTCTCCCAGGCTATGCCCCGCCATGAATATCGGTTTCGGCATTATCTCGGGGTCGAGCTCCTCCCCCATCGCGTTCATACACGCCAAACTAACGGCCATTATCCCGGGCTGCGCGTTGACCGTCTGGCGAAGTTCGTCCTCAGGCCCCTCGAACATTACCCTCGTTAGAGAACGCCCTAACGCTTCGTCAATCTGATCGAAAGTGTCTCTGGCGGCAGGAGAACGGTCATAGAGTTCTTTGCCCATTCCAACCGCTTGAGCGCCTTGACCAGGGAAAAGATATGCCACCCTGGGTCCGCGCGATTCTTTTTTGAAGGTAAGTGTCATTTCAAAAACTCCATTGTGGGCGCCAGAGCGTGAAAAACCCCGGTCTGTATCATTAAACGGCGCCTGCGCTTTCGACCGGCACGACTTCTCGCCCATTATAGTAACCGCAATGATTGCAGACCCTGTGAGGCAGTCGCGCTCGCTGACATCGTGGACATCGCGAAAGTGAGACGCCCTTAATCGCAAAGTGAGCGGAGCGTCCACCCTTTCTTTTTCGTGAATGCTTTTTCTTAGGCAGTGGTGGCATCTATCTTCTCTCGCTTCGTTTATAGTTTCTCTCAGTTACTCCCTGCGCAAACTCCAACAGAGGCCCCCATCGAGGGTCTCTGGAAATTTCACACGAACAAGAACTTCGATTCAGGTCAGTTCCGCAACCAGAACATATTCCTGCGCACTCATTATGGCACAGAGGCTTCATTGGAAGAGCCATTATCGTGTACTCTCTCACGGTTTCGGTGAGATCGAGTATGTGATTTTCGTCTATCAGGCAATAATCCTTGTCATCATCGTCGGGCGGCGGCGTTTTAACTCCAGTCATTGGATTGAGAGCAGGAACGAACTCTTCCTCCATCTCAAGACACGCGGCATGGCTGAATGGCGTCAGGCAGCGTCCACACTCGGAATCTACGGCGAAAAACAGTTTCGCGCTCACCCAGACGCTCTTGTTCGTTCTGAGAAGCCGAACCCTCCCCTGAATCCTGACACCGCCAATATCGTCTGCAATATCAACAATGTCGTCGAGGCAATACTCGCGGCTGGCGCCGCTGGGCTGCATCAACAGTTGTGAAACGTTTAATTCCATTCCAAGCCCCTGAAAGATGGAAGCCCACCAGTATCAGAATTCTAGTGAATCGAATATATTGTGTCAAGTTTCACAATGCGCGGGAACCCGCGCCAACTCAGCGGGCCGATCCACATTGCTCAAAAGCCCTTCCTCCTTCGATGGCGGAGGGCCAGGATGGGGCGTGATTAACCTCAATGCGAAGTAGTCATTTCAAATCCTCAGAGCCGCTTTAGACGCCGACTCTCACGCCCGCGCCGCCTAATCCTCGAGCTCTGAAAGAATGTCCCTCACGTAGTCAACGCTTCGCTTATCCTTATGGAGCTGGTCGCCTGTATTCGTTCCCTCAAGAGCGAAGTAGCCGTCATAACCTGCATCCACCATGGCGGAGAGGGCGAATCGGTAGTCTATATCGCCGTCTGGAAGGGGTGTCCGTATGAAATACGAGTGGTTGAGTTCGGGAATATGGACGCGCTGAAGGCTTTTGCAGTGCCAGTACTTAGAGTGGGCCGCCAACGCGACAATGCACTCCTCCGTTGTCTCTTCCGGCTCCTCGTATGTCCATAACACGTTTCCAAGATCCGGATTGGCGAAGACGTTGGGGCTGCTGGTAAGTTCGAGAAGATGCAAGGTTGACCACGAGTTGTCCGCGATGGAGTGTTGGTGCACCTCGATGGTTATATTCACGCCATGATCGCCCGCTGCGGCTCCGACCTCCCTGAGCGCGTTCGCGGTTCGAACGAAATCATCCTCGGTAGCCAGCGCGCTGGAACCGTGAGAGGAGGGCTCGCCGTTCGGGCCGGTGTCCAAGGTGGAGTCGCGCGGCGGTGTGCCGAGAGCGGTATTCACTATCCCAACGCCCGTCCATCCGGCTATCTCGACAGCCTTCTCGAGTCGCTTGCGATTGTCCGCCGCAACGTTCGGTTGGCACAAGCCTCCGCCGGCGCGTATGGCGACGCAGGGCGCGCCGGCGTCTTCAAGTATCGCCTGAAACTCTGTGGCCGACTTCTCGGTGGCGTCGAATCCCCCGAACGCCTCGAATCCAAGTTCGACGCCGTCGAAACCGATGTCGTTTACCTTGCCCAGATATTCGGTCCGCGTCTTAGGGTCATCCGGAATATCCCAGGCCGCGCCCGCCATGAACGGATAGAAAGTCCCCCGCCTGAATGCGTATGCTATTTTCATTTTTAGAATATACCTCTCTGGTTACATACTTCCTGTATATGGTTACCGCCATGGTCTGAGCCTTTTGCCGACTACTCCGTCTCACCCATATCGTCTAGTCGCTTCCGGAGCCTGTCCAGTTCAGCTTCCGCCTCCCTGCGAGCGGCGGCCTCCCGATCTCGCTCCGCTTCTGCGCTCTCTAGCTCCGCTTCCGCTCGCTCAGCCCGCTCCACTTCGTCTGCGTGAGTGCGCAGATAACTCTCTGTCCTCGGGTTGTACCAGCGCAACTCCCCGTACTCCCAGCAGACATACAACGCCAGGAACTCGCTGTAACCTCGGCAACGATTATCGTCCAGCCACTCTATCTCGATAGGATGGTACACGCCAGCCACCAGCCTATCCCCAGCGAGCGCCGCGTTGTGGTACACGCCCCCCGACGGATCGAATCGCCAGTATTCCGGAACGCCATAGGCGGCGTAGTCGCGTCGTTTCTCAGTGTAATCCTTATCTCCTGTCGTAGCGGACGCCACCTCCAAGACAAAGTCCGGCGGCTTCCCCTGCTGGTTTATCGCATAACCCCACTGTCCGACGATGACCGCGCGATTAATTTTGTCCGCTATCAGAAGGTCGGGTATGCGAACTCCCTGCGTCTGCCTTGGAGTCCAGCCCAACGGAACTTCTCCCAGAACTATCGTGGTATCTGGGTCGCCCATATATATTTCCAGAGCGTAGATGTGGGATGGACGGTAGAGATAGAGCGGATTGTTCATATCGTCGCGCGGCGGAAACTCGGGGAAGCGTTCGAGTTGGGTATGTGTTTCTGTAATCGCAATCGTCTTGCCGATCATTTGTCTATCCAGATCAGACTATTCAGTTCAAATCGAACGAATCCCGCGCCATATCCACGATGTAGCGGCTTATGGACAACGAAGATGTGGCCCCCGGCGATGGCGCGCTCAGCACGTGAATCGCTCCCCCAGTCTGGGCAATGCTAAAGTCCTGAAGCAGCGCCCCCTTGTCGTCAACCACCTGCGCGCGCACTCCCGCTCCGGGCGCGTACAAGTCGTCGCCCGTTATCTCAGGCACCAGCGTCTGGAGCGATTTCACGAACACCGACTTGACCATCGAACGATACTGCTCGTCAATGCCAGTCTTCCAATACTTCATGGACATCTTCCAAAAACCGGGATAGCTAAATGTGTCCCATGTGTCGCCAATCGAAAATGATGTCTTGGTATAGCCCTCGCGCTTCAATGCGAGCACCGCGTTGGGACCCGCTTCCACAGAGCCGTTGATTCGCTTGGTGAAGTGGACCCCTAAAAACGGCAGCGACGGATCTGGCACAGGGTATATGAGTCCGTTTACCAGATGTGAACTTTCAGGCTTTATGGAAAAATACTCGCCCCTGAAGGGAATGATGCGGACGCCCGTTTCCACATTCATCATGCGCGCTACCTTATCGGCATGGAGTCCGGCGCAGTTGATGATATTCCTGGCGACGAAATCCCCCGCGCCTGTCTGTATATGCGCCAAACCATCGCTCTTCGTAATAGAGCGAACCTCGGCGTCGAGAACCAAGTCCCCTCCGTTCTCACGCATCTCGATAGAGTAAGCCTCCGACACCTTGGTAAAATCAATTATGCCCGTATTCGGAGACCATATCGCCTTGACTCCCGCGACGTGCGGCTCGTGTTCCCTCAGCTCCTCAGGCCCTATGAGCTCGAGTCCTTCCGCTCCGTTCTCAGTCCCCCGACGATATAGCTCGTCGAGGCCGGGAACCTCAGACTCATTGACAGCGACGATGATCTTGCCGCACATCTCGTATTCGACGCCACGCTCATCACAAAACTCTCTGAGCATTCTGCCGCCAACTGAACAGAAGTTGGCCTTCTGCGACCCAGGCGCGTAATATATGCCCGCGTGTATCACGCCTGAGTTGTGTCCTGTCTGGTGTCGGGCTACCTCAGACTCTTTCTCGATGACCACGACCTTCTGGTCTGGATGCTCATGTGTGAGCCGCATCGCGGTCGCGAGTCCAATTATGCCGCCGCCAATGACAGCGATGTCGTAGTTTCGGGAGTTCATGTCATTTCCT
This sequence comes from uncultured Dehalococcoidia bacterium, assembly GCA_964640295.1. Taxonomy (GTDB): domain Bacteria; phylum Chloroflexota; class Dehalococcoidia; order Lucifugimonadales; family UBA1123; genus VXRN01. The sequence goes on along the minus strand of CAZXFX010000014.1, from coordinate 47,135 downwards.
CGAAGAGCTTGTTCATACCCCGCAAGCGTATGGGTCAAGACGTAACCAATCTCAATTTAGCAGGCCCTCCACATCGCGCATGAATTCCTTCTCCCTTGATGAGGAAAGGCTCGGATGGAGACGCCCCAGTCCTCCTGCCAAACTGATTCAGTGTCATTGAAACGAATTGTATCACAGCGGCGCAAACCCGATGGAGACTCTCCATCTCAGTCAATGATCCACCTCACGCAAAAGTCCCTTCCTCGACAGAGAAGGCTCAACCCCAATCAGTCGTCAGATAATTCCAAATTCGCCATTCACCATTCAACGGATGGGAGTGATCCAATCTCCGACCAAACTGATACAGGCTCCGCGCCAATTCAACCAAGAGCCATCGCCGCGAGATTTGGGATATAATGGAGAAGCGCTCAGTCAGAGGGAGGCGGATATGGTTGTGTCTGAAACTAAAACTAGGCTTACATATAAGGACTACGCCAAGACGCCTGAATGTGAACGATACGAGCTTCTGGACGGAGAATTGATAATGGCGGCCGCCCCCAATATGGCGCATCAAAGGGTTGGAATACGATTGGGCGGAGAGTTTCATATCTATGTGGTGAACACTGATGCCGGGGAAGTGTATCTTGCCCCCACCGATGTATATCTGTCGGACACGGACGTGGTTCAGCCCGACTTGGTATTCTTCTCGAAGAAGCGGTCGCACATCAGGACAGGGATGAATATACGGGGGGCGCCCGACATCGTCGTCGAGATTCTATCCCCGTCCACCTCCACATACGACTGGGGATACAAGAAAGACTTATACGCCAGGCACGGAGTGAAAGAGTACTGGCTCGCGGATCCATACGCCAAGCAAATCATAGTCATGCTCTTACAGAACGATGTTTTCGAGATCGTGGGCGTTTACAGGGAAGACGATATTCTGAGGTCCCCGACTTTAGAGGGGTTCGAGCTTGACATGGGCAGGATATTCGACGACGTGTTCGACGATATCCTGGCCGATGTCCTCGATGAAATGCCATGAGATAGCCGCTTACTATCCGACATGAATTAACGCAAGGGGAAAATCGCAATGTCTTATTCGGCAATTGTCGTTGGCGCGGGACACAACGGACTTGTGGCCGCGAATTATCTGGCCAAAGAAGGCGGACGCATCCTGGTCCTGGAACGCCGTGAATTCGTAGGAGGCGCGTGCATAACGGAGGAACTATTCCCAGGCTTTCGCGTGTCTTCCTGCTCGTACATCTGCCACATGCTACAGGGCAAAGTGATAGACGACCTGGAATTGCGCGACCATGGTCTGGATATCCATCCGGTGGATCCCTATCGCTTTCAGCCATTTCCAAGCGGAAACTATATGCTGCGATGGCACGACGAACGACGCAACGCCGAAGAACTGGCGCGACTATCCCCAGGCGATGCGGAAGGGTACGGACGCTACCAAGACTTCATGCGAAGGGCGGCCGGAATCCTGCATCGCTACTTTCTGGAAAACCCTCCGACGCTCGCCCAGGTCTGGGAAGATGTGCGCGGAACTAGAGACGAGGCGGTCTGGGAACGGATGCTTACCGGCAATATGCGCGACTTGGTAGAAGAGCATTTTGAATCTCCCGAAGTCCGCGCCGTCTTCATTGACGCAGAGGACGCCGGCGACCCGCGCGCTCCCGGCTCCATAATGTCGGTAGCCTATGTGGACGTGGATATCTTCACCGAAGACCGCAACTTCGGCATTCCGCATGGCGGAATGGGCGGCATAACTCAGGCGATGGCGCGCTCCGCCGAGTCCAAGGGAGTGGAGATACGACTTAACGCGCCTGTGAAACGCATCCTGGTTAGGGACGGTCGAACGGTCGGCGTGGAACTCGAAGACGGAGAACGAATAGAGGCGGATACCGTTCTGTCCAACGCCGACCCGAAACGCACATTCCTATCGCTGATGGACGAGAGCGACTTGGCTCCCGAAATAACAAACGGAATACGCAGGCTGAAGACCAATGTTTCCTACCTGAAGTTCCACGCGGCTCTGGACGAACTGCCCGACTTCACTCACTACCTCGGAAATCGCTACGATGAAAACTTCCTGGTTCAGGTCCGCATCTGCCCGTCTGTCGAATACTTCCAGCAAAGCGCGGACGACGCGCGCGCGGGAAGGCCCTCGTCAACCCCGGTCATGCACATACAGATTCCATCAGTGGTAGATAAATCCCTGACCCCGGAGGGCAAGCACGTAATGTCCATCTGGGTCCTGTACGCCCCAGTAAGTCCGCTTGAAGGTTCATGGGACGACCTGAGAGAGCCAACAGGAGAGCGCCTGATAGACATTATCGGGGAATACGCTCCAAACTTCCGAAAGTCGGTCAGGGACTGGGAACTGTTCACTCCAATGGAACTGGAAGAGCGTGTCGGCCTGACCGACGGCAACATACGCCATCTGGATATTACATCCGCGCAAATGCTGTCGAACAGGCCGGGAGCGATGTTCGACGGATACAAAACGCCAATCGAAGGTCTGTATCTGTGTGGAGCGGGCGCTCATCCGGGCGGCGAGGTGACAGGAGCGCCGGGGCATAATGCGGCGCGAGCCGTTCTGCGCGAGTGGGAAGCGCTTTAGAAGCCCTCCCTCGAATACAACTCTATTTTGAGTGCGTCTCCACTTTGCGACGCGGCGCTTGTTCGGGATCCTGACCGCGACTGGCAAACGCCATGTCATTGCCTACTCGCATCATGTCCGGCAGCACTATCCCGCCAGAGAAGATTATCTTCATCGCGTCCTCGACGCTGATGTCCGTCTCGATCACGTCTTCCTCCGACACGATGGCGAGCATTCCCGACGTAGGATTCGGAACAGTGGCTATGTATATAGTCAGCATCATCGTGTCTTCGGCTGGCACATAGTATTGCCCAGTCACCAGGCCCATCGCTTTGACGCCTTCGCGCGGCCAGTCGAGAAAGACGACGCGGCTGTAATCGCTGTTCATCGGAGTAGATATGGCTTCGGTCGCCTGATTCGCCACCGTGTATATCTTCCCCACTATCGGGATGCGGTCCAGCAACGAGTCCAATACTACTTTTACGCTCCTGCGACCCCTGTCTCCCGTCACTACCAAACCGAGCGTGTATAAGAATATGAGAACACAAGAAATAGCGATGAGCCAGGCGAGCGGAACCGCGGCGGGGATGCCCCCCATATACGGTATTTCCATAATCAACGCGGTGACCGGACTTAGCAGACTCTCCAGTATCGCTACGAGGTAGCGCAAAATGATGAAGGTAACCAGCAGCGGGATTATCATCAACAGCCCGCGCGACATTCGCCACCAGAAATGACGCTCCACTTTACGAAACGCGCGCTCTCGCTCCGGTTTCGCGCGTTCGGGCGGGTCGCTATCCACTTGGTTCTCGTGTGATTCGTTCATAAGCCCTAGCCTCTATGAGTCGCGGGGATTCAAAGCAGCCCAATCTCAAGCGGTTGACATGATACAACAGACTTCAAGGTATATCCAACCCTGTTTTTGAGAATAACCTGTAACGATTTAGTCGGCGCTCCATCTCGCGCAAAAGTCCCTTCCAGCTTGATGGGGGAAGGCTAGGATGGGGGTGATCCAATCCTCCGACCAAACTGATACAGGCTCTTTGAGAATATCGCGTTAATATCGCGCGATTGCGTTAGCATAGAACCACATATCATGCAGCGGATACAACTGCAAACCCGCCTGGCTACGCTGCCAGATCGCAGAATTCTCTTAGTTCCCAGCCATGACCGTCCACGCGCCCAGCGCGAGGGTGTCATAATAGTCGAGTGTTCTATCGGCGACCCGGCTCCAACTCATGCCCAGCGCCTTTTCACGCGCTGCGCGTCCCATCGCCCGCCTGAGATGCGGGTTGGCTAGAAGCGTGTCCAGACGCTGCGCGAACGACTCAGGGCAGCGCCACGGCGCCAGATACCCCGTCTTCCCATTCTCCACGAACGTCTTCAGCCCCCCCACCCTCGAAACCACGACCGGCGTCTCGCACGCCATCGCCTCCAGCGCCGCCAATCCAAAACTCTCTGCGTGCGACGGCAGAACGAAGATGTCTGACGCGCTGTAGTAATAGGGCAGCCGATCCTGCGGGACAGGCCCCGTGAATGTAACGGAATCTCTAATGCCCAAATCTTCAGCCAGAGATTCCAGACGCTCTCTTTCAGCGTCGCCGCTTGGATTTCCGCCCACTATCAGCAACCGGAAATCGCCGGCGCATTCCAGCAAAGGCGCCGCGCGAACCAGTATGTCTATGCCCTTCAGCGGCTCTACCCGCCCCACGTACAGGATGATGTTCTCTTCGCCTAAACCAAGTTCGCGGCGCGCGGCGGTCTGCTCCACCGGGGTAAACATATCCAGATTCACGCCCGCGGGTATCACCTCGACCTTGTGAGCGGGCGCGCCATACAGGCTGGTTACATCATGTTTCTCTTCTTCAGTGGATACGATGACGCCGTCCGCGTCGGACATTACCAGCGCTTCCACTTCCTGCCTGAGCTGAGGCTCGCGTTCGCCCGCGCGCGCCCTGAGCTTCGTCTTGGCGAGGGTATGGAATGTGGTTACATGCGGAATGTTCCACTCTCGGCTCAGTGTCATCCCAACTCTGCCCGAAAGCCAATAATGGCTGTGGATTACATCGTACCGTATTCCTTCAGCCCGCCGGAATTCACGCAGTTCCCGGACGAAAGCCGGAATGTAGTTGAACAGGTCTTCCTTGGCTGCGTCGAGAGGCCCCGCGTCCAGATGGATGACTCTGGCTCCATTCCCCAGTTCTACAACTTCGGGGTCATCCTGGTCGTGATACCTCGTGAATACGTCAACTTCATAGCCCTTTGCCGCAAACTCACGCGCTAACTGAAGCACATATACGTTCATTCCACCGGTATCTTTCTCTCCCAACCTCGCCACCGGACACCCATGGAAACTCAACAGCGCCAGCCTACTACACATAAACATCTCCGATAAGAGCGCGGCCCACCGCTTATTCGAATCACGCGCCCGGCGAACATTCCCGCGCGAATCACCAACACGTCGAATTTCCACTCGCGCTGTCAGCGATTTACCGACACATGGAATACCGCCTCATCCCTGCCGCCCAGATTGTACTTGTATCTTTCGTTGCCCTTGAGGAAGTTGAACTCTCTGCGGTTTTCCTCGATGGCCGTCCGAATGCTAAACGCCTTGTTTATCAAACCCACGCTGAGCCTCGAATAGCCCGGCTCGTAACCGCTGTTGTAAAGAAGGAAGTCGCCGCCGTAGTCAAAGCAGATGCAAGCGGCCACGTTCTCTCCGCCAACCTCAAGAAAGTATAGCCTGAACTGGTCTCGGCTTGCCAACTCGCGCGCAATGTCCAAGAAGAAGTTCTCTCTTTCAGGAGTCAGAAATTCGTTCTTGTCATCCCGGCTGGCGCGCAGCAGCGCGAAGAACTCCCGCATAGAATCTTCCAGCGAATCGCCGTCAGCCGCGTCATACTGCCTGTTCTCGCTCTCGCGGTCAAGCCTTCGGATCTTGCGCCTCAGTTCGTGCCTGTCCTTCTTGCGCAGACCCAACAGAAACTCGTCCCAGTCCGAAGGCAACTCGGTCTTGGGAGTCGTCTCTTCCGTTTCTACCTCGACATCCCAGCCCCTGTCTCGAGCGATGGCGGGAATATACTCTAGGGTCGGCGACCCAGTTGGCAGCGACGGAAGGTCCAGCGTATCCCACGTCAACCCCGACAGATGATCAATCAGCGCGGCGTAAAAGCGCTCTCCCGAGTCGCGGGGAACCAGAAAGTCGAAATAATCGAACAAGTTCTTATCGCCCAAAAACGTAAGAACGCCGTTCTGGTCGGTCTGGAGCGGCGCTATTCCCAGGAGTTCCGAACCATCGCTCACCGAGAAAATCAGTGATTCGTTGCCCTCCCCGAAATTATCCCACCAAATCTTTTGCCACCAGGGGGTAACGAAGACGGTGTTGGTCGCTGAACTGGGAAGCAGGTTCTCCCAGCGTTCCCAGATGGAGTCGAAACTTTCTTGCTGAACCGAAACCGTCATATATGTCAAACCCCCTACTCTACCGACAAAGCCTGTTCTACTGCAGACAGATCAGGCGGATACTCCTCCATCCACTCTGGCTCGATCTCGTTGGCGAGATCGGGATCTTTCAGGCCCGAGCCTGTAATGACGCATACAACTTTGCGCCCTTCCAGATTCAGTCCCGCTTCAGCGTGTTTGAGGAGTCCAGCAACGCCGGCTGCGGAAGCCGGCTCGCAGAAAATGCCTTCCCGGCTCGCCATCAGTTTGTAGGCGTCCAGAATATCCTCGTCCGAAACCATGTCTATCGAACCGCCCGACTGGTCTCGCGCGTCTATCGCCGAGTTCCAGCTTGCCGGGTTGCCTATGCGTATTGCCGAAGCTATCGTCTCAGGCTCAGGCACAACGTCCCCCCGAACTATCGGCGCGGCCCCCTGCGCCTGAAATCCCATCATGCGCGGGCGGACGGAAGTCCACTCCGCGCCAAACGCCTCCTGAAATCCCAGCCAGTAAGCCGTAATGTTGCCGGCGTTTCCGACAGGCATGAATACGAAGTCGGGAGCGGAACCCAGATCCTCTACAACCTCGAATGCAGCCGTCTTCTGCCCCTGTATGCGGTTGGGGTTGACCGAGTTGACCAGTATTATAGGATGTCTGCTCGTAAGTTCACGAACAAGCTCGAGCGCGCGATCGAAACTGCCCTGTATCAGCAGTATTCTCGCCCCGTACGCGATGGCCTGCGCCAACTTTCCTCTGGATATATTCCCTTTCGGCACTATGATGGTGGTCGGAATTCCCATATAGGCCCCGTATGCGGCGGCCGACGCGCTCGTATTCCCAGTCGAGGCGCAGGCTATGCTCCTGCCCCCCGCTTCTATCGCCTTGGCTACCGCGACAACCATCCCCCTATCCTTGAACGACCCCGTGGGGTTGCAGCCTTCCAGCTTAAAGTAAAGCTCCTCGCACCCCACCATAGCTCCTATTGAGCGCGACCTCACAAGGGGGGTATCTCCCTCTCCAAGCGAGAAGATGGGCGTATCGTCGGTAAGCGGAAGATATTTCCGGTATTTTTCGAGGACGCCTTTGTTCATTATCCATATATGCCCGCGCCGCTACGCGCAGGGTAACTCGCTTAGGAACCTGTAACGATTTAGTCGGTGGCCCACTTCGGGCAAAAGTCCCTTCCACCTTGATGGGGGAAGGTTAGGATGGGGATAATCCAATCCTCCGACCAAACCGATACAGGCTCCTCGCTTAGTGAGAAATAGTTTTCAGCGAATACGGCCAATCAACCTCGTCTCACGCCAATAAGAGCGCGCCAATTACGCCGCGTCGTCGCCAATGAAACTGTAAACTGCCCTGTCCATTTTCTCAGAGAACGCGCACAGATAGCAAGCCGCCGAAAACCTGTAACGATTTAGTCGGCGCCCCATCTCGCGCAAAAGTCCCTTCCACCTCGATGGGCGAAGGCTAGGATGGGGGTGATCCAACCCTCCGACCAAACTGATACAGGCTCAAGAAATCAGGCAACTATTCATCATGGCGTGGTACAATTCCACCCAAATGACTCAAACACAACGCATAGTATCGGGAAGCGCCCAGGACGAAGACCATCTGGATAATAATCTGCGCCCCCGCAGACTCCAGGACTACGTAGGCCAGGACCTGCTCAAGTCCAACTTGGAAATATCCGTCAAAGCCGCCCGGCTGCGCGGCGAGCCGCTGGACCATACACTGCTGTACGGGCCGCCCGGACTGGGCAAGACAACCCTGGCCAACATATTGGCCACAGAAATGGGCGTGCGCATAAAGACTACCTCCGGACCCGCTATCGAGCGGCCCGGCGATATGGTCGCCATCCTTACGCAACTGCGCGAGGACGATATTCTATTCATAGACGAGATACATCGCCTCAGCCGTATCGTTGAAGAAGTGCTATACCCAGCCATGGAAGACGGCTTCGTATCATGGGTCATTGACAAAGGACTCAAAGCCCGCAGCATGAACCTCACGCTCAAACCCTTCACCCTCGTCGGAGCCACTACCAGATTCGGTATGGTCAGCGCGCCTCTGCGCGACCGATTCGGCTCAGTCCACCGCCTCGATTTCTACGACCAGGACGCCATGCGCGTCATCGTCGCGCGCTCCGCCCGCATCATGGAAATCGAAGCGCGCGACGAAGGTGTCGCAGAGGTCGCGCGACGCTCGCGCGGAACGCCCAGAGTCGCCAACAGGCTTTTGCGGCGCGTCCGCGACTACGCCCAGGTCATGGCCGACAACGTAATCACCCCCGAAGTCGCGCGCGAAGCGCTCGCCCGCCTGCAAGTTGACGATCTCGGACTCGATGAAACCGACCGCCGTGTCCTCATAGCCATCATCGAAAAGTTCGACGGCGGCCCAGTAGGGCTGGACACCCTAGCCGCCTCCATCAGCGAGGATTCGGACACCATAGAGGATGTGTACGAACCATACTTGCTTCAGCTCGGCTTCCTAGACCGCACGCGGCGCGGTCGCGTCGCCACCCGCCGCGCCTACGAACGATTCAACTACGACTATGCCCCGGACCCAGCCCAGCCAACCCTGCTCTGAAAAGCGGCGACGGAACTAAGGTATTCACCAAGGCATTCATAGCGCGCGATGGTTTACGACGAAGCGAATATCCATACATGCTAAGAATACAGCGAATTAAGGCAGTTCAAAGATTTGCGCGAGAATGACCCATAATGCGTGTAAGCGTCCAGGACATCGCCGAGCAGCTACTCGTACTGCTGGCCCGCGCCGCGCTCGGGCTATTCTGCTCGCTTATCTTGGGACTCGGCCTCTACGTCGTCATAGTCATACCAGTCGTCCACTCCATTTGGGAAGTGAAGGATATTGAGTTTGGACTGGTGGCCATCCTCGCGATCGGACTCGGATCCGGTGTCGGCGGCTTTCTCGCCTGGCTGGACCGCGACCTCCCCCGCGCCGCCATCCTGCTCATGCTGCTTCTAACTGTTGCCTCTTCGCTCGTCGGAGCATGGATAGGGCTTCAAGAAAGCCGAGACGTGTACAAGATGGTGGGCATTCCGGGAAGCCCTGCGCTCACCAGAATCGTCGTTGGCGCCATGATCGGCGGCAATATCCTCAATCTGGCCTTCTGGATACTCAAAATCGTCCGCAACCCCCGCATATAACCACGCGCGAGATACCCGAACTAGAGTTGCCTGAGCCTCGGATCGAAGCGGTCGCGCATCCAGTCCCCCAGGAAGTTCAGCGCCATGACCACCAGGAAGATGGCGAACCCGGGGAAGAACGTGCTCCACCACGCAGTCGTCACGTAAGACCTGCCCTCCGACACTATCAGTCCCCACGCGGGCGTCGGAGCGGGAATGCCCGCCCCTATAAAGCTCAACGTCGCCTCTGTCAGAATCAACTGGCCCACCCTCAGCGTGGTTATCACAATTATCGTGTTCATCACGCCCGGAACTATGTGCCGCATGATGACTCTGGTGGTGGACGCGCCCGCCACCTTAGCCAGCGCCACGTAATCGCGCTCCTTCAGCGACAATACCTCCGCCCGAACGAAACGCACAAATGCAGGCCATGTAAAGAAAGCGAGCAGCGCGATTACCAGGAGCAGGCTCGCCTGAAAAATTACAACGGCGACCAGCGCTATCAAGACGAACGGCAGCGCAAGGAACACATCCACCATCCGCATTATAAGCTCATCTACTAGGCCGCCCACGTAACCGGCGGTCAGTCCCAGCGCCGACCCTACGATCACGCCCGTGGTCAGAGCCACCGCCAGAACCTGAAGAGATATGCGCGCTCCGTGAATGATGCGACTCAGAACATCTCTGCCTACATGGTCCGCTCCCAGCAAACGCGACGTTCCCGAGAAATCCTCTTGCTCGTTCCAGTATTCCGCATACCAGAATGGGGGAGCGTTTCTGAGGGTAAGTTCTTGGTCGAGGGGATCCTGGGGCGAGATCAGGGGCGCGAAGAATCCCGCAAATATCAGAACGGCAAGGATGATGAGCGGCAGGATGGGCCACCGTCTGAAAATGTGCCACGTCTTGCCCAGAAATCCACCGCTTCCCAGAAGCGCAGACTCTCGCGATTGCATTTCACTTGCCATCTTACACCTAATCGTAACGTATTCTGGGATCAACCCAGCCGTATAAGACGTCCGCCACGAAATTAAAGAATATATAAGCGGCGGCGAAGAAGAGCACGATGCCTGTCAGCAGCGCGAAGTCGTTATTATCCACCGCCGTAAGCGCCAATCGTCCAATGCCCGGCCACGCGAAGACCAACTCCACCACCGTCGCCCCGGTGATGAAGCCTGCCAGAAACAGGCTGGAGTACGTAATGGGGGCGATTAGCGCGTTTCGCAAGGCGTGCTTCCACACCACTTTCCAGGCAGGCACCCCTTTGGAACGAGCCAGCTTGACGAACTCGGAATCCAGCACCTCAAGCATGGAGGAACGCACAAGGCGAAGATAGGTCGCAGACCCTAGCCATCCGAGCGTCACAGTGGGCAGGATGAAGTGCCTGATCTGCTTCCAGAAGTCATCTCCCGGCAGCGCTCGCCCCGAAGCGGGCAGCCAGTCCAGGTACACCGCGAATATGACTATCGCCATGATGGCTATCCAGAACTGCGGCAGCGCCTGTCCGAACAGCGCGAATCCCCTTCCAATATAGTCCAGCGCGCCGCCCCGACGCGTCGCCGACAGTACACCGAGAGGCACTCCGGTAATCACCGCGAATACCCACGCCGCCGCCGCCAATTGCGCGGTCGCTCCAAGCTTCCCCTTTATCAGGCCGTAAACTGGCGCGCGATCCAGAAGAGTCTTGCCGAAATCGCCCCTCAGCGAGTTTCCAACCCATACCAGGTACTGAACCACCAAAGGCCTGTCCAGCCCCAGGTATCTGGATATCTCTTCCTTCTGCTGCTCGCTGAGTCCGTACCCTCCCCCTTCCTGAGTATATACCAGAAGCGGATCGCCTTTGACCCTGGACAAACCAAAGACGATCATCGTCGCCGCAAGCAAGGACAGGATGGCGAAATAAGCCCGCCTAAGTAGGTATCCTCTCATTATCGTCCTCTAGCAAACTCGCGGCCATCGTCGCATATTCCATCCTTTTCCAATCCACTCCACCTCAACTCCATCCCCACAAGGGTAGGTCTCAAAAAACCCCTTCCCCATTTGATGGGCTCACAGGGGTAGGTAAACGCCCCAACAGCTTTGCAAAATCCCTTCCCCCTTCGATGGGGAAAGGCTAGGATGGGGGTATTCACCCTCAATACCTACCCCTCTCAGCCCACTCCAATCTATGCAAAACCCGTCCCCCACCCACACAGTAGCGGAAGCGGGGGACGGCTCTGAGTTCGCTTCTATATCCCTCTATCTCTGCGCCGGAACGATATTCCAGAAAGCGGACGTTCCAAACGGAGTCGGCTCCATCACCCACTCTTCAATCGAATTCGGGTTGTAAATCGTCAGGTTCGGAACCGCGACCACGCCCGGCTTGAGCGCCCAGAAGTGCATATTGTCGAAGTACTGCCTGTTGAGTTCAATTCGCTTTTGCGGATCGTTCTCCTCCGCCACGCCCAGGTAGATTTCGCTAATCCACTCGGTTTCGTAGCACATGCAGTACCCGCCGCGCGACAGGCTGGACTCCTCAATCCCCTTCGGCCAGTCGAACGGATAGATGGTCTGCCCATCGTCTCCAGCCGTAAGTCTCGGAATCGTCGCGCTGCGGTTCACAAGACCAGGACGGTACACCGCGTATGGGTACTTCAGCACAGAGGTCTCTATCCCAATGTCGCTCATCATTCCGCCGATAGCGTCGCCAATCTCTTCGCCCAATCCGCCTGTATGACCGGACGATATGAACAGCGGCATCTCGAATCTCACGCCATTGCCTCCCCGCGGGAAGCCTGCCCTGTCAAGATACTCTTCAGCCATCGCCGGATCGTATGGATACTCCCACTTGGTGTCCCAGAACTCGCTCTTTTCGTCCGCGTATCCGACGTGGACCGGCCATCCGAGTCCGTTGAGAAGTTGTTCGTTGATAGTCTCTTTGTCAATCGCCATAGCGACAGCCCAACGCACCAGTCGAGCCTGTTCCATGTCTCCGCAACTCTGGTCCATCTGTGTAGAATCCGCCCCATCCGGACAGTCAAGCGCGTCCGGGTTGTTGCCGTCGTTCGGGCTGTACGGATTTCCTATCCACTGAATGTCGCGCGCATAGACACCGTTCGCCGGCGTGTTCAGGTCCTCGCCCGTCAATGCGTTGTTCGTCTCCCACAGGTTGCCTGAGAAGATGACCCCCTGCTGGCTCGCGTTGCCCGAACCAGTGCTTGCGAATCCCGCCTCCAGCGCTTCCGGCACGCTCTTTATCGCAAGCTCGGTAGCGTCCAGTTCGCCGGTCCTCAGCGCCGCCACTCGCGTAGCGTCTTCAGGCATTGCCTGTATGACTATGCGTTCTACGGCAGGGTCGAATTCCCAGTGATGTCCGGACTTGGTGAATATAGCGCGGTCATCGCGTATCCACTCTTCCACCTGGAACGGACCTGTTCCAATGAAGTTCTCTCGCATCCAGTCTTCGCCGTTCTCTTCCTGCGCCCTTTGCGGATGCACGACCAGTCCAACGAATCCGTTCCCATTCATCATATAGGTATGCCAGTGCGAATCTACGGCTGCGAACTTGTACTCGATAGTATCGTTATCAATCACCGTCGCGGGGTTTTCGCCGAACAGCGTAGAGAAGTAAGACGCGCTCGGCGCGATGCTATGCTTCGTTATCAGCGGGTTCACCTGGTTGTAGCTCCACGCGACGTCCTGCGCCGTCATGGTTCCCCAACCCTTGTGGAATTCGGCGTCATCTCTAATGTCAACCGTTACGCTGAGACCGTCCGAAGCCAGATCCCAGCCGGTGGCAAGCTGACCCGCGGCGTACTCTACGGTGCCGTCGTCGCGCCAGCGCCAAGTGAACAGGTCTTCGCCCACTCCCCATGCCACCGCGTCGTACTGCGCGCAGAACACGGAACCTGCGCCCGGATTGCATCCCAAAGCGGACTGGGCGAACACGATGTTGCCCATGTCGTTCTTTGGCTCAGGCGCGTCGGCGCTCGTTACAGGAGCGGGAGCGGCCGTCGGCTGAATAGACGCGGGTATCTGGGTGGGGGCGGCAGACGCGGGAGCGCTGGTCGCCGCCGGCGCGGGCGCGCTCGTGGCGGCAGGCGCCGGAGGAGTCGTGGGCTGAGGCGCGGGAGCGGGCGCCGCGGTCGGCGCGGGCGCAGGCTCGTCATCTCCGCAAGCGGCCAGGACCACCATACTAGATAAGATAACCACCAGTAACGCAACTGCTATGGGTTTCATCTAATCCTCCATTGATTCAGTAATTCGGACTCTTGATTCAGCCATTATGTAGCAAAATTCAGGAAGTGTCTATACCTTTTCCAAAATTTTTGCAGACCAAGTATATAGCGTCCGCCGCCAGCCACCAACCATTCCCCATCCCCCCACCCTGTGCTACAATACTCACAATCTAAGAACAAATATACGTAAATCGCGCAAGCCAATCTAACCACTCATATACCAGAACTTATCAATCAGTCCGAGCGAGCGCAGAAAAAAAACCTCTGAACTGGTAAATACAGGTGTTTGCAGGTGAGATGCAGGTCTAAATGCCACATGAAGCCACCAGAAGGCCACCTGCACACCACCTGCAACCCACCTGCGCGCTCACCAGCGCAATCTCACCATCCATAAACTAGCATAAACGCAACTCAGCGCCCCCGTCAGCCATCAGACAATTCCAAATTCTAAATTCACCATTCCAAACCCCCCATTCATTTGATAATTGACCAACCGATGACTGATAATTGACAACTGACAATCGAAAGGAGACGACATGCACCTGCTCGAAGTTCTAAATCCCATCGGACAGCAGCGCGGACTGCTCAACGCCATGACCATCAGCGAAAGGCCGCAAACGCTCGACGACAAGACGGTCGGGCTGCTGTGGAGCGGCACCCACGGAGGCGATCTGGCGCTCAAGCGAACGGGCGAAATGCTCCAGGAACGCTTCGACAACGTCACCGTCAACTTCTATACCGGCGGCAACTACCCGGCTCCGCCCCCCATAGTGCAGCAGGCGGCGCGGGAGTGCGACGTCGTAATCGGCGCGACAGCCGATTGAGGGACGTGCGCGTCGTGGATGGTCCACGACATGATCGAAATCGAGAAGACGGGCAAACCCGCCATCCCGATTGTATCCGGCCGCTTCGAGGAAGACGCCATTGCCAGCTCGCGCGCGTTCGCAATGCCCGACCTCCAATTCGTCATCGTGCCGCGCATCTACCGAAACCTCGCTCCCGAACTCTGTGTAAGCCAAACCGAGGCAGTCATAGACGACATCATCGAGGTGCTCACGGTTGACAAAGAGCATGGACGCAGAGAGCGCGATTCCGCCACGCCCGTCGAACGATTCGAGGGCGAAGACCGCTGGGACGCCATCCTCAAGATGAACGAACAGTGGCTCCTGCGCGACTGGGGCGACTCGCTCGTCCTGCATCCGCCCACCCCGGAAGCGGTGGCGGAGCTAATCGCCGGAACCGGCCTCGACCGCGACGATCTGGTGTGCGATATGCCGCCCGGATTCGGGCTGGCCACTGTCGAGAAGGTAGCCATAAACGCCGCCATGGCCGGCGCGACGCCTGAGCAGATGCCCGTCATCATCGCCGCCGTCAAGGCGCTCTCCGAGGTCGGCTCGCACGGCGGCAAGTCCCTGCTGATGTCCACCAGCCCGCACGCCCCCATGCTGGTCGTGAACGGACCCATCGCCAAGGAACTGGGCATCAACCCACGCTCCGGACTCGGACCCGGACGCGACAACCAAGTCAACATCACAATAGGCCGCGCCTTCTCGCTATGCCTCCGAAATCTCGGATACTGGTATCCGGGGCAGATGGACATGGACACCATCGGCACCACACGCAAGTTCGTGCATTGCGTCGCCGAGAACGAGGACATGAGCCCCTGGCAGCCCTTCCACGTCGACCAGGGATTCGGCGCGGACGAGAGTACGGTCAGCGTCTTCATAACCGATGGGGAACTGGACGTCCAGGACCAGGGCAACACGTCCGCCGAAGGCTTGCTCAAGACCATCGCATACGGAAGCACGTTCGGCACGCGCGGGCTGGGCGCCAGCCACGGCGCCGAGCGACTCATCTTCATGCCGCCGGACGTGGCGCGGCCCGTCGGCGCGGAGGGCTTCTCCAAGCAGGAAACCAGGCAGTTCATACACTTCCACGCCAATCAGAGCCTGGGCAAGATGATCCAGTATATGCCCATAGACGACGCGCGAGTCGGAGCGCAGTGGCGCTGGCTCGAAGGACTGACAGAACAGGAGCGGCTCGACATAACCGTGCCCGTTCTGGAAAGCGTTGACCGCTGGTACATAGTCGTAGTAGGCGCCGATAGAGCCAAGACCCTGGTGATGCCCACGGGCGAGGGCGCGGCCACCGTCGGCATAGACCAGTATCGGGCTTAGCCAAGAACGAACGCGCGCAATCTGAGGGGACGGCATATACATGGAATTAGCGGGGCTTCAAGCCATTATAGGCATCGCTGGAATTGTGGCCCTCGCCTGGGCCATAAGCGAGAATCGGCGCGCGTTCCCATGGAGAGCGGCGGGCGCGGGATTGGCGGCGCAGTTCGCGCTGGCGCTGCTTCTAATCAAGCTGCCCGGGTCGCAAACCGTGTTCTCGTGGATGGCGAGAAGCGCCAACACTGTGATAGAGGCCACGGAAGCGGGGACGTCGCTGGTGTTCGGATTCCTTGGAGGCGCCCCCCTTCCGTTCGAGGAAACATACGCGGGCGCGTCCTTCATATTCGCATTCCGCTCCCTTCCCGTGGTCATCTTCGTAAGCGCTCTGGCGGCCTTACTGTATCACTTCCGCATTCTGCCCATCCCCATAAGAGCGCTTAGCTGGGCGCTGAAGAAGACGCTTGGCATCAGCGGAGCGTCCAGCTTTTCAACCGCCGCCAACATATTCGCGGGCATGGTGGAAGCGCCGTTGCTCGTCCGGCCATATCTTGAACGCATGAGCCGCTCCGAACTGTTCATCGTTATGACGGGCGGCATGGCCACCATTGCGGGAACGGTGTTCGCCCTCTACATAACCATACTGGAAGGCGTCATTCCCGACCCGACCGGCCACCTGCTCACCGCCTCCATAATCAGCGCGCCCGCCGCCGTCGCCATAGCTCTCATACTCATACCAAGCTCGGGCGATGAGGAAGATGAAGGAACACTGGAGTTCCAACGCCTATATGAGAACGCGGCAGACGCGCTCACTCGCGGCGCAATCGAAGGCCTGAGACTGTTCGCCTACATAATCGCGCTGCTCATCGTATTGGTCGCGCTCGTCGAATTCATAAATATAATTCTCGAAATCATACCCAATATCGCGGACGAGCCGCTCACATTGCAGCGACTGTTTGGATGGGCGCTCGCTCCCGTCGCCTGGGGATTGGGCGTCCCGTGGTCGGAGTCCGTTAGCGCGGGCCAACTGCTCGGAACCAAGGTCGTCCTGAACGAACTGGTAGCCTACGTCCAGATGTCGGAGCTTCCCCCAGGCAGCCTGAGCGAACACAGCGCCATCATAATGGCGTACAGCATCTGTGGATTCGCCAACTTCGGCAGCATCGGCATAATGATTGGCGGAATCGGAGCGATGGCGCCCAACCGCAGAACCGAGATAGCGCATCTTGGCCTCAAGTCTGTTCTGGCCGGAACTATGGCGACCTGCATGACGGGCGCGATAGCCGGCCTGATCTATCTCATATAATGACCGCGGCCCCCCCCACGTTGCAAGCTAGTTCCCTTCCGAGTGCCAGCCAGAACCGAACAACAACCCATCATGCCTTACCACCCATGAATGCTTGGAACTGCGCTCTCCAGTAGTCGGGTTATTGCTGGACACATAAGAAACCCACTTACCAGACTCTGTCGCTGAGAGTATCTCGGGCCCAAACGTATATCCTGTCGAATCCGTGCCCAGCCTACCGTTCAGGTTCTGGCCAAGAATCTCAGGGTTATGATGGCTGATCACCTCTCCGTCTTCGTCAATTATGAACACGTACCACTGTCCATCAACGCTCTCGGGAGAGTTATAATAGGACAGCGTGTCATCGAGTCCGTCCGCTTGATATATGGCGATAGCGTTGTCCACAAAGAACTTGGTGTACTCCGCCTGTTCGGTTCTGGACGGAATAGACGCCGCGACTCTCTGGGCTATCTGCGCGACCTCGGCGCGGGAAAGACTGGGTTCGGGCGGAATAGGCGGCGGCATGGGCGGAATAGCGGCTCGCGCTATACGCTCCACCTCCGTTCGACTAAGACCTGGTTCAGGTTCAGGCGACTGGGGAATCGCCGCTATCGCCTCCTGAACTATACGCTCCACCTCCTCTCGGGTCAGGCTCGGTTCGGGACTGGGCGCAGCGTCCATCGCCGCCCGTATCATCGCGTCCACGTCGGCGCGCGCTAGTCCGCCATCGCCGGGCGTCATGGCGGCCATATCCGCCATGGAATCTCGCATTATGCTCTCGACGTCTTCGTAAGTCAGTCTATCGGCTACGGCGGTCTGAGCTATCCGCTCGACATCGGCGACTGTGAGCGCGGGTTGGGCGGAGTTGGCCATCTCCGAACGAACTATGTCCTCTACTTCCGCGCGAGACAAACTTGTATCGGCGTCGCCGTCCGAGTCGTTTCCGCAAGCCGCGGCCAGAACTAATACGCACGCAGCCACCAGTGTGACTACCCTGAATATCGCGCTGTTCATGCCTACTTTCCTCCTCACGGCGTCGAAAAATATACGCCTCTCCGATATGTAGAAAGGCGCATATAGCTTATCCAATCGAATGCTGACAACGGCGACCTATGAGAACGCGAACTCCATTCCCGCTCCCTCTTCCAGCGCGCGCTGATAGACGTAGTGAGCGGCGGATATGTCCTGCACGGACAAGCCCACGCTCTTGAATAGAGTCACTTCGTCGTCGCTCTCGCGTCCGGGCTTGACGCCTGTAATCAGTTCGCCTATCTCGCCGTAGATGTCCTCTGCCGACATGGCTCCCTCTTCGATGGGGATCTGGACGTCGCCCGCCTCCGCGAGGCAGGCTTCCACCTGGTCGCAAATCAGCTTGGATTTGACCATCGTCTTGGTATCTATTTCCCGAACTCCGACAGCGTGCGACCCTATGCCGTTGATGTGAAGTCCGGGCTGAACCCAATCGCCGTCAATGATTGGGGTGGTCGCGGTCGTGGCCATGGAGAGTATATCCACGCTTCGCGTCAGTTCCTCGCCGGACGAGGCGAGTTCGACGGGTACGCCGAGCAGTTCCGAGCAACTGTCGGCGAACGCTTTCTGAGCGTCGGGCGGATCCAGCGAGAAGACAAGCGCTTTTTCCAGATCGGCGCCCGCCGCCATTCCCCAAAGCTGGGTTCGCGCCTGCACGCCCGTTCCCATGACCCCAGCCACGGTGGAATTCTTGCGTGCAAGATACTTGGTGGCGAGTCCGGTGACCGCCCCCGTTCTCATCGCGGTGATATATCCGCCGTCCATAACCGAAATCGTGCGTCCTGTCTGGCTGTCCATCAGCGCTATCGTGGCGAGCGTGGCAGGCAGTCCGTGGGCGGAAGGGTTGTCCTTATATACAGTCACCCACTTCACTCCGAGCGCGCCCATATCTTTGAGCTGCGCCGGCATGAAGGCATACCAGCCATTCACGTCGGCGTCCGAAACGGCAGTGCGCTGCGGCATTACAGCCGAACCTTTGGAGAGTTCCCCAAAAGCCTGTTCCAGTATCTCTATCATCTTGTCCATGTCGAGCAGACCCTCTATGGTCTGCCTGTCGAGTAGTAGGGCCATTGCAGAAATCTCCAAGCGCTTGTGGGAATTTATCGAAACTAATGAAAGTTTAACTAGCGATAAAAAGCGCGTCAACGCTCAACCCGTCGGCGCGCTAAGCCATCGAACCGCTCGACAGCGCGACCAGATGATACAGGACGACGCCATTCCACATTAGCGAGTCCATTCGGTCCAGAATGCCGCCGTGCCCGGGAAAGAGGCGGCCTGAGTCTTTGACGTCCGCCATCCGTTTCAGCTTCGACTCGAATAGGTCGCCAAGCTGTCCGGATACGCCCAGAACCGCGGAGCCAAGGGCCGCGACGGAAGCGTCCGCGCCCAGCCCCAGCGCCGAGTTCAGAATGACGCCGCATAATATCGCGCCGATGAAGCCGCCTATCGCCCCCTCCCACGTCTTGTTGGGGCTGACGTTGGGAGCGAGTCTGCGAGAGCCAATCGTTCTGCCGACCAGATAGGCGGCGGTGTCGGTGGCGAAAGTCACGCCAAGCAGAAAGAGTATCCATGAAAGCCCGTCGCCGTTGGAGAGCGGATCGAACTCTCTGAGAAGCGGAGCGTGGAACAGAGTTCCGCCGATTAGCGCAATGACGCAGCAAGTAGCGAGAATGCGGCTGAGGGACCCCTTTAGCCTGAACGCGAACAGGGTAACCGCCGCCGCAAATACCGCAAGGAGCGCGGGCGCCAGAGCGGCGACTTCCATGTTTTCCGGATAGACTGAGTTGGGGATGAAGTAGGAGGACACGGCGAGCGTCGCGGCAAACGCCACGGCAATTGGCGGAAAGGGCTTCTGGCCCCAGCAGTTGGCCAGCCTGCAGAGTTCCCAGGCCCCGAGTCCTGCGGCCAGCGCTATCAGCGCCCCGAACCATAGTCCGCCCTGCCACACGACCAGCAGAAGCAATGGAAGCGCGACTGCCGATGTGAGTATGCGTCTGCCCATTGCCTACCCCTGTTTCATGTATAGGGCGAGGGCGACTTCAGCTATCCAGTCTGCCAAACCTGCGTTCGCGCCTCGCGTAAGACCGAAGCGCTCGTTCCACTTCCCGTTCGTCGAAATCGGGCCAGAGCGCGGAGGTGCAGTAGAACTCCGAGTAGGCAGCCTGCCAGAGCAGAAAGTTGGACAGGCGCATCTCGCCCGCGGTCCGAATGATTAGGTCCGGGTCGGGTATGTCCGCGGTATCCAGATACTTGGCGAACAGTTTCTCGTCCAAGACTTCCGGATCTACCCCGTCGGCAAGCATCTTCCTGACGGCGTTCAGAATCTCGGTGCGCGAACCGTAGTTGAACGCCACGCACAGAGTAAGGCGGTCGTTCCCCTTCGTCATCCGGATGCTGTTCTGAATCGCGTGGCGCAGTCTTTCGGGCAGGCGGTCGAGTCCCCCGATATGCCTTATCCTGACCCCTTCCTCGTGAAGGTTTTCAGATTCAGGCCCGATGACGTCCAGCATTATGGCGATGAGCGCCTCAACCTCATCGGTTGGCCGGCCCCAGTTCTCCGTCGAAAAGGCGTAGAGGGTGAGATATTCGACTCCTGCCTCGGCGAACGCCCTGATAGTGCGCCTGATATTGGCGACGCCGGCGCGGTGTCCTTCCGATCTGGACATATCCCGGCTTTCCGCCCAGCGTCCATTGCCGTCCATGATGATGGCAACGTGTCGCGGCGTCCGCAACGAGACGGTCTTGGAAGAGTCGTAAGGCTTGGAGCGCATGAGGGGAGTCTTTCACAGAAAGCGTCAGACCTCCATGACCTCGTTCTCTTTATCCGTCTTCATATCGTCCATTTCGCCGATATGAAGGTCGGTGAGGTCCTGAAGGTCGCTCTGAGCGCGCCTGAGTTCATCTTCTGACATCTCTTTGTTTCTCTGCATGGCGCGAAAACTTTCGATGCCTGAGCGACGGATATTGCGAATCGCTACGTGTCCGTCCTCGACCTTGCGCCCAACAAGCCGCACCAAGTCCCTGCGTCTTTCTTCCGAAAGCTGGGGGATGTTGATTCGGATTACGTTGCCGTCGCTGTTCGGCATGAGTCCAAGATCGGACTTCATTATGGATTTTTCGATCTCTTTCATGGCGGATCTGTCCCAGGGCTGTATCATCAGCAGACGCGCTTCAGGGACAGATATGCCAGCTATCTGATTCAGGGGCGTTGGGACACCGTAGTAGTCAACCATGAGGCTTTCGACCAGGGTCGGCGACGCTCTGCCCGTTCTGATGCCCCCAAGCTCTCTTTGCAGGGCTTGCACCGACTTCTCCATGCGAGAGTTTGCGTCGTCCATGACTTCTTCGATTGTTGCCATAGCGTTCATCCTCCGACGATATCTTTGATAGGCGGTCAGCGATCTGGCGCGCTGGCGGCGTACTCTAAGATGATACCACCGAGCCGATGGATTCGCCTGTGACTATGCGCCGCAAATTGCCAGCTTGAAATAGATCGAATACGATAATCGGAACTTCGTTATCCATGCAGAGAGACAGCGCGGTGGCGTCCATAACCCCCAGCCGTTTCTCCAAGGCTTGGAAATAGGTAACGCGCTCCAGTTTTCTGGCGTTCGGATTAGTTCGCGGGTCGTCTTCGTAAACGCCGTCCACATTATTCTTGGCCATAAGCAGCACGTCGGCGCCTATTTCCACGGCCCTGAGAGCCGCGCCCGTATCTGTCGTTACGAACGGATTGCCTGTGCCTGCGGCGAAGAGAACCACACGTCCCTTTTCCAGATGCCTTATCGCCCTGCGCCTGATATAGGGCTCAGCAACCTGCGAGACGTTGATAGCGCTCTGAGTGCGAGTGACTACATCGAACTTGCGCTCCAGCGCGTCTTGCAGGGCGAGTGCGCTGATGATGGTGGCGAGCATTCCCGCATAGTCCGCGGTCGCTCTATCCATGCCATCCAGTTCCGCCTGGGTGCCTCGCCATATATTTCCGCCGCCGACCACTACCCCCATCTCTACTCCAAGTTCCAGAATGGAGCAGATTTCGGCTCCCATATACTCGACCGCCGTCGGGTCAACGCCAAATCCTCGGTCGCCTCTAAGCGACTCCCCGCTCACCTTGAGCAGAATTCTCCGGTAGGTTGGCGCGCTGGAACTATCTATGGTCATTCCCCGAGAGAGAATCTCTTGAACCGGCGAACGCGGATGTTTTCGCCTAATCTACCGACGGTTTCGTTTACCACATCCTGAATGGTCATGGACGGGTCTCGAATGAAGGGCTGCTGCATCAGACAATCTTGAGAGGCGTCGGCGGATTCGCCATCAGGAACGTCGGATTCGTCAACGTAGGCGGGGGACATGGCGGCTATTTGCATGGCGAGATTATTGGCGAGGGTCTGGAAGTCGTCGGTGCGAGCGACGAAATCCGTCTCGCAGTTCAGTTCTACCATCGCGCCGATTCTGCCGCCGCTGTGGATGTACGATTCTATGACGCCTTGGTTGGTGGCGCGGTTCGCCTTCTTGGCTGCGGAAGCGATTCCCTGCTGTCTGAGCAGGTCTTCAGCCTTCTGAATGTCGCCGTCCGCCTCTTCGAGCGCTTTCTTGCTGTCCATTATCCCCGCGCCTGTTAGTTCGCGCAGGGCTTTTATTTCTTCGACTGTAACTGCCATTTCGTCCTTGATCTTCCTTGCATGAGGATCGGCTAGAGTTGAGGTCGGATACCAAGACGACCGCTATTGCGAGCCATCTCAGGAAACAGATTCGCCGGCGGGAACGTCGTCCGGATCGCCGCCGTCAATGACTTCTGAGGAAATTTCCTCAGTTTCGAAGGACGACATACGCCTGTTCTGTCCATCTATGATGGCGTCCGCCATCTTCGCGGTTATCAGCCTGATGGAGCGAATGGCGTCATCGTTGCCTGGGATCGGATAGTCAATGAGGTCAGGATCGCAGTCCGAGTCCACAAGCGCGATGATGGGGACTCCCAGTTTGCGCGCTTCGGCGACGGCGATATGCTCTTTTCCTATATCAATGATGAACAGGACGCCCGGCATCTCGGTCATCTCTTTTATGCCGAACAGGTTTCGGTTGAGCCTGTTGATGGCGTCTTCCTTTTTGAGCGACTCGCGCTTGGTGAGACGAGTGAACTCTCCCTTCGCCTTCTGGGTTTCGAGCTGCACCAGATAGTCAATACGCGACTGAATGGTCTTGAAGTTGGTGAGAGTGCCGCCCAGCCACCTGTTGGTGATATAGAACGAGTTGCTGCGGTTGGCTTCCTGGATAATCGTATCCTGAGCCTGTTTCTTGGTTCCCACCATGAGAGCTTTGTGTCCATCCGCAACCACATCGGACATGAACTGGGCAGCCCTGTCCAACATGCGAAGAGTCTTCTGCAAATCTATGATGTGGATTCCGTTGCGATGAGTGAAGATATACTGCCTCATCTTGGGGTTCCATCGTCTCTTTTGGTGGCCGAAATGCACGCCCGCTTCCAAAAGGGACTTCATAGTGACCGGCCCTGATGGAACAAGGAAATTTCGAATTGGATCTGCCGGCGGGGTCACCGGCGGTGGCGCTGAAATCTGGACCATATACTCCGCCTCTATTCGGGCCTGCTCTGGGAACTCACCCTCTCACAGCTCGACACACTGAATTTATAACCACACGGAAGTATATCATAGGCAAATTAGCCTATCAAATAGAACAATTCTAAATTTTGGCCTATCAGTCCGTATATAGACCCTAAACCTTTTGGCAATCTGGCCTGAGCCCCGCGCAATGGGCAGCCACAAAGGCTGCCCATACGGAACAATGCGCGGTCCTTCCCATGAGAAAAGGGGGCGCAACCGCTTGAAGCGCTTGGAGTGATAGCCGGATCAATCCTGCGACTCGTTCCCGTCCCCGCTGCGTGTCGGTCTCCACGTGATAACCGACTGCCTACGAATTCTCACGCCACGAACAGTCAAACCGTCAGAAGTCTCCTCCAACAACTCGTCCGCGGCGGCTCGCAGCCGCTCGTCCGCCTCGGAGTCTTCCGCCACAGCCAACATTCGTCGGAGTTTCTCCAACGCCGGTTCGCGCTCCTTATCCAATACCGGAATTTCAGGACTGAGCATCGCTACATTGGGGAAGATGTCCATTTCCCACAGAAGGTTAAGCAATTTCGGGACGCCCGGCAGCGGCGTGGGACTCATGCCGTACACACGCTCGTAGAACGGAACCACCAGCGAACCGGGCGTTTCCACCATCTCCAGGATCACTACTCGCTCCCTGGCGCGCTCTTCCATCTTCCTCACGAACGGCTCGGCTTCCGCCACATGATGCAGCACCAGAGAGCACAGGGCTACGTCCGCATCGGGAACTTCCGCGTCCTCCCATCGCTCATGGACGGCGGCTACGTTGGAAATTCCGAACTCTGTCGCGCGGCTGCTTAGCAGATCCAAAGATTCGGCGGAGGAATCAACCACGGTCACCCTCTTGGCGCGCGTCGCCAGAGGCAGGGCGAATCTGCCCGCGCCGCCGCCAACATCCAGAACCTCGTCGCCATTGCCCACGATTCCGAAAAGCCGGTTGAGCGCGGGGTCGTCAGTACGGTAGGGATCCAGCGGTTCCGATGCAAACACAGGACGCCTGTGGCCATGCTCCCCCGCTTCTCCGCGTATAGCCGCCATATCTCGGTCAAACGCCAGTACCCGCTCGCGCCAGGCTTCAATTGCTGAGTTCATTTTCATCGCCTCCAAGATATTCAAGTTAATTTACAGTACGCCTTGCGTCCCAAAGCTCAGGCTCCCGCAATCCGGTGGCTCAGCGCGGCGACCTGAGTTGGGACACAAGCGAGCCAATGTTCGGATAGAGCCACTCTTTGCCATCCGCCTTTAGACGCCATGTTGACGTCTTGGCCTGATCGTTCTGGATAATTTCAATGTCTATGTCTTCATTGGCGGCGCGGCTGTCGAGGACATTGAAGCCCTCGCGCTCCAAGGCTCTGCGCATCCACTTCTCAGGGAGGCCGCTTGCAGTTAGCAGAGCGCTGCCTATGACGGGAATGTGATGCCTGAATGCGCCGATATCGGAATCGAATATGAGTTCAGAGCTGGAAAAAGTGGATTGCAGCGCTCCCCGCAAGATCAGATCTTCCGGCGCGCCATGCTCGACTCTGCCTTCAGACGTGATCAACCATAATGTATCTGCGGACCTCAAAGCCAGATCCAGGTCATGGGTGGACATGAGTACAGCCAAACCCGTTTCACGTGTCAGTCGCTTCAACAAACCAGTTATCTCGACGCGAGTGGGCAGGTCCAGAAATGCTGTAGGTTCGTCGAGCAGCATAACGGTGGGCTGCTGCGCGAGAGCGCGGGCAATCATTACCCTTTGACGCTCGCCGTCGCTTAGCTCGGATATGTCCCGCGCCGCCAGATCGTCGGAGCGGGTCGCGCGTATAGCCCACTGGATTATCCTGTGGTCATCCGCCGTCAGTCCCGCGGCCCAGCCGGTGTACGGATAGCGTCCCAAGCCTATTAGCGCATAAGCTGTTAGACGGCCAACCGTGAGACGGTCTGTCAGCACGACGCTCAAAAGCATTGCCAGCGCGTGATTGCTCAGTTGATAGATATCGCGCCCTCCAACCTCGACACTCCCTGCAAGCGGCGGCTGCATCTTGCCAATAGTTCTGAGGAGAGTTGACTTGCCAATACCATTAGGACCGAGCAGGCAGACGAATTCGCCCCGACTCAGTTCTAAGTCTATGCATTGCAAGACAGCCCTGCTCTTTGTTCGACCCGCCTTGTAGCCGACAGCGAGAGAATGCGCGGACAGCGCCGCTTGGTTCATAGAACGAAACCTCTTCTTGCCTTCAGAAGCACCCACATAGCCACCGGCCCCCCGAACAAGGCTGTCGCGGCGTTTACGGGAAGATTGAGGCTGCTGTTCGGCAGCTCGGCGAGTATCCCGCAGGCCAGAGCGACTGCGATTCCAACCAGTATCGAGCCGGGAACCAGGACTCTATGATCGGATGTGCCGAATATCCCGCGAGCGATATGAGGTATGGCAATGCCCAGAAATCCTATGGGGCCCGCATAGGCCACGACCGATCCGGCCATTAGAGAAGCGCTGCCCATGATGATTACTCTTGCCCACTTCACGTTCAACCCCAGGCTTCGCGCGTAGTTGTCCCCCAGAAGCAGCGCGTTCAAGGGCTTAATGGCGAAGACTGCCATAATGATGGCGACTCCAATTGAAGACGAAAGAAACGGCATCTCCCCCCAGCGAACCCGGTTGAAACTGCCCAGTCCCCACTCCACGAACTCTCTGGTCTGCTGTTCATTCGCAAAGAAGATGAGGATTGTAACGACGGCGCCTATCAGCGAAGCCATCACGACCCCCAGCAGCAGCACTACCACCATGTCCCCGACCCTGGACGCGACCATGAGCATGATGGAAAGCGTCGCCGCCGCGCCGAGCGCCGCCCCCGCGACTGTCCCAAGATTGGCGAATAGGCTCCCGCCCACTCCGGAGAATATCTCCGCTGAGGTCGGACTAACCAGAATGACAAGCGCCACCCCAAGACTGGCTCCTGAAGACACGCCCAGCGTGAATGGACTGGCGAGAGGGTTTCTGAATACAGTCTGCATCTGAAGGCCCGCGATACCCAGAGCGGCGCCGACCAGCATGGCGGTCAAAACCCTTGGGAGCCGGATGTCCATAACGATGATTTCCCATGTACTCTTCTGAGCCTCCCCTCCAAGCAGGATTGTCACCACCTGGTCAACCGGGATGCTAACCGACGACCAACTCAGGGACGCCAAGATTGCGATTATTCCCAGAATCGCCAGGCAAGCAAACGTGGCCGATTGGCGTTTTGCGCCAGAACCGGCGTCAATTGGCAGGTCAGCCTGCTCAGGGTCCTGAACAGGCTCATGCGAGGCGGAAGTGGGGGTCGTTGATTTAGAAACGCTCATCATATTTGAGTAATGGAGTCAACAGGAGATGCTCCAAAGAAATCCTTCACTACTGGCATGAGAACATCCAGCCGAGAGCGACTTTCATGGTGATCAAGCCCTTCCAGAGACACAAAGGAGACTCGAGGAAACTCATTGGCGGCCCTTCTGGCAAGACCATGAGCCTTGTCTTTAGCTCCGCAAATCAGCAAGTAGGGTATCAGTCCGCGCGAAAGTCCTTCACTCAGCCCTTCGACTCTCTTGGTAGCGAGCAGCGCCGCGCCAAGAGCTTTCCAATCGCGCGATTCCAATTCCGCCTTCCTCTTCCCGCTGACAGCGCCGGACTCCCCGGCTTCTCGCTCAATCGCCGCATCCACGCCGCAGTTGATGTATCTCTGCCCCCACTCCTCGAAGTCTTCAGGAAACTCTTCTGAATACGGGTGAGCGCCCAGCGCTATCACCGATCTGAAGCGGCTGGGAGCATACTTGCACAGCCCAAAGCCCGTAACGCCCCCAAGCGAAAACCCGAGAAAGCGCGCAGTTTCCACCCCGACGGCGTCGAGAACCGCTGTAACGTCTCGCACCCTTTCGGGCAGACGATAAGCCTCCGGGTGGTGAGGCTTATCGCTTCTGCCATGCCCGCGAGCGTCCATGACAATAACCTGAAACTCATCGCGCAGAGCGGCGACGTGCCCTCCTGTACGCCAGGCGTCCCCCGACACTCCAAAGCCGTGAAGCAGAACTAATGGAGCGCCTTCTCCTTCGACTTCGTAATGAATCTGAACCCCATTATTGGATGCGTAGGGCATTGCGCGCAAATCCTCGTTCTTATTGCGAAGGCGGCGTTATAAGCTCCAGCCAGAGGGTCTCGTGATTCGGGACCAGGTCGGGGTGCAGAATGCTTACCAGGTCCTTCAGCAGCAGGTCCACTCTGTAATTCAGGGCGGTTTTGTAGAAATCCTCTCCGCGCTTGAAGATATGGAACGCCGCGCCTTCGCCGAGCGCGGGAATCTCGGCGTTCAAGGGGTTCTGCTCAACCCACGCCTCGCCGTCCGCGCCGTTTTGCAAAGCGTCATAGGAAGGATTCCACCAGAAGTCCGCGTCCGCGCCCGCCTCGATGGCGTCTTCCATGGAGACGCTCGCGAAAGCGTCCAAGCCCAGAGCGGAATCTATGAACAGGGGCATTCCGCCGGCGTCTCTGATGAGGTGATAGTCCACCCGGTCGGCGCCGGTGACTGACCACGAACCGCTTCTATTGATAGCTCCCCGGATCACCGATGGCCGACCGTCGGCAGGCTTCGCTTCCGCCACCTGCCGCGCCAACGCCACATATTCACCCTCGACAGGGGCGAACAGTTCATTCGCCAACTTCTCCTTGTTGAAGAACAGCGACCAGAACTTCAAGTGTTCCGCGGATCCCAGGGGAGTTTCCCAGAAGGGGTTGTAGAACACCGCGCCTAGGCCCAGCGATCTGGCGATTCCCCTCTGGTCAGCGCTGTAAGGCACTACGACAACATCGGGGTCGGCTTCGACGACAGGTTCCCATCCGTCCGCCGAGACATTGGCGACCAGAAAGTCGTCGGACTTGTATCGCTTATCCAATTCGGGCGTGATCGCGGAAAAGTCCCCAAATGGCACGTATCCCAGGCCGATAAGGGCGTCGGCTTCCCCAAGCTCTTCAAGAGCCGTAGCGACCGACCCGCCGCCGGAGTTTTCATACAGGGTTTCAACCGGTATCTCTATGATGTCCGCTCCTGCCAGGTTTCCCGTCAGTTCAGGAGCGGGCGTTCCCTTCTGTACGAGCGCATAGGTTTCTCGGCTTCCGGCGTTGGCGTCGCCAACCGGCCCCATGTTCACGATCTTATAGTTTCCGTGGTAGCTGACCGTCCAGTCCTTGGCCCATTTCACCTCCACCTTGTCCGGAAAATAGTCCGCCCCTGGAACATATTCTTCTACCGGTCCCTGCGGATTGCTCGCGATGACACCAATCTCAGCGGCAGTTTCGATACGATCAAGGAACACAAGCTGGTAGTCGGGAAGCAGTCCCGGATGGATTATGCTTACAATGTCCTTCAGGAGGATGTCCGCCCGCACAGCGCCGGTGCTGTGATAATCGCTCTCTCGCCCATACCTGTGGAAGGCGTTGCCCGCGGTCATCGGGGCAAAGTCCCCGTTCAGCGGATTGCGATCGAGAAACTCGGGAACAGTCCGCTCACTTGGAATGTATGCCATGTCGAACCAGTATTCCGCGCCCTGCCCATGTTCGAGCGCCGTCTCGACCGCGACTCCTCCAAAGCCCAGGTGAGCAGTACCGTCCAGCAAGCCCTGGTCAACCGCCTTCAGCAAGGGACGCGCTCCCCCCGCGTCTTCTATCAATATGGACTCCAGGCGGGTACGATTCCTGCTCTGGAATTGCCCCGACCTTGCGATAGTGCCCAGCAAGACGGATGGACTTGACGACTGGCTTTGGGCAAGGGACTTGACCATGTTGTACTCTTCGGCGATTGGCTCGAAGTACCGGTTGGCCCTGGCCTCCAGGTTGAAGAACAGCGACACAAACTTCACCTGCTCCGCCGAGCCCAGAGGCCCTTCAGAGAAGGGGGAGTAGTGAATGGCGGGAACGCCGACCTGGAGCGCGTTGTTGCGCCAATCGTCGCCGTTGTACTGGAAGTACACATCGGGGTCGCCGTTCAGAATCAACTCCAAGTCGTCCCCGTAGCTGGTCTCCTCGAATATGTCATCCTGGGTAACTCGCGCGACCACGTCAGGCAGGAAGTGGTTTTTGTGGCCTGAAGTCCTTGTGTTGACCCCAATCAGCCGGTCCAGGACTCCAAGCGCGTCCAGCGCCGCAAACGTGGCGCCGCCGCCTTCCCAGAAGCGCTGCACTGGCACTTCGACAACCATCGCGCCAGCCAGGTCGCCGGAAAGTTCCGGTTCCGGCGTCCCGCACTGCACAAGAACGTACCGAATCAGGTTCTGCGAGTCAGGGCTGGTATCTGTGTCAACCGTTACGACCTTATAGTTGTCAAAGTACTCGACCTGCCACTCCTTGGCATATTGAGCTTCGGTCTTGTCCGGGAAGTAATCTGCCTGCTGGTCGTAGGAAGCGGCGCATTCCTGAAGATTGTTGACGATGAGGTTCTTCACGACGGGCACCTCTACCTCAACCACCTTCTCAACCTCCACCACCTTCTCGACGGGCACCTCTACTGTACGCTCCACCACCTTCTCAACTGGCACCTCCACTTCCACCACCTTCTCAACTGGCACCTCCACTTCCACCACCTTCTCCACCGGCACCTCTACTGTACGCTCCACCACCTTCTCAACTGGCACCTCCACTTCCACCACTTTCTCGACGGGTACCTCTACTTCCACCACCTTCTCAACTGGCACCTCGACCACATTCTCGCCACACGCGACCATAGCCGCGACGAGAACCAAAATGACTAGCGTGGAGACCCACGCATTTCTTGATAGCATTTTCCTAACTCCCTATTATTTGATAGTATTTATCAATATAGTAGTTACTTATATTATGCGCTCAGGTATGGATTCATGGTTGAAAATCACCCATTTCAGCTACGAAATCACTCGCAGCCGCGTAAGATCATCAATTACGGCTCTTTGCTGGAATATCATATTTTATTGATAGTTAATATCATTATAAACTGCAAGAATTATAGTAGATAGAATTTATCGCTGTCAAGAAATGTTCGGGATGAGGCAGGGCATTTCGATTATCCGAGATCAGTTCGTCCTGAGCTTATCGAAGGGCGCGCCGACCTACTTTCCTACCCATCTCAGCCCTCGATGGGGGAAGGCTAGGATGGGGGTGACCCAACCCACCAACCAAACTGATACATGCTCCCCAATGGATGGGTAACTACACCCACTCTCCCGGTTGCGCTACAATGGGGCCTCACAAGAGTTCGCTCGAAAGACATCCCAGACGCCGATATGTCTCCCATATACCACTCAAGCCAAACTCTCGATCACGTTCCGGGACGCTCCATATTCGACTACGCCGACAGCCTCAGGGTGCGCGTGCCGACTTCCTGCGGGCGAACGGGCGAGTGCCACGAGTGCATCGTGGAGATACGGCGCGGCATGGAAGCGCTCAGCCCCGCCACAGAAGCCGAACGCTTCCTGCGGGACAACTACCGTCTCGCGTGCCAGGCGATAGTCGAGGACCCTGACGCGGACGTGGAGTTCGCCACGCTCCGACGACAGCCCAGAATACTCACGAGTTCCATACGCCGGGATACGCCGCTGAACCCCGCCGCCGTCCGAAAAGGCGACTCCGTTTACTATCGCGGCGAGAAGATAGACGCATACAGGGGGCGCATCTACGGGCTTGCGGTGGACGTCGGCACTACCACCGTGGCGATGAATCTGGTTGACCTGGAAACCGGCTCGATCGTGGGCGGCGCGTCGTTCGAGAATCCACAGCGATTCGGCGGCAGCGACATCATGAACAGAATTTCCTACGACGGCGGCGCGCACCGCGGCGAACTTCGGCAGGTCATGCTCTCCTCAATCAATTTCGAGATAGGCGACATGGCGCGAACGCTCAGCTTCCATCGCAGACATATATACGAGGTCGTCATCGTCGGCAACTCCACGATGCGCGACGCGCTCTTCGGACTAGACATTCAGCCCATCGGCGAAAAGCCGTACAGATCCGTAACCGAAACGCGGATGCGCGAGGGCAAGGCGACCACCACCGCGCTGAATTCAACTGCGAGAGAGGCGGGTCTGCGCGTATTTCCGCAGGCGGGCGTATATGCGGGGCCGCTCATCGGCAGCCATGTGGGCGCCGACGTTGCCGCCGATATGCTCGCGGTGGGCATGGACGAGTCCGAAGACGTGACGATGCTGGTGGACGTGGGAACGAACACCGAGGTAGTAGTGGGCAACCGGCACAGGATGATAGCCGCCTCCTGTCCGGCGGGACCCGCGTTCGAAGGAGGCCAGATAACCTACGGGATGCCCGGATACGACGGCGCGGTTGAATCGGTGCGAATAGAGAACGACCGAGCGCAATGCGCCACCATCGGCGACGCTCCTCCCCAAGGAATATGCGGCTCCGGCCTAATTGACTTGCTCGCCGAACTGCGCAGAACCGACCTGATGAACGAACTGGGCGCGTTCAGAGACTCGCGCGGCGAGTTCTTCTTCGACGCCGAGCGGGAGATGTCTCTCTCGCGCGCCGACATATCCGCGCTCGCCCAGGCCAAGTCAGCCAACTACTGCGGCCAATACATCACGCTTCGGAATTACGGGCTGCCCATATCTCGAATTTCCCGAATGTACCTCGCAGGGGGATTCGCCAACTACGTGAATGTGAATAACGCGCTGGATATAGGCTTCATCGCCAACGTGCCGCCCGAGCGTATCGTGAAAGTGGGAAACGCCGCGCTGGAGGGCGCTACCATCATGCTGACCTCCTCGGAGACGCGGGAGCGCATGGAGCGCGTGGCGGCGACGATAGAACACGTGGAGCTTGAAACGACGCCGGACTTCTTTGATATATTCGTGGAAGGCTGCATGTTCAAGCCGATGGCGCTGGAATAGAGGAGAAAGCGAACGTGAGCGCCCGAATTGAGATTCCGCATGACCGGATAGCCGAGTTCTGCCAGCGATGGAACGTCAAGAAGATGTCGCTGTTCGGCTCAGTGATACGCGACGACTTTACGCCCGAAAGCGACGTGGACGTGCTGGTGGAGTTCCAACCCGGGCCAACCCCGGGTCTGAAATTCTTCTGGGATATGCCGAATGATCTTTCGGATATCCTTGGCAGAAAAGTGGACATCAACACCGCCATGGATCTGAGCCCGTATTTCAGGCAGGAAGTCCTCGACGAAGCGGAGGTCATCTATGACAAGACGCGACCCGATGGTGTACATCTTCCACATGATGGATTACTCTCATGACGCCTTAGATATGGCTCAGGGGCATTCTCGGACGGATATGGATAACAACGCGATGTTGAATCTGGCCCTTCAAAAGGTTATCCAAATCATCAGCGCCTCCGCCTCACAAGTACCCGACGATTTGAGACGCTCGCATCCCGAAGTGCCCTGGGAAGATGCAGAATCCTTCTACCGCCATTCAGTAAAGTCTTATGATAACGTGAACCTTGATTCACTATGGGACACCATTCAATATGACATCCCACTGTTCTATCAACAGCGGGAATATCTCATAGCCAAAGAGGATTCACAGTAGCCTTGGAATTTTTGATTGTTAGCAGACAGGAGAGGGTGAACAACATGGCTAGATTTGGATTCAGGGGAGGCAGACGTTCTGGCGGATTTCGCTCATCCGGTGGCGGGAAACGCTCAGGCGAACCCCGGAGAGGCGCGAGTGGCAGCGCAGGCAAGAATAGAGGACAACGTTCTCATAGCAACTCAAAACCTAAGTCATCGAAAAGCGGAGTTTCTGTTTATTCACTCTATAATTCTAGTGGTAAACGGACGTATGTGGGTTCGACAAATAACCCAAACCGGCGCGCCGCTCAACATACGAACCATGGGAATTTGGAAAAAGGCGGGAAGATGGTAGTGGAATCGAAGCCCATGTCTCGGAAGTCAGCGGAACAACTTGAGGCTAAGAAAATACAGGGTTACAAGCGCAGGACAGGCAAACTGCCCAAGCACAACAGAACTGGAGATGGACAGTATCACCATCGAAAGTCCGACTGATGCGCCACAGTGAACAAACTGAATAGAATGTAACACTCCCTCAGGAGACCTCCCAATGCCCAAATTCAAAGTCCTGATAACCGATCATGTTTGGCCGACGACCGAGCCGGAGGAAGCCGTCCTGAGAAAGGAAGCGGACGCCGAGGCGATAGTCGCGCCGGACGGCGGCGAAGAGACTCTCATCTCGCTCGCGGGAGACGTGGACGCCATAATGACGTGTTTCGCGCAGGTCACCCCCAACGTGCTGAAAGCCGCGCCCAACTGCGTGGCGGTCGGCAGATTCGGCGTCGGGGTGGACAACATCGCGGTGGACACGGCCACCGAACTGGGCATGGCTGTCACCTACGTCCCTGACTATTGCGTTGACGAGGTGTCGGACCATGTGATGGCGCTTCTGCTGGCATGGAACAGGCGCGTCGCTCTGTTCGACAACTCGGTAAAGGGCGACGGATGGGGCAGCGTCCCCCTCACGATGCGCATGATGCGTCTTCGCGGCAAGACGATGGGCGTAATCGGTTTCGGGCGCATAGGCCAGGCGGTGGCGCAGAAGGCGCTCGCCTTCGGAATGCGCGTATTGGCCTCAGACCCGCTCTTCAATCCACAGACCGCCGCCCTGCGCGGCGCGCGCTACGTGGATACCGACACGCTGCTCAGGGAATCCGATTTCGTGTCTCTGCACGCTCCGCTGAATCCACACACCCAGAACATGATAGGCGAACGCGAACTCGCTCTGATGAAATCCGAGGCATACCTAATCAATTGCGCTCGTGGCGGGCTGATAGACGAGGAAGCGCTGCATTCAGCCCTTACCAACGGCGCAATCGCGGGCGCGGGGCTGGACGTGATGGCGGACAACCACCCGTCAAACGACCATCCGCTGCTGTCGCTGGACAACATCATCATTACGCCGCACGTCGCCTTCTTCAGCCAGGAATCTACCCTGGAACTGGAGCGGCGCGCCGCCCGCGAGGTGGCGTATGTCCTCACAGGCCGAATGCCGGACAACCTGGTGAACCCGGCGGTCCTTGACCATCCGAACCCAAGGCATGGATTGTAGAGATAGATCGGCGCTCCATCTCGCGCAAAAGTCCCTTCCACCTTGATGGGGGAAGGCTAGGATGGGGGTGATCCAATCCTCCGACCAAACTGATACAGGCTCCTCAGAGGCTCTTTGGAACCCTGAATATCAGGAATCTGAAATCTCCCGCGGCCAAGCACATCCCAACAAAGCTCTACGGACCAAACAAAAGGATTATGGGATACATATCCGCAGCTATTAGCTGCGGCATAGCGCGCAAGTAGCCCCAATATCCAGCATAATACAGGTTCCCCCCATGCCGCTCACTCCATTTCATCTAGGGCCGGCGTTGGCGGTCAAGGCCGCGGCTCCGAATCGCTTCGGCATAGCCATGTTTGCGTTCACGCAGGCAATAATGGACAGCGAGGTAGTTCTGGCCATATTCATAGGCAAAGGGGCCATCCACGGACTTCTGCACTTCCACACATTTCCGGGCGCAATCGCAATCGCGGCTCTATCTGTGGGAATAGGCTTGCCCGCTGGCAGATGGCTGGCCAGGCGATGGAATCTCTTCGGGGATCAGAAACTGGGAAAGTTCTCTTGGGTCAGACCAGAGGTATCCCTATTCGCGGCGATTTCAGGCGCGTTGGCCGGCGGTTTCAGCCACGTTTTCCTGGACGCCATCATCAATACGGATGTAGCGCCGTTCGCCCCGTTTTCTGAAGCCAACCCATTCTATGGCCTGATGTCGAGAGGGACGCTGCACCTCGCTCTGACAGCGCTGGGCGCGATAGGAGTCGCAATGCTTGCCGGCGCGTATATGCGTCGGACTTCACAGAAGCGCCGAGTCCAGCCAAATTTTCTCGACCCTGAATCTGAGTAGCCTATAAACCTGAGATTTTTTTCATACAATGGCATATAATGCTTGCCATCGCTAGACGCCTCGCCTCTCGCCAAAAAGATTGAACAGGAGATGATGAACATGGCGCAACCCGACCTGGCCCTGACCGCGCACCTGATGCGCCGCGCGGGATTCGGAGCGACCCGTGACGAACTGGAATCGCTCTCAACTCAAAGCTATGAATCCGTAGTAGAAGACTTGCTTCATCCTGAAAGATTCCCGGAAGTGGACGACGATATAGTCATTCGCTACTGGCTAGAGCTAAACAACCCTGATTCGGTGGAGCCGTGGAACACTCGCTGGATCTACCGCATGGTGAACACCCAGCGTCCGCTGGAAGAGAAGATGGCGCTGTTCTGGCACCACGTGTTCGCCACGTCGGTTGGCAAAAGCGAGCACGGACCATCGTCCAAAGCGCAAATAGAAATGTTTCGGCGCAACGCCATGTCGGACATGAAGACGATACTCGTGGATCTCGCCAAGGACCCTGCGATGATCTTCTGGCTGGACAACTGCGAGAACTTTGGAGACAGGCCCAACGAGAACTGGGGGCGCGAACTGCTCGAACTGTTCTCGATGGGAGTCGGCAACTACACCGAGGACGACATCAAGATGGCGTCGCGCGCCTTCACCGGCTGGACTTTCACGCAGCCCATACCGCTCGACCCCTATGGACGCTACCCGTCCGAATTCGTCTATCGAGAAAAAGACCACGACGACAGCGAAAAGACATTCCTCGGACACAAAGGTCGCTTCAACGGCGAGGACATCATAGCGATCATCGTAGAGCGGCCCGCCACCGCCAATTTCATTTCGCGCCACCTATACAACTTCTTCGTCGCCGACGAGCCTCAAGTGCCCTCCTGGAACGAAACGCCTCCGCAGGACCCGCAAGCAATCGAGACGCTCTGCGACGCCTACTTCCAGAACGGCGGCGACGTTCGGGGCGTCCTTCGCGCGCTTTTCAACTCCGACTTCTTCAAGGAGGCGCGCTTCAAGAAAGTCAAGAGCCCGGCGGAACTGGTCGCGGGAACCATCAAACTGGCGGGAAACCACGATTTCCCGGAACCCAGCCTGCACGGCGCGCCGGCGGCCGCCGGACTGATGGGGCAGCGCCTGATGACGCCTCCCACCGTAGAAGGATGGCACACCGGCAGCGAATGGATAGACTGCGGAACGCTCGCCGAACGCATCAACTTCGCAGTCAACGAACTCGCAAGCGACGATTTGCCCGGAATACGCGCGATCTACGACAGACTTGCGTCGGAAGGCGAACCAATTCCCCCGGACGATTTCGTGGACAGAACCCTCGATCTAGTCGGGCCCCTAACGGTTGACGCGATGACAAGAGAGGCGCTGACTGACTACGCTGAATCCGGCGGCGACCTATCGTTCGGCAACCCCGAACAGCGCGAGCGAAGCGCGGAACGAGTCGCCCGTATGGTGCAGTTCATTGTCGCGTCGGTTGAATACCAGTTTGCATAGACACGGCCAAGGGAGATACAGAAATGGAAGCAAACGGCAAGCAGACTGTCTTCGTGGTCGTGCAGCTCACCGGCGGCAACGACTTCATGAACACGCTCATCCCCTACGGGAACGACATCTACTACGACTCCAGGCCGATTATCGGGATACCGCAAGAGGAAGTTCTGCCGATAGACGACTATCTGGGCTTCAACCCCAACTTCGCGCCTGTAAAGGAGTTATACGACCGGGGCGACGTCGCCATCGTGCAGGGAGTCGGTTACCCGGACTCCAGCAGGTCGCACTTCCGCGGCATGGACATCTGGCACACGTCTGAACCGGACAGAATCGGAACTGAGGGCTGGCTTGGCCAGGTCGTAGCCCAGATGGACCCGCTCAAGGAAAATCCGCTCACCTGCGTCAACATCGGTCGAGGGCTGCCCCGCGCCATGGCAAAGCAAGGCGTTCCGATTACATCGGTCGGCGATCTGGACAACTATGGCGTTATGACCGGCATATCCGAGGAGTCGCAGCGTCAGCAAGCGCTGGAGATATTCCAGAAGATGTACGGCCAGGCCATAGGAAGCGGTCCAGCGCGAGAGTACATCGCGCGGACCGGACTCGACGTGCTAAAGGGCGCCGACATACTCAGGAAAGCGCCCGAAATGTACACGTCCGACGTTGAGTACGCGAACAACCCGATAGCGCGGAGCCTGAGAGACGCGGCGCGCGTTCACTTGGCGGACCTCGGGACGCGAATCATCTACACTCAGCATGGCGGTTACGACACCCACGCCAACGAGGTCCCGACTCACCCGCGTCTGCTGAGCGAGTTGTCAGGCGCGATAATGGATTTCTTCCAGGACATCAGAGACCACGACGCCTCCGACAACGTGGTGATGCTCGTGTTCACCGAATTCGGGCGGCGAATCAGGGACAACGGAAGCGGCTGCGACCATGGCGCGGGCGGAGGATCTTTCGTCATAGGCGACCGGGTGAAGGGCGGACTCTACGCCGAATACCCCTCTCTGGAACTGGACAAGCAGACCGACGGCGACATGGCGCACACTTACGATTTTCGCGGGCTATACACCACCCTGCTGGAACAGTGGATGGGCGTGGAGGCATCCCCGATTGTCGGCGGACTCTACGAAGAACTCCCCATATTCGCGGACTGACGCCATTAAGCGCAGAGATGAGATATAGAGAGAGACGGAGGCAAGAAAATGGGTAGGCCATACGCGCTTCTCAGGGTAGGATTCAGCTACGACAAGACGCTCGGCATGAGACGTCTTACCAACACGCCCGTTGACCTGGCGGTTGACGGAACGGGCGACCTGTTCGTCCTCTGTCGCGGCGGCGTCTCGTTCATCAGGCGTCTTTCGCAAGACGACGAAGACCTGGGGGCGATAAATCTCGCCGCGGGAGGCGCGGCCCAGATCGGCGGAACGCACTCGGTCAACGCCAAGTTCGTCTGGCCCGCATCCATGGTGATGGACAGCGAAGAAAATCTGTGGATTTCCGACGAAGGGACCAACCAGATAACGATAATCAACAAAGAGGGCGAGATACTCGGCCAGTGGGGAGAGCCGGGCAATGGCGCCGGCCAGTTCAATCGTCAGTCCGGCATCGCCCTGGATCCCGACGAAAACGTATATGTCGCCGACACCCGCAATCATCGCATACAGAAATTCACGCGCGACGGCGAGTTCCTGGCGCAATTCGGCGGATACGGCTCCGAAGAAGGCGAGTTCAATATGCCTTGGGGTATATGCGTGGATGAACTGGGAGACGTGTATGTCGCGGACTGGCGCAACGACCGCGTCCAGAAGTTCAGCGCGGACGGCGAGTTCATCTTCAGCGTCGGAGGGTCGGGCGACAGCGAAGGCGAGTTCAATCGACCGTCCGGCGTAACTGTGGACGAACATGGCGACATATATGTTACAGACTGGGCGAACAACCGAGTTCAGCTATTCAGGCAAGACGGCGTTTTCGTGGAACTATTCCGCGGCGACGCGACGCTGTCCAAACAGGCGCTGGGCTACATGAAATCAAACATCAAGGCGCTCAGGCTGCGCGAGATGACCTCCATAGAGCCGCAGAAGCGTCTCCGCTGGCCGGTCGCCACGCGAGTCTATGACCAGATGATGTATATAACCGACTACGGCTCGGACCGCATCCAGATATACAAGAAGGAAGCCTACCCGCTCGGCCCTGACGAAATCACCGAGCCACAGCGATCGCCAACGCTATACACCCAGTTCTGAGCGCGCTAAACTCGCCCGTCTGCCGCATGGTACACTTAATCAGGTGAATCTCGGATCAAGGCAGGAGACTTCCCATGACGACCAAAACGAAGAAAGAAGAGATAAAAGTCCCCAAACCTGTATTCCTTACCAAAGAAGAGGCGCGGGAGATGAAGGAAAATCTGGCGCGCAAGAACTTCGGCATGAGTCTCGACGAATTCTTCAAGGCGTGGAAAGCCGGCGAGTTCGATAACGACCGCGAGAGACATGGTGATGTTATCAGCTTGGCGATGATGATACCCGAAGCGTGGGAGAAATCGGAATCCTAATGCAGGGCAGGACGCCGGTCGAGGCAGTCAACAACTATATTGACCCGATTCAACTCGCCGTTTCGTGTGTATCAGACTCCGTTGTCTCAGTTGACGGCGGATACTACCCTTCGGCCATACCTCACCTTCTTACTATGAATAGGGAAGCTCCAGTGAGACTTGGTGGCGAGTCCAGACTGTGGTTTCTGCTGTACAAATACTACCAAATAGTCGAATCCGACTCACCAAGCGATTCTTGGACAGTCACGGAAACAGGTTATCGCTACTCAATCGTTGATGATGAGGGCAGAGATGTCCTGGAGTATCATTGGCATCCTGTGGGACAGAGTCCGATCATAGTGCCGCATCTTCACATCGGGCATGGAGCCATGATAGGGCGAGCCGAAATCGGCAACGTACACCTGCCCACAGGACAAGTATCCATCAGTGCCATTTTGCGAATGCTTATCAGAGATTTCTCCGTAACTCCCCGACGTGAAGACTGGGAACCCGTCCTGAACGAAGTCTCTGCCTCCGACTCAGGCTAATAATGCTGGTCGAGCAGGATGGTGTTGCCGTCCGGGTCGGCCAGGACAGCGCTGCACGGACCAGAGGTCGTCGCGTCCGCCTCCGAAATGAAATCCACTCCCGACTCCTTGAGCGTCTTCTGAATCGGGCGCAAATCCTCCGGATTGAACGTGAGTATGTTCCCCTCGAACATACCCTTAAACAGTCCGATTGCCACGCTGTCGTTCTTCAAGATACGCCACTTCTGCGTATCTGAATCCGCAAAGTCTTCATTCATGTGCCCGCCGTCTATCACCTCGAAACCAAATTTTCGATAGAATTCCAAAGACGCGGCGATGTCCTTCACCGCTAGGCTGACTGAGAACTGACCGAGATCCATTCTTTCCTCTCTATATTCTTGCGCCAGATAGTATTTTGACAGGTTCATCCTGGTTGTGGCCGACGGTCAGAAGGCAAAATCCGGGCAATCTATATTAGCCGCAGCGCGATTGGTCAATGCTTTCCAGCGAATCGCGCGCCGCGTCCACCGCGTCTTGAATTGATTCGAGAAGGATCTGCGCTGCGTCAATCAGCAGCATGAGAGGCGCGGCGACAACGTCAACGGCCACGGTCGCGGTCGTCTGCAACGCTCCCCTTGCCCTGTCCACAAGTCCGCCGAGTCCTTCTCTGACTTCAGTGGATTGCGCCGTCGAA
Source organism: uncultured Dehalococcoidia bacterium (assembly GCA_964640295.1). Classification (GTDB taxonomy): domain Bacteria; phylum Chloroflexota; class Dehalococcoidia; order Lucifugimonadales; family UBA1123; genus VXRN01. The sequence goes on along the minus strand of CAZXFX010000014.1, from coordinate 6,461 downwards.
CCGCCTGCGCTCAGGAACTCCTCGGCTTTGACCAGCCACGCTTGAAGTTCCACAATCAGGGCGCTGCCCAACCTCACCATCTCTTGGGTAGGAGCTACGGTCGCGCATATAGTTTCCCAAGGTATTAGCATTTGGAAAGCTGCTATCGCAAGCGCGCCAGCGAGGACTATGCCCGCTGCCGCTCCTAGCCCCATCCATCCCAAACGATGCATCACTCATTCCCTTCAATTGCTTCCCGTCAATAGCCAAGTTGACTAGCCTACATCATCATCAGTGGCATTAGAGAGTTACAAGGCATATTGCGTCCAGTTGTCGAAAACCTGGGGCTGGAAGAGGGAGCGCTCAATAGCGGAGTGGCTTATGGCTTAGCGAGCGTCGCAGAAAGGTACGTCTCCCAAGAAGCCATCCACTTCCCTGAGCCTGGCTGGGATACACCCGTCGAACTGGTTCCCGTACACACTCAAATACTCCAGGTTGGGCAGCCTTTCGAGAATCTCCTCAACGCTACCCGTCAACTCATTCTCAGCGATGACCAGCCACTCCAGCCTTTCCAAGTCTCCAATCTGAGCGGGAAGCGTCCCCGAGAACTGGTTTGCGCTGAGGTCGAGCGACACAAGACGGTCAAGCAGGCCGAGTTCAGGCGGTATAGCGCCGGATAGCTGGTTGTCCCCCAGATCGAGTGTATCCAGATTCGCCAAGCGTCCCAGTTCGGAAGGTATTTCGCCGCTCAGGTCGTTGCCGTACAGGTGCAGCGCTCTCAGTTCGGACAACTGGACCAATTCTGACGGAATCCCGCCGTTCAACTCGGACGTCGTGAGGTTGAGCGCAAAGACGCGCGGCGGCTGTCCGCCGACAGCGACCCCCTTCCACTCAGATACGGGGACATCCGCGTCCCAGCCCAGTTCAACTTCACCCGCAAGTTCCGCCTGAATGGATAGCAGAACAGAACAGTCGTCAGCGAGACCGCCTGAATCGGGACACTCGATAGGTGATCCCACCTCGGACAGTCCCAAACCGAAACCGATAGCGGGTTCCTCATACGGAGTCCCTTGAGCCGAGGCGGAAGCTAGGCCGCGATCTTCAGATATTATCGCCAATGCGATGGCGGCGGCAATCACCGCCACCGTAACGATCTGGGCTATCCAGAACTCGCGCGACCACGCGCTCTGTTCGCTGTCGCCTCGCTCAGTCGAATCGCTAGTGCGCAACAGAGCCGGTCACCCAGCCGCCGTACACAGGGTACTGGCAGCAAATGAACTCGATGTAGGCTGGCTGTCCATTCTCGTTGGCAGCCAGAGCGCGTTCGAGCGCGGGAACGATCTCATCAGGCTCGGTGACTCGTTCGGTATGCAAACCCAACTCCCCGATGACTCTCGACATATCCACCTCGTCTGGACCAAGCACCTCATGGGTATAAGGATCATGCCCTTCTCCCCAGAAGCCCGGACCGTACCCGGCGAAGCCCCCATTGCTGATATGGACGACCGTCACGCCCAGTTTCTGCCGCGCGGGAACCTCCAGATTGCCGAGCATATACCCGACGCCCGCCTCGCCGGTCACTGCGACACACTGCCTTTCGGGGAAAGCTATCTTCGCGCCCATCGCGGCAGCAAGGCTGAAACCCAGCGTGGAGACGTTGCCCCACCCCAGGAACCCGCGCGGAATGAGCGTATCATAGACTGTGCTTAACTGGTCGCGCGTGTTGCCCGAGTCGTGGGTCACGAACGAGTTGCGCGGGTCCAGTGCCTCCATCAGGCCCGCATACACCCTGTACGGATTGATCGGCTTCTCGTCGGAAGCCATCGCCTCCCGATACACGGCGAATCCGGAATCGCGGACTTCTTTAATCTCCTCCTCTACCTGGCTGGAATCTCTCTCCGCTCCGTCTGTCCTGTCAGACACCTCTTCGATAAGCGCCCGAATGGTGAATTTCGCGTCGCCGAGTACGGCGTGCGCCATCGGGTACATCTTGTTGACGTGGAATTCGTCCAGATTGCACTGGATTATCGTCTTGCTGGGCGCGTCGGGAATGGCATGAGAGAAGCGCGCGGGCGAAAGGCTCGACCCTATCGCCAGAATCAAGTCGCTCTTGCGAAGATAATGCGCCGCCGGCTCTCCCCGAACTCCCACGAACAGCGGATGGTCTTCAGGAAAAGCCCCCTTGGCTTTGAGTGTCGTGATAACAGGCGTCCCCATCAGTTCAGCCAGCGCCTTCAGTTCGGAAGACGCTCCAGCGTAGATGACGCCTTCGCCCGCGTAGATTAGCGGGTTCTCGGCGTCCAGAAGCAGATCCGCCGCTATGGACACGTCTTGAGGATCCGGCGCAGACTTCCAGCCCTTCACGGGCGTGTAGGGATCGGCTGATTCGTCGTAAGTTGCGGCCGCGTTGGGAACGGACAATACCACAGGCCCGGGTCTGCCGCTCTTGAGCATGGTAAAAGCGCGTCGCATGAACTCTGGCGTTCGCTCCGGCCTGTCAATGTAGCCGTACCACTTGGAAACAGATTTCAGGCTGGTCGTCACGTCAAAGCGACTGTTCTCCGAACTGCCTGCGGGAACGCCGTCTGTTATGCACAGGATGGGAGAACCGTCCTCGAACGCCTGCGCCAACCCAGCGTAGGCGACCTGTATGCCGGCCGCGTTGACGCCGCCCTGCACCGTGCAGACGCCTATCCTGTCGCCGCCCGTAACCCGCGAGAAGGCGTCGGCGAGCGCGATTGCGTAACGGTCGTCCCGCATCATCACCATCGGAACGCCCTCGCGCCCCAGCGCGTTATTCACCCTGCACACAGGAAAAGTGGACACCCATTCGATCCCTTCTTGCTTCAGAATTCGAGCGATTGCAGTGGCTACATCTATGGTCATCTAGCATTTCCTTTCTTCATCGCGTTCATTGGCGGAAAAGGAATGAAATCCTCAACCCCGCTCCTCTCTGCGGCGACGCTCTTGTCTATCCTCTTCGCGGCGACGTTCTTCTCTGGCGACCTGCTCTCTGCGAAGGTCAACCGCCTGCGGCAGATATTCCGAGTCCGTTTCACGGAGTATATCTATGTTGTCCCTGGTAATGGGATCGGACATGAGAACGTTATTTATGGCGTCTCGCAGCCTCTGATCCTTCTCTTCCGCTTCGCGCCTCTCTCTAGCCCTCGAAGCAAAGTAGAAGTATGCTCCCGCGCAGACGGCGGCCAGCGCGAGTATTACGACCAATATGACGACTGTGTTATCCATTTTTTCCTTAGCCTCGCATCATGCCTGCTGAACTTATATGGAGCCGATTGCCCAGATTAGATATTAGCGTATTAGTCCGCCGCGGCGGCCTTCGCTCCAATCCTCTCCCGCACAGCAGGGAACACCTCTTTGCCAAACAGTTCGATGGAACTCATCACCTTATCGTGCGGAATGGTCTCTGTCTGAATGATCATCATAACCTCATCCACGCCGATTTCGTGATACTTCATAATCGCGCTGACGCAGCTTTCAGGATCTCCCGCGATGGTCACGCCTCGGTCGGCGAGCGTGTCGCCGTCCAGCTCAGCGATGGCGGCGCGCGCCGCCCCCGGTCCCGAGTCCAGCGATATGCCCACTTCCTCCGCCTGCTGCTTATGCGCTTCGTCCGACTGTCTCAGCCAGCGCCCAAAGTCCGCCTGAAGATGGTCGGGAACTCCGCCCCACGCCTCCAGCAACTCTTCATACGCGCCCACGCGACCCGCGATGTATGGCTTGTCCGGCCCGAAGAACGTCTTCATAGATTCGGCGGCCAACTCACGCGCTTCGCTATTGTCTGGACCGCAATAGGCATGGACATTGTTCGCCCAGTAGTCGGTCACGAACGCGCCGACTGGATTAGCGTTCTGGACCTTTTCCTTGTACGTCTTCACGTGCCGGGCAAGCACCGTCGGCGCGTAGGAGGCGGATGACAGCACGCCGATTCCCTTCTCCGCCGCCAGATCGAAACTCGCCGACTGGGTACACGCCAAGTACATATTCGGATGCGGCTTCTGGTATATCTTCGGCAGGACGCGACGTGCCGGCACGTTCCAGAACTTCCCTTCCCATGAAAACTCGTCCTCCGACTGCCATATCTGGGGAAGCATCTCGATGGACTCGCTCCACATCTCGCGCGTGTCCCTGGGATCAACCCCAAGCCCCATCTGCTCGTAGGCGTTGGAGCGCCCCGTGCCGAACTCGACGCGCCCGTCGGTTAGCTGGTCAACCATGGCGACCCGCTCAGCTATGCGTATGGGATGCGCGTGCGGCAATATGGAAACCCCGAACCCTATCCTCACGTTCTTCGTTCGCTGGCTCAGCGCGCCAAAGATGACTTCAGGGCAGGGCGAACCCGAAAAGCCAAGCAGAAAGTGGTGCTCGACGAACCACAGCTTGTCGAAGCCCACCCGGTCGGCCAGTTCGCACTGTTCGAGCGTCTCCTTGTAAAGCGTGTTCCAGTCAATATCGTTGCCCTCGAACGGGCGCTGCATCTCGAATAGAAGTCCAAATTTCATGTTTGTCCGCTCCTTGTATAACTGGGGGGATAATCGAGACTTTAGAGAAAATCAGGGCTGCAATCGCCAACTTAAGACAGCTAGGAGTTCCGCGCCAGGGTCGAGGCGGGCTGTATGTCAGAGATGAGTTTCTGTTTATCGGCGGCTAGCTTTCGGAAGTCGCACTCAACCTGAATACCATGCCAAAATTCGTCAGATTGTCCGAAGAAGGCGCCAAACCGTATGGACATGACTGGCGTGATCGAGCGTCTGCCGCGCGCGGTCTCGCTGATAGCGCGCGGCGAAACTCCAATAGCGCGAGCCATTGCATTCTGCGAAGTCCCCATTGGAGTGAGGTGAATCTCACAGGGTGTGATTGGAGAATTCATCGCAGTTTCCCTCTTGAAATAAGACTGGCGCCCAATTTTTCGTAACCTATAACGGCGCAAGCTCCCTGTCAACAAAGCCTATCGCTTCAATGATGGTCAACTATGGACATATCTTCCGGTCCGTCGTCGGTCCATCGGAAGTCTATGCGCCATTGATCCTTTATACAAATAGAGTGTCTGCCCGACAAACGCCCTCTGAGAACTTCAAGCCGGCGCGACAAGGTCATCGAGGACACGCGCTTGGTTGAGTTGAACCAATTTTCTCAGAGCCACTCAGGTTATGGCGCTGAATCGTCTGCTTCTCTCAGTTCTGAACAGGTCTTCAGTATCTTTATCTGCAAAAGATCGGATCATCGGAACTTGCGTATATGGCTACAAATCGACAAAGTAATTTTCGTCTATCTTCTTCACTTCGTATGTGGTCTCTGTTACGACGCCCACGCCGTGCCTAATCATTAGGCCGGCGAGTTCGTCGCCGTCAATCAAGCGTATGAACTTGTTTCCCGCCGATATGAATTGCGCCGTCTGGCGAGCGGTCGAACTGAAAGCGGATGTCGTGATGAAAACACCCTTGCTGGCGCCTCTGGCTTCCAGACTGCCCGAGAAGTTGCGGATTTCAGGCTCGCCAACCTGATTCTGCCAGCGTTTCGCCTGGATATAGACCTTTTCCAGCCCCAGCGGGTCCTGGTTGATGATCCCGTCTATCCCGCCGTCGCCGCTACGCCCAACCGCGCGTCCTTCCCCGTACCCCATCTTTTCGAGAAGACCGACTACCAACCGCTCGAAGCCGGCTGGCGATATGCTTTTCACTCCGACCAGCAACTCGTCGGCAAGACCGTCTTGCAATTCACGATAGACTTCTTCCAACTGTTCATATGAACTCAATTCAGAGATCTCAGGGGAAATGGAAATCAATTCGCCTTTTAATTCTCTCACAGGCTTATCTGAATGGTCATTCGGCGAATCCACCACAGATTCATAGCAGATAGTTTGGAATGATTCGGGTTGTTCATTGATTACCGCTGTGGGCGAATCAACTGGGACGCTATGCTCCGCATCTTGTCGCCTATCTCTAATCAAGCGCAACAACATACCACTGGTTATTTCACCTTGACTACTTGCGAGAATCTTGCGACCTTGTTGAGTAAATTGAAACGTTGCTCGGGTGGGCGAATGAACTAAATCAGCGCGTCTTAGTAGAGAAGCCGCCGAATAGACACTGTTTTGAAATTTCGGACGCCCTGAAGGGTACCTGTCCTCTACATCGGCCTCTGTCAAATGGAATCGCTGAATGAGAAGCGCAATGATTTGACGGATAGTTACTAAATCTTGTCCATCCCAAGATGACACAATTTCGAGAAACGGACGGTGTATTTGATTTTGAGTGGGAATAGCCATGATCAAGCGCAGTTCATTTTAGACTTGAGTGAAGAGGTGAGCTATCAATTTCATTCACCACTATTTTGAGCGGATTCATCCATCCGCCCCTGCGTCGGCGGAGTATAGCGCGGCAGTTCCTCCACCCCCGTCAGCGCCTTGATCCGCTCCTCTACTGCGGACACCACCCTGTCTATCGCAAAGTACACCTCAA
>CAZXFX010000013.1:61088-68384 GCA_964640295.1 uncultured Dehalococcoidia bacterium | reverse complement strand
CGCATACGCCTGAAGTCGCTATACCCTTCATTGCAAAAGTGTTGAACCACTAGGCTACTCGGAGAAATAATCGCGACTGAGAGGTCACCCCGCGCTCAACTTATCGTGGCAACTCATAGCCCGGATGTGTTGCACGGTTTGACAAATGTCGCGTCCGAACATCTACGGGTATTGAGAATTCGACGCGAAGGGAACATCAACAGAATCAAGGAATTAGACAAAGAACTCGTCGGTGAGATTAGCAGAGACCCGTTGATGAAATATTCTTCTGTGTTATCCGGTGTGTTCCACGAAAGAGTGATTATCTGCGAGTCAGATGCTGACTGTATGTTCTACAGCTCGGTCCTCGACCTTCCAGATGTCAATGGAAGCCATCAACCTGATGTGCTTTTTGTTCATGCTAATGGAAAGCATCGCATGGCGTCATTAGCGAGGACATTGACGTCATTGGATGTTCCGACAGACGTTATTGCAGACATAGATGTCCTTAGAGAAGAGGCAGTCCTAAAGCAGATCATTGAAGTATTGGGTGGGGATTGGTCAACTATTCAACCACTAGCAAGATCGGTGCGACATGCGGTTGAACAATACAAGGCGACTTTAACGGCAGAAGACGTTAGGAAATCAATTGAAGGGGAATTGGAAAAGGTGAAGCCAACCAAGGAATTCCCAAAGGACGTACAGTCAAAGATTGAAAATATCTTCCGTGAGACCTCGCCTTGGAGTGCTATCAAGAGGGCCGGTGAAGCGGCATTGCCACAAGGGCAGGCAACTCAGCAGTTTAATGAACTCAAGGGCATTTGTAGTCAGGCAGGACTTTGGATAGTACCAGTTGGAGAGTTGGAAGGCTTTTGCAAGTCAATCGGTGGCCATGGACCATCTTGGGTTCAGAGAGTCCTGGAAGATCGTGACCTGTCCCAAGACGATGAACTTGAAAGTGCGAGGGTGTTTATGTGTAAGGTTTGGAAAGGTAATGTGGAGTGACACTAAGTGCTTGATCTTAATGATTCTGTGTCAGCTTATCTCTAGGGCTTGTTTGTCTTCAGATAACAGTCGAACTACTTCCAAGATGGCTTCGGGGAGGTTGAGTTCGATGTCGCCTACTATTATGTGGGGCGCTTGAACGTTGGGTGGAATAGGATTCTTGCTCGTATTCCAGAATCGTAGGCAAGGCTTCATTCTGGGAGAGGCGGCCTACTCTGAGTCCAACAGGGACCGGATGCGTTGGACGAAGTGGTGGACGGCGGAGTGGTCGCGCTTGAATTCGTAGTTCTGCATGAATTTGTGGTGGAAGTTGGCGTGGAATTTCTCAGCGATCCCGAAGGCGAGTTCCAGGAGTGGGTCGTCCTGTTCCTCGGCGATTCGCCGGACGGCGACTCGCAGGGAGCGATGGTCTCCGTAGTTCCAGCCTCTTTGCTGGGACAGGGCCATTACGGCGTGGGCGGCGGCGGCCCACATCTTCTTGGATCCCTGGAGTTCGTCGCCTTCGGAGAAGTAGTGGTCGGACTTGTCGAGGAATTCATGGGCGGTCTGGATGTGTTCGGTGGTTATCATGTTGGTCTGCGGTCAGACTACGGCTGCGGTCTGCTTGTCCTCAGAGAATAGTCGTTGCTGTGTTTCTTGTTAGTCGTTACCTGCGGCCTCGATAACAGTGGCTTCGGCTTCCTCGACTTTTGGGGATGTCTCGTTGGATTCGCGCAACATCTTCTCTTCGGCGATCAACGCCTTGGTCATTTCTTCTATTCTCTTCTGACTGTCCGGGGGCAGTTGGGCGATCAACTCCTGTACTGTAATCATCTTGAATCTCGTTCCTCTCTTAAATGATCCAGATACTTGTCAAACCTATCGTCCGCCTTGGCGATGAGATTTCTGTAAAAGCGTCTTTCACTGCTCCCTGATTTGTCCCCAGCTACGAGAAAGATAGCTCTCCGCTCAGGATCGAACGCGAAGGCGACTCGCCATACGCCATCATCGGCGTTGAACCGAAGTTCTTTCATGTTGGGATGGCGTGAGCCGTTCATGGTATCTGCATACGGACGCCCCAACGCAGGACCGCGTATCCTTAATAGATTCGCGTATGCAAACAACTTCTCCCGTACCGCCAGGGGCAATTCGTTCAGCTCCGACCTGAAGTCAGGGACGACGGCTATCTCCCAATTCATGCAGATATTATGTCCCGTTCAACGTAACTGGTCAATTGTATGTGTCTCCCTCTGCGAGCGAAATCCCCGAATAGTAACACTGCCCGTTATTCCCAGCCGCGTTCTTTTCTCAGGCTACGGAAGAAGGCGCCAGCTTCCATGCCGCCTTTTTCTTGGTATTCGCGTTCGGCGGCTTCTATCTCCGCGCGTTCGGCTCGGTCGCGGGCGTCGCAGGGTTCTCCGTATAGATAATCGTCAAGGCGGGCGGACCAGTCGGGTGGGCCGTCCAGGTTCATACTGAGCGCGACGTGGAGGGATGAGTAGGGAGCGCCAAGTGGCGGCATTTCGGATTCTGTTGTCTGACTGTCGCGCTCGACGAGTACTACCTTGGAGAGTTCGGCCTTGCTTGTTTTGAGACCGAGAAGCCATAGCTTAACGGCGTCGGTCGCAAGTTCGTCAATGGGGCGTCCGGTTTCTTCAGAGCGCTCTTGGAGGTGGGAGTATAGTTTGTCGTCTATGGTCAGGGTTTTCATGGCGGGTGTCCTTCTTTACGAGCTATCGCTATTATACCCCAAGTTTGGCCTCAGCCAGCGCTCGGCTTCTTCGACGGGGATTTGTTTGCGGGTGGCGTAGTCCTCTATCTGGTCGCGGGCGAGGCGTCCGACTCCGAAGTAGTGGGAGTCTGGGTGTGAGAAGTAGAGTCCGGCGACTGAGGCGGAGGGCCAGATAGCGTGGTTCTCGGTGAGTTGGGCGCCGGTGGCGCGCTGGGCGTCGAGCAGGGTCCAGAGGGTCGCTTTTTCGGTATGGTCGGGGCAGGCGGGGTAGCCGGGCGCGGGTCGGATGCCGCGGTAGTCTTCCTTGATGAGTCGCTCGTTGGTGAGGTTTTCGTCGGGTGCGTATGCCCAGAACTCTTTGCGGACGCGCTCGTGGAGGCGCTCGGCGAAGGCCTCGGCGAGACGGTCGGCGAGCGCTTTGGAGATGATGGCGCCGTAGTCGTCGTGCGCCTGCTCGAGGGCGGCGGCGAACTGGTCGGCGCCGAGTCCGGCGGTGACGACGAAGGAGCCGATGTGGTCGGGGACGCCGGATTCGGCGGGGGCGATGAAGTCGGCGAGGCAGAAGTTGTTGGGGGGGATGTTGGCGCGCTGGTTGGATTTGTCGGCCTGCTGGCGCAGGAAGTGGAATCGGGCGAGAACGCGCTGGCGGGTTTCGTCTGCGTATAGCTCCACGTCGTCGCCGACAGCGTTGGCGGGATGGAAGCCGATGACGGCGCGGGCGGTGAACGCTTTGCGGGCAATGATCGTGTCGAGCAGGTTTTGGGCGTCTCTGAAGAGGGTTCGCGCCTCGCGCCCGTATGTGGGGTGCTGGAGTATGGCGGGGTAGGCGCCGCGCAGTTCCCAGGCGAGGAAGAAGGGGGTCCAGTCTATGTATTGCGCGAGGTCTTCGAGTGGGTAGTCGTCGAATACGCGCGTCCCGGTGAAGGAGGGGGCGGGAGCGACGGTGGAGCGCCAGTCGAAGGTCTGGCGGCGGGCGCGGGCCTCGGCGATGGGCAGCAGGCGGCGGCGATCGGCGCGGGAGGCGCGGTCTGAGCGCGTCTTGCGGTAATTGCGAGCGGTGTCTTGCAAGAGGGTCTGCCTGGTGTCCTGGCGCATTAGCTGGTTCATGGTGGTGACGGAGCGAGAGGCGTCTTTGACGTGTATGACGCCGTGTGGGTATTCGGGCTCAATGCGGACGGCGGTGTGGGCGACGGAGGTGGTGGCGCCACCTATGAGGAGCGGGATGTGGAATTCCTGGCGCTTCATTTCGCGGGCGACGGTGACCATTTCGTCGAGGGACGGGGTTATGAGGCCGCTGAGTCCGATGACGTCGGCGTCGTGTTCGCGGGCGGCGTCGAGTATGTTCTGGAAGGGGGCCATGACGCCGAGGTCTATGACGTCGTAGTTGTTGCAGCCCAGCACGACGCCGACGATGTTCTTGCCGATGTCGTGTACGTCGCCTTTGACGGTGGCGATGACCATTTTGCCGTTGGAGCGCGGGGTGTCGGAGTCGCGCCGCTCGGCTTCGATGTGGGGAACGAGTTGGGCGACGGCTTTCTTCATGACGCGGGCGCTCTTGACGACCTGGGGCAGGAACATGCGGCCGGAGCCGAAGAGGTCGCCGACGACGTTCATGCCGTCCATGAGGGGGCCTTCGATGACATCGAGGGCGCGGTCTGAGGCGAGACGGGCTTCTTCGACGTCGGCCTCGACGTGGGCGTCTATGCCGTTGACGAGCGCGTGGCTGATGCGTTCGGTGATGGGGAGGGAGCGCCAGGCGTCGTCCTGGGCGGACTCTCTGGCCTCTCCGCGAACGGTGTCGGCCATGGCGAGGAGTCGCTCGGTGGCGTCTGGGCGCCGGTTCAGCACGACGTCCTCGACGGCTTGGCGGAGGTCGAGCGGAATGTCTTCATAGACGCGGAGTTGTCCGGCGTTGACGATGCCCATGTCCATGCCGGCGCGGGTGGCGTGGTAGAGGAAGACGGAGTGGATGGCCTCGCGGACGGCGTCGTTGCCACGGAAGGAGAAGGAGACGTTGCTGACGCCGCCACTGACGTGGGAGAGAGGGAAGCGGCGCTTGAGTTGGCGGGCGGCCTCGATGAAGGCGACGGCGTAGTCGTTATGCTCCTCGATGCCGGTGGCGACGGCGAAGATGTTGGGGTCGAAGATGATGTCCTGGGGGGCGAAGCCGACTTGCTGTGTGAGGATGCGGTAGGAGCGTTCGCAGATGGCGATCTTTCGCTGGACGGTGTCGGCCTGGCCGCGCTCGTCGAAGGCCATTACGATGACGGCGGCGCCGTAGCGCTTGATGACGCGCGCCTGACGGACGAACTCGGCTTCGCCCTCCTTGAGAGAGATGGAGTTGACGACGCCCTTGCCCTGCAAGCGCTTCAAGCCTGCCTCGATGACGTCGAAGCGGGAGCTGTCCACCATGATGGGAACGCGGGAGATGTCGGGTTCGGCGGCGAGCAGATTGAGGTAGCGCGCCATGGCGGCCTCGGAGTCAAGCAGTCCTTCGTCCATGTTGACGTCGAGGATCTGGGCGCCGTTTTCCACCTGTTGTCGGGCGACGGCGACGGCTTCTTCGTAGCGTTCGCGGCGTATGAGTCGTCTGAATCGGGCGGAGCCGGTGACGTTGGCGCGCTCGCCGACGTTGATGAAGTTGGAGTCGGCGCGTATTTCGAGCGTCTCGATGCCGCTGAGCAGGGTATTGGAGCGCGATGTGGGGCGTCGGCGCGGGCGGATGTCGGCTACGGCCTCGGCGATGGCGCGGGTGTGTTCGGGGCGCGAGCCGCAGCAACTGCCGACGATGTTGGCGAGTCCGCTCTGGGCGAATTCGCGCAGGTTGTCGGCCATGTGAGCGGCTGTCTCGTCGTACTCGCCGAACTCGTTGGGGAGGCCGGCGTTGGGATAGCAGGAGACGAAGTGCGAGGAGACGTCGGCGAGAGAGGCGAGAAAGGGGCGCATCTGGTCGCCGCCGAGCGAGCAATTGATGCCGACGCTGAGGAGCGGGACGTGCGACACTGATGCGTAGAACGCCTCGGCGGTCTGGCCGGACAGGTTGCGTCCGCTGAGGTCGGTGGCGGTGAATGAGACCATGATGGGAACGCGCGCGCCGAGGTCGTCGAATACGCCCTCTATGGCGTAGAGCGCGGCCTTGGCGTTGAGGGTATCGAATACGGTCTCTACCAGCAGGATGTGAGCGCCGCCGTCCAGCAGTCCGCGCGCGGCGTCGGCGTATGTTTGGGCGAGTTGGTCGAAGGTGACGTCGCGGAAGCCGGGGTCGTTGACGTCGGGGGATATGGAGAGCGTTTTGTTGGTGGGGCCTATGCTGCCGGCGACGAAGCGCGGCTTGTCGGGGTCGCGGACGGTGTACTCGTCGGCGACCTGGCGAGCGAGTCGAGCGGCTTCGCGGTTGATTTCGTACACGTGGCGGTCGAGGCCGAACTCGGACAGGCCGTAGCGAGTGGCGGTGAAGGTGTTGGTGGTGAGGATGTCGGCGCCGGCGTCGAGGTATTGGCGCTGCGCGTCGCGTATCAGATCGGGCTGTGTAAGAACGAGGACGTCCATGCAGCCCTTGAGGTCGCGTTCATGGGCGGCGAAGAGGTCGCCTCGGTAGTCTTCCTCACTCAGGTCGTAGGACTGGAGCATGACACCCCATGAGCCGTCCATGACCATGACGCGGCGTTCGAGGATGCGCTCGATGTCGGCGGATTGGTCTGTGGCAGAGTTGGAAGCGGGAGAGGTTGTTGTTGTCATTGGCGGGCTATCCTGCGTTCAAATTGCAAATCATTGTACCTAATAGTCCGAGCGAATTCATTTGCGCGTCCGTATAAGTGGAATTGTCGAAATTTCCAGAACCCTTTTTCTAAAATGCGCTAAAAGCTATTGACAAGAACTCGGGTTCTGTTCTAAAGTGTTCTTGATATGAATTAGTCGCAGTCAAGGATATGGACGCTATGACAACAGCGATTAAGAACTTCAGCAACGCACAGATACCTATGCCAGGTATGCCCAAGCCACACGCCATAAAGCGCATCCTCACTTCAGGAAGCGCAGAGCCAGGTCAGGTGGTGGAGTATCAGGGACGGATAAGCGGCGGTCCCCGCTTCGGAATGAAGGGCAAGATCGTGAAGACGCGCGCGAGGCAGGCGGTGGTTGATCTGGGAGCGGCCGGCACGTGGCATATACCCTACTACTTCCTGGTCGAGCCGCAGGCCGCTTAGGCTTGAAGGAGCGAGCGAAGTTTGCGCGAATCCTTTGGATGAGCGCAAGCCGAATCCTCGGTTGCTTCAAAAAGCGTCCTTCGACGAGTTCAGGACGAACGGTACGCTACGGCTTTCAATTTTTTGAAAAGTCCTTGCTCAGGCTCACGGGGCCTGCCTTGCGCGGGCGCATGGTGATAGAATGAATACATCGGAAACGCCCCGCGGGCTTGGCGACCGGGGAATAGGCTGGCAAGCTGCGGGATTTACGATTGTCGCGTTGGCCAGCGTAATAATTCTGGAACTCTTTTCAGATTCACGCTTTTGGTTGTATGAGGCATTCAGAACAGGCGTAGTTCAGATTTACTGGGCGCTCATAGCCCCTTTGGGCGCGCTATTCGATTGGGTGAGAAAGAT
>CAZXFX010000013.1:37665-60988 GCA_964640295.1 uncultured Dehalococcoidia bacterium | reverse complement strand
GTTCGAGACAGGAAAGGCAATCCGAGAGGCCAAGTTGAAGCAGATTCGGGAAGAGGGTCGGCGCGAGGGTCGCAGTGAAGGGCGGCGCGAGGGTCGCAGTGAAGGGCGGCGCGAGGGTCGCAGTGAAGGGCGTAGAGAAACTATTGAACTCGTCAAGGCTGCGCTGAATGAGTCAGGCGTGTCGTTGCCTCCGGATCTAGTCGCGCGACTAGATGACGATCAGGATAGGAACGGCTTGTAATGTTCGAGACAGGAAAGGCAATCCGAGAGGCCAAGTTGAAGCAGATTCGGGAAGAGAGTCGCCGCGAAACCATTAAACTTGTCAGGACTATACTGAATGAGTCCGGCGTGTCGCTGCCTCCAGATGTAACGGCGCGACTGGATGACGAGCAGGATAGGAATGGCTTGTAATGTTCGAGACAGGAAAGGCGATCCGAGAGGCCAAGTTGAAGCAGATTCGGGAAGAGGGGCGGCGCGAGGGTCGTAGAGAAACTATTGAACTCGTCAAGGCTGCGCTGAATGAGTCTGGCGTGTCGCTGCCTCCAGATGTAACGGCGCGACTAGATGACGAGCAGGATAGGAACCGCTTGTAAGTCAGATTAGCCGAAGAATCCGTTTTCGATGTGATCGGCTATCGTCGAGGCGACAAGCTCGGGTCTCTGTATGGGAACGTCGTGGATACTGTCTTCCATCCAGACGGTCTTCGCCTGCGGAAGCAGATTCTCCGCCCTCGCAATCGCCTCCTCGCGCCTGAATCGGCGCGCCTGCGGGGAAGTCTGGCCCTTTTGGCGAGCGGGCATCAGCAGTACGGGGCACCCCACTTTTGGATAGAGTTGCGACGGCTTGTGATCCCACAAAGCCTCGATTATGCGGAAATGATTCTCGCGGCTGAGCCGGGACGCTATCGCGCCGTCTTCCAACGTCCTGAAGTTGGCCAGAACGATGTCCTCGACAGCGGGGTTGTCCATAGCCAGACTGCGCGATTGCAGCCGAGCCCTGAAGGCGTCCAGCGTTACGCCCGTCCATAGGGGAGGAGCCATTTCACGCTTGGCGTCCTCAATGGTCCAGTCGGGGCGTCCCGAGATTTCGATGGTTCCGCCGTCAACGAAACACAGACCTTTCGCCTTGCCTGGGTATGCGATTTCATATTCAAGGGCGACGTCTCCGCCCCAAGAGTGCCCTACGATGACTGGCGCGCACAGGTCCAGCGCGTCCAGAAAGCCGTCCAGGTCCGCGCTGACCGTAGCGAAGTCGTAGCCGGCGTCGGGCTTGAAGGAGCGCCCGTGACCGCGCTGGTCGAGCGCGACGACACGAAAGTCTTGGGACAGTATGGGGGCGACTAGGTCCCAGATTCGGCAGTTGGAGGCGAGTCCGTGAATGAGCGCCACGACTTGGCCGTTTCCACCCCAGTCCCGATAGTGGAACTGGTTGCCTTCAATTAACACGAAGCGGTCGCGCGGACGGTTACTCATCGTCGCTCGCATCTCCCGGTCTGCGCTGGGTTCGCAGGAAGTTCTCCAACTCCCTCACCATATCGTCGGGCTCGGGTATCTCTTCGTCCTCAGACTGATACGAAGCGTCATAGCGTCGCTCTAGCTTGGAGACGTAGGCGCCGACATCGGACTGAGAGGTTATCGCTTTGGAGACATCTTCGCCAAACGCTTGTCCGGCGAGATAGAGTTCTTCGAGATCGACATCGAAGTCCACCAGATTGTTCAGTTTGGCGAGCAGCGCGTGACTCACCTGCGGGTTGGGAGAAGTCTGAACGTAGTGCGGGCTATGGCCCCAGATGCTGGCGTGTTCAAGGCTTCGGTTGTTGCAGGCGTCGGTGAAGGCGGTGTGAATGCCGGTGGGGCCCTGGTATCCAGAATTCTGTATGCCGAGCCACTTGACCTTGCCTGTGAGTTCGGATGAACTGGCCCGTCCGGTAACGCGCGGCTCACGGGTATGCGGCACGGCGTCGAGTAGCGCGCCAAGCGAGACCACCAGCTTGACCTCGCTTCTCACGGCTATGTCGGCGATGATGTTGGAGTACGCCCGCCACCTGAGGTTGGGTTCTGTTCCGACAAACAGCAACAGGTTTCTGCTTTCGTCTTCGCTGTCGGCAAAGTAGTAGAAGTCGTTCCTCGGCCAGCGAATGACTCGCTTTCCTCGGCGGTTCATCCTGGTTTGCGGTCGCGTGACCGTGAAGTCGTAGAACTCCTCGGGATCTATTTCGGCAAACTTCCTTGCCGGCAGTTTCCTGACCAGATAGCGTACCGCGCGAGTGGCGGCCTCGGCGGCGTCCGGCCAGCCGGCGAACGCCGTAATCATCGTAGGCAGTTTCGCGTCCGGCGCTCGGTGTTCTATCAATCCGTCCATATTTGGCCATCCATGTTTGGCAAAGTCTATCCTGAAATGTCTCTTCAAGTTTAGCATTAAGGCTGAATCGTGCCAACCTTGGGCGGTTAGTGGGAACCTGTAACGATTTAGTCGGCGCTCCATCTCGCGCAAAAGTCCCTTCCACCATCAAGGTGGAAGGGAGGGATTTTGGGGTCGGTTAAAGCGTTTGCCTAATCAGCAACAAGGACTTAATCGTATGAACTCAATCGAACTGATATAAATCCTGAACGACTCGCTATGGGGCATATATGCCGTGAGCACTCGGCAGACCATCGTCTATCGGAACTCGGCCGCCGAGCGCATTCTCGGTTCTGAATCCAGGGCAACATGATATACTCGCTATATCCGTTCAACCCCAAATAGAGGAGTCTGCCAATGAGTGAGAGCAATGTGATAGGCGTGTCGGTTACGGCGCCGAACGCGAGCGAAGGGATAGAGCGAATCGAACGCCTGGACGAAATTGGAGTGGGGGCGGCATGGGTCACGTCGGGCGGAGGCGGAGGCGAGGCGATTGCGCTTCTGGCGGCGGCGGCGGCCAGAACTGAGAGCGTCAAACTGGGCACGTCCATCGTGCAGACGTGGTCTCGGCATCCCGTAACGCTCGCGCAGCAGGTACATGTCATAGACGACCTGGCGCCGGGGCGGTTTCGTCTTGGGGTCGGACCCAGCCACCAAGCTCCTATGGAGAGTACGTTCGGGGCGGATTTTCGCGCGCCGATAGGGCATCTGAGGGAGTATTTGCACATTCTGAAAGCGCTCATGCATGCAGGCGCGGTGGAGTATGAAGGGAGATGGTACTCCGCGAATACGTCCCTGTCGGCTACGGTGGACGTTCCCGTCATGGCATCGGCGCTGAGGCCGGGGGCGTTCGAGACCTGCGGCGAGTTGTCGGACGGGGCGATAAGCTGGGTCTGCCCGCACTTCTATTTGAGGGATACTGCCCTGCCCGCCCTGCAACGAGGCGCGGAGTCGGCCGGCCGCCCCGCTCCCCCGCTCATAGCGCACGCGCCGGTGTGCGTCACGGACGATCTGGACGCCGCGCGCGACGGAGTGAGAGCGCGGCTCGGCTACTTTCCCAGCATTCCGTTCTACGCGAATATGTTTGCGGAAGCGGGATTCAGGGGAACTCCGGACTCGGGCTGGACGGACGAGATGCTCGACCAGGTTCTGATCGCGGGAGACGAGGACGCGGTCGCAGACCGAATCAGGACGGTTCTGGACTGGGGCGCGACCGAGATTCTGGCTACCCCCATTCCTTGCGGGGATGACCCGTCCGCGACCGAAGAACGCACGCTGAGCCTGCTGGCGCAGTTGCAGAAGGAAGCGTGAAGCGAATGAAAGTGTCCATAGAACAGTTCGCGTCCGTTGTGGTTACCCCGAACACTACCTGGACATTCGCTGTGATCTCGGACGGCGAGGGCAACTCCACAACCGTGGAGATAACCGCGGGGGACGATTCCAGAGCGGTCGCCGGAACGCTTGCGGATATGGTGTCGGAGTTGCGCTCTGAAGACGCGCCAGACGAATCAGACGTAGAGTCGCTGCTGGAATTGAGCGCGCTCGATCTGCGTAGGAACACGGTCGCGGCTACCGCGGTCAGCGGACTCAGGACAGCGGTGTCTCAACTTGGGGCGATGAGGGACGGCGTCGGATTGACGGAGTTTCTGGGGGGAGCGGCGGTGGAGAGCGTTCCTCTGTATGCGAACATCAATCGCTCGCTATTTGCGACGGACAGGACTCCCGCGGACTTCTACCGCGTGGCGGAGAGGGCGGCGCTGGCCGGTTTCACGGCGTTCAAGTGCGCGCCGTTCGACGAGGTTCGTCCGCCGTCGAGTCCGTCCGCGATTCTGGAGGAAGCGGAGCCCGGTCTGGCGCGGGTGACGGCGGTTCGGGACGCCATCGGCCCGGACGCGATTCTGCTGGTGGACTGTCACAGTCGCTTCGAGAGAGACACCGCGCCCCTGATAGTGGAAGAGTTGCGCAAGCTGGATGTGGGCTGGTTCGAAGAGCCTGTACAGCCGACCGAGGATGCGGACGTTTTGGCTGAGATCGCGCGCTGGGCGCCAATGCCGGTCGCGGGGGGCGAGTCCGGGTACGGGGCGGACTTCTTCGACGAGATTCTCGGATCGGGGGCGGTGTCGGTCATCATGCCGGACGTGAAGTATTGCGGTGGAGCGGCTGAGGCGGTCAGCGCGGGGCGATCCGCCATCCGGAGCGGACACGGGTTCTCGATACACAGTCCGGCCGGGCCAATCTCTTTGCTGGGCAGCGGACACGCGACGGCGGCAGTCAGCGGGGCGATGCGTCTGGAACACGCCGTATATGAAGCGGACTGGCGCGCCGACCTGGTTTCGCCGACCGAGCGGGTGGAAGACGGCAGACTCTGGTTCCCCGGCGGCTCCGGGCTCGGCGCGACGCTCAACTGGGACATAGTCCAGCGCTTTGGGCGAGTGTGGGAGGCATCGGAATAGGGGACGCAAACGGAGCTGGAGCATTTCAGTTTGGGCTTCAGCTATCTTTGTATCCTTCAGTCATGCGCAGTCATGTGAGTAAGGCGTCCGAGCGTGAGATGCTACAACCTTTGGGCGCCCGGGAGAGATCCCATCCTGCGGTCCAGCGTAAGAGTATTCAGACCAGAGCGCAGATAATCATCCGTTATCAACCTATCGAATAGTCCGGGTCCGCCTTTTGCGCGGAGCGCCAAGATGACGGATTGTCCGTTTAATGGAGACACGAGGCCGCTGGTAAGCACGCCAAGCAAACCGGAGCGGGCGTCCGATGCGGAAATACTGTAGTGGTGTTGTATCGCCATGTATGCTTCTCCCACCACCTGATTAGAGGCGAATATCTCGGCGTCCTCATTTTCGATCAGCGCTCGCAGTTCATCAACACAGCGCTCGAACTCGGACTCTGGGTCTCTGGTTGCCAGCCTTACCAAAACCGAGGTGTCAATCCCGTAACGAGAGGTCATAGAGGCGCTCCCTGAACATTCTTATATCGAACGGCGATTTGCCTGCCGGCAACTTGTCCTTCAGAGCGCCGAGTTTGGAATAGTCTATACGCCTGGGACGAATGATGTATCCGTCGGGACTCTCTGTCAATTCGAGTCTGTCGCCGGGCTTTACGCCCATAGCGTCCATGACCTGCCTGGGAAAGGTCACCTGTCTTTTGGATGTAATTTTGACCAACATTTCAATCTCCTTACAACGATGGTATGAATTGTAAGGACGCCGTGTCAAGAACCATCTCGGCTTTCCGAGGCGTGGCAATACCGACTTCCCGCGAGCGCAATGCCTGGTTATTGCTGTTACACTGCTCTAAAGAAGCGATGCGGGGGATAAGCAATGCCAGATGTAAATGTCGTTAGCAATTCACAACGACCTCTTCACGAAATTCTGCGCGAAGAGTTGAGGTACGCTGATGAGTTTCGCGCCGCTTCCGCTTTCTTGAACAGCGGCGGACTGAGCCATATCATGCCTGACTTGCAACGCATATTGGAAGATGAGGGCAGCGTGTATCTAATCCACGGCGCCGATTTCAGGATCACAGACCCTCAAGCCATACGCGACCTGGCAACTTTGAGTATGCGATATGGAAATATGTCCTACCGGATACACTGCGACTGGTGGTTGACTATAGGGCGCTCGTTTCATCCCAAAATCTATGTAACGACTTCAGACTACCATAATTACTGCGCTGTTATAGGCTCGTCGAATCTGACACAGGGAGGCATGAGTGAGAACGCTGAGATAAACGCGGTCATGCGGGGCAATCGTTCTGAGATTCCGATTATGCAATCTCTCGGCGTTTTCGAATCCATGCTGAACAACACCGCTCTATTGCAACCCGACATCGCTTTCGTCGAGAAGTATGAATACCTGCACCGAAACGCCACGGCGCTGCCTATACTCGAAGAGCCGCCCTACGAATTATCTGACCTTTACGAAGAGCTAATCGCGCTCCACTCAGTCATAAGTCCGAGTTGGAAACCGTGTAACCAAGTAGAGTACATAGTGAAAGCGCTGGAAAACCTATCTCAAGGTCGGAATCAGATTTTTCACGATCTATCCAGCATATATGAAGAGGCGGGTCGCCTGGCCAGGACGGCCCGTGAGCGATACAAATGGGATACATTCAGCAATAGTGTGAGAGGCAGGCTGAATGACAACACGGTAGGCAGAGGAGGACGCGATCTGTTCGAGCGACGTGGGGGCGTGGCGGGTCGCTATGGACAGTATCGCCTTTCTGAGAGAGGAAGGGCTTACGGGAGGAGCAAGACTGAAGGGAGTTCTGTTTAGGGACTGTTTCATAACTCACACACGGGGGCTTGGTTGGGCGCTCTCGGCAAGATTAGCGTCTTGAGCGTCGGAGCGCGCTTGATAATTCGAGAGCCTTTGTCGTATAGTGAGGCTAAAGCGAACACATGATTTTATTGTGGCGAGTATGGCGCACGCTACTCACGTAAAGGGGGGGCAACTGATGACGCTGCCTGGCTATATGAGACAGAAGCCGCCGCGGTCGGAGACAGATATGGTAAGAGAGTCGGTAGAGTCGTCCTCCAATAGAGACGCGCTAGCTAAACAGGGAGCGCTGCTGACCCCAGAGTTTCAAGACATGGGGGATATCTACTACGGGGACAATTTGACTGTAATGCCTGAAAAGCTGTCAGACGAAAGCGTCTCATTGATAATGACCTCGCCTCCGTATGCCGACGCGCGCCGCAAGACTTACGGCGGTATCCCGCCGGAAAAGTATGTCGAGTGGTTTTTACCCAGAGCCGCCGAGATGAAGAGGGTATTGCGTCCTGATGGCTCGATAGTCATAAATATCAAAGAAGGCGCCAGAAACGGCGAGAAGATGACCTATGTGTGGGAACTGATTATGGCCTTGCGCCAGGAAGTGGGTTTCAGGTGGGTAGAGGAATACATCTGGCATAAGACTACGGCGGCGCCTGGCAAATGGCCGAATCGGTTTAGAGACCAATGGGAGAGGCTGCTTCACTTCACCAAGCAAAAGTCGTTCAAGATGAATCAACACGCGGTTATGGTACCAGTGGGAGATTGGGTCGAACAGCGGTTGGCGAATCTAAGCGAGAATGACAACCAGCGCCATGAATCCGCCACAGGTTCAGGGATCGGACGAAAGATGTCGGCGTGGAAAGGGCGCAAATATGTCTATCCCGGCAATGTGCTGCACGGAGCGCCAGTATGCGGCAATACAGGGCATAGCGCCGCCTATCCTGAGTGGCTGCCAGAATTCTTCATAAAATTGTTTACAGATGAAGGAGATGTTGTTCTAGACCCTTTCAGTGGAAGCGGCACAACGGCCAGAGTGGCCCAGCGTATGGGTAGAATCGGAATCGGCATAGAACTGCATCGGCCATACAACGAAGTGAGCGGATAAGATGACGCTGCCTTGGATTGATGACTCGTACCTGAATGAAGCGTTCGAGACAGCTTGGAAACAGATACAGAACGCCCAAGCTGAGACCGACAGGCGACGTCGCAGAAATGTAGAGGATCCTTTCCGAAGCAGCGCTATTGCCGCGCTAATGTCTTTGAACGCCAGCGACGAACTGGAGTCGGCGCTCCGCATAGTGGCCAACACGCGAAGCATAGAGGACAGCATTGGAGATATGCACGAAAATATCATTGGGGGTATACAGGGATGGAAGATATGGGACGCAGGCTATGATGTCCGAAACGATTCCAGGAAGATCATTGCCGAGATAAAGAACAAACACAACACGCTGAACTCCACGAACGAGAGGGGCGTCATACAAGAATTAGACGTGCACTTGCGAGGCTTACAGGGTTGGACAGGCTACTTGGTGAACATCATTCCCAGAAGACCCGAAAGATTCAAGCAAGCCATAGGCGACACAGGACGGCTCTACAAAGTTGACGGCGCGACGTTCTATACCATCGCCACTGGAGAGGAAGACGCCTTGACGCAGTTGTACGACCATTGGAATGAATGGCTGAACATCAATGAGAAATTGAGCGAATGGCTGCAATCCCAGAGCAAGCGGGTTCTGCCGGGGTGAAAGTAGCGCTGACCTAAATTTCCAAAGAATGCCAATTCGATTTGACTACACCCTCATTGGTATTCTTAGCGCGTATGGGTATTCAAATCTTCATAGGACAGCGCGTATCGTGAACGCCCCCGCCCCGTTTTGGTTGTTGGCGCTTCAACGTGTTACAGTATTTGAAACTTGTTGCACTGAAGATAGCGGGGGCGAGTTCGGAGGGAACACGGATGAAAGCGATTGCCCTGAGCGGGGGCGTCGGCGGAGCCAAGTTGTGCTTCGGCCTGGCGCAGATACTTGAACCGGATGAGCTGCGAATCGTCGTCAACACCGGCGACGACGATGAGTTCCACGGTCTGTATGTATGCCCTGACCTCGATACCGTTATATATACGCTGGCGGGACTTTCCAATCCGCACACAGGATGGGGGGTCAAGAACGAAACCTTCGCGGCGCTGTCGGCGCTCGACAGACTGGGACAGGAAACGTGGTTCGGACTCGGCGATCAAGATCTGGCCACTCACATCGTGAGGACGCGGATGCTGAGAGAGGGCAAGTCCCTGTCTGAGGTCGCCGAGTTCCTGTGCGACCGACTGGGCGTCAGACACCCCGTCATACCCATGTCCGACGACAGGGTTCGCACCGCCGTGATTACCGATATGGGAGAACTGTCTTTCCAGACATATTTCGTGAAACATCGCTGCGAGCCGGCTGTGTCCGATCTGAAATTCGCGGGTTCGCGCTCGGCTGAGATCTCGGCTAAATTCAGGGAGAGCCTCGACTCGCGCGACGCGCTTATCTTCTGCCCCTCGAACCCCTATCTGAGCGTCGCGCCGATACTCTCAATTCCGGGCGTCCGGAGCGCAATCGAAAACTTCGAGGGACCGAGGCTGGCCGTAAGTCCGATAGTCGGCGGGCAGGCGCTCAAAGGTCCCGCCGCCAAGATTCTGGCGGAGATGGGCGAAGACGTATCTTGCATAGGCGTCGCGCGCCAGTACATAGGACTGTGCGACACGTTCGTGATAGACGAACTGGACAGCGGACTGGCGGGAGAGATAAGGGATATGGGGATGGATGTTCTGGTTTTGAACACCATTATGAACAATAACCGAGACAAGATCGAACTCGCGCGCAATCTGCTAGAGGCCGCAACAGCATCTTATGACAGATAAGTCCCGCATCGTAGCGGTGGCGCCAATGAAGCCGCTGGCTGAGTCCAAGACGCGCCTGAGCAGCCACCTTTCCTTAGCTCAAAGGGCTACGCTTTCTCTAAGTATGTTCTCATGGGTACTGAGCGCTCTTCGGCGCTCCGAAGTTTCTCGCACCATCGTAATTGGCGGCGACGAGCGAGTGACGTCGGTCTCGCGCCGAGAAGGGGCGGAGTGGATTCGGGATGAGTTCATGGACCTCAACAGCGCCATTGAGCGCGTCCTCGAAATCGTGTGGGGCGAAGGGAAAAGCGCGATGTACGTGCCTGCGGATCTTCCCCTGCTGACCCCGGCCGACATAGACAGCGCAATCGAACTCTCGGCGGACGGGCGATTCCTGACCATCTGCCGCGCTCACGACGGCGGCACAAATTGCATGATAATGCCCCCCAACGCCAAATTCAGACCGATGCTGGGCTCGGACAGCTTCAAGCGACACACAGAGATGGCGGATGAATTGGGGCTGGAGTGGCGCGTACATCGCTCGGCGGGGTTTCAGCGTGACGTTGATACTATGACCGACCTGCGTTTCTGCATAGAGAAGCGGCCGCCGTGCCTGATTGAAATACTTGACGTGATTGGAGAGGTGAACGCGTGAAATTCGGAATCTTGCTCCCCACCAGACGCCTCGTGATGGAAGGAGGCGCGCCGGGACAGTTCAACGAGATAATCTCGCTTGCGCGAACTGTCGAACAGGCGGGATTGGATTCGATATGGGTGGGGGACAGCCTTACCGCCAAGCCGCGACTGGAGCCGCTCTCGACCCTGACGGCGGTGGCTTCCCATACGAACCGCGTTCGCCTTGGGACCGCGGTGCTGCTGCCCGCTCTGCGACATCCCGTGCATCTGGCTCACCAAGCCGCCACCGTTGACTTCATTTCGGGCGGCAGGCTGATACTGGGGGCGGGGGTGGGAGGCGCGTTCAACGAGGCGCAGCGGAACGAGTGGCGACACGCGGGCGTCGAGGTTCGCGCTCGCGCGTCCAGATTCGAGGAAGTAGTCGAAATCGTCAAGAGGCTCACTGCGGGCGAAAACCTTGATTTCAGCGGCAGGCGCTTCACGCTCGAAAATGTGAGCATTGCCCCCAAGTCGCCGCAGGAAGGGGGAGTTCCCTTCCTGATAGCATCTCACTGGAGGGCGGGTTTGGACGCGCAGTTCGCGCGCGCCGCGCGTCTTGGCAGCGGCGTCATTTCCATATCCGACTATCCTGAGGAGTACGGCAAGGTGATTGAAAGCGTGGAGAGACACGCGCTTGGATTGTCGCGAGATCCTGAAAGCATTGAGCGCTCCTTCTATATGACTGTCAATCTTGGAAACAGCGCAGAGGAGTCCTTCGCGGAAGCGGACAGGTTTCTCAAGCTGTATTATGGCATGAATTTCTGGGGCGACCGCTGGGGTCCATACGGACCGTCCGAATTGACAATCGAGCGGATCAGACGCTATGAGGAGGCGGGCGCGCAGACTATGGTGGTTCGATTCGCGTCTTTCGACCAGGAGCGCCAACTCGACAAGTTCCTCGATGAAGTAGCGCCCCACTTCGGTTAGCTCGGCTTGCAGGCGACCGGAGCGTCTCTACGCGCCGGTATCCATTGCCAACTGGGTTTCGGGTTGAGATTCCGCTCCCTGCGAAACGAGGCTCTCGAACTCTTCTTCGGACAACACTTTAACGCCCAGCTTTTGCGCCTCACTCAGCTTGGAGCCGGCCTCTTCGCCAGCCACCAGATAGTCGGTTTTCTTGCTTACCGAACCGGTGACGGAACCGCCCAGTTCCTTGATTCTGTCCTGAATGGCGGAGCGGCTGTAATTCGCCAGCCGCCCGGTTACGACGAATCTCATATCCTTGAGCGACGCCGCGCCGTTTCCGTTGCTCTCCACCGAATCCTCGACCATGTTCACGCCGGCGCTCGCCAGTTTATCCACCACTTCGATATTCGAGGGATTCTCAAAGTAATCGCAGACCGACTCGGCTATCTTGGGGCCGATCATGTTCAGTTCTTCCAACTCTTCCCGCTCGGCGTTCCGAATCCTGTCCATAGAGCCAAAATGCCTGGCCAGCGCGCGCGCCACTTCCGAGCCGACATGAGCTATGCCGAGCGCCACCAGCACTCTGCTTAGCGGCTGAGTCTTGCTATTGGCGATGGCGTCCAGAATGTTGGTCGCGCTCTTCTGTCTCAGGGTTTCTGGCTGAATGAGATACTCTTTGCTCACGTAGTACAAGTCGGAAAGGCGTTCGACCAGGCGCTGCCTGACGAGTTCGTCGCCCAGACGCTCAACCGCCTCTTTCAGGATATCGTCATCGAAGTAGGAGGCCACGCTATTCGCCGCTCTTTCGCTGACGCCGTCAATCGCAGCGAGTTCGTCCCGCGGCGCCATCATCAGCGCCTCGAACGAATCGAACCTCTCAGCCAGAATCTCGGCTGTCTTCTTGCCCACATTCGGTATTCCGGCCTTGTCCAGCGCGCTTGCGAACTCGCCCGCTTTCGCCGCCGAAATGGCGTCCAGCAGGTTCATCTGCGCCAGATCCTCTTTCTTGAGCCGGTAGAGGTCGGCCACGTCTCTCACCAGTCCCTGCGCGATTAGGATGGCGCCCCACTTTTCGCCGATGCCCTCGATATCCATCGCGCCCTTGCTGACGAAATGCTCCACGAGACGGACAAGTTGTTCAGGACAGGAAGCGTTCACGCAGTAGGACATAGCCTCGTCTTCGCGTCGGATCACATCCTCTCCGCAACTCGGGCACCTCTTCGGCATAACCACCCTGACTTCACTTCCATCGCGCTTTTCCGCGAGCGGCCTGACCACTTGGGGAATCACTTCGCCCGCTCGCTCCACCACCACGCTGTCTCCAATCCTCAAGTCCCTGGAGGCAATATAGTCTTCGTTATGTAAAGTGGCGCGCGACACGGTCGCCCCGCCCACATAGACAGGTTCCAGAGCGGCGTAGGGGTTTATCGAGCCTGTGCGCCCCACGTTGAACCTCACGTCCATAAGCCTGGTTATCGCCTGCTCAGCCGGGAACTTGTAGGCTATCGCCCATCGAGGCTCTCGACCGACTTCGCCCAGATGTCTTTGATAGTCGAAGCGATTGACTTTGACCACTATCCCGTCGCAGCCGTAGTCAAGGTTGTGGAACTCATCGCGCCAGCGCCTATACCAGTCGAGGACTTCCCCCGCGCTGGAGAATATCGCGCTGCGGTCATTGACCTTGAATCCGAGCGAACCTAGGAATTGCAGCGTATCGAACTGGTTGTCAGGCGCGGATCCACCCTCCCAGTAGCCCACGCTGTATGCGAATATGTCCAAGGGCCTCTCGGCGGTCATCCGCGGGTCCAGTTGTCGCAGAGACCCGGACGCGGTATTGCGTGGGTTGACATACGTGGGCAAGCCTTCGGCCTCTCGCTTAGCGTTGAACTCATCGAACTTCGACTTTGGGAAATAGACTTCGCCCCTCACTTCGAGCAGTTCGGGGAAATCGGATCCCGTCAGGCGAAGCGGTATGCTGTTGATCGTCCTCAGGTTGGACGTCACGTCCTCGCCCACCACTCCGTTGCCCCTGGTCGCGCCGCGCGCGAATAGGCCGTCTCTGTACGTGAGCGCCACGGCCAGACCATCGAATTTCAGCTCGCACACCATGTCGAACCGCTCCGTTTCGAGCAGGCCGGCCACCCGCTGATGCCAGGCGTGAAATTCGTCATCGTCGAATGCGTTGGACAGGCTGAGCATCGCGCGATGGTGCGCCACCTCGACGAACCCCTCCGCCGGCGCCCCTCCGACCCTCTGCGTGGGAGAGTCCAGCGTTATCAGCTCCGGATTCTCCTCCTCGATGCGTCTGAGTTCGCGCATCATGCGGTCGTATTCGGCGTCAGCGATCTCAGGCCGAGCCTTGGCGTAGTATAGATAGTCGTGCCTCCGAATAGTTTCGCTCAGTTCGGAAACTCTTTCTCGCAAATCCTCGATGATGGGTGTCATATCCAGCGTCCCAGTGAAAACTAGTGGATTGAAGTCGGCGATAGCGGGGCCGATCCAACGGCTCAAAGTAGAGTAAACGCCACAACTATATTTCGGCTAGCAGATTCAGGTCGCGCCTTCCCACATTCCCGCTCTGCCATATATTATAGCGCTATTGTTCTGTATCAGGTATAGCATATACGCATATATAACCTGTACCCTGTTAGTCGGTGACATTTTGAGCGAACATGGGTACTTGCAGAAAACATCACTCTACTCATTGCCCATCTATTAAATTGATACGAGCTTGAAAGAGCCTGTATCAGTTTGGTCGGAGGATTGGATCACCCCCATTCTAGCCTTCCCACATCAAGGTGGAAGGGACTTTTGCGCGAGATGGAGCGCCGACTAAATCGTTACAGGTTCAGCTTGAAAGACACAGACGACCGTCCAAGGGCGATATGATGTATAATCGTTTGATGGGGAAGGTCTATGCCCAGAATCAACACAGATAACCTCACGCAGACCATCACCACACTGGAGCTTGCCCTTGAAGGTTTGCGCGAGCAAGAACCTGGCGAGCCTATGTATAACGTATACCGAAGCACATGCATGAACGAGTTTCAGGTAGCGCTTGAACTTACAGCGTCCATGTTGCGAAGACGGCTCAGGCCTTATTTTGCAACGATCAGACAGGTGAACGACCTGACTTTCGGACAGGTATTCAGGGAGGCCGCAAGGCTGCATCTCATATCATTGGACGAATGCCGCAGGTGGCTAGACTACAGGGACCATCGCAATCGGATTGCCCATCGCTACGGCAGGGAGTTCGCGGAGCAGGCTCTCACAGCGCCGCCACTCCTGATAGAAGACGCTAGGCGGATCATACTGGTGATCGGAGCTGAGACCGATGGGTAAGGAACTGCATCTCCCTCAGGATTACCATGAACAGGTAGTTGGCATACTCAGCCAAAATATGCCTGGAATGGAAGTGTGGGCTTACGGTAGCCGTGTTGATGGATCCAATCACGAAGCCAGCGACCTTGACCTGGCGCTTCGAACTCCGGATTTAGCGCCCATCAGCGTTAGCGCAATATCCAGACTGCACGATGCATTCGACGAATCGAACTTGCCCATCATCGTGGATATCCAGGACTGGGCGCGACTGCCCGAGGCATTCCGCGAAGAGATCGAACGCAGCCATTATGCTCTGGCCTAGCCTGAGTGCGGGGTGGCGGCGATTCCTTATACCGATCGAGCCGACACAGACTCCGGCTCGCAAGCTCTCACTAGACTACTTTCGCGCAAAGTGGCTATACTCAATATCGGCTAAGGAATCGGATTGCAGTCGAATCGGAAGGTTGAGGTAATTGACTTGGCTCCTTCAAAGGAGTTTCTAGAATTCATTGAACGCTACCCGCCGCTCATGGCGATTGGAAATACTCCGCTGGTAGAGGTTGATTTGGGGCGACCTACCGGCGACGCCCAGGTCTTCGTCAAGTACGAACACCTGAATCCGGGCGGGTCAATCAAAGATCGCCCAGTTCTGAGAATGCTGGTGGAAGCTATACTGTCGGGGGACCTGACTCCGGACAAGACCATACTGGACGCTACATCGGGCAACGCCGGAATAGCCTACGCAATGATCGGAGCAGTTCTGGGATACAGGGTTGCCCTGGTAATGCCAGAAAACGCGAGCGAGGAGCGCAAGAAGCGTCTGCTGGCGCACGGCGCGGAGATCATCTTCACCGACCCAATGCTGGGTTATGACGAGACGCTGTATGAGGTGAAGCGGCGTTTCGAGTCCGAGCCGGACAAGTATTTCTGGTGCGATCAGTATTCCAACCTGAACAATCCGCGCGCGCACTACGACACGACGGCAGAGGAGATTCTGCGACAGGCGCCGGACATTACACACTTCGTGGCAGGAGTGGGAACCGGCGGAACGATTAGCGGAGTGGGACGGCGACTCAAAGAGAGTGACGCCGACATTCAGGTCATCGGCATCAACCCGCCCGAATGGCCCGGCGTCGAGGGTCTCAAGCCGCTGGGAGAAGGCCACATAATCCCGAACACGCTGGACGAGAGCGTGATTGACGAGATGATGCCCATAGACGTTGACGAAGCGAAGGAGATATCGGTAGCGCTGTCATCGAGGGGGTTGTTCGCCGGCCAAAGTTCGGGCGCGTATATGCTCGGCGCTCTGAAGACTGCCGAAAAAGCGGGGTCTGGCAAAGTGGTGACTATCTTCAACGATATAGGGGAACGATATTTCAGCACAGGAATGTGGGGCTGAACGCGGCAGACGACACTGAAAATGAAACGGGCGGCGCGAGACTCGCGCCGCCCGTTTCGCGTTTCATGCGACCGTCGCCGCTAGATGTCCAGATTCTTCACTTCGAGGGCGTGTGTCTGTATGAAGTTTCGTCTCGGGGCCACCACGTCGCCCATGAGCATCGAGAACACTTCGTCGGCGTGCGCCGCGTCCTCTATCGTCACCTGAAGCAGCGTGCGCTGTTCGGGGTCCATCGTCGTCTCCCATAGCTGCTCCGCGTTCATTTCGCCCAGTCCCTTATACCTCTGGACTGTCACGTTCCGGCGACCTTTGAGCTGAATCATCACCCCTTCCCGTTCGCCTTCGCTGTAAGTATAGTGAACCTCGCGTCCCGCGGATATCTTATATAGGGGTGGCTGAGCTATATAGACGTAGCCATGCTCTATCAATTCGCGCATGTGTCGGAAGAAGAACGTGAGAATGAGCGTCCTGATATGCGAGCCGTCCACGTCCGCGTCGGTCATGATGATGACCCGGTGGTAGCGCACTCTGGACACATCCAACTCTTCGTCCATGCCTGCGCCGATGGCGGTAATCATAGAGCGGATTCCGTCATGACTCAGCATCTTGTCGGCGCGCGCCTTTTCCACGTTCAGAATCTTGCCCCACAGCGGCAGGATGGCCTGAGTCCTTCGGTCTCTTCCAGACTTGGCGGTGCCGCCGGCGGAATCTCCTTCGACGAGGTATATTTCGCAAAGCGCCGGATTCTTCTCCGAACAGTCAGCAAGCTTGCCCGGCAGTCCGCCTCCGTCCATAGCGTTCTTGCGTATTATCAGGTCACGCGCCTTTCGGGCGGCTTCTCGCGCGCGCTGGGCGGTCAAACACTTCTCGATGATCCTCTTCGAGTCGGTGGGGTTGTCCTCCAGATAGTATTGAAGCGCCTCTGCCACGACACTCTGCACCTGGTTGGCGACTTCCGGATTGCCCAGTTTGTTCTTGGTCTGCCCCTCGAACTGAGGGTCGGTCAGCTTGACGCTGACCACAGCGGTCAGCCCTTCGCGGGTCTCTTCCCCCGCCAGGTTCGGCTCGTTCTCTTTTATCAGGTTCTGCTTGCGCCCATAGTCGTTGAGAACTCTGGTCAGCGCGGACCTGAAGCCGGTTATATGGGTTCCGCCATCAATAGTGTTGATGCAGTTGGCGAACGAGTGAACGAACTCGTTGAAGCTGTCGTTGTACTGAAGAGCGGCCTCTACGATGGCGCCGCCTTCGAGTTGCTTCTCGACATAGATCGGATTCGAGTGAAGAACCTCTCGCGTCTGGTTCAGATTCGTCACGAAACTGGCTATTCCGCCGTCGAAGTAGAAAGTCTGCTGGTTCTGCGGCCAGCGACTCGCGTGGTAGTGGCTGGTGAATCTGATATGGAGTCCCTTGTTCAGGTATGCCATCTCTTTGAAGCGCTGAAGCAGCGTGTTGAAGTCGTACTCATACTCGTAGAATATCTCTTTGTCCGGCAGGAAAGTGATGGTCGTTCCCGTTTCAGGCAGATCCCGTTCATCCTCTCGAACGCGCCGATACTTCAGGTCGTTAAGTCGTATGCCCCTGGAAAAGTCCTGATAATACACCCTGCTGGCTCTGCGAACCTCGACCCGGGTATGTTCGGACAGAGCGTTGACGACAGAAGCGCCGACGCCGTGCAATCCACCGGACACGGTATAGGCCTTTCCGCCGAACTTGCCTCCGGCGTGCAGGGTGGTCATTACCGTCTCCACGCCGGAAACGCCGGTAGTCGGATGCTTGTCAACCGGGATGCCGCGCCCATCGTCCTGAACCCTGACAGAGCCGTCCTCATTCAGCGTAATATCCACGCTGGAGCAGAAACCCGCCATGAACTCGTCCACCGAGTTGTCAACGATCTCGAATATCAGATGATGCAGTCCGCGCTGATCCGTGCTGCCGATATACATGCCGGGACGTCGCCGAACAGCTTCCATCCCTTCGAGCACCTGTATATCGGTCGCGGTATATTGATCGTCGGTACGTTCGGGTTTCGATGTCATTCACAGCTCCTATCAGTAGGGAAATCTACGTTGATTAGAGGTTAGACAGCCCCTATTGGAGTTCTTACTCACCAGCAAACCATTCCTCAAATCAAGACGTCAATATCGTCGAGAGGGATCAGGACGCAGACATTCTGAATCGTCAGGCGCGATCGCGCGCGGACTTCAGAGAGAGGTGTCGCAAGAACGATTATCTACAACTCAATTCTATCATTTTCCCGCCTACTTCTCAATCAATTTGAGACGTTCGGAACGCTGATACAGAACACATGATAAGCGGTTCTATATACATTCCACGAACTTGACAACGCTAATAGGCGAGTCCATAATTACCGTGCGCACTGGTACAATTGAATATGGTGGGAACGCCCTTCACAGGGCTTAAAAGAGGAAGCTGGTCAAAATCCAGCGCTGTCCCGCAACGGTAGGCTCCACGAAACGCGGAGCGAGCCCGGTCCACTGTTCTCATCAATGTCATGGCCTTCGAAAGAAAGGCACACGCATGGCTCACAAGCTATGATATGCCCCGCTTACCCTGCGAAGCGGGGCTTTTTTTGCGCCATACGCCTCAAGGTGAATCTACTCCCATCCAATAGGAGAAACAGTTGACCAAGTTCAAGTCAATCGCTTCCATCTTGACGCTAACCGCCGTCCTGACGGCGTTGGCTATTGCCGGTTGCTCGTCGGGTGAAGCGCCCAGCGCTCCTCTCCTACCCGAACAACCGGCTCCCGCCGCGCCCGCCATATCGGCTGCCCCACAGAACATTCAGCCGACATCGCCCGAACAGCCCGTCGCAGCGCCGCCTGCCGCGCCCGCGCTGCAACCCATGGAGCCTCCCAGCCCATCGCCCAGCCAGGTTCAGACCCGGGAGAGGCCCGCTCGCCAGATACCAGCGGAACCTACTCCCGCGCCGGCGGTGTTTCCGCTGACAGTGCAATCCGAGGACGGACGCGACATCGTATTCGACAAACCGCCTGAGCGAATAGTCGCTTTCGACTCTGCGGTCGTCGAAATGCTGTTCGCCATGGGCGAAGGGCATCGAGTAGTCGCCACTCACGACTTTGTCTCATATCCGCCGGAGGCCGCTGACATCGCCAGAGTGGGCAATGCGTTCGACATGAATATCGAGGCGACCGTGGCTCTGGAACCGGACCTGGTTTATATATTCTTCGACAGGTTCAACGAAGACCTGGAACGCGCGGGACTGAAAGTCTTGTACATCCCAACCCTCTCCGACGATTTTACCAAAGTGGCGGACAATATACGACTATGGGGGCGAATAGTCGGCAATCCAATCGACGCTGAGAAAGTGGCTCTCGAATTCGAATCCAAACTGGATGATATACGCCAGGCGCTGGCGCCTGTTGGGGCGGGGCCTTCGGTATTTCAGGATGTGGGTTCGTACTGGACACCGGGGCAAGGAACCCTGATGCAAGAAGTCTTCGACCTGCTGCGGCTGGAGAATATCGCCGCCGACATAGAGGGATACGCGCAGATAAGCCCGGAGGTGATAGTGGAAAGAGACCCGAACGTCATCATCACGTCATCTCCTGACGCGATTAGAGCGGAGCCGGCTCTGGCCGGCGTCTGGGCGGTTCGCAACGAGGTGTTCTATACGCCAACCAGCGACGCGCTCAGCATCCCCGGTCCGAGATTCATTGACGGCGCGGAGGAACTCGCGCGCTGGGTGTACCCGGGTCTGTTCAGGTAGCGTGACATGACAGAGCGGAGCGGCGAGCGAACACAGGCTCACGGAGCGCAGCCAGCCAGACTAGACGGCATGGCCGTCCGGCTGATCGGGCTCAGGTACCCGTGGTGGCGATTGGCCATAGGCGGCGGCGCAGTGATACTGGCAGGGATATTCGCGTCCACTCAGGGCGCGGTGGACATACCGTTCATGGCCGTGGTCAAGATACTCGTCTCTCGAATTCCGGGCGTGGTCTCGACCTCCGATCCCGCTTCTACCTGGGACACCATACTCTGGCAACTCCGACTGCCCCGGGTCGTTCTCGCGGCCATCGTCGGGGGCGCGCTGGCTATGTCGGGCGCCGCCTATCAGGGCCTGTTCAAGAATCCACTAGCCGACCCTTATCTGATAGGGGTGGCGTCAGGCGCGGGTCTGGCGGCGACCATCGTGCTTCTCACCGGGGTTCCGCTGGTCGCGCTCGGCATAAGCGTACTGCCAATCGCCGCCTTTACGGGCGGGATAGGCGCGGTGGCCGCCGCATACTTCATAGCGAGGAGTTCGCAAGGCGCCCCACTGACCACCCTGATACTGGCGGGAGTCGCCATATCTTCGCTCGCGGGAGCCGTGAGCAGCCTGCTAATGATTAGAAGCGACCCGGACCTCAGGCCGGTTCTGAGCTGGCTGCTCGGAAGTTTCATATCAGCGGACTGGAACGAAAGCGGCATCGCGCTTCTGTATCTGATTCCCAGCCTGGGCGTGATACTGGGGTTCGCTCGGACACTCAACGTGCTTCAGTTCAGCGAAGAACACGCGGTTTCTCTTGGAGTGGACGTGGAAAAGGTGAAACTCATCCTGATCGGCATGGCGACACTGGCCACGGCCACCGCGGTCTCGTTCAGCGGACTCATTGGATTCGTGGGGCTGGTCGCGCCTCACGCCGTGCGCCTGGTATGGGGCGTTGACTACCGATTCATCCTGCCCATGTCGGGACTGGTCGGAGCGACGTTCCTGGTACTCGCGGACCTTGTCGCCAGGACCGCAGTCAGCCCGTCTGAACTTCCGGTAGGAATAGTCACCGCTTTCTGCGGCGCGCCATTCTTCCTGTATATACTAAAGCGCAGGAGAGTGCGCGGAATATGATACAGTTGCGCATGAAACGCGAGCGTCCCCGCGCCGAGCCAATAAGCGACGCGGGTATCGCCATAGAGAATGTGTGGGCGTCCTACGGCGAACGCGGAGTGCTGAAAGAATTTGACCTCGAAGTCGAACGAGGGACTTTTGTCGCGCTAGCCGGACCCAACGGAGTCGGAAAATCCACTCTCATTCGACTCGTGTCCGGCGTCATAAATCCCACTCGCGGGGTCATAACAGTATCCGGCATTGACGTTTCTCTACTCTCCCCGCGCGAAAGAGCGCGTCTTGTCGCCGTCGTTCCTCAAGACCCCGAACTGCCTCGAGGCGCTCCGGCGCTGGAAGTGGTTCTCATGGGCCGCAATCCTCATCTCGGCCCGCTCTCGTGGGAGAGCGAGGCGGATGTTCGGATCGCGGTAGAAGCGATGCGTATGACTCGCGCCGAAGACTTTCTGGATAGGCCGGTGGACGAACTGTCCGGCGGAGAAAGACAGAGAGTGGCAATCGCCGTAGCCTTGGCGCAGCGGACGCCAATCATCCTGCTGGACGAACCAACCGCCAATCTGGACCTGGCGTATCAGCCGGCGATAATGGAACTGATGCGCTCGCTCGTATCCTCCGGGAAAACGATACTCGCCGCGGTTCACGACCTCACGCTCGCCGCCCAGTTCTGCGACAAAGTAGCGCTCATGCGCGGCGGCGCAAGTCCGACTGTCGGCTCGCCCAAAGAGACGCTCACCGAAGAAAACATCAAGAGAGTGTATGGAGCGAATGTGGCTATCCTGCCCCATCCGGAGACGGGCAAGCCGGTAATAGTGAACTCGTGGCGGTGAAAGACGATATGCCCGCGAAACCTCTCGGCAAAGCGATCATGCTTCAGGGAACAGGATCATCAGTCGGCAAGAGCCTGCTCGTCACCGGCTTCTGTCGCGTCTTCGCTCAGGACGGCTACCGAGTCGCTCCGTTCAAGGCGCAGAATATGTCCCGGAACTCGGGCGTGACTCCCGACGGCCTCGAAATAGGACGCGCCCAGATAGCCCAGGCGGAAGCGGCGGGTGTCGAACCGAGCGTCGAGATGAACCCGGTTCTGCTGAAGCCGGAGTCCAACGCCACGTCTCAACTTGTGGCGATGGGCAGGATGCGCGGCAAGATGCGCGCGATGCAGTTCAGGACCAGGAGAGAACGACTCTGGGGCATGGTCACATCCTCGCTGGACACTCTTCGCTCTCGGTTCGATATCGTCGTAATAGAGGGCGCTGGAAGTCCGGCCGAGATAAACCTGCGCGCCGGCGACATCGTCAACATGGCGGTCGCGCTGTACGCGCAGTCGCCCGTATTCATAATAGGCGACATAGACAAAGGAGGCGTGTTCGCTTCTCTCTACGGCACGCACGCGCTCATTAGCGAGGAGGAGCGAGCGCTCGTCGAAGGGTTCATCATCAACAAATTCAGGGGGGACATCGCGCTGCTGGAGCCGGGCCTCGACCAGATAGAGGAACTGACGGGAGTGGGCGTCACAGGAGTCGTCCCGTACCTTACGGACGTTTACGTACCGGAGGAAGATTCGCCTAGAGAGGCGCGCGTATCGGATCCGACCACCGAAGCGGGACGGGTGGAAGTCGTCGTGATAGCCCTTCCGCGCATGGCGAATTTCGACGAGTTCGATCCTCTGTCGAGACGGAGTGAAGTTCGGCTGCGATACGTAAGGGAAGCGAGCGAGTTCGGCGACCCGGACCTGGTAATACTGCCGGGATCGAAGGTGACAGTCGCCGATCTGGACTTCGTGAGGAAGTCTGGGTTCGAGAGCCGCATAAGGAGCCATTTTTGGAATGGGCGCGCGCTAATCGGGGTGTGCGGCGGCATGCAGATGATGGGAAACGCGATCTACGACCCGAACGGAATAGAGTCCGAGCGCCCTGTGGCGGAAGGTCTTGGAATTCTGGACATCGAAACGCGCTTCGTCGGCGAGAAGCTGACTACGCGGACAGAAGGGAAGATAGTGGGAGGCGAGGGTTTGCTTTCAGGCGCGCGGGGAATGGGCGTGTCCGGATACGAGATCCACGTGGGCGTCACTCACTCGGATGAGCGAGCGTCCGTAGCGCTGGAATCCGCCGACGGACGAACCGCCCTGGGGTACTCCGACAGAACGGGCCGAACGCTTGGCGTATATGTCCATGACTTGTTCAAAAATGAGGCGTTCGCGGACAGCGTCATCGGAAATGTGGCGCGAATGAAGGGTCTGCTCCAGCCGCGTGAAGCGGAGCCATTCTCCCAGGAAGCGGAGTTCGACAAGCTTGCAGCCCACCTCAGAGATAGTCTGGACATGAAAGCCGTCTATGGCGCGATGGGGCTTTAGTGAGCGGGCATAAGTCCGTCTATCCTGTCTCAGCCAGGCGGGTCAATCCCATGTTCTCTCAACAGACGTTCCAATTCCCTGCGCCTGGCTCGTTCATCATCTCGGGCGCGTTCAGCTTCAAGGCGATTAGCGCGCTCAACGGAACGGGCGCGTTCTGCTTCTAGGCGATTGGTACGCTCAACGGAACGGGCGCGCTCTGACTCTTCCAGGTTGTTCAAGTACTCCCCGGTCAAAGGATTGAAGAACCTGA
>CAZXFX010000013.1:8017-37565 GCA_964640295.1 uncultured Dehalococcoidia bacterium | reverse complement strand
CAGTTCTTTGAGTTTCCTGAGATTCAGGGTAACCATGTTTGCCCTCCATTTCGCGCTGTACCACGCGAAGGTAATTTATGGCGACTCGCGCCGACTATGATTCTGGATTATAGCAGGGCAGCGGGATCGCACAATCGGGGAGCGCGCGACGGAAGCGTCAAGAAAATGGGGCTTTCAGTTTATCCACGAAGGACACTAAGAAGCACAAAGGTCGTACTACGTTAGGCGCACACCATATATTTGACGCATCCGGGCGCGACTTCTGCGCGACCGCCACGCTCTCCCCTATCGCATTATCGGGACTGGAGCGCCTACGCGGGCGACATGAGGCCGGCGCCCGCGCCCTGCGCGTCCATGAAGAAGGCGAGCCGACGACCCGCCTCTGGAACGTCCATCGGCTCCAGCGCCACCTGGCCACCGCTCGCCTTTACCTTCTCGAGAGCGGCGTCAACATCCTCCACCTGAAAGTATGTACTCCAGTGCGCGGGAACATTCATCGCGCTCAGATGTTCCGGCATCTGCATCACGCCCGCGACCGGCGCTCCGTCCACCATCAATAGGTGGTATTCGCCACCGCCCGACATCGGATAAGTCTCAGACTCCACTCCCAGCAGCCCCTTATAGAACTGGATGGCTTTCGCGGGGTCTTCAGTCAGCAGTTCGCACCACGCGATTGAGCCGTTTTCGCTCTGCGCCCCGGCTCCGATGTGCAGCTTTGCCTGCCATAGCGCTATGACCGCGCCGGTAGGGTCGGTCGCCACTGTCATGCGACCTGCGTCGAACACGTCGAACGGATCGGTCATCAGATTTCCGCCATGTTCGGATACTTGGGGAGCGAGCGCGTCAACGTCTTCCACAGTCATATAGACATTCCAGTGCGGTGGAATGCCCATCTCTTTTTCATCATTCATCTGATTGAAGATAGCGCCGGCGTATGACCCATCCAGAACCGCCATCGAATAGACCATGCCGCCCATGTCTTCCATAGCGTTGTCCTCGTATGTCCATCCGAAAAGGTCTGCGTAGAACGATTTGGCGGCTTCTGGATCGGTGGTAGCGAGATCCGTCCACGACGGAGTCCCCTGCTTGTAGCTTTCGATTTTCGGCAAAACACTTCTCCTTGCGCATTATTTGACCTGCTAACTCATTTGAGTCAAGCTCACACAAGAATAGAATATCGGTTCGCATTAAGTCAAGGGGTTTTGGACATAGAAACGGGAGCTTTTCAAGATTCACGCAAATCCATTGGCGGAGATGTACGTTGACAGGATCAGGGCTCACAGGGGTAGGCAAACGCTCTAACCGACCGAAAAATCCATTCCACCTTGATGGGGAAAAGCTAGGGTGGGGGTGATTATCCTAAGTACCTACCCCTCTCAGCAGGATCAGTGGGAACGGGCGCGCCGCGGCTTCCACTATTTTGCGTAGGCGCCGGTTCGCAGCCAGCGCGTGAAGTCCTCATAGCCCATGCAGTTTAGTATGTCCGACGGCTCACACCATCCGCGCCGCGACAGGGACACTCCATACTCCATGTTTCCCAGCCCCTCGGTCGTATGCGCGTCCGTGTTTATGACAAGGGGGGCGCCCAACTCGCGCGCCCTGCTGATATGAGCGTCCTTGAGGTCGAGTCGTTCGAGCGAGCCGTTGATTTCCAGCGCGGTTCGCGTATCAGCGGCAGCCCTGAAAATCGCCTCGTAGTCGGCGTCAACCGGGGGGCGTTCGCCTATCAGTCGAGTCGAAAGATGACCTATGGCAGAGACGCGCGGATTTTGCATGGCGCTGATTATTCGGGCGGTCATCGTGGCGGAGTCCTGTCCCATCGCGCTGTGCACCGACGCGACTACCCAGTCCAGATTGTCCAGAACATCGTCGGAATAGTCCAGAGAGCCGTCCGTGCGAATGTCCATCTCCGTTCCGCGCAGAATGCGTATCCCGCCTATCTCCAACTCCAGTTCCTTCAGCCGCCTGCCGTGTCTTTCCAGTCGCTCTACGCTCAGGCCGTTGGCTATGCCCCGACCGACCGAGTGGTCCGTCACCGCGATGTACTCAAGTCCGCGCGCTTTGGCTTCGAGAATCATCTCCTCCATCGTGTCCCGACCGTCGCTCCAGTCCGTGTGGGTGTGCAGGTCTCCCTTGATGTCCGACAACTCTACAAGCCGCGGAATCACGCCGCCTCGCGCCGCTTCGACCTCGGCCGCTCCCTGCCTGAGTTCGGGCGGCACATACTGGATCCCCAGCCTCTGGTAGAGCGCCTCTTCGGTTGGATACGTCTCGAGTTCGCCAGTCTCCACGTTCTTAAGCCCATATTCGTTCAGTGACAGACCCAGGCCGGCGGCAATCTCGCGCAGCATGACGTTATGATGCAGATTGCCGGTGAAGTACTGGAGCATGGCGCCCAGATGGTTTGGCTCG
The DNA here is from genome assembly GCA_964640295.1 of uncultured Dehalococcoidia bacterium. Taxonomy (GTDB): domain Bacteria; phylum Chloroflexota; class Dehalococcoidia; order Lucifugimonadales; family UBA1123; genus VXRN01. Next base: position 35,153 of record CAZXFX010000013.1, on the reverse strand, counting down.
CACACGCGCAGATCTACCTGAATGCCCGAATCCAGGATCACCGACGTCTTCTTTTCGCCGCGCCCGAGAACCTCCGCCACGCCGTCCATGCCCGCCATGGCGGACATCGCGGCGGTCGCGTCGGCGGTTACGCACACCAGGTCCAGATCCCCCACAGTCTCCTCGAATCGTCTGAGGCTACCGCACACTACGAGCTGGGATATGTCGGGGCAGCTATCTCGCAGATGGGCGGTTACGCGGCGATAAATGGACATGGCGCGCGCTATGGGGAATCTGTCGCTCTTGGATTTAGCGAACTGAATCGCGCGGCCAATGTTCTCCGCGCTCTTCTTGCCCATGCGGGGCAGCGACGCAACCCTTCCGTCCTCCACCGCCGCTTCCAGGGCGTCAATCGAGATTACGTCGAGTTCCTTCCACAGACGCATGACCGTCTTGGGTCCAAGCCCCGGTATCTCTATCAGTTCCAGAACACCATCCGGAAACTCAGCCTCCAGCCGCTCCAGATAGGACATCTTTCCGGTCGTCACAAGCTCGGTTATCTTGTCGGATATGGCTTTGCCGACGCCTGGAATCTTGGTAAGGTCTTCGCCTTCTGCCACCATTGCGTCCATGTCGCGCGGAAACCGCTCGATGGTGCGTTCAGCCCTCTGGTAGGCTCGAATCGTGAACGACTTTTCGCCCTTCATTTGAAGCAGGCTCACGATTGTCCCAAATCTTTCGGCGATCTCTCCGTTGGTCATAATCCTGATAACCCCCGCGCGAGTTTCACGCAAGGATAACAGCGGTGGAAGCCTGGGTCATAGGGTTCGGGGAGCGCGGTTTGGGTGAGTTCTTCTTATAGCGGGCGCCATAGCGTATTCGATATTCATAGCGCGCGATGATTTACGACGAAGCGAATATCCATATATGCTAAGAATACCGCGTATTCCGCAACGGACGAATGATGAATAAATATATGACCTTGGAGCTACTCCGAAGTCGGATCGCGGTCCATCAGTCGCTGAACAGCATCCCGCGCCGATATGCCGCCCGACAGAATCTCTTGCGTCACCTGGGCTATCGGCATCTCTACCCCCAGCCGCCCCGCAAGCCCGAGAGCCGCCGACGTCGTATACACGCCCTCCGCCACGTTCTGCATAGTTCGACGTATCTCGTCCATGGACCGCCCAGCCGCCAACTGCTCCCCAACGAAGTGATTGCGGCTAAGGAAACTGGAACATGTAGCGACCAGGTCGCCCATGCCGGCCAGGCCTGCGAACGTCGCGGGGTTGGCTCCGGCCGCGACGCCCAGGCGCGCTATCTCGGCGAGTCCTCTCGTCATGAAGCCCGACTTGGCGTTGTCCCCAAGCTGAAGACCGTCGCATATTCCGGCGCCGAGCGCGATGATGTTCTTGAGCGCGCCGCAGAACTCCACGCCAATTATGTCGCTGTTGGTATATACGCGGAAGACGGATGAGTTGATGATGGCCTGCGCTCGGAGCGCGGCGTCGCCGTCCTTCGACGCTATCACAGTCGGAGCGGGCATACCCCGCGCTATCTCGCTGGCCAGGTTGGGTCCGGACAGCGCGCATATGACGCCATCATCTCCGTCCCGCGCCTCCTCGCTCAGTATCTCGCTCATGCGCTTGCCCGTATCCAGTTCGAGACCCTTGACCGCGCTGACCACAATGCAATCCTCCGGAATAAACGTCGCCACTTTGCGTACATTGCTTCTCAACGTATGAGAGGGAACCGCGAATATGACGACCTCCGCGTTCGAGAACGAAGCGTCATCCGCGCGAGCGCGCATGGTGTCAGGAAACGCAAAACCAGGCACGAAGCGCGCGTTCTCACGCCGAGATTCGAGCGCGCGCGCCTCCGAGTCGGTCCGAGCGAACAGACGCACGTCGTGCCCCTGCCTTGCCAGGATAATGCCCAGCGTAGTTCCCCAGCTTGTGGTTCCAACCACGGTGACTACTGACATTGCGGCGACGTCCCTTGTCTAGCGTCCGCCGCTCAGATCGGCGCCCTGTCCTATCTTGCGCTCCGTGCCGTCCAGAAGACGGCGGATATTGTCCCAGTGTCTGACGACGATGAGCGTGCCTCCAATTATGCCGTACCAGCTATACACCAGCGGCTCCCATCCCAGAACGGCCAGAACTATGAGCGCGAGCGAACCGAGCGACGCCGCCATTATCGAGCCGAGCGAGACGTATCGGGTAAGCGCTACCAGCGAAAGACCTATCAGCGTCGCTATCAACCCCGCGATTGGGGAGAGTATGAGGAGTCCGCCCCAGCCGGAAGCGGTGCCTCGACCGCCCCTGAACTTGATGAAGATTGGCCAGTTGTGTCCGAATAACACCGCGAGCGCGGCGGCGGCCTCCACACCGTATGAATCGAAGAACAGGCGGGCAATGAACACCGCCAGAACGCCTTTGCCCATGTCCAGCAGCAAGACAATGGCCGCGGCGGTCTTGCCGGACGTTCTCAGAACGTTGGTCATGCCCATCTTGCCGCTTCCATAGTTGCGGATGTCAATATCCGCGACGAGTCTCCCCGCGATGAGACCGAATGGCACAGAACCAAGCAGATAAGCGAGCGGAATGAGAATCAGATAGTCGGTCATTTCCTACGCCTCCCCCTGAATCTCATCCTGAGCGGACTGCCGCTGAATTCGTAAGCCTGCCGTATCTGATTTTCAAGGTATCTTTCATAGGAAAAGTGCACTGAGTCGGCGCGGTTCACGAAGAACGTAAACCGCGGCGGCGCTACCTCGTCCTGGGCCACGCTGTATATCTTCAGGCTGCGGCCCTTGAAGTTGGATGGCGGATGTTCGGCCACCGCGTTCATTATGGTGCGGCGGAGGTCGTAGCGCGGTATCCCCTTCGTCCATTCGGAGAACACGTGCAGCGATGTGTCGAGCAGTTCTTCCAGTCCGCTGCCTTCCAGCGCGGACATGAACAGTACTGGAGCGTATGCCGCAAACCTGAATCTCTGTCTGAGAAGCGCCTCTATCTCTCCTTTTGTTACGCCTGTGCCTTTCATCAAGTCCCACTTGTTGACGCCCAGCGCAAAGCCCTTATAGCTATCCAATATGTATCCCGCTATGTGTGTATCCTGGGCCGTGGCAGGCTCTATCGCGTCCATCAGCAAAATCACGACGTCCGCCCTGTCTATTGCGCGGACGGAACGAATGACGCTGTACTTCTCTATGCCCGTCCCAATCTTGCCGCGCCGCCGTATGCCCGCAGTGTCTATCAGCAGTACGTCCATGTCGCGGTACTTGATGAGCGTGTCAATCGTGTCTCGCGTGGTTCCTGGCACGTCGCTGACGATAGAGCGATTCTCGCCGGTCAGCGCGTTGAGCAGCATGGACTTGCCCACATTCGGCCTGCCGACAATCGCCAGCCGAAAGTCCGCTTCCGGTTCTGGAAATTCGGGCTCGGCCGGAAAACTGTTCAGGACTTCCGCCATCATGTCGTCCAGCCCAAGGTTGTGGTAGCCGCTTATCGGATATGGCTCGCCCAGCCCAAGTTCGTGAAACTCTTGCGCGCCAGCCGCTTTGTTCTCGGTATCAACCTTGTTTACCGCCAATACGACAGGCTTGCCCCCCAGCCTGAGGACTTCCGCCACATCCACGTCGGATACGGTCACGCCCTGAGTGACGTCCGCAACCATGACGATGACGTCGGCGTCCTCAATGGCGATCTCAACTTGGGAGCGCACCTGGCGCCACAGGTCCGTGTCGGGGAACGTCTCCAGACCGCCGGTGTCCACCAATATGAATGGGTGGTCAGCCCAGATGGTCTCCATGGTGACCCTGTCGCGTGTCGTTCCGGACTGCTTGGACACAATGGCCACGCTTCGCCCAACCAGCCTGTTGAACAGGGTGGATTTGCCAACATTAGGTCTTCCGACTATGGCTACTACTGGTTTGGGCATTTTATTCTGCTTTCCTGTTTGCGGGCTGTCAGTTCAGCAGTTCGGCAAGGATGGCTTTCTGAGCGTGAAGGCGGTTTTCAGCTTGATCGAACACTATGGATTGCGGATGGTCGAGCATATCGTCTTCTATCTCTTCGCCGCGATGCGCGGGCATATCGTGCATGAAGGCGGCGCTTCCAGCCGCGCGCTCCACCAATTCTGCGGTCACGCGATAGCTTTCGAATATAGCGCGACGTTCATCCGCCTCTTCCTCGTCTCCCATGCTAATCCACACATCAGTATAGACTATATCGGCGCCCTCCACCGCCTCTTCCGGCGATTCCGTCCAGAGCAGCTTCGTCTCTCTTTCCGCAGAGCGCCTTTCCGCCTCTTCCCATGAGATTGCGGGTACCCGGTATTTCGGCGGAGAGGCGACGGCGAAGTTCGCGCCAACCGCCGAACACGCTATGGCGAGGCTCGACGCAATGTTGTTGCCATCCCCCACGTATGCCACGTTCAGGCCGCTCAGATCGCCCTTGTGTTCGCTCATCGTCAGCAGGTCGCCGACTGCCTGGCATGGATGGGCGAGATCCGAGAGCGCGTTTACGACCGGAACGGAAGAGTATTCAGCCAGTATCTCCAGGTTGCGGTGCGAGAATACGCGCGCGACTATGACGTCCACCAGACGGTCCAGCACGCGCGCCACGTCTTCCGCCGGCTCTCTGGTTCCCAGTCCTACGTCCGACTGGCTCAGGTATATGCAGGAGCCGCCCATCTGCTTCACGCCAACCTCGAAGCTGACTCGCGTCCGCAAAGACGGCTTTTCAAATAGCAGAGCGGCGACCTTGCCGTCCATCGCCTTGGGCGTGGCTCCTTCTTTCATAGAGCGAGCTTTGGCTACTAGCTGACCCACTTCGTCCGATTCGAGGTCGCCGAGCCACAGAAAATCTTCAAGTTTCATAGTATCGCCTTATCAGTTTGATGCGTGGGTGATAGTTTACAGCAATTGATGGGCAGTTGTTAGTTCTATGGGCTTGAATAACCTGTATCCATCCGGTCAGCGCGTCGCCTCGCGCAAGAATCCAACCCTCCTGCCCAACTGATATAGACTCCCCACTAACGACTGACGACTAATAACTGAATGCTGATCACTCTTTCAGACCAGCCAAGTCTCGCAGAAATTGCAGGTCTTCCTCGCTAAGTTCCCCTTCAGAAAGTAGCTCGAGCAGATCCGGGCGATTCAAGAATGTTCGGCGAAGAGACTCCCGCCGCTGCCAGCGAGCGATTTCAGCGTGGTGGCCGGATAGCAGGACATCGGGCGTTTCCCAGCCCCTAAAGGTGGCCGGACGGGTGTATAGCGGGTGCTGAAGCAAGCCGGTCGTGAAAGAGTCGTTAGCCGGAGAAGCGTCCGACCCGACTACGCCCGGCAAAAGACGAGACACCGCCTCGATTATCACCATGGACGCCAGCTCGCCTCCGCCCAGAATATAGTCCCCTATGCTAATGGCGTCCGTGGCGAGATGCCGCGCCACACGCTCGTCCACTCCCTCGTACCGCCCGCACAAAAGCGCGATTTCATCGCGTTCCGACAACTCCTCCGCAACAGACTGCGTAAACTTGCGCCCCTGAGGCGTCAGCAGTATCACCGGCGACGATTCACCGAGTCCGCCCGCGTCCCTAATGCTCTCCACCGCCTCGAATAGCGGACCCGGCTTCATCACCATGCCGGGCCCTCCCCCGTATGGGTAATCGTCCACAGTGCGGTGCCTATCGCTCGCATAGTCCCGAATGTCGTGTAGATTGACCGATATGAGAGAACTCTGTCTCGCGCGCGCCAGTATGCTCTCCCCCAGGAACGAAGTGAACATGGCCGGAAACAGCGTGAGAACGTGGAAACGCATTTCCGGGCCTTATGGACTGGCGTGGACGCGCCAGTCGCGGATCATCGCCAGCGCATGAGACATGGAGGTCAGAGCGACCTCCAGCGTCTCGCGGACGCCCTTGGGGCTTCCGGGCAGGTTGACTATCAGGCATCCGTTGCGAACGCCGACCACGCCCCGGCTCAGCATGGCGAAGGGAGTGTTCTTGAGCGTCTCCATTCGCATTGCCTCAGCTATCCCGGGCGCCTCTATGTCTATGACCGAACGCGTGGCTTCCGGGGTAACGTCCCTTGGCCCCAAACCTGTGCCGCCCGTAGTAAGAACTACGTCCACCTCCGCCGAATCACACCATTGGACCAGAGCCTCGGAAATATCCTCCCTCTCGTCCGGCACCATGCGCCTATCTACTCGCATGAATCCGGCGGCGTCCATCATCTCGACGATGACGTCGCCGCTGGCGTCCTCAGCGCGCTCTCCCGCCGCTCCTGAATCGCTCACCGTAAGAACTGCAAACCTGAAATTAGCGTCATTCATCTTATACTCTTCCAAAATTTTGCCTAAATGGTCTCAGTACACCTTGCATCCCCAATACTATCAAAGAGAAACTTATTCCAGAGTGCTAAATTCCCAATCGGAACGGTCAATTTTCAAGCGACCCAGGGGCATGGACGCATTCGATGAGGTTTTGACGGTTCAACGAAAGGGAATCTCTCACTCGGATCAACCAGCGCAGATTGAGTCTTTAGTATATACGCTCCGAGATGATGAATCGTCGAAGTCAAAAGAAATGATAGTGGAAGAGCTCATAATATGACTAGCCTGGCAAATGACACATACGCGCCTCCAAATAATGAACCCATGCACAAGCCGGTGATGGTTCAAGAGACTCTGAGCGCGCTGGCGCCAGTCGACGGGGCTTCCTTCATCGACTGCAATGTGGGAGAAGGGGGACACGCCGAAGCCGTCTTGAAATCGGCGCGCAATCTGCAAGTCCTGGGAATAGACCTGGATTACGACGCGCTGGCGAGGACAGCGAACCGGCTGTCGAGATGGTCTTCCAGTCTCATCCTCCACCACGGCAATTTCGCCGACATCTATAAGATAGCGAGCCATTACCGTTTTGCGCCAGTATCAGGGATACTGTTCGATTTAGGAATGTCAACGGCGCAATTGGACAAGGCAGACAGAGGCTTCAGCTTCAAACACAACGGGTTGCTGGATATGCGATTCAACCAGAAATCGGGAATCAGCGCGCACGACTTGGTGAACCGCTGGCCCGAGGAGCGGCTGGCGAAGGTCATCCATGAACTAGGCGAAGAGCCCAGGTCAGGACGGGTGGCCAGAAGTATCGTCAGAAACCGACCGATTGATACTACAGCGCACCTGGCCGATGTAGTAGTAAAAGCCCTCAACTGGCCAACATACAGTCGAATACATCCTGCGACGCGCACATTCCAAGCGTTGAGAATGACTGTCAACGGCGAGAAGGGAAATCTGGAACGCGGACTGGCAGACGCGGTTCATGCGCTGAAACCCGGAGGACGGTTGGTAGTAATCAGCTATCACTCGATTGAAGACAGGGTAGTGAAGAATTTCATCCGCCGAAAGTCCGCCTCTTGCCTGTGTCCGCCCGCGCTGCCTGAATGCGTCTGCAGCAGAACGCCGATACTCACGCCCGTAAACAAGCGAGTCTATAAGCCGTTAATGTCAGAGATCAATCAGAATCCCAGAGCGCGCAGCGCCAGAATGCGCGTAGCCGAGAGGATATAAATGACACAAGTAAAACCTGCGCATAATCAATCCGCTTCGTTGCTCGACGCCGTTTCGCGCGCCCGTCCATTCGGGGGCAGACGCCGAGACTTCGGACAAATCAAGAGTCAACCGGTTAAGACGATTGTAGCCGTGGATGTAGGCTCGTCCAAAATATGCACCATAGTCGCTGAGTCCTCGCACCCCGAGCGCGCTCGCGTAGTCGCCCACAGCATAACTCCCTCGAGCGGAATCCTGAAGGGCGTCGTCGTGGATGTCTCTCGCGCCGAATCCGCGATCAGGCGCTCAGTGGCGTCGGCGTCCCGAAAGGCCGCCACTCAGCTTACTTCCGCCTACGTAGGAACTACGGGAGCTCACATATCGTTCCAGGACCGATACGACCGCATCAACTGGGCCGCCACCAAAGGCGTCATCACCCTGGACGACATAATCAATGTCCCCAAAAGCATCGCCTCCGCAAGCGCGCGCTCCGGCTCCCAGGTCGTACACGCTCTTACTCGCGCCTACACGCTGGACGGTCAAACAGGAATACAGAATCCACTCGGAATGCATACCAAACGACTCGAAGTCGAAAGTCATGTGATCTCCGCAGACCAATTCCTCATGAAGAAACTCACCGACGCGGTCAGCCGAGCCGGGCTTGAAACTGACTCGGTTGTGTTTCAGCCTGTCGCCGGCGCGGAAGCGGTCCTTACGGACGCCGAGAAGAACGAGGGCGTGGCCCTGGTGGACATCGGCGGAGGAACCACCGACATCATCATCTTCCAGCAAGGAGTGGTTCAGTACACCGCCGCCCTGCCCATAGGCGGCTTCCAGTTTACGAACGATATGTGTGTCGCGTTCGACGCCACATTCGAATCCGCCGAAGCGGCAAAGCTCGAACATGGCGACACCGACGTGCTGGGTATCGGTTCGCAAGAAGTGGTGACTCTGTCCATAGAAGGCCACGACTGGCCGCGCACCATCTTCAAACGCGACATCGCGCAGCTTCTCAAGGAGCGCGCAATGGAACTGCTGAGCCTTGTCAGGATGAAGATGGTGGAAAGCGGCATACAGAATACGGACGACTTCAAAGTGGTTCTTACAGGCGGAACGGCCAAGCTGCCCGGCTTGCAGAATTTGGTCAGGGACCATCTGACTAGCAGATATAGAATAGGCAGCCCGAACTCGAGATGGGAGTTGCCCAGAGCGCTCCAGGAACCCGAATTCGCCACCAGTATCGGCCTGATAACCTGGGCGATGAGAAATCCGAGCGCTACTTATGAAGACTTTCTGAAGACGAGCGCCCGGGCGGAAGAGCGGTCCAGCGACGACGAGTACCAACAAGGGCAGACGACTCATAGGCGAATGTTCGGTCGCCTTCTGAGAAGATAAACAATCAATACACCACTATTAGAATAAGCAACAATAGGGGGAAATGGCATGACGACATATCGGGGCGATCACGAAACTGTTGCCCGCATCAAAGTAATAGGCGTGGGCGGCGGCGGTTCCAACGCAGTTTCCAGAATGTTTAGAGAACGTATTCCTGGCGTCGAGTATATCGTCGTCAATACAGATTCCCAAGCGCTGATACGCAGCGACGTGCCCATGAAGGTGCGCATCGGAGACCACCTGACTCAAGGCAAAGGGGTCGGCGGAGCGCCCGAACTGGGCGCGAAGTCGGCTGAGGAAAGCCGAGAGGATATTTACGAGGTCATCCGCGACGCCGACATGATTTTCATCGCCGGCGGCATGGGCGGCGGCACAGGCACGGGAGCGGCTCCCGTCCTGGCGCAAATAGCCAAAGAGTCCGGCGCGCTTACGGTAGCCGTCGTAACCAAGCCGTTCGACTTCGAAGGACTGCGACGCATGAGAGTCGCCGAGTCCGGCATCAAGCGACTGAAAGAACATGTGGACACCCTTCTGGTAATTCCAAACGAGCGTCTCCACGTCATAACAGATGAAGAGATAACAGCGGATAACGCCTTCAAACTAGCAGACGATGTCCTCAGGATCGGCGTTCAGTCCATCGCCGAGATAATCACCGTCGCAGGCACCATCAACGTGGACTTCGCCGATGTAAACGCTGTCATGCGCGACTCCGGTCCCGCATGGATGTCCATCGGCTGGGGCGCCGGCGAACACAGGGCGCGGACAGCCGCCCAGCAAGCCATCTCCAACCCGCTTCTCGATGTCTCCATCGAAGGAGCGAAAGGAATTCTGTTCAACATCACCGGCGGCAGCGACCTGAAACTGGCAGAACTCCACGAAGCCGCGGAAGTGATCCAGCGCGTCGTGGACCCCGAAGCCAATATCATATTCGGTATGGTCACCGACCTGAAGATGGAGAACGAAATCAAGCTCACCATCGTAGCGACTGGCTTCCCCGTAGGAGAGTCCTTCGGACAGCGAGAGGAAAACATAGACCGCATACTCGCAGCCGCCCTGGCCGGCGGAGGCGAAGGCGATCTGGACCTTCCGCCATTCCTGCGCAGACAGGCGCGCGCCGCCAGTATGCGCGGCGGCAACGGAGTCAATGGCAACGCCATGCACTAGGCTTGCGGTCGCTCCATATTAACTAAAATCTAATAGCGCGAAGACCTGGTTCTTCGCGCTATTACTTTGTACAAACCAAATCCACACGCTCACAGGGGTAAGCAAACGCTCTAACCAACCCCCAAATCCCTTCCCCCTTCGATGCTCACAGGGGAAGGCAAACGCTAACCAACCGAAAAAATCCATTCCCCCTTCGACGAGGGAAGGCTAGGATGGGGGTGTTCACCCTCAACACCTACCCCTCTCACCATTCTGAATTCACTATTCCCCATTCCCCGCTCCTATGCTACAATCATATACAAGAACATTAGTACGCTACACACGGAGGCGCGTCTATAACCGATAACTAACCATTTATGAACAAACCGACGACCAACGAAAAAAACTTTCGTGAACAGGTGAATACAGGTGTTTGCAGGTGAAATACAGGCGCCAGCCCCACCTGAAGACCACCAGAAGAGCGCCTGCGCGCCACCTGCAGACCACCTGCGCGCTCACCAGCACAATTCCCGCATCCATAAACTAGCGCAAATACAACCCGGCGCCGCGCCGCCTCGATCATACTGGCTGCCGTTCGCTCCGCCTCTCCTGCGCCGCTCGAAATTCGATGAAAATCCTCTTGACCTCATACAATATGTTGCGATATTGTATTCGCATAACGCAACAAGTTGTGTATTTTTTGACAACGCCTAGATATTTGTATAGCAAAAGTAAAAAGACGCTGAACCGAGTAGGACCATGCGCTGCCCGCACTGCCAACACACCAATTCCAAGGTTATTGACTCCCGCGACTCGGGCGACGGGATTCGACGGCGACGCGAGTGCCTCACCTGCCAACGCCGCTTCACGACTTACGAGTACATCCAGAAACGAACGCTCACGGTCGTAAAGCGCGACAAGCGACGCGAGGAGTTCAACAGGGAAAAGCTCTTCGGCAGCATGGCCAAGGCGTGCGCTAAAAGGCCGCTTCCGGTTGGCGCGATCGAGAAGACGCTCGATGAGATAGAGGCGACGCTTGCCGAACTGGGACGCGCGGAGGTTACCGCCAGAAGCATCGGCGAACTTGTCATGGACAAGCTCAGAGATATGGACCGCGTGGCATACATCAGATTCGCAAGCGTTTACCGCGACTTTGAAGACGTTGACAGCTTTATGCACGAGATACAAGCGCTGAGAGACATGGGTGAGACGACCGGCGGCACAGTGCGAAGATCGAGACGCCATTCCGCGCGACGATGAGAAATCTCCCAATTTTGACTGTTTTCACTCAAGACACTTAAGAATATATGTGCTATTATCCGATTGGCAATAGATAGAATGAACATTCTGGCAGGGAGACAAGCATGAGCGTAGATCAGAAAGACACTGGGGCGGCTCAGGCCAATTACGAGGAAGAACTGCTTCAGCAATTCGAGCAAATGTTCAAAGGATCGTCTCGCGAAATCAGGACAAAGGCCGCCAGGTTCCTGATGACGCTGGATAACTCAAGCATTAACGGCAACGGCAATGGACACGGCGACTATGGCGATGAGTTCGCGCTGTCTGAAAATTCGCTGCTCATTCTCGAGCAGCGCTATCTGCGAAAGGATTCCGACGGAAATCCGATTGAGACGCCGGAAGAACTCTTCCGGCGGGTAGCCGGCGCGGTCGCGCAGGGTGAAGCGAACGGACTGGAAGACCTCTGGGAAAACAGGTTCTACAATCTGCTTACCTCGATGCGCTTCCTGCCCAATTCCCCCACCCTGGTCAACGCCGGCACCGGACGCGGATGCCTTTCCGCCTGCTTTGTCGTTACTCCGGACGACAACATGGAGTCCATCATGCAGGTCGCGCACGACGCCGCCATGATAGAGAAGTGGGGCGGCGGCATCGGGTTCGGACTGTCCAGGCTGCGCCCGCGCAACGACATGATAAAGACGACTCACGGAAACGCGTGCGGCCCAATAGCCGTCATGAAACTTTACTCCGCCGTCGGAGCGACTTTGACGCAGGGCGCTTTCAGACTCGGAGCGCACATGGGGCAGATCCGAGACTCACACCCCGACATACGCGAGTTCATACACTGCAAGGACAACGACGACACGCTCCAAAACTTCAACATATCCGTGCAGATAACGGACGCGTTCATGCGGGCTGTCGAAAATGATGAAGAATGGCCCCTGATAAACCCCCGCGACGAGGGAAAGGGTCCCGCGAATTCGGTGGTAGAAACCGTAAGCGCGCGGGAACTGTGGAACGAGATAGCGGAGTCCGCCTGGAAGACAGGCGACCCGGGCGTCGTGTTCATAGACAGAGTCTGGGAAACCGCCCCAAACCCTCAGATGGGCATGATAGAGACAAGCAATCCATGCGTTACGGGCGACACACTGGTATATACGGGAGAAGGTTTGGTTCCTATCAGGAACTTGGTCGGAGAAACGCCCACGCTATCCCTGGATGATAGGTCCGGTGTCGAATCCTCGTTCGCGATCAAAGTGTGGAAGAGCGGCGTCAAACAGGTGTATCGCCTGGTAACCAAGGAAGGATACACCCTGAAATTGACCTCAGATCATGAAGTCTTCACTGACAATGGAAAAGTCGCCGCGAAAGACCTGATACAGGGAGACCGCATACGGCTGCTTAACCACAAAGGAGGCTTTGGCGACGCGGGCGACAGAAACCTTGGACTAGTCCTCGGCTGGCTGACCGGAGACGGTCATATTGACACCAAACGCGCTGTATTGAGCTTTTACGGCGATGACCATGAACTCAGCGAGGAAGTGTCGCATGCCACTCAGATGGTAGTGGCGGGCGCAGGCCAGAGACCGGGCAGAACCTATACGACGAATATGCATGTGACGGAAGCGGGACGCGGCATGATCCAGCCCACCCGCCTCAGGGATGTCGTTCGTGAATTGGGCCTCACCGAATCCGACTGGCATCATGTCCCTCAAATCGTATATCAGGGCAGTGAGGAGATGCAGCGCGCCTACTTGCAATCCCTGTTCGGAGCGGACGGAACTGTGTCAGGCAGCGGGCCCGATAAAGGCGTCAGCGTGCGCCTGAACTCATCCTATCCCGAACTCCTCGAAGGCGTGCAGCGGCTGCTGCTCAACTTCGGTATCGCCTCACGCATATATCTAAGGCGGAAAGAACGCTTCACTTCCATGCCGGACGGGAACGGTGGAGTGAAAGAATACAAAACCCTCCCCAACTACGAAGTTATACTAGGCAAGGATAATGTCCTTCGCTTCATGGAAGAGGTCGGTTTTCTGAATGAACGGAAGAATACCCGTCTTCAGGAAGTGGTATCGCGTTACGGAGACAGGGGATTCTACAAAGAAAACTTCCTGGCCACGTTCGATAGGCTTGACCCCTTGGACAGCGAACCTGTGTACGACCTTACAGAACCGATGACGCACTCATTCATAGCCAACGGATTCTGCGTCTCCAATTGCGGCGAAGAATTCCTCGAGAACTACGGCAATTGCTGCCTCGGCTCGATCAACCTCGATATACACGTCAAGGACGGCGATTTCGACTGGGATACCCTGGAGAACACCATAAGGACGTCGGTGCGCTTCCTGGATGACGTCATCAACGTAAATTCCTTCCCGCTGCACCGGCTGCGAAAAGTCAACCTGGCAACCAGGCGCATCGGGCTGGGCGTAATGGGATGGGCGGACGCGCTGGTCAGGCTGGGCGTCCCTTACGACTCCCAGGAGGCGCTCGATCTCGCCGACGAACTCGGCTCTTTCATGAACCGCGTCGCATGGGACGAATCCGCGCGCCTGGCCGAAGACCGCGGTCCGTTCCCCGAATATGATCGGTCCGCACTCATGCAGCGCGGATCGCCCCCGGTGCGCAACTCCAGCGTCATCACGATAGCCCCAACCGGAACCATCAGCCGCATCGCCGGCTGTTCCAGCGGAATCGAGCCGCACTTCGCGCTTGCGTGGCGCTCGAACGTCCTCTGGAAAGACCACGCAGGCACGAGCTCCAGTCTACTGGACGCCCCCGCCTCGATCACAGAGTCCCTAAAGGATTCCCTCGGCGACGACGAACTGGCGCGCAGTGTCCTGGAAGAGCTCGTGGACAACCCTGACTCGGCGGAAGGCATCCTTAGAGAGCGCGGACTGGACCCGTCGGTCTATCGAACCGCCATGGCGATAAGCCCGGAAGCGCACGTAAGAATGCAGGCCGCTTGGCAGAAACACGTCACCAATTCTGTATCCAAGACCATCAACCTGCCGAATGACGCGACGGTTGACGAAGTGCGAGAAGCCTATGAACTGGCCTGGAAAACCGGCTGCAAGGCCGTAACGGTCTATCGCGACGGTTCCAAGTCCATGCAGGTGCTGGAGACAGGTTCGGAGTCGCCTGCGGAAGAGGGTTCGTCTGCCAGCGGATCGCTCATAAGAGCCCCCAGAACACGCCCCATCTCCGTCAGAGGCGTCACCGATCTGGTGCGGACGGGACACGGCAACATGTACGTCAACATAACGTTCGACGACAACAACAGGCCTTTCGAGGTGTTCACGACACTCGGCAAGGCGGGCGGGTGCGACTCCGCCAATCTCGAAGCGGTGGCGCGGCTCGTATCTCTCGCGCTGCGTTCTGGAATAGACCCCGACGAGATCATACATCACCTCCAGGGAATCACGTGCTGTCCCGCCTGGGACGGCGGCTCCCTCATACGGTCGGCCCCCGACGCCATGGCTCACGTCCTCAGAAACCATCTGGACGTCTCGCACGGAGCGGTTGACGGCCTTTCGGAAGAACATACCGCCCCCGCCGTTCAGCCAGGACTGTTCCCCTCCAACAGGCAGACCTCCGGGTACGCGAACGGCAACGGAAATGGCCACAGCCAGGTAGCGGTAGCCGTGCGATGCCCCAAGTGTTCGGGCAGACTCATCCCCCAGGAAGGATGTCTCAATTGCCTGGACTGCGGATACAGCAAGTGTGAATAGCCGCCATCTGCGACGCTTATGGTGATATAATAGAATGAGTCAGCCCGCTCAGACGGGCCGACTCATTTTCTGTAAAGCGAGGAGACATCTATCCCATGAGCGAACGACCGCTGGTAGCCATCACGATGGGCGACGCCGCCGGCATTGGAGCTGAAGTTACCGCCAAGGCGCTCCAAGACGAATGGGTGTATGAGAAGTGCAAACCGTTTGTCGTGGGCAGCGCGGCTGCCATGAACGCCGCGATAGACCTAATAGGCGCGTCCGGCTCCGCCCGCGTCGTCCACGACGTAAGCGATGTGGAAGGCGACTACGGTTCTATTGACGTGCTCGACCTCGAGAACTTGGACTTTGGCCAAATATCGTATGGCGAACTGTCGCCCATCGCCGGACGCGCGTCCGTCGAGTGGATCCTGCGAGCGGGAGAACTGGCCGCCGACGGCAGCGTCGCCGCCATCTCTACTGCCCCCATAAACAAGGAAGCATGCAGCCTGGCCGGCTATGAAGATGTCGGACACATGGAGATATTCCAGAGCCAGACCAAGGCGCGAAACGTGGCCACCATGCTCATGGCGGGGTCTCTGCGCGTGGTGCATCTCACGACGCATCGCTCCCTGCGCGTCGCCTGCGACTATGTAACCAGAAACAACGTGCTGAGCAAGATCGCGCTCACCGACGAATGCTTCCGCGCCTGGGGGTTCCCAAGCCCGCGGATAGGCGTCGCCGCTCTCAACCCGCACGCCTCGGACGGCGGACTTCTAGGAGACGAAGAAGCGGAGCAGATAGCCCCGGCCGTCGCCGACGCCGTGGAATCGGGCATAGACGCCACAGGTCCCGTGCCTGCGGATACGGTGTTCAATCAGGCGATTGACGGCAAGTACGACGCCGTTATCGCCATGTACCACGACCAAGGACATATCCCGATCAAAGTGCACGACTGGGCGAAAAGCGTCAGCGTAAACTTGGGACTGCCGTTCATACGCACATCCGTGGACCACGGCACCGCGTTCGACATCGCGGGAAAAGGAATCGCCGACGCCGACAGTATGCTGGAATCCATCAGAACCGCCGTCTCCCTCGCGAGCGACTCCGCGCTTCCGCAATGAAAGACGGAGCCGTTGACATCGCGAGCGACCTGATACAGCGCCTTCAAAAGATAAGGGCGCTTACGGATTCGTCTGTTCCCGGAGAAGCCGCCGCCGCCGCCGCCAAACTCCAGGAGATACTGCTAAAGCATAATCTGGAGATGGAGGACATAGAAGAAGATTCTTCAGAAGCGCTCGACAAGTACGTCAAAGAAGACCTCGAACTTGGCGTGACTTCGGGCGGCATGATCAACTGGCGCAGGATACTGCTCAGCGGGATAGCCAGGTCGCTTATGTGCGCCGCTTTCGGGTATAAGGGCGCTTCCAAAATGGTTGTCGTAGGCCACAAGAGCAACATCGAAGTAGTCGGGCATTTCTATGAATATCTTTCGTGGGAAATATCGAGACTGGCAGACGCCGCATGGATGAAAAACAAAAGCCGCGCATCTGAAAACGCGCGCAGTTGGAAGAATTCGTTCTACAATGGCGCTGTGGATATAGTCGTTCAGCGGCTCCAGGAAAAGTACCAGCAAGTCTCGCGTCAAGACAGTCGCTCTCACGCGCTGGCGCTGAGGAACGAGCGCGCCTTGGATGAAGCGGTCGCCAATCTGGTTGGAAGGGTCAGGAAGAACTCGGTTCGCCAGAGACACAGCGACGCGGGATACAGCCGAGGAGCGCGAGCGGGCAAGAGGGTTAATCTGGACAAACCAGTGCGCGGCAAAGGGGGGAGAAATCGGCTGAGTGGTTCGCAATAAAGGCTGAGAACCGTACCGATATGGCGGAAACTATCACGATTTGATTTAGCGGCTGTTCCAGCAAGAACGAAATCTTTTGGATAAACTCGCCGCTAACCCAATACTAAAGTCATGCCAGTTCCGACGCGCGTAAACTATCTGGACTATTACTACGGGGATATGAAAATGAAAATAGCGTTCATTGGCGGCGGAGTTATGGCTGAGGCCATCATAGGCGGGATATTGGAAGCGGGAATCGCGGCGGCGGACGACATCGCTGTCGGCGAACCGGTCGAACCCAGACGTCGCTACCTAGAAGATACTTATGGACTGACGACCTACGCAGACAACCTGGAAGCCATCTCGGGAGCCAATCTGACTGTTCTTGCGGTTAAGCCGCAGAGCCTGTCCTATGTGTTTTCCCAGCTTTCAGGAAAGTTGGCGGAAGACATCGCCGTTCTATCAATCGTGGCGGGAGCCACGATGAAGACGCTGACCGAGGGACTGGCGCATGAAGCGGTTATACGAGTCATGCCCAATACACCGGCGCAGATAGGAGCGGGAATGACGATGTGGTTCGCCTCGGCCACTGTTTCCGAAGAAGCCAGGGAAGTTACACGCAACATTCTTCGCACTCTTGGCGAAGAGGCGTATGCCTACGACGAAGGTATGATAGACATGGCCACCGCGTTGAGCGCCAGCGGGCCCGCATACGTGTTCCTGTTCATAGAGGCGCTGATAGACGCCGGCGTCTATCTGGGATTGGCGCGAGACGTGTCAAGGCAACTGGCGCTTCAAACCGTTCTGGGCAGCGCGCAGTTGGTCAAGGACAGCGGCAATCACCCGGCGCAACTCAAGGATATGGTCACGTCTCCCGGCGGAACCACTATCGAGGCGCTGAGGGCATTAGAGGACGGCGGATTCAGGTCCGCCATATTCACAGCCATCAACGCGGCATACGAAAAATCCCGGGCCCTGGGAGGCTAGATTGACCAACTATCTCATGCAGTTCATCAACTTACTGGTCAATATCCTTTTGATTGCGATAGTGGCCAGGGCGTTGATGTCATGGTTTCCTCCACCCAGCCAAGGCAGCCCATTCTTCGTCATTCGACAGGTGGTTCACCAGATTACGGATCCCATAATAGAACCCATCAGGAGGGTCATGCCCAGTATGGGTATGATTGATCTGTCTCCCATGGTCGCTATGATATTGCTGATCGTGATTCAACGTATTCTGGCGGCAGCGCTTTAGTCCACACTCTCATAGCAATGTTTCCAGATGCCCTGATAAATCTGACGAACTACGACCCCGAGTCCAATATACTCAAGCCCATCAAGCTTGTGATAGACACTGTGACGCTTATTCTGTACATCCTGCTGACTATCAGGACGGGGCTGTTGTTCATTAGCGCGAAACCAGGCAGTTTCTTTTCGTATTTCCAATGGCTGCTCTACCACCTGACCGAGCCTGTTGTGTCGTTGGTGAGAATGGCTTTTCCGAAGGCGGAGAGTCGCATGGCAACGCTAATGCCGCTACTGTCAGTACTGACTCTATACGGCGCGGACATCCTGATGAATCGCGCCTTTAGAATTCTGGACGGATGGCTAGTCGGGTGACCGGATGTGCGCGACTTCCGTCAGATGAGCTTGGACGAATCCGTCTCCATATCGAAATAGGCGAATCTGGGCGGGCGCGAACTTTACCAGAACATTCACGTCGCTTTCAGGCGTAAAGTCATCGCGGATCACCGACCCGAACAGCGCCATCCTTCGGATATGACCGCGCCGGCAGAATTCGGCTATTCTGTCGCGCGATATTTGGATGCGGGCGGGTCATTGACTATCTCTCGGCACGGGCTTAGGCGTGAGCGAGGGCGCCTCCGTCTATGAAGATGGTTTGGCCTGTCACGAAGTCGCAGGCGTCCGATGACAGATAGACGACAAGCGCGGCCAGATCGTTGGGGTGCCCTTTGCGGCGCGAGGGGAGATAGCGCACCAAAAGCTCTTTCTGGTCTTCTGGGGACGGTTCCTCTGGAGTTACCCAGCCCGCGCCAATTCCGTTTACGCGAATGCCTTGACGTCCCCATTCAAGGGCGAGCGATGACGTGATCTGGTGAATCGCTCCTTGGGCGGCGCAAACCGCGACGGAGTTCCACAAGCCTCGCTGAGACAGACCTGACCCAATGTTCACTATATGGCCGCTTTCCCGTTCCAGCATATACGCGCCCACCGCTTGACATGTCAGGAACACGGACTTGAGCGTGAAGTCCATATAGCGGTCCCACTCATCTTCCGAGACATTCTCGAAGCGCTTTCCGAACTCGGCGCGCGCGTTGTTCACGAGTATGTCCAGGCCGCCCATCGCTTCGACCGCGGCGTCAACCATGTTCTGGACGGAGGATGCGTCGGTCAGATCTGTTGGGATGGCGACGGCTTGGCGTCCGCGGATTTCGACGGCAGAGACAGCATCCGCCATATCTGAGGATTCATATCCCGCAACGGCGACATCGGCGCCCGCTTCTGCCAGCGCGCCGGCGAGGTATGGCGTCCAGCCCCTGCTGTCTGATGTGATGATCGCTTTCTTGCCTGTCAGATCCCATTCGCTTGGTATTGACATTGGTTTCCTCGGTGATGGTTCTTATTCGTCTGCGTTCAGTTCGATTTTAGCGCAATCGCTGAAGACTTATAGCTGAACAGTCTATATCGTCAGCGGTATTTCGGGCGCGTGGCCGGTTGGAGCGTACCCTCCAGCGAGTCCGCCGCCGTCAATCGCGAACGCTTCGCCGTTCATGTAGTCGGACGCCGAAGACGCGAGGAACACCGCTATCGCGCCGATTTCGTGGGGATGCCCTACCCTGCCTATGGGTATGAACTCGCCTCTTGGCAGCGTGAGCCTGGATTCGTCCGTTCCTTCAGTTGGAATGAACCCCGGAACTATGCAAGTACTGGTTATTCCGTAGCGGCTCAGGCTGGTGGCAAGCACGCGAGTCAACTGGACTATGCCGCCCTTGCCGACGCAGTACATATAGTTGTCGCGTCCGCCCCTGTAGCCGAAGCCTGAGGAGAGATTGATTATCTTACCGCCACCGCGCTCTACCATGTGCTTGGCGATGGCGCGAGAGCAGTAGAACGCACTCGACATGTTGGTGTCAATGCCAAGATGCCAGTCCTCGTCCGATATATCCCATATCGGCGTAGCGCCCTGCCCTCTGACTATTCCAGCGTTGTTGAATAGTACGTCCACCTTGCCCAGTTCGGCTATGGCGGATTCCATGAGTGAGCTGACCTGCGCCGTGTCCGTGACATCCGTGGAGATTGCGACCCCTTTGCGTCCGAGGTCGCGCACCATGCCCGCCACTTCCTCGATGGGTCCGGGCCTCCTGGACGCGATAACCAAATCCGCGCCCGCTCGCGCCATGGCCAGGGTCATCTCCCTGCCCAATCCTGTGCCTCCGCCAGTTATCACTACGCTCTTACCTTTGAGGCTGAGCTTTTCTTCCAGCATATCTATTCTCCGAAATGAATTGTCTGATTCAGGTTCGCGGGACGATTATACTTGGGATGTAACCTCGCCCGCCACTACGGTCACTCTCTCACCATCAGGCTGGAGAATGGTCAAGTTGCCTTGGTCGTCAACCGACTCCGCCATACCGACGAGAATCTGGTCGCGCCATCGAAATTCCACCCGTTTCCCGAGCGTCTCCAGCGTAGCAGCCCAGCGTCTGGTCAGAGACTCGCCCGCCCTCACGCGAGCGTACCAGGCATCCAGGTTCGCCAGCGCAGACCGAAGCGCGTCGGAGCGGTCGAACTCACGTCCCGACTCCGAGCGCAGACTGGTGGCGGTGTCTGCTATCTCGAGGTGTTCGGACACATCTAGATTCACGTTGATACCTATTCCGACCAGAGCGTGGGCCAGCCTGTCGCCCTCGAACTCCGTTTCGATGAGGATGCCGGACAGCTTTCTGCCACCGATTCTCACGTCGTTGGGCCACTTCACGGCTGGCTGAAGTCCGGCGAACTGCGCGGCGGTGTCGAAGACTGCGAGCGTGGCCGCCATGTTCATGTAGGGGAGTTGGGACGGCTCCGGCCTGAGGATGACGGTGAAATAGAGATTCAGCCCCGGTGGAGATACCCACGCTCGGTTGAAACGACCTCTGCCCTTATTCTGCTCCTCGGCGACGACGACCGCGCCCTCGCGCGCGCCGTTGCGCGCCAACTCGCGCGCGTCGTCCATAGTAGAGCCTGTATTTTGCACGTAGTGTATTCTGTTTCCGATGACGGCGTCGCCCAGATATTCGCCGACCCGCATTATATCGAGGCTCTCCATAGCGGCGGCTATCGATTCTCCGGGATCAGCTCGACGAGTTTACTCCCGCTCACCCAAGTTTCCACATCCAGACCCTGCCCCTGTCTGAAAGCGGACTGCGCCCTGAGGCGCGTGAACGTGTCTCGTCTCTCCGAATCATCCGTAACGGGGCGGGCGCGAACAGGGATGTCCGCCTTCACGTCGTCCTTCAGATGCAGGGTAACTTCAGGGTTGGCGCTCAAATTGGCGTACCAACTACGCGGGCCCGGAGACGCCGCGAGATAGAGTTGTCCGTCCATGAGGTGGCACCATATCTCAATGCGTCGAGGGTCGCCTGTTCTGCGCCCTACGGTGGTGATGTCAACCACCATATCTATGTTGAGCGCGTCTTGCACGCTCTGGTCGAGGTTCTGCACGGGATAGTCTCCTATATATTTTGTTTTATGGAAACCGCAATTCTTCTGGTGGGCTTGCAGGTAGGCTGCAGGTGGTATGCAGGCAACATTCTGGTGGCTTCAGGCGGGATTTAGACCTGCACTTCACCTGCAAACACCTGTATTTACCAGTTCAGAGGGTTTTTTTTGCCGGTCATGAATTTGGTTGATAAGCTTTAGGTTATATTACGCGCAAAGCATAGCGCACAAAAGTTCGACACAAGATATTCTAACATGGACCAGAGAATATGTATAGTTAAGAAGCGCGACCTAAAATAGTGGTGTAAAGAAAATTAGCGTGGACATGGATTATGACGATAAGTCAAGAAGAATACAATGCGATAATCAACGACGACACTAAAAGGATAACTGAGGATATCCATTGGGAAAATGATCCCCATACACCGACAGCGAGATTCAGAATAGAAGCACAGTCAGATTATGAGTATCCCATTTTCATAAACGGATGGTACAACCCAGCGTCGGGAAAGTTGTCCTACGCAATCATCCACAGAAGCGCAGGGCGAATATATGGTCTCGACCTGGGCGCGGACCATCGGAATCCTGATGGAACGTTGATAGGACGAAAGCACAAAAACTACTGGCACGAAGGCCACAAAGACAAGTGGGCTTATGAACCTCAAGACATTACCGAGTCTTGGAACCGCCCCGCGGAAGTATGGCGGCAATTCTGCGATGAAGCGAAATTGCTACATTTGGGTATAATGCATCTACCTATCATCCAAATGGAGACTTTGCTATGAACTCGGGTGAACTCTGCGCCTCCCTCGGCGCGACCTTGCCTCCGCTTTTTGAATGCTCCCTTGCGCCGCAAGAGGGAACGCGAGTGCGAACGCCAATGATGTATCCGGATGGCGGAATGGTGGATGTGTTCGTTCTGCAGCGCGATGATAAATACTTCGTCACTGATTTCGGCGACGCGTTGGGGTGGCTCTATATTCAGTCTGTAGGACGCAGTCGATCTCAAAAGCAACAACTACTCATAGAGGATGTTTGTCAGACCCTCGGTGTAGAGCTGCATCATGGACAGATCACGCTTCGCGATATCGAGGAACGCAATCTGGGAGAAGGCGTAATCCGTCTCGCCCAGGCGGTAGTGCGCGTCTCAGATATTTGGTTTACGATGCGCAACCAGATTTTTCAGACAACAGCGGACGATGTAGAAGAGTGGCTGCGCGAAAAACAGATACCTTTTGAGCGCGGAGTAAAACAGGTTGGTCGTTCGACCCGAGATTGGACAATTGATTTTCGTGTCAGCGGAGAGAAGACCACGTTTGTCTTTCTGCTTAGCACGGGTTCCCGAGGGGCGGTTAGAGACATTACGAATCGTGTGGTTGCCGGATGCGTTGATCTTAGCCATTTGAAGTCCACTCAGCCAGAACTTTCTTTTGTATCTCTATTCGACGACACTCAAGATGTATGGAAGCAAGAGGATTTCAGCATGGTAAATTCCGTGTCTGAAGTTGCCTATTGGTCTCATCCCAATGAATTCGCGCGGATACTGAAGGGAGTATGAGCATTCTGACCCGAATCGGGGGTTGCGGAATAGAGGCGCGAGCGGCAATTCGTATATGTCGAGGACTAGGGAATGCGAATAAGATACGGCCTCCGCGCAAACCGAACTTGAATCGGTTTGGCGTGTGTCTATACAATGTTCTAACGCTAATTGCCCGTCCCATCTGACCTTCAGGATATGAGAACTATGGAAGCCCATCAGCTTGTCAAGCTCCAAGAGAATGAGAATATAGACGCTTTCACGCCCGGCGACACCGTTCGCGTAGGCGTTCGAGTCACCGAGGCGAACCGTACCCGCACGCAGGTGTTCGAGGGCGTGGTCATACGCTCCAGGGGAAGCGGCCCGGGCGCTTCGTTCACGGTTCGCCGCGTCAGCTACGAGGTCGGCGTAGAGCGCACGTTCCTGCTGCACTCGCCCAACGTAGAGTTCGTCAATCTTGTACGCAGAGGCCGCGTGCGACGAGCGCGCCTCTACTACTTGCGCGGCAGGTCGGGACGCGCAGCCCGCATCAGGGAAGATCGAAGAGAACGCGCTCGCAGATAGCGAATCCTGGTTTCCTGCGGTCTGTCGTCTTTCAAAGCCTGAGACAGACAAGCGCATTCCATAGTCTGAGCGCCCTCTCCCTTGATGGCTGAGAGGGGTATTGACCACATAGCTCTGCGCGTTGGGGGTCCGCGGCCCTATGAGATACGCCGAAATCGCTGTGGACGCTCCAACAGGCCACTCGCAGACGTTCAGCTATCACATTCCGGACGGAATGACGCTTGCGCCCGGACAACTTGTACGCGTTCCGTTTGGGCCGCGCTCGCTTCAAGGCATAGTATTCGAGATCGCGCGCGCCCCCCAGGTCGAAGAGACCCGGCCAGTTTCCAGAACGCTGTCCGACGTTCCTGTACTCAACTACCACCAGCTATCAGTCGCTCGTTGGATAAGTGAATACTATATCTGCTCGCTGTTCGACGCCACCGCGCCAATGCTCCCGCCCGGCGCAAGAACGCGCTCTCAAACTGTCGTGTCCGTCAATCCGGACTTGGACAACCCGGAGTCGGCGGCAAGCGGTGATTTGCAGGCAAAGGTGATGGCGATAGCGCGGGACAGGGAGTCTGTGGACGTCGAGCGAATCGTATCCAGGCTGGGCGAGCGGGCGCGGAACGCGGTAGCCAGCCTTGTGCGAAGACGGGCGCTGATACGACGGTCGCATACGCCTCGCGCGTCCATCGGGCCGCGCTATGTGGATCATCTGCGCCTTAACCCGGACGTGCTGGAGGACATAGGCGTTTGGCTATCGTCGCGGGGGAAGCGCGCGCCGAGGCAGTCCCAACTCATGCTCAGGTTCGTCGAATCCGAGCGACCAGCGGTCGCGTCTGAGGTTCGCAGAGAGTTCGGCGGCGCGGTGGTCAAGGCGCTCGTAGAGCGCGGCTGGCTGCTGGTAGAGAAGACACAGCAGTTTCGAGACCCTCTGGCCGACCGCGTCTTCGATCCCGAACCGCCTGTATCGCTCTCTTCGCGCCAATCGGAGGTTGCGTCCGACGTAGCGGCGACGCTCAGGGATGAGCGCAGGCGTCCGCGAGTAATCCTGCTTCAGGGCGTAACCGGAAGCGGCAAGACGGAGATATACTTGAGCGCGGTCGAAGAATGCCTGGCGCTCGGTCGGCAGGCAGTGGTGATGGCACCGGAGATTTCCCTTACCCCGCAGACCATCGAGCGTTTCGCCAGCAGGTTTCCCGGAAAGGTGGCGGTTCTGCACAGCGGACTGAGTGACGGTCAGCGATATGATCAGTGGTGGGCCGTCAAGGAGGGGCGCTACCCTATCGTGGTGGGTTCGCGCAGCGCGGTATTCGCGCCCCTAGCTAATCCGGGACTGCTGATACTGGACGAAGAGCACGAATGGACCTACAAGCAACACGACGCCGCGCCCAGGTATCACGCGAGAGACGTGGCTATTCGGCTAGGAAACGAGACGGGCGCGGTTACGCTACTGGGCAGCGCGTCGCCGGACGTGGCGTCTTACCATAGGGCTTTGCGCGGAGATTACCAACTGCGCGTCCTACCTGAACGTCTCAACAGGCAGAGCGACGGCTCGGTCGCCGTCGCTTCTCTGCCCGACGTGGCGATAGTTGACATGCGAGACGAACTGCGAGATGGAAACGTCGGCATATTCTCGCGGTCGCTGGAATCCGAAATCGCTTCCTGTCTCGAGCGCGGAAGACAGGCCATCCTTTTCCTCAACAGGCGCGGCTCCTCTTCCCAGATGCAGTGCAGAAGCTGCGGACACAGGATGAGTTGCGGGAGTTGCGACGTTCCTCTAACTTACCATAGAGCCATGCGACGCCTGCTCTGCCACTACTGTGGCCGCAGGCGCAGGATGCCGCGCAACTGCCCCGAGTGTCTCGGATACAGACTCAGTTTCTACGGGATAGGCACGCAGTCGGTTGCGGATGAGGCGTCTCGGCTCTTTCCTGGCGCGCGGATACTCAGATGGGACCGCGACGCGACTCGTTACCCGAGAGATTACGAAGCTATTCTGTCGAGCTTTAGAAACGGGGACGCGGATATACTGGTCGGCACACAGATGATAGCGAAGGGGCTGCATCTGCCCGGCGTAACGCTGGTTGGAGTAGCGCTCGCCGACGTGGGGTTGAACATCCCGGACTTCAAGTCGAGCGAGCGGACGTTTCAGCTTCTATGCCAGGTGGCGGGCAGGGCCGGGCGCGGCGAAGAGGCGGGCAGGGTGATATTTCAGACGTATCAGCCTGAGAATTACGCCATCGCAAAGGCGGCGCAGCAGGACTACGAGGGTTTCTACGAGGCGGAGACGCGATACAGACGAGAGCGTAACAATCCGCCATTTTCGCGCCTGATACGGCTTGTGCATTCCCATACCAACAACGCGACATGCGAATCGCGCGCTATGAGGCTGGCTGACGAACTACGTTCGGCGCGCAGAGACGCGGACATGGCCAACATAGAGATACTCGGACCGACGCCTCCCTACCCGTCTCGGCTCAGGGGACGCTACAGGTGGCACATAGTCCTCAGGGGGCGCGACCCCAGAGCTCTGCTCGACGCGGTAACCGTTCCCCAAGGTTGGACGGTGGACATAGATCCGGCAACTCTCACATAAGCGGTTGAAGTCAGGGTTCGACCGCGACCCGCACCTCTCTCAAATAGCTGGAAATATGGAATTTAACCGGCTCGAGGTAGTTTCGCGCCGTCTCCATGACTTCCAGCAAATCGTCGAATGCCACCCAGCGACACATATCAATATCTTCGGAGACGTCGGGACTGAGCGGGTCGCTCACCTTGCCCGCATAGTCCAGGATGAACCAGTCCACAGTCTTGTTTACGGGGCCGTATGAGTAGTAGGAGATGTAGCTGGAACTGCACAGCGGCTGACGAATGGAAAGAAGGTTCTTATCGAGTCCGGTCTCTTCTGAGATTTCGCGCATGGCGCATATTTCCGAAGGTTCTCGCTTTTTCACTTTGCCTTTGGGGATATCCCATCTGAGATGTTTTCTGATTAGTAGCGCGTAGCCGCCGCAGAGAACGAGCCCTCCGGCGGCCTGCATCTTCGGCAGTTCATCCCTATTCATGCATGTGTATCCGTTCCAATATCGCTGCCTGGTCGGCGTTGAGTCCAGTGAACAGAACGCCGTCCACAACCATATCTATCTTCTTGTCGTTGACCTGTTCGAGATGTTCCAAATCTATATCAATATCGCTGCCATCGTAGTCGAACTGGCTCAGGATATAGTGGATGGAGTTCAGGCGAGCCTGATGCTTGTTGTCCGAGTTCACTATAACCCATGGAGCGTAGTCGGTTGAAGTGACGGCAAACATGCGCTCTTTGAAATAGGTCAGGAGATTCCAGCGCTCGGACACTTTGCGGTCGTTGGCGGAGTACTTCCAGTATTGCAGTTCACTGCTGCGGCGCAGCTTGAAACGAAGTTCCTGCGCCCTTTGGGACACCGACAGGTATATCTTCAGTACGGATATGCCTTCG
>CAZXFX010000013.1:0-8007 GCA_964640295.1 uncultured Dehalococcoidia bacterium | reverse complement strand
GTCGTTGACCTTGTTCATGAAGTAGTGATACTGCCTCATGGAGCAGTATCCCATCGCGGGCTGAATGAGAGCGCGCGAGTACCAGGAGCGGTCGAAGATGGCGATGTTGCCTTCGGACGGCATCAACTTGTAGTGGTATCCGAGCCAGTTGCGCATCTCGCGCTGGCTCGGGATTCCCTGGTTGATGATTCTGGCGGTCTTCGGGTTGAGGTATCTGGCGATGCCGGACGCAGCGCCGCCCTTGCCCGCCGCGTCGCGCCCTTCGAGAGCTATCGCTATGCGCTTTCCCTCGCGCGCAGCCCACTCTTGCATTAGAAGAAGTTGAACGCGCAGTTCACGCAATTCGGCGCGATATGCCGGGTATTGGATGTCATGGAATGCCGGCACTTCGTAAACGGAGGCCGCGGTTTCTGGCAATATGCTGGCGTTATCTCGCATTTGATAAGACAACCACCAATTACGCCTCTATGGGCTGGGTCTAGGTCGAACTTTCCCCTAAGTCATAGTACAATTGGCTGATTATAGTGTCAACCGCGGTTAAGTGATTAGAGCCTGCGTCAACTAAGAGTGTCGAACCCTTTCCATCCGGGCAGAGAGGCCGACTGCCGCACCCACTCTGTCATCTGATCCTCGTCCAGTTCGCCTTCGTAGATGTCCACCCAGCGCGAGTCAGGGTCCTTGCCCGAGCCGGGCGGAACGGGGTCCAGGGACGCGCCGTTCAAGAAAGTGACTTTCACGTAGCGCGTAAAGACGTGATAGCTGACAAACCATCCTTCGCCCTCGACTCCATACCAGGGGGAGTTCCATCTCACCGCTTTGCGGACGTTGGGGACAGTCCGCGCGATGAGGTCATCCAGGCGACGACCCACATCGCTCTTCCACTCGGGCATGGCCTCTATGTACGCCTGCACGGGCGCGTCGCCGTCCGCCTTGGCGATTTGTGGGTTGCCGCCCGACAGCAGCCTTACTTTGCCTTTGGCATTCTGGGCGGGTTCGCTGTATGCGTTCTTCGACTTTCTGGCCATTGCTTTACTCCGGTTCACTCGTCGCGCATTGAAACTAACGGAATATATTCTGGTTTATGGCGTTCTGGCGAGCCTGCAGGCGGCTTGCAGGTGTCTTCTGGTGGGTTTCAGGTGGGATATATCGCCTGTATCCACCTGCAGGCCACCTGCAAAGACCTGTATTCACCAGTTCAGAGGTTTTTTCCTGCGCTCGCTCGGACTGGTTGATAAGTTCTGGTATATGAGTTGTTAGTCATTAGTAGTTAGTTGTTAGATTGGTTTGCGCAGTTTACGTATATTTGTTCTTAGGTTGTGAGTATTGTAGCACAGGGTGGGGGGATGTGGAATAGTGAATTTGGAATTATCTGATGACTGACTGGGGTTGAGCCTTACCCCGTCGAGGGGGGCTGAGAGGGGTAGGTGTTTTTGATTGGTTTGGGCGTTTGCCTACCCCTGTGAGCCCCCCAGGCTTTAGGGCGCTCGGCTCGGGTTCCTGAAACCGGCCTCCGTCACTCCACTATTTCAACGCCCAGGAAGTCGCGGATTTGGGCGAACACTTGGGCTGCGTGGTCGTCGCCCAGCGCCTTGGCAGAGTTGATCCCCGACCGGAAGTGCCAGGGCGCCACTACAGGATCGTTGGCCATGCTGTCCTGGCCGTCCAGCGCTCTCAGCGCTTCTTCCATTCGGTAGTACACGTCCCAGTGGCTGCCGGACTTATCCTGACTGGCCTGGTAGGTGTCCCGCACCGCGGTCCCCATCGCAATGAGCTCGTCTTGCGTGGGCGACTCCCCTGAGTCCTCCGGAGCCGGGGCCTCATCGTTGTCCGCCACCGCAACCGTGGCCACGCCATAAGCGGCGGACACGGTGTACCCGGTTCCGGAGGACAGGGTTGCCGTTACCGAGCCGTTGGACTCGTTCACATCGTCATCATTGGTGGCGACGGTCAGGGTGGCTTTCCCGCTACTGGAAATGGTCACCGTCTGCGAGCCGGCGGTTACGCCGTAGTCGCCGCTGGCGGACACCGTTACCTTCACCGACAAGTCCGACGCCGGGGCCGGGCTGGCGGTCAGTGTGAACGTGGCGCCGCTCCCCTCGGTTACGTCGCCACTGGCGGCAACGCTGATTTCTGGCACGTCGTCATCGGACACACTCACGGTAGCCGCGCCCTTGGTGGTGGAGACGGTGTAGCCGGTTCCGGCAGCCAGGATGGCGGTCACCGAACCGTCGGTTTCGTCCACGCTGTCGTCGGTGGTGGGTATCGTCAGGGTGGAGCTGCCTCCTGTCGGAATGGTCACCGTCTTCGAGCCGGCGGTTACGCCGTAGTCGCCGCTGGCGGATACTGTTACCGACACCGACAAGTCCGACGCCGGGGCCGGGCTGGCGGTCAGGGTAAAGGTGGCTGAACCGCCCTCGGTTATGTCGCCACTGGCGGCAATGCTGATTTCCGGCGTGGGTGGCGTGGGAGTTGGCGTCGGCGTGGGTGTCGCCACTGGCTGCTGCGCGCTCTGCGACGACTGTGGTGGCGTACAGTTGGACGCTTCCGCCTTTTGCAACTCGGTCACCACCGGATCCCAGCGGGCCCAGCCTTTGCCGGAGTACGTCTGCGCCTCGCTGGACTTCATCGCCGTAAGACCAGCATAGTTCTCGACGCAGAGCCCCATCAATACCTGCTTCCAGCGCTTGACGTGCACTTCGCCGTGATGGGTTTCTGCGATGTAGCTGCGGACGTTGGCTACCAGGCTTGCATCAGCCGCAAAGGGCGGATCGTCGTCGTCAGCCACGCTTACCGTTGCCGACCCCTTGGTAGTGGACACAGTGTAGCCTGTTCCGGAAGTCAGGGTTGCCGTTACCGAACCGTCGGCTTCGTCCACGCTGTCATCGGTGGTGGCTACGGTCAGGGTTGCCGAGCCGCTGCTTCCGATGGTTACAGTCTTTGAGCCGTCGGCCTCGTCCGCTGCCTGCCTGGAGGTTCCCGTCAGTCCCTGATGGTCATGGTGAACTCGGTTACCCCCCCGACCCGGTAGCCCGGTCCGTTCACCAGCCGGAAGATGATCGTTTCGCGGTCATCACTCCTCCCGTCAGCAATGGGCCATAGTCCCTCAATCCAGGCCAAGGTTGCGTCGGCGCGGATGCCGCCGCCCTCGCCGGCAGCAGCGTTGGCCGGCACCGTTACCGTGAACGTTTCGCCCACGCCCGCCGGACCGCCCGTGAACTCGAAGTCCTCGCCCAGGGTCGCCGTTCCGCCCACGTACTTGATTACCACCTCCAGGGGACTCGGCAAATCGCCGCCGTAGGTGAAGAAAGCCGGACGGCATCCCCCCTGACCCTCGTTCCTTTCGCATCCCCTCGGGGCCCCGCTGTTGTGAGCGGCGAAATTCGAGAAGCTCACCACCCGGGCGTCATCCGGCGGCTCCTCGTCGTCCAGGATGGTCAGCAGGTACCGGTCCCGCGTTCCCACGTTGTACAGGCCCTCGGTCAGCGCCAGGACCACCATCTCTTCGCCATCGTACACAGTGTCGTCGGTGATGTTTATCGTGATGTCGGCTGACCTGCTGCCGGCCGGCACCTCCACCGACCCGTAGCCGGTGATGGTGTAGTCCTCGCCGTGCGTGGCCCGGCCCCGGGTTGTGTAGTTGATGGTGACGGCGCTGGTCAGCGTCCGGCCCAGCTCGACGGTGACGACGTGACTGCCGTCCGCCTCGTCCACGCTGCCCTCGAATGCCTGGAAGGACACCTCCGAGGCGTCGTTGTCCTCGATGGTCAGCGTGTACCGGTTGCCCGAGTTCAGCACCGTGTAGCCGTCGCCGGCATCAAGGGTCAGGACCACCGTCTCACTACTCTCGGCCGCCCTGTCGTCGTTGATAGCGATGGGTATCGCAACGCTGGAGGCCCCGCCCCGCGCCGTTACCGTCCCGGTGCTGCCGGTCAGGCCGGCGATGGTGTAATCGGCGGGGGAGCCTGCGTCGCCGCTCACGCTGTAGCTGATGGGGATGTCCCCGTGGGGCCGTGGATCCAGCGTGATGACCGCACGGTGGGTGCCGTTCGACTCAACGACGCGGGCGTCCCCCGCGGCGAAGAACACTTGCGACTGGTCGTTGTCCTCGATGGTCAGCGTGTGTTCCCTCTCGCCCAGCGTGTAGCTCGAGCCGGCCTGCAGCGTCAGAACCACCGTCTCGGCGGCTTCGTTGATGCCGTCGTCGGTGATCGTCACCGGGATGTCCACGCTGGTGGCGTTGGCCTGCACCGTCACCGTACCGTAGTTGCTGATGGCATAGTCCCTGCCCCGCGTGGCGCTGCCGCTGACCCGGTAGCGCAGGGTCAGGCCGCCCGAAGGCGCCGGCGGGTTGAGGCTGACCGTGACGTTGTGCGGCCCTGCGTTGTCCTCGGCGTAGCTGGACGCGGCGGCGTTGAAGCTGGCCCTCGGCCGGTCGTTGTCCAGGATGGTCAGCGTGTGCCGACGGTTCGCGCCCAGGGTGTAGCCGGCGCCGCTGCCGAGCGTCAGAACCACATCCTCGTCGCCCTCGTTCTCGTTGTCGTTGACGATGGACACCGGAATGGTCACGCTCGTGGCTCCGGCCACCGCCATCACCGATCCGGAGCCGTTGATGGTGTAATCGGCGGGCGAACGTGCGCTGCCGCCCACGGTGTAGTTGATGGTCACGTTCTCGGTGGCCGCAGGGGCCAGGTTGACGGTGATGGTGTGGGTTCCGTCCGCCTCGCCCACGCTGCTCGCTTCCTGGGCGAAGGACACACCGCTCCCGTCGTCGTCCTCGATGGTCAGGGTGTAGGTGAGCGGGCTGAAGAGGTCGTACTCGTCGCTCGTCGATAGCGTCAGGACGATGGTCTCGTCCAGCTCGCCGCCGCCGTCGTTGACGATCTGCACCGGTATGTTGACGCGCGTGGCCCCGGGCCGGGCCGTCACCGACCCGGCGCTGCCGCTCAGGCCGGCGATCCGGTAGTCGGCGCCCGCGCGGGCGGTGCCGCTCACGCTGTAGGTGATGGGCAGGGGAAGGGCCGGCGCGGGGTCGATGGTGATCTCAATGTTGCGCCGCCCCGCGTTCTCACCGACCGTGGCCGCAGATGGCCGGGTGAAGAACACCTCGGACCTTTCGTCGTCCAGCACGGGCACGCTGGCCGAGCGCGCCGACGACAGCTCGTAGCCGCTCCCGCTGTTCAGGGTCACGGTGACCGCTCCGTCGGCCTCGTCCACCTCGTCGTCCATGCTCTGCACGAAGATGCGGACCTCGCCCTGGTCGTCCACGGTGACCTGCTTTCGTCCGGCCTGGCCCGACGCCAGGACGTCGCCCTGCTGGGACACCGTGTAGTTGACGGTGAGGGTCTCGCCGGGGTTGGGCGCCGGGAAGGCGTTGATGGTGAAGTAGATGGTGCTGCCCTCGCCGACCGCCGGCTCGCCACGCACCGACACATGCGGCGTGACGCGGGTCACCCCGGAGGCCAGCACAGGCTCTGACCAGAACCCGGGCACACCCTGCCCGTTCACCGCCCGCACGTAGTAGCAGACCGGGTCATCGGCATTGGCCAGGTCGTCGATGAAGAACGGGACCACGGCCTTCGTTCCGCTGTCGCCCGGTCCGGGGGCGTGGCACGCAGCCACCGAACGCCACACCTCGTAGTGGGACACCGGCCGGAAGTTCAGCCGCTCCACCGGGTCCCACCGCACCAGCGCAGTCGGCGGCTGCGGGTAGAGCTGTGCCCGCACCACGGGCGTGCCCGGGTCGCCCTCGCCCGTGCCGTCATGGGCCGCGATGGCGATCTTTGTGTCGTTCTCCTTGTCGTAGTCAAAGTAGTCGGTGGTGTGCCAAGCGTGACCGGTAGGGCTGCCGGTTGGCCCTTCGCACGTTTCCTGGTTGTTGGCGTCCATGACGATGCGGGAGAGGGTGCCTTCGCGTCCGATGCAGACCGAGTAGTCATCCACGTTGGCGATGGTCGCGGTTATGTTAGAGGCCGGGGCGTTAGCCGGCGCGATCAGCGTCAGAGTCGGGAATTCCGTCTGGCCGCGGCCGATCCGGGCCTCGGGTGTCAGCATCTCCTCCAGGTCCCAAACCGCGTCGCAGAGGCCGTCTGCTCCACAGGTTCCCGGCTTGAACTCACCGCTTCCATAGGGGAGCACCGCCTCCACGCCCTGGGGGACGCCGCTGAGGCTGACCTCCACGGCTGGCGGCGTATCCGGGCCGTCATTGGCCGCGAGGATGGTGTAGGCCCGTTGCCCAGTACCGGCCAGCGGACTGGGCCCGCCGTCCCATACGCGCAATTCCGAGATTGGCCCCACGCGAAAGGTGTAAACGCCAGTGGTTGTAAAGGGATTACCGTCCGCCTGCCCACCGATAGTCTTCCGAATTTTGTATGTCCCCAGCGCTCCAAACGTAAGCCTGGCTTGGGGATGCAAAATGGTAGCGGGGAAGGAAGCAATCGAGCAACTAGGTGCAGTTTGGCAGTTTGTCGTGCCTGAAAGGCTGAAAAAGGGTATCGTGACATTTATCACGGCATCGGTGGGAGCTGCGTCCCGATGTATCTCGAATGACCCAGGCGCACTATCCACCTCTGCGATACTCGCGTTGAAATGGGTCAACATGCCGAAATCTTCGGCGCTTTTGAGGTTGTATCGCACATCCATCCCGTGGAAATCTGTGTGTGATTCGTGGTCGCCAGTCTTCCACGCCCCGCCAGTCAGGGACAAGGGAGCAGGAAGATGGAAGATCAGTGATTCTGGATTAAAGTAGTTCGACGCTTTTTTCACCAACAGAGCCAGATCATCACTGCCACACTGGCTGATACGGTCGTCCCTGCAGTTGTGCAAATAAAACAGGTCAATCTCGCCTTCGCTCTCAAATTTTGTGCCCAAACAGGCGGTGGCTATATCGCTCCCCGGCTTTGTAGGGTCGAGGTCCCAGGACGGAAAGTTCTGCGTTACCCTTGTGGTCAGACAGCGCTGCCGCAAGGGAATGTCTTCGCTGGTGACCACCACCGGCAGCAAAAGGGAGTCGCGAGGTCGACCGGGTTCGAGTGTTCCCACGTCCCAGATACCGGATCTATCGTCTATGGGGGTGAAGACACCGCCAGAGGACGAAGTCCGTGCCGTTGTATCCTCCAAGGTTAAACCCGACAATTCGACTTTGACCTGCACACCATATTGAATACGGGCTGCACGTGCACCGACGCTATCCTGGCTTGGCGGGAAAATTACAGAAAAGGCGGAAAGTTTAAATGTCGTCGAGCTATCCGGGTCTGGGAACGAGTCGCTGACCTCAGCGGCAACGGAGGTGTCCCAATTTAGGAATTCGGCATTAGCCGAGTACCAAACTTCGGTCTCGTTGTTGCCTCGATAGTCCGGCAACTCTATGGGAGCGATGATCTCAGCATGTAAGCGGAAAGGTCGTTCAGTGTTATAAGAGGGGCTCAAATTACGGGGGGAAAGAACCAGCGTCGCACTAGACGAAGGCAAGAGAGTGGGTATGATCCATAACCCGGTACCGGCATCGAATTCACCGTGGGTTATGCTTCTGATGAAATTTTCGGCTACAAAAGGCTCGCCGTGATCGGCGGTGACCTTCACGACGATGTTATGGGCTTCCACCGGAGAATAGCCCACAAGGGTTATGTTCCGTAAAGTGATAGTATAACCAACACTGGTTGTCCCCGGGTTTTTGGCGCTTGACTCCAGCGACAGGTCCGTCAGGGGGAGCAAGGGGTCTTGGGCCAAGACCGAATCAGCCCTGATGGTCGCCGTTACGGCAACCACCAAGCCCAACATGCACATGGCAATCAGGTATCTAGCGCGCATAACGGGTAAGGCCACGGCCAGCGCGGCGATTGGCAAGGCGGCTATCGCCAAGGTGATGCCACCGAAGACTCTCGGATGATTGATTCTTTTGGTAGGTGTGTTCAATTGAATTCCTCGGTGCTCCTGCGGTTTGTCTTCTTGTAGACAGCCTGAGTGTCACGCCGTTGGCGTACGTGGGTTTCCTACACCGGTTGATCCTCT
>CAZXFX010000012.1:3331-71161 GCA_964640295.1 uncultured Dehalococcoidia bacterium | reverse complement strand
GGGCGCGCCAACCCCTCTCAGCCCCTCGATGGTGGAAGGCTAGGATGGGGGTGATTATCCTCGATACCTACCCCTGTGAGCCCATCAAGGCGGAAGGGACTTTTTCAAGGCTGTTCGCGCGTTTGCCTGCCCCGGTGAGCCCACCGGAGGGGTACGAGAGTTTTGTTATTGGACGAAAATGTCTTCCGGCAGAAATGCGGACACCGTAACGTTTGGGAGGTCCACGATATTGCTGATTCGCAGGTCAACGGCTACCGAGCAGATGGCGTATGACTGTTCCGCCGTATATCCCCTATCGCAGAGAAGCTCGATCATGTCCAGCAGCGCGTTGCGCGCGGCCAGGGTCACGTCCTCGCCCTCCTGCGTTCCGTCTTCCCTTATGGGATAGCCCATCGTGGCGGTGAAGTTCCGCGGGACTGAAGACGCGGGCGGCAGAAAGAAACCGGGGTGGGAGAAACGCGGAGTTCGGATGTTCTTTCGGTCGGCTTCTCCCTTGTGAAGCCTGAATCTGACGCCTACGGTCGCGCCCATCTCGATGGCCGTAATGCACACTTCGCCGTCGCCCTGCGCGAAGTGGCCGTCTCCAATCGAAAAGAGAGCGCCTTCGACAGCCACCGGAACATAGAGCCGCGAACCGCGCGTTAGCTGCTTGATGTCCATATTGCCGGCGTTCTCGCGCGGCGGCACGGTGCGAAGCCCTTCCGCGCCTATGCGACCGCCCGGAACGGCGTCCTGAATATCGGGCGGCTGAACCGCGCCGCCGCGTTCCAGCAGTTCCCGCTCTCGGCGCGTCCACTCCCTTAGCTGTTCATGCGACGGCGCTACTCCCGCCGTCCCCATGAAAGACCCGTCCGGTATCCTCACTCCCGGAATTTGCTCCGACGTGGCGTATCCATGTTCGATGTCCCAATGAGCTACGAAAGGCTGCGTGAACACGTCTCTCAGAAACCCAGCGCCCGGCCTGAATCGCGTCCAGCCATAGGGTTCAGGGAATATGTCCACGTACTCGATTTCAAGGAGGTCTCCCGGCTGCGCGCCGTTCACGTAGATCGGCCCAGTCAGCGGATGGCTAACCTTTTGATCCATAGCGCCCAAATCCTCGGCTACGACCGCAGGATTCATCTGGCCGTCCGAGGCGTCGCGGGTCTCTATTATGATATTCTCGTTTTCGCCAACTTCGATTATCGGCGGAATGTCGGGGTGCCAGCGGTTGTGTCCCGTTTCCGGCTGCTCCCTGAGTCTCTTCGTCCTGTCTATATTTATGAACTGAGTCATTCCACCTCACTCCTGCGCTCCTGTTCGTTCGGC
Organism: uncultured Dehalococcoidia bacterium; assembly: GCA_964640295.1. Classification (GTDB taxonomy): domain Bacteria; phylum Chloroflexota; class Dehalococcoidia; order Lucifugimonadales; family UBA1123; genus VXRN01. The sequence goes on along the minus strand of CAZXFX010000012.1, from coordinate 69,853 downwards.
GCGTTTCCAAATCGAGGCCGATGGCGTTACTCCGCGTAAGGATAGGCGTCAGCCGAATCCTGCGGCTCCCAGCCCAGGACTTCTTTGGGATGCGTCAGGTCACGGTAGTTCCACTTGTTATTGGAGACGGCGAAGAAGATGTCGAACTTGAGGTCTTCGGGCGCGTCAACGCACGCTTTCAGGTGGGTGGCGATGTCTCTGTGGCTCAGGTATATGGCGTTCTCCCGCATAGTTCTCGGTCGGTCGCCCTGCGTAACCGAGCCGATCCTGACGCAGATCGCGCTCATGCCATAGTCGTCCGAGAAGTGTCGGGCGAGCGCTTCTCCCCACACCTTTGCCGCCCCGTAGAGAGCCTCCGGGCGCACATCGTTGTGCGTAAGCTTTCGGAAGTCGGACGGAACTTGGTCATAATTTCCAGCGGCGATGTCTGAATATGGAGGAACGCGCTCGAAACCGCGAATAGCGTTTCCGCTGGAGGCGAATATCACCCTCTTGACGCCGGCGCGCCTGGACGCCTCGAACACGTTGTACGCGCCCAGCACGTTGGCCGAATGCTGCCCTTCCCAGTCCTGCGAACCCAAGTAGGCGGCCAGGTGTACCACTACATCCTGATCCTCGAAGGCGGGGAGGATGCCGTCCAGGTCGGAGATGTCCGCGCGAAACGTGCGAACGCCCTCCACTTCTCTGCGATTGAGGCCAGTCAACTCATAACCGCCCGCTTCCAGTAGGTGGTCCTTGAGTATGCCTCCTATCAGGCCGCTCATTCCGGTAATCAATACTTTCGTGGACACTATGACGCTCCTATTTTTGATGCGATACGAAATTCGACAACGTTAACAGAGAGCGGATCGCCGCTCGACAACGCAGTAGTAACAAGCCGATGTTGGAATTGTCAAGACGACGTCTGCGCGTTGAACCTGTGTCAGCGCGGTTAGCGGTTAGGGGTCAGTGGAGTTCTCAGCGCGGGGCGCGTTCGCTCAGCGTGTCACCGACAACTCAAGATTTGGGATATAATAGGCAATGTAGTATAATGCCGCTCCTAAGCAGCGAAAGTGCGAACATGACGCAAGAAAGACATCTCTGGGACAATCAAAACGAAACCTTGGACGGCTCCGGACAGGATCCTCTCGCCAGACAGTCCTACGATCACTTCTCGGACACGAACGAGGAGTCAATGGAACTGCTCAAAGCATACGAGCGTGAACTGAGCGATGAACCTACCGATACGGTGAGGGAGTACCTTCGGGCTATAGGCCAGCACACTCTTCTGAGCGCCAGCCAGGAACTGGCCTTAGGGCGGGATGTCGAGCGCTGGATTCTGCTCAAGGATACGCGCTCGCGTCTTGAGGAGGAGCGCGGATGCGCGCCCACAACCTCCCAAACGGCGGCGACGCTGCTCTACGCCATGTTCGCGGAATTGCTCCTGCTCCGGATCCTTGCGGAATCCACCGAGCTTGAGTCTCCGTTGGAAGCGCCGGCGAGCGCGATACTTTCCCGCGAGGACGCGCGCGATATACTGGACCGCCCGATTCCCGAAAAACTCAAGGAGTCTGTCGCCGACAAGCTCGAAATCGCGTTAGAGGAATCCGCTCCCAGGATTACGGAATTGTCCAGGACGTCGGCTTTGATTCCCGTCAAAGTCGTGGGCGAGTTGGAGCGAAAACTGGGTCCTCAGCTCTATCACGAGTCGCTCGAAGAAGATGTGATAGAAAACGCGATTGACGGCTTGGTTCCGGACATCGAGCGCTGGTGGCGCCTGATAGAAGCGCGCGGCGAAGCCGCTTCCGAAAGGCTTACGAACTCCAATTTGCGACTCGTAGTGAGCGTCGCGCGCAGGTATCTCAGACGCGGACTGCCGCTTCTCGACCTGATTCAGGAAGGAAACCTGGGTCTAATGAGGGCGGTCGAAAAGTACGACCCACATCGGGGTTTCAAGTTCAGCACCTACGCGACCTGGTGGATTCGGCAGGCGGTGACTCGCGCCTTGGCCGACCAGGGACGCACTATTAGACTTCCGGTTCACGTCGTCGAAAGGCTTCAGCAGCTAAATACCGCCGAACGCAAACTGATAAGGGACAACGACCGCGACCCCACCCCGGCGGAACTTGCCGAGGAGCTGGAGTGGACAGTCGAACAGGTCGAGAATCTGATGCGCCAGCGTCAGCACACCATCTCGCTCGGCACCCCCGTAGGCGACGAGGATTCCACCCTCGAAGACTTCATCAAAGACACAAGCGGCAGGACGCCCTATGAAGTCGCCATGAAGATGCTGACGAGAGAAGATGTCATAGAGGCGCTGGAGAACATACCGCCCCGCCTCAGGATGGTTCTGGCGCTCAGATTCGGCTTCATAGACGACCGCCCTCGCACGCTGGAGGAAGTGGGCAAGGAACTGGGCGTAACGCGAGAGCGCGTGCGTCAGCTAGAAAAGCAGGCGCTTACCATGCTCAAGGGATCAGGCAAGCTGCCCACAATCGAAGAGACGGAGCCCGACTAGCGTCCTATTACGACACGCTTGAACCCTTCGGCCAGTCCTCCTCCTATATGAACGCCCGTCTCGGACGACCGTTCGCGGAGCCACGCCTCGCGCTCCTCTCTGGGACTTCCCATTTGGCTTGCATGGCAATAGAGGGCGTCCACTTTCGTGACGAATGTGTCTGTGATGTCAACGAATACATCCGGTTCGTCCGGCCTGAACAACCAGACTTCCCGCACGTTGAAAGGATCCAGCCCCTCTTCCACCAATTCGGGGAACGCCAGATGGTCTCGCGCGTATGGGAATACGGCGTCGAGGGTCACTCGCCCGGTCATATAATGGTCTCTGTGCCTTATGTAGCGATTGGCGCCCGGGTCTATCGTGACGACCAGGTCGGGCCGATGCTTGCGTATCTGGCGCGAAATAGCCAGCCTGAACTCGCGGGAGTCTTCCAGGTTCTGGTCAGGGAACCTCAGAAAGACCACTTCGGCCAGTCCCAGCGCTTCGGCGGCGTCCAGTTGCTCCTTCTCGCGTATCGCCGCCAGTTTCTCGGGTTTCAGTTCCCTGTCGCTCGTTCCCTTGTCGCCATTGGTGCATACCACCAAGACGACTTTCTTGCCTTCGCGCGTCCACTTGGCTATGGTCCCGCCCGCTCCGCCTTCCGCGTCATCAGGGTGCGGGGTTACAACGAGAATGGTGTTGGTTGGATTGGTCATTCGCTTGCCTGTCTCCTTTATCGGATCTATCCGCCATCATAGTGTATCCTTTACCACTGTAAAACATAGTAACATTGCAGACGGCTCTACTTGTATATGAATTGACGCATTGATGGACGGTAGGCAATAGATGACTCGCATGATCAGACCGGAAGATTTTCTAGGCTTCAGAGTGGGAGAAGACAGAAAGCTGGCAGGCTGGGACGAAATCGTCGGCTACTTCGACATTCTCGACAGAGAGAGCGACAGAGTCATCGTCAGCGAAATCGGTCGAAGCACGGAAGATCATCCGTTCATATTGTGCGTTATCAGTTCGGCGGAGAACCTGCGGCGCGCGGACGCTTTGCGAGCCGCGCAGCAGTCTTTGTCCGATCCGGAATCGCTGGACGAAGAAGAAGTCGAACGCTGTATCGAACAGGCGCGGGCAGTCGTGGCGGTAACGTGCAGCATTCACGCCACGGAAGTAGGCGGCGCTCAGATGTCTTTGGAACTGGCGCACCTGCTCGCCACTTCGGACGACGCCAGGGTGAGAGACATTCTGGACAACGTCGTTCTGCTTCTGGTTCCGAGCATGAACCCGGACGGTCTGGTTCGCGTCAAGGACTGGTACGACGCTTCTTTGGGAACGCACTTCGAGGGTTCAATACCGCCTTACCTGTATCATAAGTACACCGGTCACGACAATAACCGCGACTGGTTCATGTTTACTCAGAAAGAGACGCGCCTGGTCGTCGAGCATATCCACAACGCCTGGCGACCGCATATTACCTTCGATATTCACCAAACCCGCGCGGACGGGATGCGAATGATTCTGCCTCCCCTACTCGATCCGATTGGCCCCAATGTGGACCCGGTGATTCAGAGCGCGATGTCCGCCCTGGGGTCGCACATGGCCACTCAGCTAATCTCAGAAGGGAAAGGCGGAGTAGCCGTAAACATGGTTTACGACTCTTACAGTCCGAGCCGGTCTTATCCGCACTACCACGGGGGGCTGAGGGTCTTGTCGGAGGCTGCGAGCGCGAGGATAGCGACTCCGATTGACATTCCTTACGGAAGCCTGCGCGACCATCGCGGCGAGATGCCGAAAGCGAAATCGTGGAATCATCCGCTGCCGTGGAAGGGCGGACGCTGGAGTCTGCGCGACATCGTGGAATATGATCTTTCGGCGACTATGGCGTGTTTGGATCACGCGGCGCGCAATCGGCATTGGTGGGTACGGAACGCTCACGAGGTTCTAAAGCGCGCCACTCTGAACCAGCCAAAGCCGTTCGCATTCGTCATACCCAAAACTCAGCACGATCCGAGCGCGGCGGCGGAACTGCTGGAACTATTGCGCTTTGCGGAAGTGGAAATACATCGCGCGGAGCGGCCCGTCGTACATGACGGCGTCGCGGTGGAGGCAGGGGACCGAGTCATACTCACCAAGCAGCGATTCGGCTCGTTCGCGAAGACGATGCTGGAGAAGCAGAGATATCCGGATATTCGCGAGTTTCCCGGCGGCCCTCCAAAGCAGCCATACGACGCCACATCGCACAGTTTGCCCCTTTCGATGGGCGTGACGAGCCGCGAGTTGGATACTCCGGCGGAGCTGAAACTGTCGCCGCTCGAAACCGATGACGCGCTGAAGAACGTCCAGAGCCGGACAGGCCTATCTGACGCGCCCGCGTTCGCGATAGGGCCGGAATCCAACGCCGCCGCGCTGATCGTCAACAAGCTCATCTTCGACGGCCATCCGGTATTCCGAGCGGAAACCGAATTGAGAGCGGGCGACGACTCGCTGAGTCCGGGAACATGGGTGGCGCCGGCGTCCGACGCCACTGGAGACGCGCTTTTCTCGGAGGGCGCCAATGTCCATATCCGTCCTGTCAACTCCAGGCCGGGCGAGGGACTTCGGCTTCTGCGCCCGCCAAGGATAGGCATATACGCCAGCTATGTGCCGAGCATCGAAGAGGGGTGGACCAGATATGTATTCGATGAATACGCATTCGAATACACATCTCTGGTGGACAGCGACATCAAGGAGGCGGGCTTGGAGAGCCGGTTCGACTGCATAATCATACCGCATCAGAGGGTGCGCCAGCTTCGGCGCGGATTCAGCGGCGCGAACTACGCCCCTCGATTTTCGGGGGGGCTGGGCGACAGAGGCATCGAAAGCCTGCGAAGGTTTGCGGAGCGTGGCGGGACGATCATCGCCTGGGATGACGCCAGCCGCCTGATAGCCCATCACTTCAAGCTGGCGGTCAGCAATCCGCTGGCCAGAAAGCCGAACTCCGAGTTCTTCGCGCCGGGCAGTTTGCTGAAAATCGAGGTCGACAACCGCCATCCAATCGGCTTCGGAATGCCGGACAGCGCGGCGGCTCTGTACATGAACGGTCCCGCCTACCATGTCGAGAAAGGCGAAACGATAGCCAGATTTTCGGAAGAGGACACCCTGCTGAGCGGACTGCTTATCGGAGCGGAACACATCGCGGGACTGTCGGCGCTCGTGTCCATACCGCTGGGCCTGGGCAAGGTCGTCCTATTTGGATTCAGACCGCATTTCAGGGCGCAGGCGCGAGGCACGTACAAGCTGCTCTTCAATGCAGTATATCATTCCGCGAGGTAGCGATATGAAGACCACTATCGTCAGAGGCAAGCATGTCGTATGCAAGATCACGGGTCGAGATACGGCAGAAGCGATAAACGGCGGGGCGGTCGTCGTACAGGATGGAACTATTATCGAGGTGGGCAAATACGAGGAGTTGCTCCGTCGCTACCAGCCCAACGAAGTAATAGGCTCCACGCGGCACACTGTTATACCGGGGCTGATAAACGCCCACCACCACGTGGGGCTAACGCCGTTTCAGCTTGGATCGCTGGATATGCCGCTCGAAACGTGGATAATAGCTCGATGGGCGTTGAGGGAGATCGATCCGTATCTCGACACGCTGTGGTGCGCCATACAGATGGTGGAGTCCGGCATTACTACGGTTCAGCACAATCACATGGCGGCCAGACTGCCGCAAGAGATGGGCCTGTACGATGGCGCGTCTCAGATTTTGGACGCATACGACGCGAGCGGGATGAGAGTCGCCTTTTCCATGTTTACACGCGACCAGAACTTCATCGTGTATGAAGACGACGAACGATTCCTGTCAACGCTGCCGATAGAGTTGGCGGACCGAACCCGCGAGCGCGTCAACACAAGGGTGATAACCCTGGAGGAATATCTATCTTCCACCGCCGAACTTCATGCGAGAAAGAGCGGCCCAAGAACCAATGTCTTCGTGAGTCCGCACAACGTTCACTGGTGTTCGGACGAGATGCTGACCGCCATGAGCGATCTGGCTCGGCGCCTTGAGACCGGATTCCACGTACATTTGCAGGAGACTATCTACCAGCGAATGTACGGATCACGCCATTGGGGCAAGACGCCTTTGGCGCACTTAGACGATCTGGGGGTACTGGGGCAGGAGGTTTCGTGCGCGCACGGCGTCTGGCTGTCCGAGTCCGACATTGACATTCTCGCGCGGACGGGGACGGCTATCTGCTCCAACCCAAGCTCCAACCTGAGACTCAAGAGCGGGGTCGCGCCTCTGAACAGATTGCTGGAGCGAGATGTCACGGTCGCGCTGGGCATAGACGAGGCGGGCGTGAACGACGATAACGACATACTGCAGGAGATGCGGATGGCGCAGAAGATGCACCGCGAGCCGGGCGTCGCCTCTCCGCATCCCACTTCGCATGACATCTTTCAACTCGCCACAGCCAACGCCGCCAAAGTGACATTCTTCGACCAAGTGGGAACCATAGAACCGGGCAAGCGGGCGGACATGGTCTTGATAGACATGGAACGCATCGAGGAGCCGTATCTTCATCCGGACACCGACATCATTGACGCCCTGGTTTACAGAGGAAAGGGATTGGACGTGGACACGGTGATGGTGGACGGGGAGATACTACTCAAAGACAAGAAGTTTCTGAAAGTGGATAAGGCGGAGGTGGCGGCCAGGCTCAAGGAGTCTCTATCGCGTGGGTTGACGGACAGGGAAAGGAGGGGCGCGCGCCTTGCCGAGGATCTGCTTCCATACGTCAACCGCTGGTTTGCGGAATGGGAGCTTGAGTCAGGCCCCGCGCACTACTCCTATAATTTGCGCTGAGAGGCTCAAGTCGGGAAGCGCCCGCCCTGTCATGTATTGTTTCCGCAAATCAACGCGCCTGCCATTCGCGCTGAGAGGCGCGAATGGCCGCTGGCAGTTCTCTACTCTCTCCCCTCTTCCGGCGCTTTCACGGATTTGAACATGACGTACAGCGCGCCGTTGTAGATGAGCTTTATCACGCTGCCCAGTATGATGGGTATTCCAAGAAGGGTGGATTGGGCGACAACCCCGGCGAGCGCGGGACTGACGGACTGTGCCATCGTCCTGCCGAGGTTGGTCACGCCCGCCATTGCCGTCCGCGCTTCGGGCGGAACTATCGCCATAGAGTAGGACTGCCTTGTGGGGATGTCCATGTCGTTTATCAATTCGCGTATGAGGAAGAATACGACCGCGAGCAGCCAGTTTCCGGTGAGGGCCATGAGTATCATCACCGAATTGGCGACGCCCTGGGAAGCGGCCATCGTAGTTATCAGCCCTATGCGGCGAGCTATTGGGACGGCAAGCATGATTGACACGGCGTTGAGTATCTGGCCGGCAAAGAAAATGGCGGCTATCGCCTCCAGAGACATATCGAACCGATTGGCGAAGAAGAACGACATGAAGCTCTGAACCATGAACCCTCCGCCGAGCGAGTCCAGGCTGAACAGGACAGCGAGTTGTATCATGACGGTTCGGGAGCCGCGCGGCATGTCGGGGGACGGTTCGGATTCGGAAGAGCGCGCCTGGGAAGATTCTGCGGCCGGCGTCAGCCTCCAGTAAATGAGGACTCCGGCGAAAGCGATGACCGAATACGCCAGGAACATCGCCTTGTACGACGCCACTTCTTCCATGCCGAGCCAAGCCTGAAGCGCGGCGGGCGCCGCTATCATGAGCGAGCCCAGCGCCTTGGTCAGCCTTCCCAGCAAATTGTACCAACTGAACAGAACCGTGCGCTCGGACGGCGAGCCGGACTGGGCCAGAATCGCCATGTCCAGAGAGAGGAACGCCGTTCTGTCTCCGCCGGTAGAGGTCGTCATCGCCATCAGCGAGACAGCCACGAGCAGAGCCGTCTGTTCGGTGAGGGGGAACAGGATGCCCGCAACTCCCATCAGAATCGCCATGGCGACCAGCATTCGTCGCCTGCCAATAGTGTCGCCCCGCCAACTGGCGACGACATTGGACAGCGCCCCGCCCGCCATTATCGCGCTGAGGACGATGCCGAGCTGCATGGGCGAAAAGTCGAGCAGGTCGAGATAGACGCCCAGAAAGACGCTGATGAATCCATAGTCCAGTGAGCGAATCGCGGACGCTATAACCACCACCTGGCCATTGCGGTCAATAGCGGGGACGAGAGACTTGCGAATAGATTGCAGTGACTTCTGAATTTTGCGCGCTTCCGTAAAGATTGCGGCGCGCCCAGGTCCACTCGATAAATCGAGGAACGCCGGGGCGCGCCAAGCGTGAAGTCCTTCCTACCCAGCCAGGCGGTCGAGTATGTCGGTGAGGCGCGCTATACGCTCCTGAGTGCCTGATAATCTGTCCCGCTCGCGGTCAACCACATCCTCCGGCGCCCTGTTGACGAAGTTCGGGTTGGAGAGGTTGCGGGCAAGGCGCCGCTCATACTTGTCAAGTTCATCGAGCTCGGCTCGGATTCGCGCGGTCTCTTCATCCAGATCCACAAGGCCGCCAAGAGAGACATACAGGGTGCCCGACCCAAGCGCCTGAACCGCCATGTCGGAAGGCCGCGCCGTTTCGCCGTGAGCGCGGGACACGTTCAGATTTATCATGGCCTGGGATGTTATGAAGTCTAGCGAATCCTCGAACGACTTGGCATACGACGCAGACGCGGCCATCTCAGCGTCCAGACGCTGATTGTTCTGTATCCTGAACTCGGCGCGCAGATTTCTCGCCGCGCGAACGAGCTCGATGATGGATTCGACTTCAGCCTCCGCCTCGGCGTCATAGCGCGACTCGTCGGCCTGCGGGTACTCGGCGACTATCAGCGCTTCCGGTCTGTCGGCCATTTCAGGCAGAACGTCTATCAGTCTCGTCCATATCTCTTCCGTCACGAAGGGCATGAAGGGATGGAGCGTCCTGAGCGTCTTTTCGAGCGCGTGAGCCAGAATGGGCAGAGGCGAGGGCGCGTCGCCGGAGCGGAGCCGCGCTTTGCTCATCTCTATGTACCAGTCGCAATACTCGTTCCAGAGAAAGTCGTGAATGACTCGCTGGGCTTCGCCGAACTGGTAGTCGTTCATGTTGGAGTCCACCTGAGCGACGACGCGGTTGAGCCGGCTGATTACCCACCTGTCCTCACGGTGTTCCAGGCCGCGCGGGTCGCGCCAATTCGCCAAATCGGAGCGCGGCGCCTTCTCCAGATTACTAATCACGAAACGGGCCGCGTTCCAGAGCTTGTTGGCGAAATTGCGGCTCGCTTCCAGCTTTTGCTCATTCATTCTCATATCGTTGCCGGCGGAAACGCCGGTGGTAAGCGCGAATCGAACTGCGTCTGCGCCGTACTGGTTAACCAGTTCCAGAGGGTCAACCACGTTCCCTTTGGTCTTGCTCATCTTCACGCCTTCAGGGTCTCGCACCAGTCCGTGAAGATAGACCGTATGGAAGGGTATCTCTCCCATATTCTCTATGCCGAAGAATATCATTCTCGCAACCCAGAAGAAGAGAATGTCGTGCCCTGTCTCCATTACGGACGTGGGATAGAAGTAGGCGAGATCCTCCGTATCGTCGGGCCAGCCGAGCGTGGAGTGAGTCCAGAGGCCGGAGCTGAACCAGGTATCCAGCACGTCGGGGTCGCGCTCCAGATCCGCGCTTCCGCAAATAGGACACGCCGTCGGGTCTTCCAGTTCCACTATTAGTTCGCCACACTCGCAGTACCAAACCGGGATGCGGTGTCCCCACCATAGCTGGCGGCTAATCGGCCAGTCGCGTATATTGTCCATCCAGTTGAAATAGACCCTGGTGAAACGTTCCGGCGCCATCTTTATGCGTCCGTCGGCGACCGCGTCGCGGGCGGGCTTGGCGAGCGGAGCCATCTTCACGTACCACTGATCGCTGACAATCGGCTCGACTATTTCATCGCAGCGGTCGCAGTGGCCTACGGCGTGATGAAAGTCCTCGACCTTTTCCAAAACGCCGTCCGATTCCAAGCGACGAACCACGTTGACTCTCGCATCCGAAACGCTCTGCCCTTCGTAGATGTCCGCGTTTTCGTTGAGCGTACCGTCGAGGTTGAGAATGTTGAGAGTATCCAAAGCGTGGCGCTGGCCAATCTCAAAGTCAACGGGGTCGTGCCCGGGAGTCACTTTAAGAGCCCCGGTACCGAACTCGATCTCGACAGAGTCGTCGCCAATTATGGGAAGCGCGCGATTGACTATGGGCAGGACGGCCTTCTTGCCTATCAGGCGCGAATAGCGTTCATCGGCGGGATTCACCGCGACAGCCGTGTCTCCAAGCATCGTTTCCGGGCGAGTCGTGGCTATCACGACGTAGTCGGGGTCGTCTTCCAGTCCGTACCTCACATGGTACAGGTGAGCGCTCTCGTCCTGGTACTTCACCTCCAGGTCGGATAGCGCCGTCTGACAGCGTGGGCACCAGTTGGTGATGCGGTTGCCCTTGTATATGAGGCCTTTCTTGTATAGATTCACAAAAGTGGTTCGGACCGCCTTGGCCGGGCCTTCGTCCAGCGTAAAAGCGCGGCGAGTCCAGTCACAGGACGCTCCCAGTCGCTCCGTCTGGCGATATATCCTGTCTCCGTAGTCGTCCACCCAAGACCACACTCGCTCGACGAACTTGTCGCGTCCCAAATCGTGCCTGCTCAATCCGTCGGAGGCTATCTGGCGTTCCACCACGACCTGCGTGGCTATGCCCGCGTGATCAGTGCCGGGAAGATATAGCGCGGGTTCACCCATCATGCGATGCCACCTGACCATCAGGTCTTCGAGCGCGATGGTGAGCGCGTGTCCCATGTGAAGTTCGCCGGTTACGTTGGGCGGAGGCATTATGATGGTGAACGGTTTTTTGGAGTGGTCAATCTCGGGCGTGAAATACCCGTTGTCGTTCCAAAACTTGTAGATGCGCTCTTCAACGTCGCCCGGCGCGTAGGCGCGAGGCATATCGCCCTGCGGAACCAGCTTGTTCGCCATTCCCAATCTCCCTGCTCATAAGATTCAACAATTCTAGTTGGGCTGAAAAGCGAGCGTCAAATTACAAGTAAGCCGGAAGACTGTATCAGTTTGGCGGGCAGGTAGTGGTTAGTAGGGTCTTCTTCGCAGGTCTCATGGGAATTCAATCGCCGCCGGGTATATGGTAGAGCGCGTCTAAAGCCATTTCCAACAGGGCCGGAATGTACCGTTCCAACGTTCTGAAATCTGGATATGGGTAAGAGAGATACGGAACGATATTGCGGCGGTAATGAAATGAGGACTCGAGCGCGGCGAGCGGCTTCGCCCGCATGAATCCGATTCGCAGGCTTTCAATCGAGCCTACATCCGGCCATTCGCGCAGATAGGCGTCCACGAACTCAGGATGGCGTCTCGCCTGCGCCGGAGTAAGCGGCGTGAAAAAGGGATGGGAGACGCAGGCGTCGGACCAGTCCATCAGAACTGGGGAGCCGTCGCGTATGAAGACGTTGGGGGAGTCCAGGTCGCCATGCTCGAGCGTGCGCGGCAGCCCAAGAGCGTCCAAACGCCGCCTGGTTATTTCTATCTCGTCGAAACGTGTGGCCAACCGAACCAGGGCGGCGTCGTTCTCAGGCTGAAATATGCGTAGATTCGCTCTGGACGGCTCTTCGATCCAGTCCGCCAGAGTTTCCACTATCGCCGAGGTCGTTCTCGATTCAACGCCCATTCGCTCCAACGCGCCTGTTCGCTCGATATAGCCACGATGAACTAACGCTATCGTCTTCATCGTTTCGCGCCACATATCGGGGTCGTCAGACTTGCTCAAGGTGAGGTCGCCCAGGTCCTCCATAAGCATCCAGCCTTCATCGGTATCAGACGCAATGAGGACGGGGCTGATTTGTGGAAATCGGGTCGCCAAATCCCGCGTAACGGCTACCTCGGAAGCGAAAAAGCGCGGCGACGCTTTGAAGTACGCCCTGTGGCGTCCCGAACTCAGCCGCCAGACAGATGATATTGACCACGATCTGATCTGGGATATTCGCCAGGGCTGTCCGTCCGGAGCGGGAGGCGCATTAGAGTCGACCCAGCCGAGCGCTCTTCGATGCCAGCCGGTAGGAGAGTCCCACGGGACGTGAGAGTCGAATCGCGATTCAGAGGCGAGCCTGTACAGTTCGATTCGCGCGATACTGGCCAGTTCCTCTCGCTCGGCGACGTCGAAACTCGGCTCATCCAGACTGGCCCATCTATGACCGGAAGGCGGAGCGTCGTCATCCGAGACGGACACCGCCGAGTACATTCGCGGTCTGTCCGCGTTCGCGTCTCCTTCCGCCAGACATCGCAGTATGGCGATCTCCAAACCAAGTTCGGCGCGAACCCTTTCCACGATCTCTTCCACCTCCGGGTAGAAGACGGGGGAAACCCTGAATGAGGGAATGCGTCCGGAATGGTTGCGGACCAGCATTCGACGCCCGTCGCCATCGAGCAGCAGAAGGTGAACGGATATAGTATCAGGGAAACTCTTATCCGATGACATTCTAGGGCCTGATTACGCCTACGCCGTCCTCGATTCGCACTTCGACGCTGAATCGCCTGGACAGCCGCCTCACCCTGTCCAGCGCGACTTGCATGACACTTCCGTTCGCCAGAACAGGGCGTCCACGCTGGGAACGCGGCTTGTCGTGTCCCATGTCAATGGGGTGAAGCAAAATCCGTTCCAGCTTGCGCGCCTCGAACCTGCACTCGGCGACGACGCTCTGCCAGTACACCGAATCGCCAGGGAATCCGCGAGTGTCGTTTTCGCTGCGCTTATCGTAGAAATCGGCGGGCGTGTCATCGGGTCCGAGTCCGACGCTTTCGTAGTTCATCGCGGGCTGCCAGCGCACGGTGTCGTTCTGGAAGATGAAGTTGCCGAGGCTATAAAAGATGGGGCGTCCAAGATAGATTTCGATTCCCCTCGTAACGTGCGGCCCATGTCCCAGAAATCCGTCCGCTCCCTCCTTTATGCAGGCGCGCGCGAAAGTCTGAAGGAATTCGGGCGGGTCGTCCATGCTTTCACCCTTCTCGTGGCAGTGGAACGCGACGAACACCCAGTCCGCCATGCGCTTTGCGTCCCGAATCCACTTCAGGTTCTGCTCCATATCTCGGCGATTCGGAGTGGTGGATACGCCGAACGCCTCTCCGCGCAGGAACTTCCTGCCCAGAAAGCTTATCTGCGAATCGCTGTCCTCGATGACCGCGCCCTTGGGCCTGAATCGGCTCTCGGCGGCGTTGGCGGCCTCGAATCCCAGTTCGCGGCTCACTCGTCGCATAGACTTGAAGGCGCGCTTGTCAACTGTGTAGGCGGTCGAATGGCGCAGCGCGTTCAGCCCAGGTCTTCCGTGGATATCCGGACGCTGGTCCATCGCGCGGCCCGCTTCGTGAAACGTGGAGGAGGCGGAGATGAGAGCGACCCTTCCGGCGGGCGTATCGAGATACGCCGGCGCTCTGGCCTCGCTCATATTCCCGCCGGTTCCCGCGAACGCAAGTCCCGCCGCCTTCAGATGGCGTATATTCGTAAGCGTTCCGTCTCCCCCATAATCGTAGCTGTGGTTGTTGGCGGTGGAAACCAGGTTAATCCCCGCCCACTGCAACTCCTTCAGGTTAGCCGGCTCCGAAGCGGTGAAGGTGCCCCCCGCCAGCCCCGGGGAGTGCTCGAAATCGTGCATGAGCATTTCGAGATTGGTGTAGCCGACATCCGCCTTCCTGAAGATGTCTATGAGAGAGAGAAATCGCGGCTCTCTGAATACCGACAGCCGCCGGGTGATCATGGTGTCCCCGCTGGCGACAAGCGTCATATTGCCCGATTCCGATTCGTAGAGCATATCGAGTCTGTCCCCAGTCTAGTTGGACGGGTCGTTCTGCTGCTGATACTCGGCGGCGAGTATTCCCATCACAGCCGAATCGAACCGCGAGCCTTCGTGCGGCCTGCTCTTGCGAAGAGTTCCTTCGTGCACGAAGCCGAGGCCCTCGAACAGAGCGCGCGCGGCCATATTGTATTCCGGCACGTCAACCCAGACGCGATAGAGTCCATATTCGTTGAAGGCGGTGTCCAGCGCCGCGTGTACGCTCGATCTGCCATAACCTCTGTGCCACAAATCTTTTCGTCCAATGAGAATTGACAATTGACCGTCGCCCAGCGCCTCTTCGAGGGTAATGTGAATCTCGCCAATATGATCGCCTTCTCCAGTGTATATCGAAAGCGTCAGATGGTCGGGGTCCTCAAGCGTCCTGGCGAACTCTTCATCGCTGGCGGATTCTATTTCATGGGGGCGATATCCCAGGTGCGCCGGTTCACCGTAGGAATATCTCCCAAACCAGCTATTAGCGACTTCATCGTCTTCCAGCCATTGGCGAATGCGAGACACGTCTTCCCGCGTTACCTGCCTGAGAGTGATGTTTCTTTCTCTGGGCATAGATTCCCCCTTATGTGTAGGAGTGACTGTTCTTAGGATTTCCCGTGAGAGGGAGCGATTACTCTAAGACTAATAACAGATTTTGCTTTAATTATCCACTATCCAGAGCGCGCGGGAGCCTGCATCGAGTCAGCCAGCGCTCCACATCGCGCAAAAGTTCTTCCACATTGGCGGGGGAATACAGGGAAAGTGGAGATCCAATCCACCGGCCAAATTGATCCAGGCTCGCGCATGTGAACCAGTTTTGACGCAAGTTCACGCCAACATCCAAACCCTGTTATCATCTTCATTCGGATTGGAGAATATGCTGGGACTGATTTCAGCGTATATCGAACGGGGCAACCCTGGCAGGAGAGAAAGATGTTTGACCTGCTCATCGTCAACGGACTTGTGATAGACGGAACCGCAAGTCCCGGATTTCGCGCCGCAGTCGGAGTTAAGGATGAAACCGTCTCCCTGCACAGGGGCGACGTGTCTGATATGGAAGCGGCCAGAGTGATAGACGCCGCCGGTCGCGTGGTATGCCCGGGTTTCGTTGACCTGCACTCTCACGCGGGGCTGACCATGCTGGGAGCGCCTCATCACGATCCCAAAGTGCGCCAGGGCGTGACCACCGAACTCGTCGGAATAGACGGCATATCCCACGCGCCTTTCAAGACGCGGGAAGAACTTCATCGATATATATGGCTGGATTCGGGCCTGAATGGCTACCCACCTATGCCGGCGGACTGGCTTACCGTAGCAGACTTCCTCGACAAGTTCGACAACTCGGTCGCCATCAACGTCGCTTACATACTTGGAAACTCGCCGGTCCGCATCTGGTCGGTCGGCTGGAATCAGAGGCCGGCCACGACCGCCGAAATCGCCGACATGAGAGCGGTGACGCGCGAGGCGATGGAGGAAGGCGCGTGGGGCCTTTCGACCGGGCTGGACTATCCGCCGGGCGCTTACGCCTCTACCGACGAACTTGTGGAGTTGTCGGAAGTGACGGCGGACGTGGGCGGCTTCTATCATACTCACACCCGCGCCAGCCTGCGCGCGCGCGGACTTCTCGCGCCGTGGGAGGAAGCGCTCGAAATAGGAAGGCGCTCCGGCATTCCGGTTCATCTCACGCATTACCGACAGAGCGCGCAGGGGGTGGGCAGCCACCTGGACTATCTGGGACTGGTGGAGGACGCGCGCGACGAGGGCATGGACGTTACGTTCGACTGCTACACGTACCCGTATTCAGGCACTACTATCACTATCGGGCTGCCCTTCTGGGCTAAGGACGGCGGGCCAGAGAGGCTGATGGCGGCTCTGCGCGACCCTCAAGACCGCGCTCGCATGGCCGCCGAGGTTTCGCGCGAACGCCTGGAAAATAACTGGCTCACCAACTTTACGCAGCCTCAAAACAAGAAGTATGACGGCAGGCTGATAACGGACATTGCGGAGATGCGCGGCCAGGAGCCGGCGGACGCGCTGTTCGACCTGCTGCTGGAAGAGAACCTGGGCATATCCACCGTCGGACTGGGGACGAATCCGCAGACGCTGCCCGCATTCGTGTCCCATCCGGCGGGGATGATAGCGTCGGACGCGATATTGTTCGGGGAGTATCCAAATCCGCGTACATACGGATGCTTCCCGATTGTGCTTGCCGAGTTCGTCCGCGCCGAGAAGCATCTGCGTTTGCCTGAGGCGATTCGCAAGATGACATCTTTCCCGGCTCAGCGACTCGGACTGCCGGACAGGGGAATCCTGCGCGACGGATTCAAGGCGGACATCGTCGTCTTCGATCCGGACACAGTCAAGACCCACGCCACCCGCGAAGACCCACACCACTACCCGGTCGGCATAGAGTACGTGATAGTGAACGGACAGGTGGTCATAGACGACGGAGAGAACACGGGCGCGCTGCCGGGCCGCGGCCTGCGGCGCGGGAGAGTCCGTACATAGCCTTGTCGGCTCTTCGCAGGAACGAGTCCGACAGGACGCCCAAAGACGTCGGCTCTTGACTGGCGTATTCGTCAATGAATTCCCCAGTCAATTCAGACGCCGGCTTCTGAATCGTTGGCTTAACCAAATTGATGCACATTCTTTCAAGGAGCGTACAATTGACACAAGCGCGATCCGGACCCTACATCTGGACAACATGGCTTTCGAGACTGCTCGTGGGCGACCGTTCGTGCGAGTGGTCGGCGTGGTTCAAGGCGCATCACAAAAATTACGTTCGCTCCAGCGGCTCGTTCGACGCGGTTACATGGCAGATCAATCACACCGCTCTACTGAACAACGTCAGGGCGAGACTGGAATCGGAAGGAAGCGCTGTCACGACAGAGGATCAGAACTACTTCAATTTGCGAGGTAACTCGGGGGCGACCCTGTCTGGCAAGCCAGACCTTGTAGCGATGAATGAGGACAACTCCGGAACGATATATGACGTGAAGACGGGCCAGCCGAACGTTTCGCATACCGCCCAGGTTATGATCTACATGTACGCTCTGCCGTATATGGGCGGGTTTAGGGGAATGAAGTTCGACGGGCGACTGGTTTACAGCGACGGGAGCGAGTTGGAAATTCCGGCGGAAGCGGTTGACGCCCATTTCAAGGAGAATCTGTATGGGTTGATACGCCGTGTCGCTGATTCGCAGCCTGCGAGAAAGGTTCCGAGCGCGCTCGAATGCGGAATGTGCGACCTGACCGAGGCCGACTGTCCTGAAAGGATAGAGCGCGACCCGCGAGACGACATCGCGAAAGGCGCCGAGTTCTAACGTCGGCGCCTATATATGGGGCTTGTCCGAGCGGGACAATCTCCCATCTATACTCTACGTCCGCCTGAGCGGTCTGAAAGACTCGCGGATATCCCGGGCGAGCAGTTCCGGCTCCTCGGCGGCGGCGAAATGCCCGCCGCTGGGCATCTCGGTGTAGCGCGCCAGATTATAGAACCGGCGCACCCACTCCTCAGGCGGATAGCTTATCTCCACCGGGAACTTGGCGAAGTTCGTGGGAACGGTGACGCGATTGTCGGATCTGAGCTGGGACGGAGCCAAGCCGCTTTCGTAGTACAGCCGCACCGACGAACTGATAGTCTGGGTGGCCCAGTAGATCGTGAGGTGGGTCAGCAGTTCGTCTTTGGAAAAGCGCGACTCGATGTCGCCGCCGCAGTCGCTCCATGTTCGCCACTTCTCGACGATCCAGCCGGCGAGCCCGGCAGGCGAGTCATTGAGTCCGTAGGCAAGCGTCTGCGGCTTGGTGCGATGCTGATGTCCGTATGCGCCTTCGGCTTGCATCCACCACTCGCGGTGAGAGAGGAATTCCTTCTCGGCGTCGGATAGCTCGTCCGCGGGCGGAATCGGAGAGCCGCCGGACGCCATCGTCAGGTGTATGCCCATTACGGAGTCGGGATAATCCAGCCCCAGGTTGGTGGTGACCTGCGCTCCCCAGTCGCCGCCCTGCGCGACGAAGCGATCGTAGCCGAGTCCGTCGGTCATCAGTGTATGCCAGAGTTGGGAGATGCGGCCCGGGCTCATCCCGCGCTGAGTCGGCCTATCCGAGAAACCGTAGCCGGGCATGGAGGGAGCGATTACGTCGAAGGAATCATCGGCGTCCGCGCCGTGGCTGGCGGGGTCGCTCAGAAGCGGTATTATCTTCAGCATTTCGGCAAACGTGCTGGGCCATCCGTGCGTGATTACGAGCGGTATGGGATCGGGTCCCGCTCCTTTCGCGTGTATGAAGTGGATGCCGAGTCCGTCAATATCGGCGCGGAAATGGTCGAACTCGTTTATGGCGCGCTCTTGCCGGCGCCAGTCGAAGTCGTTCCGCCAGTATTCGCACAGTTCGCGTATATAAGCGAGATTCGATCCATAGTCCCAGTCCGCGTCCTCTATCTGGTCGGGCCAGCGCGCGCGCGACAACCTGTCTTTCAGATCGTCGAGAATCTCGTCCGCGATATGCGCTGTGTATGGCTGAATGTTCATTATCGGCGCCTCCAAAGTTATGCGCGCGTACCTTCGTATCTTAATGGTACCGGTAGGCTATATCTAGAAAGAGGAAAGCGAGCCTGGAACGCGCCTCATCAGAGTTCCTCGTAGGCCCAAGTCTTGATGAGGTGGTGCGCTATCGCCATCGGTTGTGGAACGGCGAGTTTCACGCTTCTGCTTTCGAGCGCGAGCAACACCTCTTCGCGTTCGAACCACTGAACGTCCATCATCTCTTCGTCGTCCATACGAATGTCGGTGGTCGCAGCCTCTGCGTGACATCCTATCATCAGCGACGACGGAAACGGCCATGGCTGAGACGAGTGATACCTGACATTCTTGACCTCGATTCCCGCCTCCTCCCGCACTTCCCTCGCCACCGCCTCTTCGATGGACTCGCCCTGATCCATGAACCCTGCGAGCGCAGAGTACATCCTCATTCGAGAGAGTCTGCCGCGCGACTGCCCAAGCAGGCACTTGTCGCCGTCATGCACGAGCATTATCGCCACGGGATCGGTGCGCGGGAAGTGTTCCGCGCGGCAGTCAGGTTCAGGACACTTGCGAACGTGTCCGCCGCGCCCCATCTCCGTCCTGACGCCGCAGACCGAGCAGAACCCATGCCTGTTGTGCCAGTCCAGTTGCGCCCTTGCCTGCGCGACGATGCCGGTCTCATGGCCGCTTAGAAAACTGGCCGCCGATCTGGCGTCGGCGAATCGAATGGAGTCGTCGCCTCTCAATTCGGCGGCCGCTCCGCTGGTGGCAGGAACATACACCGCGAAATGCGCGACGCCATTCAGCAGACCGAGGAATACAAGGTCGCCATCTATTCCATACCAGCGAACGTCTCGCGGGGACACCCAGTTCAGTTCAGGGGATGGCCCATCCGTCATGGGCACATCGAGCTCGGGCATAACGAGAACGCGGGAGTCGGGATGGTTGGCGCGCTCCCTCAGCCAATTCTCGTCTCGACGCTGCTGGTCTCCCCTATCCATCGGATTGTCGGCGAATACGTGCGGCTTGTATGGCATGAGTAAGGAATCCTCGGCTTGCGTAGATGGTTGGAATCAAGGCCGCCAGGGCTGACTCACAGTGTATGAAGGGCAGTCAACGCTGTCAACAACGCGCGAATGCGGATGACCGCCTGTCCATTCCGCAAAAGCTAAGACCAGTTCGTATCCTGCCGCGACGCTATCGAGCCGTCGCCCGCCCGCCATACAGCGGCGTCATCGCGCCACGGGTTCGCCTTCACCCAGTCTTCGTCAACCTCTACGCCAAGACCGGGGCCCTTAGGCAGCGGCAGGAAGCCGTCCTTCTGTCTTGGGAAATTGTCGAAGCAAACATCCTGGAACCATGGGTGTATGCCGCCTTCCTGTATCATGAAATTGGGAACGCAAGCGTCGAGGTGCAGGGAAGCTATCGTGCAGAGCGGGCCGTATGGATTGTGTGGCTGGAAGCCAACGTAGTGCGCCTCCGCCATGGCCGCTATCTTCTTGAGTTCGAGAATGCCGCCGCCCTGAACGATGTCCGGCTGAATCATGGCGACTATCTGGCGACTGAGCAGGTCAGCGTAATCCCACTTGGTATAGAGACGCTCGCCCGTCGCTATAGGTATGCTGACCGATTCGGCGACCCGCTGGAGCGCGTCAATGTTCTGAGGCGGGACAGGCTCTTCATAGACGAACGGACGATACTGTTCCATCGCGTTGCCGATTCTGATTGCGTCAGAGGGGGCGAGGCGGCCATGCACTTCCACCAGAAGCTCGACATCGTCGCCGACCGCTTCGCGCACCGCTTCCAGCTTCTTCACCGCCAGCCGCTCCGCCTCGATGGGGATGAACAGGCCGCGATGGTCGAACGGGTCGCCCTTGAGCGCCGTTATGCCCTGCTCGGTAAAGCTGAGCGCGCGTTCGACTGCCGCTTCGGGCGTCGCGCCGTCCCAGCGTCCGTAGCACCAGATGCGGTCGCGCATCGGTCCGCCCAGCAGCTCATAGACGGGAACGCCGAGCGCCTTGCCTTTGATGTCCCACAGCGCGATTTCAATGCCGCTAATGGCGGACATCTGCACCACGCCGCCTCGGACGTGGAAGTGGTGATAGAGCGTCTGCCAGTGCTGCTCTATGCGTCCCGGATCCTGTCCGATGAGCTGCTGTCCGAACTCCTCGACCATAGTGGCGACGGCGAGAGGCCCGGAGGTGGCTTCGCCCCAGCCGGTGATTCCCTCGTCCGTCTCGACCTTCACGAACATATAGTTTCGCGCCCCGAATGGGGTACTGCTGGATACTGGGACGGGGGTTACTGCGGTGATTTTCATGGTGGGGTCTCCTAGCGCGGAAATGCCTTCATAGTAAAGCAACGGGTAAACAAACTGAATTTGCGAATGCCATGTATAAGGCTACTACTCTACGAAATAACTACTCTATGGAAGAGTATTCGTGTTATATACATGGATAATTCTGAAGTTACGTAATTGGCCTTTTGATTTACATCTTCATTGTAAAACAATGGGTAAACAATAGGCTCAGTCTATTTCTCAAGTAAAAATAAGAATTCATGGTTTGACTGTTCTGATTTCCTTATCCATTCACATGTCCATGTCATGCCCGACATAACATTCTTTTTATGGTCTATCTGGACTACCTCTGTAAGTGTTCCGTAATTTTGCAGAACTTCATTCAACTCTTTGGCAGTCGCTCTCCCGCCTGAACTATATGATAATATAATCCAACGGGCTTGAGTTGCTTGTATGAGGCTCTCTATCGCTTCTACCGCTATAAATCTACCATCTGGATTACGTCTGAATTCCTCAAATGGAGAAGAAGATATTTTGTCTGAAGAATCATAGCGGCGATTCGCTTTGCCGAACAGCCTAGGATTATCGAATCGGCAAATACTCGTCCACAAATGGTAGTAGGCTGAGTATCTTACACGCGATGGCGGCATTTTATCGTTGTTGGAACCATACGGAGGATCAAAATAGGCGAGATCTACTGATATATTGGAGGCAATATCGAATACATCACTCTGATGTACTTCATGTTCGCCTGACGATATCAATACATCCGGCACCTTAAGAAAGAGATTATTATATGAACGTTGAGACCAATTTCTAAGATATGACGCATAATGTCCAATCGTACTATCAACCTGATCAAGTGCGAGTATAAGACTTGTTATCGCCACAGCCTTTTCAACGTTATCCAGACGAAGTCGTTCAATTTCCTGACGGATAGCGTCTAATTTACGAGTGTTGTGGATCTGCCACGGTTTTTTTCGTCCATCTCTCTTCGTGCTTAGTTCATCATTAGAATATCCACCATAATGTTCAGTGAACCAACCATCACACGGAAGAACGGAATTGAGATGATCTATCAAAGGTTGATACTCATCTGGACTCTTTCGATTGAGAAGATAACATATAGCGAAAATTCTTGACCATTCGGCAATATCATTTGAAATCACTCTGTATCCACATTTTGCAAATGCCTGAGATACTCGAGTAGTTCCAGAAAATCCATCCAGAACAGTTTTTACATTAAGTTTTCTGGTCAATTGCAATATGTGAGGAATTATTCTCAGTTTGGAACCTGCATACTTAATCCCCTGTGTTGGAGGAGAGGTGAGAACTAAGTCATCAAGCTGTGGAAATGTTCGCATCATCATTCCATATCAAATCGAAGTTTTTTGATTTGCTCTATATCATCTCTGACTATCTGAAGCGCAGCAGTATGTCCTGATTCTGAAGATACCAGAGCATGGGAGAACAAGTTTACTAAGGTATGATTGTGAGAATAATCTATCCAACCTCTCGTCACGCTATCAAAATACTTCAATCCTCTTCGAGTATGAGTCCACAGGCCACGTTGAAGCGCATTTGCGGTCGCGTCACCGTATCGTACCTCACAAATGTAATCTTCCTCTTAGTCATAAAAGCGATAGACAGGGTGTCTCCTACCCTTACCACTGTCGTGCCTAATAATCCGGACAGCCTCACTTAATGCGTTTTCATAGTCGAATACGATAATATTGCAACGCTGATTTTTCTCATCATATATCAAAGGCAACACATTAGTCTCGCTGAATTCCGCAAAAGCAGGATCTTCGAGTACTCTTCTAATTGCTGACCGCCCCCTGATTTCAGATCCTTCTTGTTCCAGTCTGGGAAACATACGAAAGTTCTTATCAGTAGAAAGTTGAAGAGGCCCATCTCCATATGCTTTGAGGCTAATCGGAAATTCGGCGTTGGTGATTTCATTGATGACAGTGATATCTTCTTCTCTTGACTTGGCTCTATATAGGTCTTTTCCAACATGGATCGAGCGAAAATCATACATATACTGGTTGATGAATTCAGCAATAGCTATTTCAGCCATGTCCCCGTGAGTCTTATTTCCGATAATTCGCATTGTGAATATGTTGCTCAGTGTAGTGATAATCAAATGAGGATGTTTGCTAATCAGTAACTTCAGGCGTTCAGTGAAATCTCTGTAATGACTGTGACTGTTCATTTGATACTCCCCACACACATCACCACATTCACACTGCGGGTATGAGTAATGCCCTCGCTGGTTCGGTGACTATCCTGCGGTGGCAGTACAGCTACCAATGCAATCGTATAGACATCATCCATCACGCCTGCGTCGCCAGCACTTAAGCCTTTCTCCTCAATATCAACCGTGAGCGCTTCCACATCCAACTCCTTGAACATATCCCATCCTTTAGATAACGCGCCCAATATACCAGAACCTCGCTCTACCCGCCCCGTCCGTCACCGCCCTCCGTAATCCAGATACGTTTGCAATATCACCGCCGCCGCCGCCGCGTCCAGTTGCCCCCTGTCGCGCTGACGCCGACGTCCCGACCGCTGGAGCATACCTTGAGCCTGGACTGTGGACAGTCGCTCGTCCACAGTCTTGACGGGCAAGTCTGTCTGGGAGCGCAGTTCCCTGATGAAGTCGCGGACTTTTCCCGCCTGAGCGCCTGAGTCGCCGGACATACTCAACGGCAGTCCGACGACTATCTCCACCGCTTCATTTTCTTCGGCGATACGAACTATGTCGGCCACGTCAGACGGGCCGCGCTCTACTACGCCGAACGGCGAGGCGAGCAGGCCGGTCGGGTCGCTCAGCGCGAGACCGACGCGCCTGTCTCCAACGTCCAGCCCAAGCGCTCTCACTCGGACACGCTTTCGGCTACTATATCAGGCACGAGCGCGAGCGCGTCGTCGAGCTTGGAGGCGTCACGTCCGCCGGCCTGGGCGACGTCTGGCCTGCCTCCGCCCCCGCCGCCAATCGCGCGCGCCGCGGTTCTGGCTATATGAGCGGCGTTCAAGCCTTTGTCGCTAACCAAGTCGGCGGTCACCATCGCCACGAGCATTGGGCGGTCGTTGATGACCGAGCCGAGAACCACCACGCCGCTTCGCATCTTGTCGCGCAGATAGTCGCCGATCTCGCGGAGCGCGTCGGCGTTCGCGGCTTGCGCCCGAACCGACAGAACTTTCACGCCGCCGATTTCACGTACTGAATCGAGCAGCGGCTCGGCGGACTGCAAGGACAGTCGGCGCTCCATAGCCTCGCGCTCGCGCTGAAGCGACTCCAGTTCGTCCATCAGGGCGCGAATGCGGGTCTCTACTTCCTGCGGCGAAGTCTGGAGCGTCCGCGCCACTCTGTCTTCCCGATGGAAGCGTTCCCAGACCAGGCGCTCGGCGGCGCGTCCGCTGACCGCTTCGATTCGGCGCATTCCGGCGCCGATGCTGGATTCGCCCAGCACATACACGGAGCCGACCTCGCCGGTGCGCTCGACGTGTGTGCCGCCGCAGACTTCAAAGCTGAACGTCTCGCCATTGGCTATCTCGACCAGGCGGACTCGCTCTTCGTAGCGGTCGCCAAAGAACGCCAGCGCGCCGCGCCTTATCGCCTCCTGATAGGTGTCCTCATCGTTGACGACACGAGCGTTCTGCCGAATCTTTTCGTTGACCAATAGCTGAACTTGCCACATCTCTTCGTCAGTGACCTGCTGCACGTGGGTGAAATCGAAGCGCAGCCGGTCGGGGGAGACAAGCGAGCCCGCCTGTCTGACATGGGGGCCGAGAACCTGTCTGAGAGCCGCGTGGAGCAGGTGTGTCGCGGTGTGGTTGCGAGCGGTGTCTTCGCGCCGAATGGGATCCACGTAGGCGTCAACCGTCTCTCCTACACTGACAGAACCGCTCGCCACCTTGCCGAAGTGAACGGTCAGGCCGGGCATCGCCTGCTGCGTATCGTGAACGAG
This sequence comes from uncultured Dehalococcoidia bacterium, assembly GCA_964640295.1. Taxonomy (GTDB): domain Bacteria; phylum Chloroflexota; class Dehalococcoidia; order Lucifugimonadales; family UBA1123; genus VXRN01. Next base: position 44,738 of record CAZXFX010000012.1, on the reverse strand, counting down.
GATGCGACCGTCCGCGCCGACGATTTCGCCCGCGTCTCCAATCTGGCCGCCGCCTTCGGAATAGAAGGGGGTGGCGACCATGACCACTTCCACATCCTGCCCGTCCGAGACGGAGCTTGCCACTTCATCGTCCGAGATCAGGCCGACCACTACGGAAGAGGCGTTGAGCGTCTCGTACCCCAGGAAGGACGTTCCGCCAACCCCAAGGCTTTCGTAAACGCGAATCTTGGCGCGGTCGTCGCCAAACTGCGCTCCGGCGCGGGACTGCTCCCGCTGAGCGGCCATGGCGCGCTCGAACCCGTCCATATCCACCTCTACGCCTCGCTCCGCCGCTATCTCGCTCGTCATCTCGACTGGAAAGCCATGCGTGTCCCACAGCCTGAATACCACGTCGCCGGGCAGCGTGTCCGCGCCTTCCAACTCTTCAGTCAGTAGCGCGTATCCATTCTGGAACGCCTGCTGGAATCGGTCTTCCTCGAGCTTTAGAACTGTGCGTATGAACTCGCGGTTGTTGACCAGTTCCGGGTATATATCCCCCATCTTCTCGATGGTCGCGTCCGCTATCTCTCCCATGAAATTGCCCTCGACGCCCAGCCGTCTGGCGTAGCGAATGGCGCGTCGGATTACGCGGCGCAGCACGTAGCCGCGCCCCTCGTTCGCAGGCACAACGCCATCCGCTACCAGAAAAGTCACGCTGCGCCCGTGTTCGGCCACAACGCGGATGGCGTATGTGGATTCGCTATCATCTCCGTACTTGCTTCCGCTTATCTCTTCGACTTTCGCTATGATAGGCGTGAACAGGTCGGTTTCGTATCCGGTTTCCACGTCCTGCAAAATGCGGACCAGGCGCTCGAAGCCCATGCCCGTATCCACACTCGGCGCGGGAAGATTGGTTCGGCTATCGTCGAGGTGATGGTAGAACTGCATGAACACCAGGTTCCACAGTTCCACGTAGCGGTCGCACGCCTCTCCGCTATCCTTATAGTTCTTGCAATTCGGAACGCAGTCATCCTCGCCGCAGCCATACTCAGCGCCGTAGTCGTAGTGCAGTTCCGAGCAGGGACCGCACGGACCTTCGTCTCCGGCCGGTCCCCACCAGTTTTCGTCGTCTCCGTAGCTATAGACTAGCTCTCGCGGAATGCCCTTGTTCACCCAGAGTTCGCGCGTCTCGTCGTCGGATTCGTGAACGGCGGCCGCGAATTTCTCAAGCGGTATTCCATAACCTTCCGTCATCAACTCCACCGCGAAGTCCACCGCTTCCTTCTTGAAGTAGTCTCCAATGCTGAAATTGCCCAGCATTTCGAACAGCGTATTGTGCGTGGCGTCGCCCACCTCCTCTATGTCGGGCGTGCGAAAGCACTTCTGAGAGGTGGTTAGCCTGTGGTTGGGCGGCTCTGCCTCGCCTGTAAAGTAATGCTTGAACTGCACCATCCCCGCGCTTGTGAAGAGCAGAGTGGGGTCGCCCACGGGGATGAGCGACGCGCTCGCCATTCGGCTGTGTCCGTAGGACTCGAAGTAGTTCAGGAACGTCTCGCGCACTCGTTCGCTCGTCCAATTCTGGTTGCTCATATCGAAACTCTCACCTTGTAACTGATGTGCCTGTCCGATGGCGCAATGCGATACGGAAGGGCTGTGTAAACGGTCGGAAAACATGAAAGAACGCGCCCGAGAGCGGATTCGCGCTCGCTCGGCGCGAATCATGCCGCTACAAGGCGGGAATTCGTACTAAACGAACCCGCCCGCGCGCGCCTCTCAATCTGGGAAGATATACATGACATCAGAGAAGGCTCTGATCTTGTATGGGATAGCTTGAACATAGGACAGGACTGATTTTAAGTTACGCTTTCGCCGAGTGTCAATTTTGGACATTCCCTTGGAGCCTGTATCAGTTTGGTTGGAGGATTGGGGCGCCTCCATCCTGAACCTTACCCCGTCGAAGAACGCCCCGTTTTGCCCGTAGCCAGCGAAAGTGATACATTGCAACTATGCGCTTATCCCCGCGAAAAATTGTGGGCATCTCGCTTGCGATAGGCGTAGGCTTGCAGGCCGAGACGTCATAACAGAGGCGCGCAAGACGAAAGTCCGCGTCACCTCGTCGTCTCGGCTCGCCCCGGCGCGAACATGGTCGAACTGGAGTTTATCGCAGCCAGGACGAAAGCTTCATTGATTTGCATAATACGTTGACAGGAAAGAGCCGATATGTTGAACACACGCAGCGTTTGGCGACCCGATAAGGACGAGGTTGTCGTCGAGCGTGGCGCAGTCGCCACCGCGCATCCCATCGCCGCCCAAGTCGGGGTTGATGTCCTCAAGAGCGGCGGAAACGCAGTGGACGCCGCCATTGCAACCGGCTTTTGCCTGAACGTGGTCGAGCCGTGGAACTCCTCCATCGCAGGTCACGGCCAGATGATAGTCCACGTAGCTGAGCGACGCCGAACCGTCGTCATTGACTACGGTCATAGAGCGCCCAAGGCCGCGACCGCCGATATGTTCCGCGTCATCGGCCAGGCGGTCAAAGGCAATGGAATATACGAAGTTGAGGAGCGCGCCAACGCAATTGGACACCGATCCGTAGGCGTTCCCGGCGTCACCGCCGGAATGTGCCGCGCTCACGAACTGTTTGGCTCCCTGCCGCTGGAGCGGCTGCTTGAGCCGGCGGTTCACTACGCCAGGGAAGGGTTCGAGGCCGACTCTACCACTTGCCTGATGATCGCCAGGTTCATGCCCGATCTGGTTCGTTACGGCGAGGCGGCGCGCATCTTCCTCGCTGATGGGTATCCGCCTCCGCCGGGCGCGAAGGTCGTCCAGCGAGACCTGGCCGACACCTTGGAGCGTATTGGCAGAGAGGGCAAAGACGCCCTCCATCGCGGAGAGACTGCGGTCGCCATCGAAGAGGATATGAAGCGAAACGGCGGCGTCCTCAGCGCAAGCGACCTCGCCGATTATGAGCCGCAAATACTCGAACCGGCAAAAACCTCATACAGGGGATACGATTTGCTCGGCTCTCCCGCTCCGTCCGGCGCGCTCACGGTCATGCAGATATTGAACATCTTGCAACTCTTCGATCTCCGCCGCCTATCCAGCGCGTCCGCGGAGCGTCTGCACCTTTTCACGGAAACGGCCAGACACGCTTTCGCGGATCGTTACAGCTTCATCGGCGACCCTGATTTCGAACCGAGCCCGCTCGATGGAATCCTGTCCGCCGAATACGCCAGAGAGATTGCGCGCTCAATTGACGGCGAGAACGCAGGGCTGGAGAATGAGCGCGAATTGCAGCCGTGGGCGGCTTACGCGGATAACCCTCTGCACGATCCGTGGCGCTACGATCCGCAACCAAGACCGGAACGGTCGCCCATCGCGTCGCCCCCAAGCGAGGGGGATTGCACCACCCACTTCAGCGTCATAGACCGCGACAGGAACATGGTCGCCTGCACCCAGACGGCGGTGGGAGGCTTCGGCTCCTGCGTCGTAGCGCCCGGCGCCGGCGCGCTTCTCACCAACGGCATGGTCGTCTTCAACCCGATGCCCGGCGCCGCGAACTCAATCGCGGGATACAAACGCGGACTGAACAACATGGCTCCGCTGCTGCTGCTCAAGGATGGAAAGCCCTTCCTATCCGTCGGCGCGCCCGGCGGTCGCAGGATTATATGTCGCGTCGCCTATGTCATCTCCAACATGATTGACTTCGGTATGAGTATCCAGGATGCGATTACGGAGCCGAGCGTTGACGCGGCGGAACGCGAAACATTCATGGATCACAGAATCGCCCCGTCCACAGTCGAGGCGCTGGCCAGAATGGGACACAACGTAGAAGTCGCGCCCGAGCCATTCACCGGAGGAGGCTTCTCCAGACCGCGCGGCGTCATGGTTGATCCGGTAACGGGCCTTCTGCGCGCCGGAGCGCATCCATTCGGAACTGACGAAGCGCGTGGATACTAGAATCCGCAGTTTCAACGGGGATGCGTGTCCGACAGAACTCGAACTGACTGGGCCTCATATAGAATTGTCTTGACGGCATCGCGCCGACACTGGTTAATATAACTCCATCATCTTCTTCTGAAAGGATCCGCAGCCATGCCCTCCCCTATCTCCCCCGACCTGGTCTATAAACTGATAAGCGTCGCCTCTCCGTCGCTGTCCGCAGACGGCTCCACGTTAGCGTTCGTTCGCTCCCACGTGGACAGCGAAAGCATGGAGACGCAGTCGCAAATCATGGTCATGGACATGGCTTCGGGTGAGGCCGCGCCGTTCACCGGAGGCAAGAAAGATTCCAGCCCGCGCTTTTCTCCCGATGGCAAACATCTCGCGTTCGTTCGCCCCGACGACAAAGGAAGGTCACAGATATGGGTAATGCCCACCGACGGCGGCGAGGCTCGCAAGCTGACCGATGTTCCAGGCGGCGTCTCCGACGTTGCGTGGTCTCCGGACTCCGCCGCGCTGGCGTTCGCGTCGGACGTGGACCCCGACCGCGCGCCGGACGATCACGACCCGAAGAAAGACCCACGTGTCAGCGTGGTCAGACGAATCAGGTATCGGGCAGACGGACTTGGCTGGAGAGGAGAGGCTTTCAGGCACATATTCGTGGCGGACCGCGAGTCGGGCGAGACTCGGCAGGCGACCGACGGAGAAGGCGATGACAGCTCACCCACGTGGTCGCCCGACGGCGCGTATATCGCGTTCATATCAGATAGAAGGCCCGACCGTGAAATCTCTACCCACACGGATGTGTATGTAACGCCGTCTAGCTCTGACGTTTCCGCGTCGGACGGCCGCGCGGACATGGAACTTAGATCGCAGGGCCTGTCGAGTGTCGCCGCGCTGCGCTGGTCGCCGGACGGCGACTCGATAGCGGTGGTCGCCTCCGATGACGACATTGCCTCTGCCGGCTGGCAGTCCTGGATATTCATCATCCAGCCGGGAAGCGCTCCGCGCAAACTGACCGACGACTCGATCAGTCCCGCGGGAGGATACGCCCCGCTTGTGCCAGCCCCCGATATGCGCTGGTCGCGGGACGGACTCATATCATTCATCGCCGACGCCAGGGGCGAGTCGGCCATATATCAAGCAGACACCGGTACGGGCGACCTGAAGCGGATAGCGAGCGGCGGCCTGATGTCCCAGGTATCGTTCGACGACAACGCCAAAACAGCGGTCGCTCTCGTCATCCCGCCAGACTCGGCGGGCGATCTGCGCTCTGTGAACATGGAATCCGGCGCGACGACTCAACTGACCAACTTCAACAGGAAGTACTTCGAGGATCACCCCCCAGCCAAAATGCAGAAGTTCACCCACAGCAGGAACGGATTCGAGATCGAGTCCAGGGCACTATTCCCTCCCGACTTCGACCCGAATCTAAGCTACCCGCTTGCGCTGGATATTCACGGCGGACCGCACGGGGTATTCTCAGACAGTTTCAGCGCGCAGCAGCAGGTATTGGCGACTGCCGGATATATCGTTCTGGCCGTCAACCCGCGCGGGTCGTCTACTTATGGCAGAGACTTCATGACCGCCGTGCTGCGTGACTGGGGAGGCGAAGACTACCGAGACATCATGTCCGCCGTCGAACTCATGTGTGAGCGCGACTATGTGGACGAGTCCAGGATGGGCGTCACCGGATACAGCTACGGCGGATTCATGAGCGCATGGATCATAGGCCAGGACACCCGATTCAAGGCCGCTGTCGTCGGCGCTCCCTGCATCAACCTGTCCAGTATGTATGGAACGTCCGATATCGGAGTCAGATTCGGAGAAGTTCAGTGGGGCGGCAAGCGGTGGGAAGCGCTTGCCGCCTTCATGGAGCGCTCCCCGCTCACATACGCGCCCAATGTGGAGACTCCCACGCTTCTGATGCACGGCGAAAGCGACCACCGCTGCCCCATAGAGCAGTCCGAGCAGTATTTCGTGACGCTCAAGCGGCTGGGCAAAGAGGTCGAATTCGTCCGATTCCCGGGCAGTTCGCACGGCTTCCTCAGAACGGGCCACCCAAAGCTCAGAGAGGAGTACCTGTCGCGTCTGCTCGACTGGATGAACAAACACGTCCCCAGCGAGATGTAAGGGGTTTTCAAAGCAATACAGGCCGTAGCGTCCCGTTCGTCCTGAACTTGTCGAAGGATTGTCCATTCATGGTTCGACAAGCTCGCCACGGATGAGTTTTGCGCGGACCGGGCGTCAAGCAGGCGTGGACATGCTCCAGGGTCATTCGATTTATCCGAGAACCGTTCGTCCTGAGCTTGTCAAAGGACGCTGTCAGTCAGTTCGCAGTCATCTTGTAGAATAACCGAAAGGCCCTGGAACATACTCAGGCCAGCTTGGCGTACACCTCAGGCAGCGACTCTTCGACGCGCTCGAAACCGCGCCATCCACCGTAGCGTGGAGTGAGAGCGGCGACGGTCGCCGAAGCCGCTTCCTGAGCGTTTCTGCCATCCCCAATAGCGCCTCTGAGACTGCCCACCAGGTCGTGGATGAAGTCTCGCGCCTCCGCCAGAGCGGAATGCTCTCCAACCGGGCCATGTCCTGAAACGAACCTCTCGACTGGCAGGGCGACTAGCCGGTCGTCCGTGTCGGGCCATTCATCGGGGTAGCAATCTCCAAAGTATGGGACGCCGCCGTCCTGCGCCACGTCGCCGCAGAAGACGATTCCGTCGTCCGGAAGCAATATGTGGGTATCGCCGCCCGTGTGCGCCCTGCCCAAATACTCGAGACGCACCTCCCTTCCGCCAAAGTAGAGACTCATGCTGGTCTCGAACGTGAGATTGGGAGGCGTGATATTCACCAGCGCCGCCTCTTCGGACCACGGATCGCCTGAACTCATCACCTTCTCGCGCCACTCCCGGTTCCACTCGACGTCCACCATCTCGCGGTAGCAGTTTTCGTGTCCGATGATAGTGGCTTCAGGGAACTCCTCGTTGCCCCAGGAGTGGTCCCAGTGCGAATGGGTATCCACCAGATACTGAATCGGTTTGTCGGTAATTCGCTTGACGTCTTGTATCAGGTCGCGCGCGAACGACGGGACGCGCAGCGAGTCTATCACCAGAACGCCGTCGTCGCCGATGATGATTCCGGCGTTGGTAAGGCCTTCATGCAGCCGAGCGAACACACCCGTTTCCAGTTCTATCAGTTCAGTTCCCGGCGTGGCGGTCATTGAAACACCCCTTCCTTCTTGCGCGCTATTTTCGTTCGCTTCGAGCGCGGCCAGAGACTCAGAGCGCGACCATTCTCCCAGCCTTCAGACATGATAATGCTTCTTCCGCTCCAAAGCGAATGCGAAAGGCAAAAGAGAACCTGTAACGATTTAGTCGGCCTCTATCTCGCGCAAAAGTCCCTTCCACCTTGATGTGGGAAGGCTAGGATGGGGGTGATCCAATCCTCCGACCAAACTGATACAGGCTCGGCAAAAGAAGGTATTCTTAGCATGTATGGATATTCGCTTCGTCGTAAACCATCGCGTACTATGAATACCCAAAAGAAAGCGAAATCGCTACGCGGCGGCTTTATAGCCAATAAGTTTTCCGAGTACGGAGTTGGTCCATCCATAGACTTGGTCGAGGTCGTGGGCGGACCCCAAAGATGGCATGGCAAGTTCGTCACCTGCTGAACTGAGTTTATTTTCCAATGCGGCAAGACGGCGACCCACGATAAGAGAATTGAGGCAGGGCATAGCGATTCCCATTGAAGCAAGCGCGGCTCCGACTATCATAGCTGGGACATATACCGCGCTTGAGTGAATATCCAATCCCATATTCATTATCGCCATCATCGAGCCGATAGTGAATGACGTGATTCCGAATGGAATCAACAGGATACACCACATAGCCATACGAGCGACTATTGCGGATGCGTCTCTACGGCTTGGATCATCAGATTCAACGTAATTCGCGCTCTGCCCCAATTTCGCGCCACGCTCTTCTATTAGTCTATCCAGCCTGAATTGCGCTTCCGTCAATCGTTCCTTATGTAATGACTGACGCCTGTCGAGCCATGCAAAGAGCGCTGGGAAACCTGCGAGCCATATTTTCGCAGCCAGCCATAATCCGACACTATACTCGATAGTTACCGCCAGACCGAGGGCGGTAGCGCGTTCCACCGAATCTCCCAGTTGGAGAGATCCCACGACTAACCCGATGACGACGCCGTACAGGATCACGCGAATATCCACAGCTATCATCTTTCTTACGCTTTTCGAACTCACGCCGCGCATTTGCTAATCCCTCGAACGCCTGAAAAAAGTATAGGTTGACCTTATCGCCTCGTCCACTACAACAATCGCGCCGCATACTGATACGACAATCGCGCTTCCAACCAGCGATACATCCAACACAAACACAAGAACCTTATACCCATCCGATTCCTCTTCTATGGAAAACCCAACCAGAGTCTCAAGTATGATTCCGGACCCAACAAGGGCCGCCGACATCAATAACGACACCACAAATCTTATGAACGCCAGCCCTACATAGTAGAAACCTTCCTGTAAGTCTTGCCACATTCGCATTGCCGTATCATACCAGATTTGCTGCATTCTCATCTCACGCGCGCAAGAGCCTGCGCAAGGCAATCAAGTGTATAGCCTCCCCCCATTCCCCCAGCCTATCTCACAGGGGTAGATAAACGCTCTAACCAATCAAAAAGTCCCTTCCACCTTGATGTGGGAAGGCTAGGATGGGGGTGATTATCACCTACTCCTCTCAGCCCAGCCCATGCTACAATCACCCTAAAGAACATTAGTACGCCACGCGCGGTAGCGTATGCGTATCTATACCCGATACTCTGAACCGACACAGACGCGCTCTATTTCGTCATTCAATCTACTGATCACTGAAAACTGATAATCAACCATTTATGTACAAACCGACGACCGACAAAAAATCTTCGCAAACAAGTAAATACAGGCGTTTGCAGGTGAAATACAGACACCAGACCCTGCCAGCAGGTCGCCTGTAACCCACCTGCTCTCTCGCCAGCATGACTTCGACAACCATAAACTAACGTAAATGCAACTCGGCGTCGCGCCATGCCGATACGATGCGGCGCACTGGACTTTCTGATTGAAAGGGTTGAAGATGCGAAAGCGAAAGGGCTACTTACCGAACTATATGCAATCGCTTCGCCCAATACAGATACGCAGGTCCTCAATGGGCCTGTTTTCGTTTACTCGAATGTTCGGCTTGGTGAACAAGACCGATGTAATGCGATCCCATCTCTGAAACGCCGGGCGGGATGATAGATGATATAGGAGAAGCGGATATGCCGAAACAGACTGAGCCGAGCGTGAATAATGCGCTTGGAACGCTGCTGCAAGGGATGATGAAACGATGCCGGGTAAGGTCAGAGTATGGCGGGATGATAGCGAGCGGTCCCGGGCTGCGCCCGGACATCCTGGTTACGGCGTCGGAACGCGCGCCGGTGGTCGTTGAAGCCGAGTTCGAGCCAGCGCAGACGGTGGAACAAGAGGCGAAAGACAGGCTGGGCCTGACGGTGGTGGACGGTCGCCGAAAGATAGAGGCGGCAATCGCTGTCATCTACCCTGACTGGGTGGCGGAGTCGGATGATCTGGCGACCTCGCTGAACGACGCCAGCCTGCGCTACTGCGTATTCAGCCTGTCGGCAGGCAAGCAAGAACGCTTCCCCGATTCGGGATGGCTGGAAGGGTCGGTAGGTGATCTCGCGGACATGATTCGACTGGTGTCAGCGCCTCAAGAGGCGGTGGACAGGGCCGCGAACGCGCTCCAGGACGGCATTGACAGCGCGGTCGCCATCCTTGACGAAATGGGAATGACCAAGCCCGCCATCACGCGCGAAATAGCGAACCTGCTCGGAATGTCCGACGTGCGACAGACTCGCCGAATGGCGTGCGCCATCGTGGCGAACGCCATGGTGTTCCACGAGCAGATAGCGGGTATGCACAAAGGAGTGAAGACTCTGCGGCAGGTGTGCGGGGACGGCGTGGAGGATCCGCAGGAAGCCACTCTGGAAGCATGGACGAATATCCTGAAAATCAACTACTGGCCCATATTCGCCATCGCCAAGGATGCGCTGGAACAACTTCCGTCCAAAGAAGCGGCTCAGATTCTGCGAACGCTCAGACACACCGCGCAGAGGGTTGACGCCGCGGGAGTTACGAACGCGCACGACCTGACCGGACGCATCTTCCAGCGACTCATAGCCGACCGCAAGTATCTGGCGACGTTCTACACCCTACCCGCTTCCGCCGCGCTGCTCGCCCGGCTCGCGGTAGCCAAGATGAACGGGGTGGACTGGGGAAGCGCGCGCGAAATCGGCGATTCTTAAATCGCCGATTTCGCGTGTGGCACCGGCGCGCTACTATCCGCGGTGTACGACCAGATAGCGTCTCTGCACGAGCGCGCAGGCGGCGATTCCGCGAATCTGCACAGAACGATGATGGAAGACGTCCTGTACGGGTTCGACGTCATGCCGTCCGCCATACACATAACCGGCTCCACGCTGGCGGGAATGTATCCAAACGTCGGCTACAAGAAGTCTCACCTGTACGCCATGCCATACGGACGGCAAAAAGACGAAAGCGGAGCCGTGAAAGGAAGCGTGGCGATAGGCTCTCTGGAACTTCTCCAGCCATCGGCGACCACCATGACCATGTTCAACATGTCCGACCCAGTGCTGAGAACCGGCAGCGCAGGCGAAGAGACGGCCGCCCAGGTTCTGGTAGAAGCCCCAGACGAAAGCTTCGACGTGGTAATAATGAACCCGCCATTTACGCGGGCGACCAATCATGAAGGCGCGCACGCTAACGTTGTTAATCCAGCGTTCGCGGCGTTCAATGCCAAGCGCACTGACCAGACCCGTATGGGCAGCAAGATCAACCAACTGGGAAAAGGTACTTGCTATCACGGAAACGCGGGAATCGCGTCGGCATTTGCTGCGCTAGGGCATCGTAAGTTAAAGCGAGGCGGCATCTTGGCGATGGTGCTGCCGTTATCCGCAGCGGCGGGACTATCTTGGCAGAAATTCAGGCAGATGATTGCGAAAGAGTACACAGACCTAACTGTATTCAGCATTGCCGCCAACGGCAACGATATGTCGTTCTCATCCGATACGGGCATGGCTGAATGCCTCGTGATAGCTCGCAAGCTGGGCAGGAAAATGGACTCAAAGCGTCGGGGCCGCTTCGTATCGCTGTCTGCACGCCCTGGGGGATTCGTCCAAGCAAGTTCGGTGACTCAAAACGTATTGGCGAGCGAAGATATCAGGAAGATAGAGGACGGGCCATACGACGGAACTCCATTGACACTGGGCAACAGCCCTTCCGGAGAGATGATAGACACGCCCTACCAGATGGACGGCTCAATATGGGGAAGTGTCCGACTGTCAGACTATTCGCTGGCTCAGACAGCGCACGCGCTTGCGAATTCACGGCTGTGGCTTCCGGGCAGCGCTAAAGCCGCCAAATTGAGCGTAACAACTTTAGGTGCAGTAGCAAATCTTGGGCTGGTACATCGAGATATAACTGGCCCTGCGCCACGCGGTCCGTTCGACAAGACAACTCCTAGCCCAACCGCCACATATCCGGCGTTATGGAACCACAATGCGAAAAACGAAACTCGAATGGTCTGCGCTCCCGATTCGCAATTGCTAGTTCGTCAGGGCATGGAAGAGAAGGCGGCTACCGTTTGGGCTACCGCCAGCCGCGCTCATATTACCCTTGACTTCCGCACTACATCACAGGCACTAGCTGCGACTCTCACAGACTCGGTGAGCATTGGCGGCACGGCATGGCCTAACGTAATTTTTAGTAACCCAAGACTAGATTTTCCATTCGTGTTATGGAATAACTCCACTCTCGGTTTACTCATGTTTTGGTGGCACTCTAATCGCCAACAGGACGGACGAGGAAGAGCGACAATCCGCTCAGCCGAAGCCCTCCCCACCCTCAACCTCCGCGCGCTGAGCGACAAGCAACTCGCCATCGCCGAAGAAATCTTCGAGGAATTCAGGGAGAAAGAGTTCAAGCCCGCCTACATCGCCGACGCCGACCCCAACCGCGCCCTGCTCGACAGGCGCGTCATACGAGACCTGCTCGGCTTCGACCGACAGACGTATGAAGCGGTGCGCCGTCTCTCAGCCAAATGGTGTGCCGAGCCGTCCGTCCACGGCGGCAAACAAAGACCGCGCGGAGCGAAGTTGGTGATGTGATATAATTTCGCGATGTGATATAATTAAGGGCACGCATACTATTCTGATGATATTGTCGGCAGTCGCAAGCACGAGCCTTGGGTTAGGCTGCGTTATGGAGGTTGGCATAGTGAGTCTTGATAAAGAAATCAACGCCCAACGGGCAGAAGTCCGTAGCGATGGTTATCCTATGTCCATTGGTGAACTGATAAACCTATATCGTGATGATGAATTAGACATACATCCTGAATTTCAGCGATTCTATCGTTGGAGTCCTGAACAGAAATCCCGACTCGTAGAATCTATTTTACTGGGAATACCTATCCCTTCCATTTTTGTATCGCAGCGAGACGATGGAGTTTGGGATGTGATTGATGGCCTACAAAGGCTTTCTACCATTTTCGAATTAGTCGGTATACTCAAGGACGAAAATGGGAAATATCTATCCCCATTGAAACTTAATAAAACCAAATACCTCCCTTCCTTAGACGGTATGCAATGGGAAGATAACGATTCTGGCAACTCCATAGGTAAAGCCAACCAACTTATAATTAGACGTTCTAAAATAGATATGAAAATCATACTGCGTGAAAGCAGTGAGTCAACCAAGTATGAACTTTTTCAAAGGTTAAACACAGGTGGTTCTCAGCTATCTGATCAAGAGATCCGTAATGCGATATTGATAATGATTAATCCTGAAGCATTTCATTGGATTTCAGATTTATCCAGAAATGATGATTTTCAAATGTGCATACCTTTATCAGAGAGGTTAATGTCCCAGCAGTATGATTTAGAATTAGTAACGCGGTTCTTGATTTTCCGTTGCCTTGAGAAAGAAAAACTGGGTTCAGTCGGTGATATGGGTGAATTCCTCACAAATAGTATCACTGAACTTGCGCAATCCCCTAAACTTCATAAAATTATGGAAGTTGAAAGCGACGCTTTTAAATTTACCTTCGCCCGACTGGCACAATCGCTAGGGGAAGACAGCTTTCGCAAATATGACAATGAAAAGAATAGACATACCGGAAGTTTTCTGATTTCAGCATTCGAGCCTATTGCATTCGGCTTGGGTTATCATTACGAAAAATATAGTAATAACATTCCAGATATCAAGGAAATTGCTTTAAGCCTGTGGTCTAACACTGAATTCATAACTGGTTCGGGTGTAAATTCTCCTTCGAGGATACGTACAAACATCCCGCTCGGAAGGAGGCTCTTTGCTCCATGAGGAGGATTCGTTCTCTAGAAGACTTGAACAGATTTTTAGATGATGAACTTGCATGGAGGAAAAAAGAGCTAACTACTTTGAATTTCTTGGTAAGCAGATCACGTCCACATGAAGAGGGAACACTTCTTAGGGCCGCTGTATGTCTGCTTTATGCTCACTGGGAAGGATTCGTAAAGAATGCCGCTACTGGGTACATTTGTTTCGTTGTAGCTCAACGATTGAAGTTAAATGCACTTGCTCCAAATTTCTTAGCGCTAGGATTACTCTCGAATATTCAGAGAGATCAGTACAATATAAGGACAGTTCGCCATGAACTTATTTCAATTTTGACATCAGATTTATCTGACAGATTTAAAATAAACTGTGAAAACATTATCTCTACTGAATCAAATCTTAATATAAGAGCATTGAATACAATCCTTAGTTTAGTAGGATTAGATAACTCAAATTATAGAGGTAAGAAAGGGATAATTGATCAAAGATTATTGGCAAGTCGTAATTCAGTGGCCCATGGAAATTATCTGGAAATAGACGGTAGCGACTATGATTCTCTCCATCGCGATGTGATTCAACTAATAGATCAGTTTAGAACAGATTTAGAAAACGCGGCTGTACTAGGGCGTTATCGCAGTAGTTATCAAATAGTATGAGGATTTTGTCATTGCTTAAAGAGACGACTATGAAGATTCATGTGGACAAGAAAGCGGACGCGTTATACCTGCGTCTTGATAAATCCGTTATCGTAGAATCAGAAGAAGTGGCTCCAGGCGTCGTGGTGGACTACAACGAATCTGACGAGATCGTCGGAGTAGAATTGCTATATCTCTCAAAGAGGTCATCGGAGTTGGACCTGTCCGAGTTGCATTTCCAGACGACCTGACATTGAGCATGTACGACAGGTTAGGCGGATGCTTTTGAGAAATTGGCTTCAAGGAGACTCCTGATGCACAAATACGAAATCATCATGTACTGGAGCAACGAGGACGACGCCTTTGTAGCCGAAGCGCCTGAACTGCCAGGATGCGCCGCCCATAGCGATACCCAAGAAATGGCCCTTGCGGAAGTCAAGCAAGCTATGGATCTGTGGGGCGATATGGCGCGGGAGTTCGGAGATCCGATACCCGAGCCAAAGGGCGAAAGGCTGATGCTGGCATGAAGTATTGATGCCCGGAACCATCTCAGACCGATACGGGTTTGAGTCTTCTGCCTATTGACTGTGGCATGGACGACGGTTGTAGCCTGTATAAATATCGTCCGCCAAGCTCGCCCTCTCATAAGATCAATGCGCATTCCCTAGCGATTTCCCGCTTGGCTCTCGAATAATGTAGATAGCCATGCGGTATTGCGAACCATCTGGTCGCTGAAACTAACGAAGCGGCAACACCTCCATTACTTGGGGATTCACCAGGTTCATTGGCTTGCGTCCGTCGAGGACGGCGGCCACTTCCACGCCATAGCGCCGAGGGCGAAGTTCCATCGAAAGCTCGGAGTAGTGCGCCGCGTGCGGAGTAAGCGTCACGTTATCCATGCCCAAGAGCGGATTGTCAGGATCGGGCGGCTCCTGTTCTAGCACATCCAGGCCCGCGCCCAGTATCCAGCCCTCCTGGAGCGCCTTTATGAGCGCTTGCTCATCCACGACTGGACCGCGCGAGGAGTTGATGAGAATGGCCGTCGGCTTCATCTTGCGAAGCGCGGCTTCATCAATCAGGTGGTATGTGCCGTCGTCCAGCGGAGTATGCACCGATATGTAGTCCGACTGCTCCAGCAACTCATCGAACGACACCGAGCGCGCTCCAATCGCCTCGAATTCTTCATCGGATATGAACGGGTCGTATGCTATCAGGTCAACCTCGAACGCCTTTATCCTTTGCGCGAACGCCCTGCCTATTCTGCCGAGTCCGACCACGCCGACCGTCTCGGTATGCAGCGGGCCGACGGGGGCCGAAATGCGCGGAGTCCAGCGATTCTCGCGCACGCTGCGCTCCTGTTCGAGCAGTTTGCGGTTGGCGGCGAGCAGCAACATCATCGCCTGGTTGGCGACCTCGCGCGTCCATAGGTCCGGCACATTGATGACGGCTATGCCGTTGTCGGTAGCTGCCGGCACGTCAATGCAGTCGAATCCGACGCCCGTTCTGAGCACCGCCTTGCATCGCCTATAGGCGGAGAGCGCCTTTCGCGTCATAGGGGCTTCGCTCACGATGATGGCGTCCGCGTCCGCGGTTTGCGCGATGATCTCATCTTCGGTCTCCAGTCGAGGCAGCGGAACGAGCCTGGCTCCTACCTTCTCCAACTCCTCGATGGTGTCCGCGTGGTCAGCGCCCGGATTCTGGCCGCCAATGAAGTAAACGGTGAAATTATTGTTCGGCATGGGTGTCTGTCCTTATAGTGGTGATAGTGGTGTGATGTGTGAATTGTAGCATGTTCAGCGCCGTGTGAGTTTCTATTGAAGAATATCCGTTGACGCCAAGCGCATACACTGGCACACTGAAAGCCATATTGAGCGGGAGGGGAAATAGTGGCGACTGCGACCATGGACAAGACGGTCAAGCCTTGGATGAGAAGGCTATATCTTCCGGCGTATCGGGTGTCGGAGGCGGCTAGGTACGTTGGAGTTCATTACAATACGGTTTCCGCATGGCACTATCGCGGAAGCCCAATTCTGCCCGGTCGAACGAAAGGCAGGCCACTGTCCTACTTAGAATTGATAGAGGTTGCATTTGTCGCGTTCTTCAGAAGGCTGAAGGTCAGTATGAACCGGATACGAGCGGCGCGCGAATATGTTGCCAAGAATATCGAGAGCGAGTATCCATTTGCGTCGCTGAAGTTCAAGACCGAGGGATTTCATATTCTCATGGAATATCATCAGTTTGATCCATCCGCGAAGTGGGACCGACTCATAGTCGCAGACTCTCACGGACAGCTTGCATGGGAAGAGATGACGAGGAATAGGTTCTCGACTATGAAGATGAACTTGCGATACGTTGGCATCTCGCGGGGCGTGATTCGCAGGTCGTGATTGACCCCCGGATAGCTTTTGGAGCTCCGACGGTATCCGGATTGCCTACATGGGTCATACGCGGGAGATACCTGACAGGGGAAACCATCGCAGATATTGTAGAAGACTTTGAGATATGTGAATCCGCTGTTCGCGACGCGCTGGCGTTCGAAGGCATTAAAGCGGCTTGAATTGACAGAACGCGACGATAAGATCCTATTCTGGGACAAGAATGTTGGCAAGACGATTCCGGTCGCGCTTCAACTATTAAATCCCCCTGATGTCACCATCAAGTATTATCTTGAAGAGTATCGTGGCACTGATAACCTTCCGGAAATGGGGGACGATACATGGCTTGTAGAAGCAGGAGAACGTAATTGGTTCGTCATATCACAAGATTATAATTTGCATCGCAGGAACAACGGATTATTCGCCCTGAAACAACACAACGTCGGGTGTTTTACATCTGGGGCGCAAACAACCCGAAATGGGAGACTTTCAGATGTTTCAGCCTGGCGTATGACCGTATCATTAAGGCAATAGCGAGCGCTCCGCGCCCATTCTTATATCGCATTCTTAAGGATGGAACGCTTAGACAGATAGAGTTGCCCTGACCTGAAACATAACTTCACTGCCCCGCCGCCATCCGCGCGGCGTAGCGTTCGATGCGCGCCGGGGCGTCTGTCATTGATTCGAGCCCCTGTTCGAGATTTGGAAGATATTCGGGTGGAAGCGCGACGAGGAACAGGTGAGGGGGCGTACCGGTATATACGCGCATCCCAACGCATCCAAGTGACAGCGCAGGCTTTATGAACTGGTGGGCTATGGGCAGAACGCCGCACGCGGGGCGCGTGAACGACGCTCCCTGCGGATTGTTCTTCCACATCACTTTGCCCACTATCTCCTGGACGACTCCCATCTGAGGCAATGTGGCCCACATGAGGGCCAGATCGAGTTCTACTGGCATCTTCCAGAGCGGGCCGTATATCACGCCCGCGCTCGGCCTGGCGAACCTGGGCGTTTCGGCTATCTCGTCAGTAGAGCCGACATTCGCTTCGCACATCTCTTCCAACAACTCAGCGAGTTCCCGCTCGCGCCCTTCGGCGGACAGGAAGCCGGACACCATGCCGCCTATTCCGCATCCGGAATGCTGTTCGGAAGGGGCGTAGAATACTCTGAGCTCGGCCATGCGCCAAAGCGAGCAGAACGACGGCGGCTCTCGGTAGAGAGGCGGTATGTCAGGCGGTTCGCTGTCCGCGAACGCCATTCCGACAGGCGGTATTTGAATGCCGAGTCGGTCGGAGAGAAGTTGCGTCAGATTTAAGGTGTCCATGATTCGGTTCGGAGTCTAACAACAGGGTCAAGACGAGTCAACTCGCGCCTTCGCAGGCGGCGCGGCGCGTAAAACAATCACATAGACATGGCTTAAAGCCATCGCAGACGCTTGGAGCGATTCTTCTCGGATGTGTAAACCGGCATGTGGCGGTCTTGGAGTGAGTCTTCAACGATCTCGGCGAAATAGCGGCGGTCGGATGTGGTAATGACGGCTTGTTCATGCGATTCCATCAGCGCGATGGGGTATCCGGGTCCTCGTCTGCACTGGTCCAGAATGAGTGAATGAGTCAGACCAAGCAGCGTTTCGTCTTCGGCAACCCAGGAAGGAGTTTCCACGCGCGCCATTTCCTCCCCAACGTTCAGATAATAGAAACTGACGCCATGCCCGCCATACCAGTTCTGAACAAGCGGGTTGGACGACGCGAACACAGGCGAACGTTCGCCCGCCGCCAGCATTCCTCTAAACACATCCCTGTCGTATATACCCTCGGCGATTTTGTCGCACGGCCTCTCGCCCGAGGCGAGTCCACCGCAATGCAGCCTGCAATCTGAAACAGGATGCGGGCAAGCGGATATCCTCAGCGCGCTCATGAACTCGGCGCTCGCCGGCAGGCTTATATAGCTCGCCAGCGCAAGTTCGCGTTCGGACGCCAATTCCCGCATCTCATCCAGCGCCCGGACGAATCCACGCTGCACCAACTCCTCGATGACGAAGTCAGGCACGCCGCGTCCCATGAACATAATCAGCGTGCCATCCATGAGCGCCAATATCGGCAGGTCCGACGGAAGGCCTCGAACCGCCTCCACCAGAGCCTTCATCTCTTCGACCGCTCGCAGCGCGCTGAGTGTCGCTCCTTGTATAGGCTGCTCTTCGTATGGCCGACTGCGTGAGCGTATCTTCAGGTCACAGTCGCTCGCATAGAGCCTTGGCCGATTGACGAGAGCCGCGTTCGGGATGGAGCCGTATGTAATCGCGCATGAACCAATGTTGATTAGGCAGCATTTCACCGGCAGATGCCTGTCAACGTCAATGTGAGACCCGTCAACGGCCACGACGCAGAAATCGTTGGGCGGCTTGGGCGGAACAGGATCGTATGCCGCGGACGGCGGTCTCTCCACACGCGGCGGCGGCATGAAGTTGAAGACGCCCTGGCTGCGCTCCCGCTTATCCCCATACGCGCCGACGTCGAAAGACTCCGTTTCCTTGGTTGCGGCGAGCAGCCGCCTCTGTCTGTCCGACTGGCGCGCGCGCAGGTCTTCAGTCATTCGCTCTATCTGAAGAGCCGTCTTTCCCAGATCAAGAGACATGAGAACCTCCTATGGCCTACGGTAATACCTCGGCTATGGCGATTTCCAGTTCGTCTGAGTCAACGAATCCCTCATATTTGGCGCGGACTATCCCTTCTCCATCCACGATGAACGTCCACGGTTCGCTGGGCAGACCCCATTCGGCAACCGTCGGCGCAATCCTGGCCACAGATAGGCCCTGGTCTCGAATCTCGGACGGGTTGTCGTAAACTTCCACATGGATGAAGTTCATGCGACCGGAATACTCACCTTTCATCTCTTTGACTATGTTCATCTGAGGACCGCACGTGGCTGTGCGGCAATAGGCGGGGGTTGCGAACGAAACGAGGAACGGCCTCGCTTCGTCTATGGCGGACGCGATAGTCGCGCGATACAGGTCGGGATCCGGGTCAGGGTCGGTAGTGATGTCGGCAAGGCTCGCGGCGGCGGTCGCCGTCTTGCTTTCGCTTCGCGGCGCTGGCGAGCCAATGGCAGGCGTGGAACTAGCACGCTTGACTTCCACGCTTGCGCCCACGCTCAACTCGGTCCCGTCCGGAAGAGTCGCAACCACTCCGAGTCCCCACTCTCCGGGGCGGTCGAAATTCAGGTTCGACTGATAGACGCCCGCCGTTCCGCCAGGCCAAGCTCGAAATTCGGCTGGCGCGGTCTGAACGAGTTTCTGCGAATCATCGCCGGAGAGGAAGAAGGTCTGGACCTCGACTTGCGCGTCCTTCAACGCACCGATTCCCGGACGTATCAGCGCGAAAACGACTCGGTTATCGCCTACGGCAAGATCAGTGGACGCGAGCGTAATGCGCGCCGCGCCGGATGGTTCGCCGGTTGAGACGGAGGTAGTGGAGTCGCTCGAGCAGGCGACGAGGAGAGACGCGAAGAACAGAGCGAATGCGAACGGGATCGGATTTATCATGCGCTTACGGTAAATTGAGCGGGGTCAGAATATGCCGCCCGGGTCCAGTCCCAGGTAGAACTGGCCGGCGGTATCGTAGTGTGTCGGGCGACCCTGTATCTGCTGAGTGATAGCGTGAACATCCTGGAAGCGGCGCTGAATCGGGTTGACTGCGAATATGGCGCTGGAGCCGCACAGCGTGTATGCGATGTCCACCACTTTCGCCGCCTGCCGTATCGCATGGGTACTGGACAGTCGCACATTGATTCGCTCCTCAGTGGTGAGGTCGCGATTTCGGCAGATCCCATCCCACATCGCGTTGGCAGACTCGTTCAGGAACGCGCGCGCGGAATTCCAGATGGCTTCGGCCTCGCCGACCATGCGCTGGGTGGTGGATTCATCGCGCATCGTGGTCTCGCGCCCCATCTGCGTCTTGCCGATGGCGAGTTGGATGGCCGAGTCGAGTCCGGCGCGCGCCGCTCCAAGCGCGACAGTGGCGAATCCGGAGCAGAAGAGCAGCGTCGTCGGGATGTAGTAGAGAGGGCCGGGTTCGCGTGACTCGGCGTCGGTTGGATATGATCGCGCGGCGGGGATGAATGCGTCCTGAACCTCAAAGCTGTGGCTGCCTGTGCCGCGCAGACCTCCTACGTTCCAGACATCCAGAACGTTCACTTTGCCTTTGGGAAGAAGCATCGTCCGCATTTCGAATGGTTCGGACTCGCCGGGCCTGTAAACGGGGGTGAGAGCCGCCACCCATGTGGCGTGTGGAATGCCGCTGCTGAAGTTCCAGCGACCGCTGACACGGTAGCCGCCCTCTACGACGTCCGCCCTGGTGTATGACATGGGAGGGCCGTTGGTGACCACGTTTCGCTGGACGGTCCAGACTTCATGCGCCGTCTCTTTCGGAACTCGCGCCGAGTTGGTCGAGAACACATTGTTTTGGTTGACGCACCAGCCTGCGCTGGCGTCGGCTTCGGCGAATATGCGGACTATCTTGAGAAAATCCGGGTGAGCGAGTTCCGCGCCGCCCAGCGAGCGAGGAATGAGCAGCCGAAACAGACCCTCATCCGCCATGCGGTTGGTTATCTCCTCCGGTATTCGGCGTCCGGCGTCTATGCGGTCGCCCGCGTCGGCTATCTGTGTCGCCAGTTCGTGAGCGACCTCAATATAATGGGCGATGTCGGTTTGGGTAGCTATGGTCATTTGAAGTCCTGGCTATCGAACTATTTGGATTGGAAGAGTCGCAGTTGTTCTCGGAGCTTGATAAGTTCGGCTTGGCGGGTTGCCGCGCGCGCCTCAGCGTCCTGACGCGCCTCACGTTCAGAAGTGAATCCACTCATGCCATGATTAGATTATACACGTCATTTCGTCGGGTAGCGCTACAAGTGGCGCTCGAAGAACTCGGAGATGCGTTCTTCCATGTAAACCCTGTCCGCCAGGCTTCGCGGCATGTGGCGCTCGTCCGGATAGAGATGCAGTTCATAGCGCTTTCTCGCCTTGATTAGCGCGTTTATGAGTCTGGCGGTATGCCTGAAGTGTACGTTCTCGTCAATAAGGCCATGTATTATCAGCAACTCTCCTCGCAGATTCTGAACATGAGACATGACGCTGCTGACACGGTAACCTTCCGTGTTCGACTCCGGCGTTCCCATGTAGCGCTCCGTGTAATGGGTATCGTAGCCGTCCCAGTGAGTGACAGGCGCTCCAGCGACGCCCATCTTGAACACATCCGGCGCGCGGCACAGGCACATCAGCGTCATATAGCCGCCGTAGCTCCAGCCATAGACGCCAACGCGGTTGGGGTCGGCCAGGCCTTGAGAGATGAGCCATCGAACGCCCTCCACCTGGTCGCGCGTCTCTATGTCGCCCATGTTGCGCTTGATGGCGCCCTCGAACGCCAGGCCGCGCCCCTTGCTGCCGCGATTGTCCAGCGCGAACACGAGGTATCCGCGCGACCGGAGACTCTGGACGCGCATCGAGCATGTCATTGACCAGTGGTCGTTCACGACCTGGGCGCTGGGTCCGCCATATACGTATATGACGGTGGGATACGGGCCGAGGCCGAACTCATCCGGAGATGGGCGATAGATTGCCCCGTGAAGCGTTTCCCCGTCCTCGCTCTGTATCGAAACAAGTTCGGGCGGCGACAAGTTCAGTTCGGCGACACGCGGGTCGTCCGGCGCGTGTATCGAGTAGAGCGTGGAGCCATCTTCGAGCGACCTGAGCGAGATGGTGGGCGGCGTGCGCGTGTCGGAGAATACGTTCACAAACTTGTCGAAACCACTATCCAGTACCACCAAATGGGTGCCAGATTCCGGGGTTAGCCTCTCTATCTCGCCGCCTTCGATGGACACTCGGTACAGGTGTCTTTCAGTCGGGCCGTCCTTAGACCCAGTGAAGTAGATGACGCCGCGCCTCTGGTCAACGCCCGCCACTGAGTCCACCTGCCAGTCGCCCGCCGTGATTTGGCGCAATATATTGCCATCAGAGTCGTACAGGTGCAGGTGGTTGAAGCCGGAGCGTTCGGACGCCCAGATGAACCTGCCGTCGTCAAGGGGGCGGAACATATCGTTCAGGTTAATCCAGATGTCAGAGGACTCGGTGAGCAGCGTCGTAGGCTTGCCGGTGGATGCGTCGAGCCTGATGAGATCGAGCCTGGTCTGCTCGCGGTTTTGGATCTGGGCGCAGAGCGAGCCGTCCGGCATCCAGTTGACGCGGGCGAGATAGATGTCGGTATCGTCGCCGAGATCCATCCACGCGGGGTCGCCGCCCTCTACCGTCGTGACTCCCAATCGGACGCGAGCGTTCTCCATGCCCGCGAACGGGTAGCCATGGTCTTCCTGCGCTAGAGCGCCCGTTTCGTCCTTCCCCTGGTGCATGATGCGATAGACGGGAATGTGAGTTTCGTCCACCTCCTCGAATGCGATATAGCGACTGTCTCGCGACCACCACAGCCCTGTAAGACGGTGCATCTCTTCCTGGGCTATGTACTCGGCGAGTCCATGAGTCTTGCCCGTGCCTCTCGCTCCGAAAGTAATCTGTGTGGGGTCTCCACCCTGTACAGGAACCACGTATATCTCGGCGTCCCTAACGAACGCTATCATGGAGCCGTCCGGGGACAGCGTGGGATTCAGAACAGGCCCCTCATCGTTCGAGACGACAAGCCGAGCGGGCGAGTCGGCTCCTTCTTTGACGTAAACGCCGGACTGGGCGGGAATCATTATCAAGTCAGGACTGGGCAGGTCGCGGTTGGACGCCCACGAGTATCTAACTATGCCCTGCCCTAGCTGGCGTTGGCGCTGGCGCAGTAGCTGCTCTTCGAGAGAGAGTTCCGAAGAGTCCGGCTCCACGCTCGCCTGTATTACGCGAGTGTCGCCCGTCTCGGTATCCAGCGCGTATAGCTGGCGTATGGGGCTCTGGTTTTCACCATACAGATAAGTCAGCAGGCTGTCATCCGGGCTGAACGCGAACATGACCGGCGTGGACATTCCCGGCGGCGGAAATTTGGCTATCTCTTCTATTGGTATGGACATGGTATTCCTGTCATCGCGCTGGCTATCTGCTATTGAGGGTTGCAATGAGGTATTCCTGCGGTCAGTCGCACTTGATGCGATTGCAGTGGGAGCAGAGGAGGTGGAGGTTGTCGCCTGTCCAGATGGTTTTGTCGGTAAAATTTGGCTGGGTCATGTCGGGCCGGCATCGTGTCTGAAATTTATGTCACGCGACTCATTATACCAGAACCTGAAATATCCAAGTTGGTCAACTGAACCTAATCTTGGGAATCAGGTTCGTTAGTATTGCAATTGGTGATAACATAGCGAGGCCGACCATCCCCTACACGCCGAGTATGCGCGTCAATCCTAACGGTTCGCTTAAGGATTTCATTGATGTCCCTCACCGCATCATCAACTTCGGATTCGACTTTGCCGGATATTACCGTTCCAATCGCGTCACGTAGGAAATCCGCCTCGGCGCTTTCGACATAAAATTCAGCGCGACGACTATTTGGCAAAAATCCTACAAAATGTCCGGTGAAAGTCACGTCATCTTCTCGGATATTATCCTCGCTCAACCGATTCTCGCTGCGGCGGACCTGAGCGACATCGGTAAACCTGAACACATCGCCCTGAAACTCTAACGCGCACACAGCGTCGCCGTCAGCGACGGTCTTGAGGAAACTCCGTATCGCGCCAAGCGCGCGCCGGTCGGTCTCTTCTATCGCTTCCGACAGTTGTTCATCCGTCCCGACCGACGCTTCAAGAATTTTCTTGACTTGAGCGATAGCAACCTCGACCGGGGTAGATTCACCAGAGAAGGCTGGCTGCTGTGAGGCTTCCTCGAATTGGAAGCCAAACGACCCTCTCGCAGTATTTGTAATCAACAGGCGATAGGCTTCACGATGCGAAACACGCCCAGCAGAGGCCAGGGGCGCGTGTCTGCTCGACCCAATGAGACTAACGGCGTTAGCGAATGACTTTACCGCATCAGGTCCGAACTCAGCGTCTATGCCACGATTGCCAGTAACCGGGCTGCCCCGAAATGTCAAACTGCCGCTGACTAAGTGAGGTGACAAGCCTTCGTATGATTCAAGCTGATCCTCGACTTCTTGAAGCCGCGCGTTCAGACTCATACGAACAATCACTTCAGACTGGTCAGCCTCATTAAGCATCTTGTTCAAAGTTGCTTGCTGGGATAGCAGAAAGCGATACTCATGTACATTCATGGCTGTTCACCGAGATGATCTAAACGCTCAAGTTCCACGCGAGCCTCAGAGTCTTCATGTCTTCCCAGACCCACTTGCAAATATCCCTTCCAATAGTTATCTCGGTTATGGGACCAAAGGCTGTTCCAATACATTGAAAGGCTGATGAGATTTTCAGGAGAGATTTGGTTCAATGGCACAAAGTAAGAGTCAATCTTATGAGTATCCTTGATACCTGTATGGTTGAATATGTTCGGAAACTGCCGCACTATAGTTTCCTGCGTGTGGTTATTCGGTATGTAAAAGAATGTGACCACGTCAATGTCCCTAGGCGAACGGTCATCAATCTCTTCGATATGTTCGACGAAACTGCCGTCAACCCATTGGAAACCCTGTTCCAGACCAGCGCTATGCAGTTCTGCGCGAAAGTTCAGCAGCCCCATCAACAGACGTCTGCGCTCCTCCGAGACACTGAAACGTTGCACTATATCAAGCAACGACACCGCATAAGGCGAAGCAGGCTCTCCTTCATAGCTGGCTGGCAAAACGCCAGAAACGTCCCAGTTGGGAATCGGAATAAGGTTAGGCAGCATCGCTTCCTTCCCATAGTGTCGGTAGTTCGATTGGGACGGTCTATCAAATCTGGGCCGATTTGCGCAAGTCTGTCACATCAACCGCACTGACGCGCGACTCCGAATTTCAGACTTCTTCCCAATCCAGCGCCTTCTTGGCGCGCATTTCGTGGATTTCAGATTCGGTGTAACCCAGTTCCTTGAGGATGGGGAGCGTATGCTGACCTCGGAGTATGCCCGGCCCCGCTACGCTCGACGTATGCGAAAATTCCAGAATAGGCGCGTATCTCCACATCGGCCCGTACTTAGGGTCCTCGATGTCCACTCGCAGTCCGTTCTCTTCGACGTGCGGGTCTTCAGAGAAGAAGTGGTACATCCCCCTGTCCTCGGCCTGGACGCATCCCACGTCCACCGATGTCATTATGCGTTCCCATTCGAGCGCGGGCTTCTGTCGGAACTCGGCGGCGAGTTCGGCTATCAGCGCGTCGTCGTTGGCGCGGCGCGCGTCCGAGTTCACGAATCGAGGATCGGAGAGCAGGTCGGCGCGGTCAAGCGCCTCGCACATACGCGCCCACTCATCCTCGAACGGGCAGTCCAGGAATATCCAGCCGTCGGACGACTCGTACAAGCGGTGGAGCGCGCCGGCGCCGTACCCGTCCGGGTCCTGGGTTGGGCGTGGAATTCTGCCCTCGTAGTCGAAGAAGTGGTCGGCGTTGACGTAGGCGTTGGAGCCTATCATCGTCGTTTCGACGTATTGCGGCTTGCCAAAACGCTGCCTGGCGTACAGAGCCATCGTTATGGCGGTGGCAGTGACCATGGCGGTATTCGGGTCGGGGTTGACCTCGTTGGCGCGTCCGAGTCTGCGTGAAACCGCCTTGATTTCCTCCATGCTGAGGCGCGTGTCCGGATCGGGAATGCCCGCGCTGCCAATCTGCGCCATGACTCCGCCGCCTACCGCGCCGCCTATCGGGTGCATGGATGGTCGGTGGCTGTGCGGACCGCTGGATCCGTAGCCGCCCAGATAGACGTAAACGACGTTCGGATTGAGCTTGCGAACCTGCTCCATACCGATTCCGACTCGCTCCGGCGCGCCGGGACGCATATTGTGAAGCACTACGTCCACCTTGGGAAGCAGCCTGTTCAGAACCTCTCGTCCCTCCGCGCTCTTGAGGTCTATGGAAAGTCCCTGCGTTCCCGCCATGGTGCGGCTGGTGGCAAGTCCGTTATAGGCGTTCCGCATCCAGTCCCCGGCCAGCGTCTCTATTCGTATGACCCTGGCTCCGAGTTCGACCAACAGCGATCCTGATACAGGCCCAGCTATCACAGTGGATAGATCCAGGACAGTGGTCCCTTCCAATGGATGGGACGGGAGATATTTACCCTCGCCCGGTCGCTCTCCCATTGAGGGTGAGGGTGAGAGGCCGGAAAGGACTTCCTCTGTGTGCTGGCCTGGCAGAGGAGCGGGACCCTGTATTCTGGGCGGAGTGGCGTCCATGCGGAAGAGAGGGCCTATCTGCCGCGTGTCGCCCACAGTCGGGTCTTCTATATGCTGCGCCAGTCCGTTGTAGATCACTTGGGGATGGTCGAGGGCCTCCACGGAGGTCATGAACGGTTCGGCGGCCACGTCGCCCTCCACATCTATGAAGAGGTCCATCCATTCATCCAGCGTCTTCTGCTGCATTCTATCGAGGATGAACTCGCGCATCTCCTCGCGGGGGTCGTCGTCGAGATGAGGCGCTGCGGCGTAGCGCGGCTGATCAAGCAGATGTCCGAGTCCGATTGCCTTGACTTCGGCGATGAACAGCCGCTCCATCAGGTTGGCAAGCTGTATCCAGCGGCCATCCTTGGTTCGGACAGGCAGATACTGTATGGGTGTGGGGCGCGAGGCGACTACGGTAGGATCGAAGTCGAACTCATCGGGTCGGTTTATCATCATTTGCCACACGGCGAATTGCATAAGGTCGTAGTAAGTAATAGATCTGAGAAGATTAGTCTCGACGCGCTGCCCTCTACCCGTTCGATCCCTGAGCATGAGCGCGGCGGCAGATCCGCGCACGGTCGCCATCGCGGCGGCGTGGCTCGCTACCTGGACCGCGCCGTAATTGGGTCCCTCGCGGTCGTTCTGCCCCGCGAACGCCATGTAGCGCCCGCACTTGGCGCTCACCAGAGACTCGTAAGGGCGGTAGCGAGCGTAGGGGCCTTTGTCCCCGAAGGCGGTTATCGAGGCGCATACGATGTCGGGCTTGAGCGCGCTGAGGGTATCGTAGTCCAGTCCGTTCGCCTTGGCATCGCCGGGCATGAAGCTATCCACGACTATGTCCGCCGAGAGCGCCAAGTTTTGCGCGCGACGCCGGTCGTCTTCCTTCGACAGGTCTAGAATGACGCTCTTCTTGCCCCTGTGCCACATTGGAGCGGCGGGCATTGCGCGGTAAGGGTCGCCGCCGGGCGGCTCTATCTTGATGACGCGGGCGCCGAAGTCGGACATGACCATGGTGGCTACGGAGCCGGCCATGCCCTGCGTGAAATCGAGAACGGTTATATCTTGCAGGAGTTGCGTCATGGGAGCTTTCCAGTAATTCGCTTCTGAGACATGTTGGTTAGGAGTCTGCCGCCGTGAGCAGTCCGTCGCTGTCTCGCAGGATTTCGAGTTCGAGCGCGCGAGTGGGATTAGGTCTGCCGCTGGTATGTCCAAGCGGGAAGATTCTCGCGTTCATTCGTCGCGGAGTAAGTTCCAAGAGTCCGACCGCCCCAAAGCGCAATTCCTTGTGATGTGGGAAGGTGATGGATCCGCTGTTGATTAGAGTGACTCCGTCGCGGTGTTCTAGCCGCTCCTCGTGCGTGTGACCCGATATCATGATGTCCACCGGATGCGGGAAGAGTTGCTGAAGCGCAGGCACGGGTCGGAACTGGCCATCGAGCGAGTGCCGCATCCCGATTCGCCAGCCCTCTATCTCCATCGTCTGAACCTCCTCGCAGCGAGAGTCGGGAATCGGGTCGTTGTTGCCGGTGGAGCAGAGGACGGGCGCGAACCGCTCCAACCAGTCGAGGACGGACGGCGTGGTGAGGTCTCCGCCGTGCAGGATGAGGTCAACGCCGTTCAGGAACTCGGCGGTTTCGGGCCCAAGCTCGCCGAGGTCGGTTATCAGGTTTGGCAGGTGTGTGTCGGAAAGAAGTCCAATTATCATGCGCCGAAATATACTGTCTGCGGCGCGTCAGGTCAATGGGGATTTGGGACGGAGAAGCGCCGCAAAGGGTCGCAGCCGTTTTATCCGCCAAGCGACGCGGAGCGTCGGGGATTCCAGCGGAGTGGATGGCGTCCGGCGTGATCAAGATGGCGCGCCGTCGAGTTATATTTGCGTCAGTTTATGGATATCGAGGTCATGCTGGTGAGAGATCAGGTGGGTTGCTGGTGGCCTTCTGATGGGGTCTGGTACCAGCATTTCACCTGCAAGCGCCTGTATTTACCTGTTAAAGGACTTTTTTTGGCGGATGGAAGGTTGTTCATAAATTTGATAAATAATATGTACTTGCGTTCTTGATTTATAGGAATTGTAGCATAGCGAGATGAAAAGGGAAAAGGGGCGGAAGAGTTGGGAATTGTCTAGCGCTCAACTGAGTTCAAGCCTGTGTCAGTTTGGTTGGTGGCTAGTGAGCGGTGAGTAGGGTTTTCTATACGGGGCGATGTTCACTCAGCGTGTCGCTGGCTAAATCGTTGCAGGTTCACCCCGCGCCAAGTCGGCATACTATATATAGGAAGGTTTTAAAATGGACAGCGATCGGCTGTGCGGGATTAGCAGGACTTATTTTCCTGCTAATAGCTGTAATCTTGGCAGCTACCGCAAACATTACGGGTAGTGAAGAATCGGATAATGGCATATCCCAAAGAAATTTAGGGCAAGATTCTGTCGCAGCAACAAGCCCTTCTGTTTCTTCTCAGAGTGATCCTTCTCGTGACGCTACATCTAATTCAGATTCAGGGGTCACACCTCACTTCGACAATCACAGCTATGCTCGCGCCGACCGCAACACCTACATTTACGCCGACACCCATAGAAATCGAACTTATTGAACTGTTGCGCGAATACGAACTCAATAAAGTACGTGCCGATGCGCGCCTACGATATCGAAATAATGGCAAGATTCCAATATCTACCTCTGGATATGTATCCGAGGTCGAAGAGTTTTATGTTGACATCTCTCCAAGTGAATCACCATACGATGAAGTACGTTGCTATTACTCAGACATAAGAACGGCATTTCATATAGAGAAAGAGCAATTCATTTCAGTCTGATATCAGTGTGTTTTCTTAGCCAGAATCGGTGAATTCCAAATTTCGTGAGAATGAATGGGCTGTGATTGCTTGGGAGGATCGGGAGACGCCGATAATGATTTATCAGAACTCAATTAAGATGACTCTGTGGATTGCGTCCTGCCTCATTCTAATTGGCGTGACGAAGGGCATAGTAGAGCTGTATCTTCCAGAAGAAGAGAAGGAAAAGCTGGACATAGCCCTGCGAGATTCCAATCAAACGCTTCCCGACAGGGTGAAGATAGTCATTTCGCCGCTCCCCGAGCCAGCATGAGAAACCGGCGCGCGGGCCGGTATCGCCGATATGGCCATAATCCAGTTATAGGCGGCTCTTAACTCGGCAGAGGCCCTCGGAACGGGTTGCTGATGTATTCGCCGAGTTTGAGTGAGCGCAGAACATCGTCCCAGACGCGCCGCGCCGTTTCTGAATCTTCCACCCAGTAGTCCATCGTTATGAGAGACTGGATTCCGTTGCCGCGCGCGAGGCAGATGCGAGAGCGCGCCTTGCGATTCTGGCCCGGATCGAAGAAGTCAACTATCAGCCATTCCGCTTCCAAATTGGGGCGCTTGAGACGGCGGTTGTTTCCGCTTCTCGTCACGCCCCTTTCGTCGGAAGACAATACAGCCTCTTCGATCAGCACAGACAGAGGAAGTCCGCTCCAGTCGTCGTTCTTTATTGGGGGCATGCGAATCATGGAGCATTCCAGGCGTATGTCGTCGTCAGGCTCAGCTTTGTCGTAGATGCAGAAGGAATGCTCGCCGGGCGACACGACCCACTCGCCCGGATACTCGAACTGAACCGCGCCTCTGTCCGCGACGAATATCTTGTTGCCCTTCTTGGCCTGCCACCTGCTTGTTTCGGGCAGATTGAAAGACCGCTTCTCCCATCTAGGCATCGTCGGCCGACCTCCCTCGATTACTGATCGAACGTGTACTGACTGGCGGGGCGTCCGCCTTCGGGCAGCCCCATCGGCATGTGAGCGTTTATGAGGAACGGGCGACGCTCGTTCTCTACGATCCTCAGTCCATCGGCTATCGTCTCGTTGAGTTTGGACTCGTCCGTCAGGTCAACCGCCTCCATTCCAAAGCCTTCCGCAATCCTGGTCGGATCCATGCCTGTGAGCGCCACGCCGCCGTAGTCTCCCGACTCGCGCATATTGCCGTCGGCGCGTCCGAACGCCCCGGCCACGATGCCATACGCCTGATTATTGGTTATCAGATACAGGACGGGAATGCCGTGATGCACGGCGGTCCACAGGCCGCTGTCGGCGTAATATAGCGAACCGTCGCCCACCAGTCCGACGACAGGCTTGTCGGGCGCGGCGAGCTTGGCTCCGATGGGAGCGCCGACTCCGTAGCCTTCCGATCCTCCGGCTGGACGGATATACATGTTGTTTGCGGGGCCGTCGCCGCCACCCACAACATCTTGCGGAACAGCGAACTGCTCGGTCGTGACGATGCCGCCTCCGAGCCGCTCCAGTTCCTCGTCCAACGCATCAATGATGGGCAGCGCGCGCACTCGTCCATCCTGAGCGCGCCTGTCCAGCGCCGCCCTGCGTTCGTTTCGCAGCGCGCTCGAACTCTCGCGCGCCCACTTCCTGCGCTCGTCGTATCGTTCGGGGGTCGTCTCGCTCGCCGACAGGGCGGCGAGCCGTTCCATGGCGCGACGTTCGTCGGCGAGAATGGCGAGGTCGAGACCCGGCATATTCTTCAGGTTTTCCACGTCCGCGCCTATGGCGATGAGCCTGGCGTTCCCGCCGAACCCGTCGTAGTCGGATGCATCGCCGGCTCCCCCATGCCTGGAGCCTATGGACAGGATGAGGTCCGGTTGCAGCGCTTCTACTGCGCGCTGGAAATAGCCGGCGTGCTGAGGATGCTTGATAGGCACGCCGCGCAAGTCGTTCATGCCCGTGGCGACCGCGGCGCCGAACCGCTCCGCTATTTGAGACACGGCGGACTCGGCGCCGCTCTTCCAGATGCCGTCGCCGGCGTATATGAGCGGGCGTTCCGCTTCGTGCAGGGCGAGGGCGACGCGCTCCATGTCGTCGTCCGACGGATAGCCTGCCCTGACCTGCGGAATTTCGCCTTCTATGATCTGGGCGTCAAGCGGAGCGGGTCCGAGCATACTGTCGTAAACGGCCAGGTGAACTGGTCCGACAGGCGGAGTGGCGGCGACCCTCAACGCTCGCTCGATGGCGGCGGGCAGGCCCGCCGGCTCGACCACCGTCCAGTTCTCTTTGGTCATGGGAGCGGCGATAGAGGTGGGGCCAAAGCTGTGGCTCAGGTCCAGGCTAATCCTGTCGGCGAAACTGCCCGTGTCGCCCGCGAAGGTTATGACGACAACAGGCAAGCCGCCCCACCACACATTGATGAGTTGTCCCATGGACTGGGCGAGTCCCGCTCCAAGATGCACCACCATGACTCCGGGATCCGCCTTGACCTGTGTGTATCCGCCCGCCATGGCGGTGACCGTGCCTTCGTGCAGTCCCAGAATACCGTGAATATCCGGGTGGGCGTGCAGCGTGTCGAAGAACAGAGCCTCGCGTGAACCGGAGTTGTTGAATACATATTTGACGCCGGACGCGGCCAACTGTTCGACCATTATCTGGGAGGCGTGTCCTCTAATCGCTCTTTTATCCACGTGGTACGCTCCTTGGGATATTCATGGGGTCTTGATTTTCAGGCGGCGGGATGATTGCCTTTGCCATACCTGCGCCAGGCCAGACGCGCCGCTAGCGCCTTTCGCGCTCAAGGCAGTCTCTGATTGCTACGGTAATCGCTACGGTAATGGTCTCGCCGGTAAGTTGAGCGAGTTCTCTCGCCAACTGACGCGTTTCCTCATTCTTGATGTTGAGGTTCATGGCGATTCTCCATAGTAGGTAGAACCTATAATCCATACATCTACCGTATCGCATCAAGCCATCTGCCGCAACCTCATCTTGCGAGGGGGGCCAGCGCTCCGGTCCGCGCCTCTATTCGGTCTGATATACTTATCCCCCGTAGAATCGAAATAGAGGGCGACGAGCGCGGTCTGAAATGACCTTCAGCTATTGCGGCAACCCTGAGTGGAGACTCAATCGCCCTGCCCTCTCAGAATCCGCAAAGGGATGGTGTATGTCTTCGGAGCGCGCGCGCCTCAACGAAGTGAGAGAAGAGCGAGAGCTTGTGGAACTGCTGCGTCGTCAGGGTATCAGTTCCGTGTTCATATCCTCCGACACCGAGTCTCCAATGCCGCTTGGCGATTCGGGATCCCGCCCGAACCTGGCTCTGATTGACACCGCCTACATGACCTCGTTCGAGGTCGAGCGATGCGTCCGCGCCTGCGTAGAGTCCGACGTTCCGTCAATCGCGCTGGTGCCTCGCTCCCGCGTCTTCGGGCTCGAGCCGTCGCTTCCATTCACTGACTTCATCGCAAGCCCCCTCGATCCGGACGAACTCGTCGTCCGCGCTCGCCGCATCCTCGAATCCGGCGCAGCGCCCGAAGAGGACGACAGCCATATAATCCGCGCGGGGGAAGTTCAGATTGACACATCCAGCTACGAGGTAACGATACACGGAAGACGAATAGGTCTCACATTCAAAGAATACGAACTTCTAAAGCTGCTGGCCGAGAACCCCGGCAGAGTATTCTCCAGGTACGCCCTTCTCAACCAGATATGGGGATACGAATACTTCGGCGGCACCAGAACGGTTGACGTGCATATTCGCCGCTTGAGAAGTAAAATGGGAAACGCCGAACACAATTTCATCGAAACTATTTGGAACGTCGGATACCGGTTTAGGGAAATATAAATTGGAATAGCTCAGGAGAGTGATAATGGCGCAAGAAAGAGTCGCTTACGTAAACGGCGAAATAGTTCCCGAAAGCAGGGCGGTAGTATCCATTCGGGATAGAGGATTCCTCCAAGGCGACGCGGTCTTCGATACGACGCGAACCTTCGGACACAGAATCTTCAGGCTCGATGAGCATCTCGACCGCTTCTTCAACTCCCTCAAATACATGAGGATAGAGCCGGGCCTCTCCAAGCAGGATTTCGCCCGAATTACGATGGAAGTGCTGGAGGCGAACCTGCCTCTCATTGGCGAGGACGACGACTATTGGGTGAGCCAGCGCGTTTCCAGGGGAGTAATGGTAGATGGGGAGTACAAGCCCACTGTGGTCATAGAGTGCGCTCCGCTGCCGTTCGACGTGAGGGCCAAGTACTACCGCGACGGCCTGCCCGTAGTGGTGCCGTCGGTGCGCCGCACTCCGCCCGAATCGCAGAGTCCGAGAGCCAAAGTGCATAACTACGTCAACCTGGTACAGGCCGAACTCGAGGCCAAGGCGCACAACCCAGACGCCTGGCCCATACTGCTTGACACCAACGGCAACCTCGCGGAAGGCCCGGGAAGCAACATATTCGTCGTGAAGAACGGCGAATTGCTTACGCCTAAAGAGCAGTACGTGCTGTCCGGCATAAGCCGCAGAGTAACCATCGAACTTGCCCAGGAACTGGGCGTCGCCGTTCACGAGGCGGACATTGACCTTTTCGACGCCTATACAGCGGATGAGGCATTCGTGACGTCCACCAGTTTCTGCATTTGCCCGGTGTCGTCGGTCAACGGCTCTCCCATCGGCGACGGAGCCGTTCCCGGCCCGCTTACCGAGCGCCTGACCAAGGCGTACAGCGGCATGGTCGGAATTGACATCGAAGCGCAGTACCTCGCCCGCCTGGACAGCTCCACCAGCGGCTGGGCGCTGTGAAGGGCCTACGGAACTTGGAGAGACATGCATGGCAGACTCCGCGCAGATCGAAAGTATAGGAATCAAGAACTACCGCTGCTTCCAAAATGTAGTCTTTGATGACTTAGCGCGCATGACGGTCATAGTAGGCGCAAACGGATCAGGCAAGTCAACGCTCTTCGACGTGTTCACATTCCTGAAAGACGCTCTAATCCAAAACGTTGCGGCAGCCGTAGCGCGGCGAGGTGGATATCATGAACTGGTCAGCAGGGGACAGGAAGGCCCCATCGAGATTATTGTGAAATTTCGTGAAGGTGGTGGACGACTGGCTACATATCGGTTGGGGATAACAAAACAGAAAGGTGGTCGCGTCGTCATAGACCGTGAAGTGCTGAGCTACCTCAGAGGACAGTATGGACGACCATGGCATTTTGTGGATTTCAGTGAAGGTTCGGGTAGAGCGATAACCAATGAGTCAGTGTACGGCATGGAAGGCGCGGTCGAGGAGAGAGAAGAATACGAACTGGACGACCCAAGTGTACTGGCCATAAAGGGACTAGGGCAGTTTCGCGGTTTCCAGGTAGTGTCGGAGTTCCGCAGTCTGATTGAGAACTGGCATATATCAGATTTCCACATCGCAGACGCTCGTCCAAGCGCAGACGCGGGATATGCGGAACATCTCTCAGCCAGAGGAGACAATGTTGCTCAAGTAGCGCAGTATCTATATCAGAACCACCCTAAGCAGTTCGATACCATTCTTCGCGTAATGCGTGAGCGTGTTCCAGAAGTAAGCGCAGTCGAGGCTATACCTACGGAGGATGGTCGGCTCGTACTCAGATTTCAGGACGGAAGTTTCCGAGATCCGTTCATTGCCAGGTACGTATCGGACGGAACCATCAAGATGTTCGCGTACCTTGTTTTGTTGCACGACCCCAGGCCGCATCCCCTGCTTGCGATCGAGGAACCTGAAAACCAACTCTATCCCGAGTTGATGCGTGAACTGGTTGAAGAATTCCGGGACTACGCTCGACGCGGTGGCCAAGTGTTTGTATCCACACACTCTCCCGATTTTCTGAACGGCGCTAAATTGGACGAGATATTCTGGCTGGTCAAGAAAGACGGTTTCACATCTGCCAGGCGCGCTTCAGATGATGACCTCCTGCGAAACTTGATCGCCGAAGGCGACCTGCCAGGCGCGCTTTGGCGGCAAGGACTCTTTGAAGGGGCTAGCCCACGATGAATAAAATCGTCTTCTTATTGGAAGAATCGTCTATGAAATCTTTGCTTGAAGGACTCTTACCTCGCATTTTCCCTGATATTATGTTCCAGTGCATAGCTCACGAAGGAAAGGATGACCTTGAAAAAAGCATCCCGCGCAAGCTAAGGGCATGGCGAGAGCCGGGTGTGCGTTTTGTTGTGCTCAGAGATCAAGACCAGGGTGATTGTATTAGCCTTAAGCAGAGGCTCTCAGATATATGTGAAGATGCTGGGCGTCCAGATACACTGGTAAGAATCGTGTGTTACGAACTAGAATCTTGGTATCTTGGCGATCCGAATGCTTTAGCTGAAGCATTTGGGAAGAATCATTTACGAAGCATTAGCAGAAGGGCGCGGTTCCGCGACCCGGATAGTGTTCAACAACCGTCGAATGAACTCGAGCGGCTCTTGCCAGAGTTCCAGAAAGTCAGTGGCGCGAGAAAAATGGCGAATTTTCTATCGAGGGAGAGAAATACCTCGGTCAGCTTTCAAGTCTTCATATCGGGTATCGACAGGCTATGCTCAGAACAATGCGGACACATACGATAACAGTAAAAGTACCCGCGACTTCCGCCAATATGGGGCCGGGGTTCGACTGCCTTGGGCTCGCGCTTGACATCTGGAATACGGTGACCGTCGAGGTTGGAGGACATGGCATTCAAATACACGGGCGAGGGGAGCGAGAACTGCCGCGGGACGAGTCCAATCTGGTGTGGACGAGCGTCGCCAGGGTATTCAGAGAGGCGGGACAGGCGATGCCCTCAATTTCGCTGACCTGCGTAAACGACATACCGACCACGCGCGGACTCGGCTCCAGTTCAGCCGCGCTCGTCGGCGGGCTCGTGGCGGGAAACGAACTGTGCGGCAACCCATTCGATAAACGCGAACTGCTCCAGATCGCTGCTGAAATCGAGGGGCACCCCGACAACGTCGCGCCCGCGCTGTTCGGCGGCATGCAGATAGCGGCGACGCATGACGGGCGCGTCGTCAGCGCGCCCGTTTCGACGCCGGAGGAGCTTTCCGCCGTGCTGTATGTTCCAGACACTCCAATGCCGACAGAAGAGGCGCGCGGGCTGCTAAAGAGCGAGGTGCCGCGCGCCGACGCCGTATTCAACATTGGCAGAGTCGCCCTGCTGACGCGAGCGCTGGAGTCCGGCGACCTCCAGCATCTCGACATCGCCACCGACGACCGTCTTCACCAGCCAGCCCGCCAGACGATATTCTTTCCCATGAAGAACATCATCAGGGCCGCTATGGGCGCGGGCGCGCTGGGCGCGTTTCTGTCGGGCGCCGGCTCCACTGTTCTCGCTCTCGCCACTGAAAAGGAGTTTACAATCGGCTACGAAATGGCGGACGCCGCCGTCAAGTCAGGCCTGAGCGGAGAAGTCGTCATAACGAAGCCGACCCGCCTGGGGGCGCATACTCTGGCGTGATCGTTCCAAAATCAAATATGCTGACACCGTAACGCGACACCCATCATCCTGAGCGCGAATCGGAAGGCGGAGCATGGTAGCGCAGAAACCGAAGACGAAACTGACTTACGAAGATTATAAAAACACGCCCGAAGACGAGCGATACGAACTGATAGACGGAGAACTGATAATGGCCGCCGCGCCCAAAGAAGTGCATCAGCGCGTTGATATGAGATTAGGATCCAGGTTATTCGTTCATGTCGAAGCGAATGAACTTGGCTGGGTATATTCCGCTCCTTTCGACGTATATCTGTCCGAGACGGACGTGGTTCAGCCCGACCTGCTCTTCGTCTCCAATGAGCGCGCTCACATCATTACCAGCGACAACGTGCGGGGAGCGCCCGACCTGGCAATCGAGATTCTGTCGCCTTCCACCGCCAGCATGGACTGGACGCGCAAGCGCGAACTCTACGCGCGGCATGGCGTGAAGGAGTTCTGGATAGTCGCTCCCGACGCCAGGCTTGTCTGGCTGATGCTGCTGCGCGGAGACGACTATGAGGTGGCCGGAATCTACGGCGACGGCCAGACAGTCGCCTCGACCGTCGTAGAAGGGTTCAGCGTGAATCTGAGCGATA
The DNA here is from genome assembly GCA_964640295.1 of uncultured Dehalococcoidia bacterium. Taxonomy (GTDB): domain Bacteria; phylum Chloroflexota; class Dehalococcoidia; order Lucifugimonadales; family UBA1123; genus VXRN01. Next base: position 7,225 of record CAZXFX010000012.1, on the reverse strand, counting down.
TATTCTAAGGAACATCATCCTGAGCGCGAATCGGAAGGCGGAGCATGGTAGCGCAGAAACCGAAGACGAAACTGACTTACGAAGATTATAAAAACACGCCCGAAGACGAGCGATACGAACTGATAGACGGAGAACTGATAATGGCCGCCGCGCCCAAAGAAGTGCATCAGCGCGTTGATATGAGATTAGGATCCAGGTTATTCGTTCATGTCGAAGCGAATGAACTTGGCTGGGTATATTCCGCTCCTTTCGACGTATATCTGTCCGAGACGGACGTGGTTCAGCCCGACCTGCTCTTCGTCTCCAATGAGCGCGCTCACATCATTACCAGCGACAACGTGCGGGGAGCGCCCGACCTGGCAATCGAGATTCTGTCGCCTTCCACCGCCAGCATGGACTGGACGCGCAAGCGCGAACTCTACGCGCGGCATGGCGTGAAGGAGTTCTGGATAGTCGCTCCCGACGCCAGGCTTGTCTGGCTGATGCTGCTGCGCGGAGACGACTATGAGGTGGCCGGAATCTACGGCGACGGCCAGACAGTCGCCTCGACCGTCGTAGAAGGATTCAGCGTGAACCTGAGCGATATATTCTAAGGAATTCCATGCCCAGATTTGACATTCGACCTTCCATAGCGTTAAACCATCATTGCGGAAATCCTGAATCTCCGACTTTACTTGCGGATACGCTATAGAAATGGACTTGATAGTACAGAAATACGGCGGAAGCTCTCTCGCAGACGCCCCAAAGATAAAGAATGTAGCCGGGCGAATCGCCCGCGCCCATGAAACGGGCAGCCGCGTGGTGGCAGTGGTCAGCGCGATGGGCGACACCACGGACGAGCTCATCGGGCTCGCCTCGCAGGTGTCGGACAGCCCAGACAGGCGCGAACTCGACGTTCTGCTCTCCACAGGTGAACTGCGCTCCTGCGCTCTGGTCGCCATGACGCTCATGTCGCTTGGGCACAAGGCCGTAAGCCTGAGCGGCGCCCAGGCGGGGATACGAACTGACTCGCAGTTCGGAATGGCCAAGATCGCCGGCTTGGACCCGCAGCGCATAGCGGACGAACTCGACGAAGACAAGATCGTGGTGGTCGCCGGATTCCAGGGAATCACTCCGGATATGGACACTACCACTCTCGGGCGCGGCGCTTCAGACCTAACCGCCATAGCGCTTGCCGCGGGTCTCGAAGCCGACCGATGCGAAGTCTATACCGACGTAGAGGGCATTTACACCGCCGACCCGCGCCTGGTCCCCAAGGCGGTCAAGATAGACGAGATTAGTTTTGAAGAGATGCTGGAACTTGCCAGCTACGGAGCGAAGATGAACCCGCGCTCGATTGAGCTTGGCATGGTGTACGACACGCCCATACTCGTCGCCTCCAGCTTTTCCGAAGCGCCTGGCACGCTGATTCACGGTGAAGTTGCGATGAACAGAAATGTAGGCGAAATAAGAAACCGCGTATCCGGCATAGCTACCGACACCAACGTCGCCAAGGTAACTGTGCAGGGCGTAACCGACAGACCCGGCATAGCCGCCAGCCTCTTCGAGCCGCTGGCGGAGGACGGCATAAGCGTGGACGTAATAGTCCAGAACGCGAGCGCGGGCGGCAAGACGGACCTGACGTTCACCGTCAAGCGCGACGACCTGCCCAAGGCTAAAAGCGTCGTCCGACAGGTCGCCGAGAGCCTGGATAGCGAAGGCGTAGCGACCTCGCTCGGACTCGCCAAGGTGAGCGTGGTGGGAACTGGAATGCAGGACGCGCCCGGATACGCCAGTTCCATGTTCCGGACCCTGGCAAACGAGGGAATAAACATCGAGATGATAACCACGTCCGAAATACGCATCACCTGCATAGTGTCCGAAGAGCAGGTTGGAGCGGCGGCGCGCGCGCTTCACTCCGCCTTCGATCTGGACTCCGCGCGGTGACGCATGGCTTTCCCAATTCGTCAGCCCACATCAGGTCAGTCACCGCTGCGACTGAGTCCGCGCAAACGTCTTGCGAGAATGATGGCAAAGGCTCTGCCTTCCCTGGAACCGCGCGGTGGATAATTCCGAAATACCATACCTGTCTGTGATAATTCCCGCTTTCAATGAGTCCGAGCGGATAGTCTCCACCCTGAACTGCGTCGCCGCCTACCTGAAAGCGCAGATATACACATGGGAGATTCTCGTCGTTGACGATGGAAGCGCGGACGACACCGCCGCGCTCGTAAGTCGCGCCGAGCGCGAACTGGAAGGCGTCAAGCTACTCTCCAGAAAGCATTTCGGCAAAGGGTGGGCCGTCAGGTCGGGTATGCTGAGCGCGCGCGGCAGATACAGATTCATGTGCGACGCCGACCTGGCCATGCCAATCGAGTGGCTGGCCCAGTTTCTCGACAAGATGGACTCAGGCACGGATATCGTCATAGGCTCCAGAGAGATCGTCGGGGCGAAACGCTACGACGAGCCGCTCTACCGACACATCATGGGAAGAATCTTCAACTGGGTAGTGCGCGCAATCGCAGTCAGAGGGTTCGAAGATACCCAGTGCGGATTCAAATGCTTCCGCGGCGACGTCGCCGAGCGACTATTCAGCCGTCAGCGCGCCATGAGAATGGGATTCGACGTCGAGATCCTCTACCTGGCCGCCAAGATGAACTACACCGTGATAGAGATGCCCGTCGAATGGCATCACCAGCCGGGAAGCAAAGTGAGGCCCGGCGTTGACTCCGCCGATATGCTGAAAGATACGTTTCTGATAAGAATAAGAGATATGTTCGGCAAGTACCGCTGAACGATTCATTCTGGATGGGAGCGAATGCCTGCCGAAAAAGTCGCCGTGGTCGTGCCCACTTACAACGAAGCCGAGAATATGCCCGAACTGGTCTCTCGCCTGTTCTCGCTAGGAATAGACAACCTCTTCCTATACGTCGTTGATGACGGCTCCCCTGACGGAACCGCCGAGGTGGCTCGTCGCTTATCGAGCGAGCGCGGAGGCCGCATAGAGGTAATCTCGAGGAGCGCGAAACTAGGGCTCGGCACCGCATACGTCGCAGGATTCAGCAAGGCTCTCGCAGACGGCTGCGACTACGTCGCGCAGATGGACGCTGACCTGTCCCATATACCAGATCACCTGCCGACGATGCTCCGCAAACTGGAAGGCGCGGACGTGGTGGTGGGTTCGCGCTATACGGAGGGAGGCGGATCGGATCCGAGCTGGGGACTCAAGAGGCGGCTGCTCAGCGCGTTCGGCAACCACGTAATTCGGTTCGTCACCGGCCTGAAGGTCAAGGACGTCACCTCCGGATTCAAGGCTTATACCGCCGCCGCGCTCGGCTCTCTCGACATGGACGCCTTTCGATGCAAGGGCTTTGGATTTCAGTCTGAGGTCGCCTACCAATGCCAGTCGAAGGGCTACGTCGTGCTGGAACACCCAATAATCTTCATAGATAGAACAAAGGGCAAATCCAAGATGTCGCTTCACATAATACTGGAGGCGATCTTGAAATTGACACTTCTGAGATTGAGGAGAACATAGCCGCTCGCGCCGCCGCCATCCCAGCCTTTATCTGGCGAATAGTGGATAGTGAATGGTGAATTTAGGGTATTCTCAGTACGCGCTGATTTATGAAAGCTCGAATACCCATACGCGCTAAGAGTACCGAATTTAGAATTGTCCGGCGCGTTGCCTACCCTCGTCATACCTTGACGAGGCAAGAAGTTCTTGAAACAGCCCTGAAGTACAAATGTTTGCATAAAATCCCCTTGTAGAAATTTTACTATTTCCTATAAAATTTCTGAACATTTCAGTGAGTCGTATGCAGAGCCCGCTCAGAATTCGAGTAAATCCTTCGGTAGAGGGCTTGCCGAATTTTGGCGAATTCGACGAGCGTCATTCGACAGGCTCAGGATGAA
>CAZXFX010000012.1:0-3321 GCA_964640295.1 uncultured Dehalococcoidia bacterium | reverse complement strand
GGTCTTCATTACTTTGCACAGGCCATGGAGGCGTATGCAAATGAACTTGCAGGCGAAAGATGAAAAGGCCAAGAACGACAGAGCCAAAAGGGCTGTCGCGCTTGCCATGAACAACAGATGGGAAGAGGCTGTCGCGCTCAACCAGGCTATCGCGCGCGACTTCCCTGAAGACATCGGAGCGTATAACCGTCTCGGCAAGGCTCTGAGCGAACTGGGACGCAATAAAGAAGCTCAAGAGGCGTTCCGCTTGGTACTCAAGCGTTCGCCCAATAACGCCATCGCGAAGAAGAATCTCAGCAGGTTGATGAAACTTGCCGACGCCGACGCCCCACGCGCCTCCAGAGGCCCCTCTCGGCGCAGATCAAAGACATTCATCGAAGAGAGCGGAAACGCGGGCGTCACTTCTCTCATAAAGCTGGCTCCCCCCGAAACCTTGGTCAAGCTCACTCCAGGCGACGCAGTTCGGCTGGGTCCCGTCGGCTCAGGCTTGATTGTGAGAGACGGAACAGGCGCTTATATAGGACAGGTCGAACCCAGGGTTGGAACACGCATCGCGCGTCTCGCCAGAGGAGGCAACCTGTATGAAGCCGCCGTTACCAGCGTCGAGGAGCGCGAACTCGTCATCATAATACGCGAAACATACAAAACGCCGGCGCAGTCTGGGATAGTCTCATTTCCGTCGCGCGGCGGAACCAATTATAAGGTATATGTGCCAAGCGCAGTCATGGGGTTTGAAGTTGGAGATGACGATGACGAAGAACGCGAACTCGCTGTCGTAGCGGCCAAGGACTGGTCAGACGACGACACTGAACCGGGAGACGACGAAGCGTTCGCGCCCGTCATACACAGGATAATCAACTCTCCCGCCGCAGACATAGAACCGCCCGACGACTTCTAGCCCAGACGGTTGATGATACTAAGCCTGCGTCGAACGTCGTTATTTTGGTCTATCATCGCGGTTGCCACCACTCTCGGCGCGATGGCCGTCGCGTTCCTAATTGGAGCGCGCCATGATTACGCCGCCTACATATCCCAGTGGGATCTGATACTCGCCGGGGGAGAACCGTGGTCCACGAGCAACACTTACGGACCGGCATATAACCTTCTTGCCGCGCCTTTCGCGCTCCATCCTCTGCTGCCCAAGTTGATATTCGTCTTGGTGTGGCAGGTCAGCAGTTGGTACGTGATGTATCAACTTGCGCGTCGTGGGGGGGGGGTAACTCTGCCTTGGCTGATCTTCTGGTTGGCGGCGCTCCCTTTCAACCCGCTCTTCTGGTCGTTCGGAGTCGTTTACGGATCAGTAGATTCACTGGTTGCCGCTCTCAGCCTCTCCTCGCTGGCTCTGCATCAGTCAAACCGCCGCTCTACCGCCGCGGTTGTACTGGCTTTCGCTGCGCTGCTGAAGGTATATCCCGTCGTCTTCGCACCATTCATGGCGCTTGAAGGCCGAAGAATCAACTGGCGCTTTCTGACGATATTCGCAACCGTCGTGGCAACTGGATTCGCGCTCAGTTTTCTGGCGTGGGGTGAATCAGCTTTCCACTCGATCCTGTATAACTCTCGCAGAGGATCAGGAATGCTTTCGATATTCCGCTTCCTGAGAGGAGAAGCGTCGCCCATTAAGAGCTGGGTAGATAACGCTGATCACCTGAGTCTGCCTGCAATGGCGCTGGGCGACATCGTCATATTGGCGCTGGTCTGGAAATGGCGACTCCCCGCTGTATCTGGCGCGTTCGCCGGAATCCTAGCCACGCTTTTGCTCTACAAAGTGGGACACCATCAGTTCTTTCTGGTCGTTCCGCTTATCGCGGGTCTGTGGTACGCGCAGACGCTTCCGCGCGGAGACAGGCTCCTGGGCATCTCACTCATTGCGTGCATGATATGGCTCGCCATAGTATCGGGGGCGTTTTTGCTAACGCATCTTCACACCAGACTGGGAGGCGGGTTTTACGGGCAGTGGACTTTCATCCAAGACTGGATAGGTCTGCCCACTTTCGCGATTCTCTTGGCGACGCTGGTGGCTGTGATGCGACACGAATGGAGAACTCGCTTCTCAAGATGTTCAGATCATGCAGCGTCATAGTGAATATATGGGATGGGGATTATGCGATATAATTGAGGTGTGGGAGCGAGTACATGGCCGCAATCAACACCGATTTCCTCACACGCTGCATTGGTACGCTGGAGTTGTCCCTAAACCAGTTGCAGGAACATGAACCAGGAGACTTCATCTATGAAGTCTTCCGATCTGCGTGCGTGAAGGAGTTCGAGATAATACTCGAACAATCAGGCAGCCTAATGCGGAAGCGACTCAGACCATATTTTGCGTCTAACCGGCAGGCCGACAGGCTGACCTTTAAGGATATATTTCGGTACGCCGCGAAACACGGCCTTATATCACTGCAAGCGTGCGAGCGCTGGTTCGAGTATCGAGATAACAGAAACGATACTGCTCATCTGTATGGGGAGAATTTCGCAGAGACCACGCTCGCGCTGCTCCCTCGATTCATAGAGGACGCCAAGGAACTGGTTCGAGTAGTGTCGGAGGAGCGCAATGGATGACCGGCTTCACCTGCCCGACCGCTATCGGACGCAGGCAGAAGAAATACTGCGCGAGAATGTACCCGACGCCGAGGCGTGGGTTTATGGCAGCCGCGTCAACGGAGAAAGCCACGAGGCGAGCGATCTGGATATAGTCCTTCGCGGACCCGAACTGCGACCCATCTCAGTAGCGGACATGGAGAATCTGCGCGAAGCGTTCAGAGAATCCAATATACCGATAATCGTGGACGCGCGCGACTGGGCCAGACTGCCGGAGACATTCCACAGGGAAATAGAGCGAAACTATCTGCCCTTGCGAGCGCCAAATCTTGAATAAGATTACTCCACCAGCGGCCTCGGGCGATAGTACAGCCCCCACCTCTGCATCAACTCCTCCACGCGCTCATCCTCCAGTTCCATTAGCTGCCTGAAGAACCCCGCCATAGCGTGGGCGTGCATCAACTCTTCCGAACACACCCAGGATGACTCTGCCGGAACCACGTACAGCAGTCCGTTCTGATGCTCGCACTCCAACTCCACTCGCTTTCCGCCGCTATCCGTCTTAACGTTCAATCCGAACTGGCCCATTCCAAACCCTGCGCCTTTCTAGAATCGCGGACCAACCCGCGCCCGTCTTAATTATACCAGCCCGACGTCATGACCCAAGCGCTTGCGGCAACAGCGGTTTCACCCCATCCTAGCCTTCCCGGTCAAGGCGCTGAGAGGGGGTAGGTAAATCAAAAATCCGTTCGTCCTGAGCCTGTCGAAGGGCGCGCCGAC
>CAZXFX010000011.1:19201-73742 GCA_964640295.1 uncultured Dehalococcoidia bacterium | reverse complement strand
ACGATTTAGTCGGCGCTCCATCTCGCGCAAAAGTCCCTTCCACCTTGATGGGCTCACAGGGGTAGGTAAACGCTCTAACCGACCGAAAAGTCCCTTCCACCTTCGATGGGGGAAGGCTAGGATGGGGGTGATCCAATCCTCCGACTAAACTAATACAGGCTCACTGCTGTTTCGAGACATTTCCGAAAGCGAGACCCGCAATTGAACTACTGGACAGAACCCCAACTCGCCTCCATCCACAAAATGCTCAACCCTCGCTCCATAGCCGTCGTCGGCGCCACCGAGCGCATGCAGTACGGCGGACGCTTCCTGCGCTCCGCGATGCAAGCCCAAGGCCGCCTGAACGTCTATCCGGTCAACCCGCGATACGACGAACTGCTCGGTATTCCCTGCTACCCCAGCGTAGCCGACCTGCCCGAAAGCCCGGACGCCGTCGGCATAATCGTTCCGTACCGCCGAGTGATACCAGTCCTGCGCGAAAGCGCCGAAAAGGGCGCCGGGTCAGCCATAGTAATATCCGCCGGCTTCTCAGAACGCGGCGTAGAGGAACGCCGACAGTTGCAACTCGAACTCGGTTCTGTCGCGCGACAGACAGGCGTCCGCGTATCCGGGCCAAATTGTCTCGGACTCGCCAATATCAAGGACGACATCTGGGCCTGCTCCTCATCCTCGCTCTCAGGCGCGAGAATCAAAAGCGGCAATATCGGACTCGTCTGCCAGAGCGGAGCGTCCGCCTTCGGGCCATTCCTCTCCAGGGCAATAGGGCGCGGCGTCGGATACTCCTACATCGTCTCTACCGGAAACGAGGCCGACCTCGAAGCCGCCGACTTCGCGCGATACTTGCTGGACGACGACGACACCAAGGTGATCGCGCTCTTCATCGAGGGCTTCAAGGACGCCCGAAAGTTCATAGAGGTCGCCAAACTGGCCGCCGAAAGAGGCAAACCCATCGTCGCGGTCAAGATTGGACGATCAGACTCCGGCTCCAAGGCCGCCCGTTCACACACAGCGGCTCTCACAGGTTCCGACGACGCCTATGACGCCGCCTTCAGACAGTATGGCGTCACGCGCGTCCACGACTGGGACAAGCTGCTCGAGGTCGCGCAACTTCTTGCCGACAGCCCTCCGGTCAAGCGGCGCGGCGTCGCTCTTGTGTCCCACTCGGGCGGCGTCTGCTCGCTGACCGCCGACAACCTCGGCGAAGCCGGACTCCACCTTCCTGAACTCTCCGAATCCGCCCGCGACAGCATAGACGAAATTCTCGACGGCTTCGGCTGGGCGGCAAATCCCGCCGACATCACCGGACACGCCAGCAGAGACACGGTCGCTCCCATCATGGAGCGCATGATCGCCGAGCCAGACGTCGGCGCGCTGCTCGTAGCCAGCTCAGCCGGCGAAGAGCAGGCGAAGCATATTGTTGAAACCCGAAACAGGCACGATAAACTTGTCGCGTTCCTATATACCGGAAACGAACTGGGCGCGTCTAACGGACTCGACCTGCTCAAGGACGCTTCTATCCCCGTATTCCACAGCCCTCAGAACCTCGCCTCCGCCATTCGCCAACTCCACGACTACTATGGCTGGCGCGACAGCCGCTCCCAGGCGGGGTTCGCCAACCTTCCCGACATGTCATCCGAACAGCGCGCCGCGCTCGCGGGATTGCGCTCTTCCAGGCGCGCCGCGCTCACCGAGCGCGAAGCCAAGTGGCTGCTTGAACAGTGGGGAGTGCCCGCCAGCCTGGAACATCGCGCGTCGGACGCCGAACAGGCGGCGTCAGCCGCCCGCGAAATCGGCTATCCCGTCGTCCTCAAAATCGAATCACCGGACATACTCCACAAGACCGAAATCGGCGCAGTCGAAATAGGTATCCAGAACGAACTCGCTCTGCGAGAAGCCTACGACCGGGTCATGAACAATGTCGCCGTACACGCTCCGGACGCCGAAGTGAAGGGCGTACTGGTTCAGGAGATGGTTTCCGATGGAGTCGAGGTCATAGTCGGCGCCAGCTACGACGCCCAACTGGGGCCAATCCTGCTCTATGGACTCGGCGGCGTCTTCGTAGAAGCGCTGCGAGACGTTTCGCTCCGTCTCTGCCCCATAACCAGACTCGACGCCGCCGAGATGATAGACGAGGTTGCGGGAAGTCGCCTGCTTCACGGATTTAGGGGAAGCCCCAGAGCCGACATCGAAGCGCTGAAAGACGCGCTTGTCAGGGTCTCCTACATGGCCGCCCACTTGGAAAACGCAATCGCCGAGTTGGACATCAACCCGCTGGTCGCGCTTCCTGAGGGCAGAGGAGTAAAAGCGCTCGACGCCCTTATAACGATTCGACGGTAGTCAGCGGTCAACGAACCAGTTCCCCGCGCATGACTCACAAGGCTCAAGGCGCTAGCCAAACCAACCAAAAGAATCAAGTTTATCACGAGGCCGAGCCATTGCCGCGAGCGGCCCGTCGAGCCTCAACCCGCTGTATGTCAGGCTCAGGCATGCCTGCGTCCCGCAGTGCCTGAATCACCGCCGCGCGCTCTTCCTCTAGTCCCCTGTCTCTCGCCTCACGCATCTTTCCCAACGCCATGACCATGTTCCAAACCACACCTTCCGTTATCAGCGCGAACAGAAACAACGCCCACTTACACAGGCTCCGCCAGAAACACCGGAATCATGCGCGTCGTCTTCTTCTGATACTCCTCATACGGCGCGAACGCGGCGACCGCTATCTCCCACAGGCGGTCGCGCTCATCCCCTTCCTCCACCTCCCGCGTTCGCATCGCGTAAACCTCCGTCTCGTCCCGTATTTCTACGCTGCTGTCCGCGCGAAGGTTATACACCCATACAGGATTCTTGGGCGCCCCGCCCTGCGAGCCAACCAGCACATAGTTGTCGCCGTCCTTCACTCGCATCAGCGGCGTCTTGCGAACAGCCCCCGTCTTGTTCCCTCGATTGGTCACGATGATGACCGGCAGCCCCGTTTCGCGCAGCGTAGTTCCCTCCTTGCCGTCACTGCTCTCATAAAGCTCAACCTGCTCTCGCACCCATTCTCTCGGCGAAGGTACATATTCTGCCATTATTCGCTCCTTTCGCTTGCTCCAAAACAGTCACCACTATCATAGCCCGAATACCCGCCCAACTCCACATCCCCATCACCTGCGCCCACTCCCAATTCCCAATTCCCAATTCCCGCTTGAACCAATCTTCAGCATCCTCTATCATTACATGCGAATATACGTTCGAGGTGGATGATGCTGACGAAAGACGACGTAAGAAACATGAGCAGACAGGATATGATCGAATACATGCGCGACCGACACAACCCCAATCCCGGCGAGTCGCCCCTGGAAGAAACGGAAGACATGCATCTCAGGGCCTGGATACTCCGCAATCTTCCTTGCCCCGCCATAAAACGCGACGGAGATGTCTGCGGCTCAGAGCGCGTATCCGTCTCCGGATACTGCTTCGCCCACGATCCCGAAGCCGCCGGATGGCGCGCCATGGGCGGTCGCGCCAAAGCCAAAAAAGTCAGAGCGCGAAAAAAACTCAATGAACTCGGTCTCGGAGACATGATCGAAGGTCTTCAAGACACATTTCAGGAGCTGCAAGCTTCTTCGCCCTCCGCGACAAACGCGCGCGCCATGGCGAGGATAGCCGACACAGTAGTCAAAATGACCGAGTGGGCCTCGGAAATCGAACGTAAAAAGAACCCCAGGAGCTACACAGAATGGAGCCCCTACGAACCATAAAACCATAAGGCGAAGCCATAAGGATTTACGAAAAAATGCCCTGAACTGGTGAATACAGGGCGATGCAGGTGAAATGCAGGTGAAAAAGCCTACAGGACTCACTTGCAGGCCACCTGAACGCCGCCTGCAAACCACCTGCAGCCCCACCAGAAGAATTCACGAAACTCAGCGCGAAAATCCCCTTCTCCCCCAGGGGCTCACAGGGATAGGTAACGCTCCATCTCGCGCAAAAATCCCTTCCACCTTGATGGGAGAAGGCTGGGATGGGGGTGATCCAATCCTCCGACCAAACTGATACAGGCTCACCCTCAAAATCAGAGTTGACAGCGTACAAATGGTCTGCTATCCTTCAACGGACTAATGTTCTTTGGAGGGAACAAGATGAAAGACAAACTATCTCCTAGACAGGAAAATATCCTTCAGTTCATTCAGAGATTCATGGAAGATCAGGAATACCCGCCGACAGTCAGAGACATCCAAAACGGCTGCAACGTCAGTTCCACTTCGGTTGTTGACTACAATCTTCACAAGCTGCAGGCGATGGGCTATCTCGAGCGCAAGCCCGAAAAGTCCCGAGGGATCAAGCTCATCGGCGAGGGTCTCAAAGGAACCAAGCGCGATATTCAGAACATCCCGATAATGGGCAGTATCGCAGCCGGCGAACCACTCCATGTACCGGACGCGCCCGCCCTGGCCGATGAAAGTTTTGACACCTTGGATCTGCCTTCGTCGTTCATCGGCGACCGCGAAAATATGTTCGCCTTGAAAGTCAAGGGAACCTCGATGATTGACGCGCTCGTCGCGGATGGCGATATGGTTATCCTCGAACCCACCAGCCAGGCGAATAACGGGGACATGGTTGCTGCTTGGCTGGACGACAGCGAAGAAACTACGCTCAAACGCTTCTATCTCGAAGGCGACATGGTGCGGCTCCAACCCGAAAATACCACCATGCAGCCCATCATGGTGCGCGCTAAAGACGTCTCGGTGCGCGGCAAAGTGATTGGGATCATCAGGTCTATCTGAAAGAGATCTCGATTAGATGCCTGCACAACATAAGGGGCTGGGGTTCGTTTTCTGGCCCCTTGCGCTTACCATATAAGACGCCATCTGCGAGTTGTGTGATATATTGAATATGTCATAATACCACTCTTAGGATGGCGGATGGTCGCGCATACCAAGTCTCAGATTACTGTTCCCATTACCGGAATGACCTGCGCCGCTTGCGTTGTCCACGTCGAAAGCGCGTTGGAAGAAGTGAACGGCGTCGAAATGGTCTCGGTCAACCTGGCAACCGAGAAAGCGTCCCTTGACGTGGACGCGAACGGCGCCGAACTGGCTGACCTCACTCGCGCCGTCGAGGACGCCGGCTACGGCATAGGAACGCGCAAGACGACCCTCGCCATAGGCGGAATGACCTGCGCCGCCTGTGTCATTCACGTCGAAAACGCCCTCAACTCCTCGGATGGCGTTCTATCTGCCCAAGTCAACCTTGCCACCGAGCGCGCCTCTGTCGAATATGTGCCGGGTATAGCCGGCGTTTCAGAGCTAAGACACTCCGTCGAGGACGCCGGCTACTCCGTCGCCGCGGTGGTCGGCGACCCCAACGATGACGCAGCCACCCCCAAAGACGTGCGAACGCTCCGAAACCGAATGGTCTTCAGCCTTGCCGTCGCCGCCCTCATAATGGCTCTGATGGCCATTCCAAACGCCGCCGGCCTGTTCCCGTTCAAGATGGACTTCGCGCTGCTCGCCCTCGCCACGCCCGTGCAGTTCTGGGCCGGACGCGGGTTCTACACTTCCGCATGGAGCGCGGCGCGCCATCTAACGTCCAACATGAATACACTGATAGCCGTCGGCACTTCCGCCGCGTACATATACAGCTTGGTCGTAACCCTATTCGGCGAAACCTCGTTCTTCGCTGGACGCGCCACCGACACCTATTTCGACACATCTTCCGCTATAATCGCCCTCGTTCTGCTCGGCAAGTTCCTGGAAGCCAGAGCCAAAGGTCGCGCGTCCAACGCAATCAGAGCGCTCATGGACCTCCAGCCAAAGACCGCCAGAATTCTAAAAGACGGCAAGGATGTGGATATTCCGATTGAAGATATTGCCGTCGGAGACCTCATAGTAGTCAGACCCGGTGAGAAAGTTCCCGTGGACGGCGTAGTCGAGAGCGGCGCTTCAACGCTCGATGAGTCTATGTTGACAGGGGAGAGCGCGCCCGTCGAGAAGAGAGCCGGCAGCGAAGTATATGACGGGACGCTCAATGGCAGCGGCGGATTCACTTTCAGGGCTACGCGCGTCGGACGCGATACTATGCTCGCCGGCATCGTCCGATTAGTCGAAGATGCCCAAGGTTCCAAAGCTCCCATCCAGCGAACCGCCGACCTCGTGTCCTCCTACTTCGTTCCGTCCGTTATAGGCGTCGCCGCGCTCGTATTCCTCATCTGGCTCATATTCGGGCCTGCGCCATCATACGTCACTGCCATACTGACCGCGGTCGCCGTCATGATAATCGCTTGTCCCTGCGCTATGGGACTCGCCACTCCCGCCGCAATAATGGTGGGCGTTGGAAAGGGAGCCGAGTACGGCGTCCTGATTCGAGGCGCGCAGGCTTTGGAGATGGCGCACAAAACCGACGTGGTTGTACTCGACAAGACCGGCACGCTAACCAATGCGCGTCCAGAAGTAACCGACATCTACGCCCCTGGCCGCGACCCCAATAGTGTGATCTCGCTTGCCGCGTCCGCCGAGCGAAACTCCGAACACTCCCTGGGAACCGCAATCGTCGAAGAAGCGCTCGAACGAGGCGCGGAATTGGAAGAGGCGTCGCATTTCAGGGCGGAGCCTGGATCCGGCGTTCTGGCGGTCGTCAACGAGACGGATATAGCAATCGGCAACCTGAGACTGATGCGCCAGGAAGGGATTCGGCTGAATGGAATGGAACCGGAAGCGGATAAGTTCTCCGCTCAGGGCAAGACGCCCGTGTTCGTCGCCGCCGACGGAGACGCCCTCGGAATTGTAGCCATAGCGGATAGCCTGAAGCCCGAGTCCAAAAACGTAGTCAAGACGCTCCAAGATCAGGGACTAGAAGTCGTTATGCTGACCGGCGACAATCGGAGCGTGGCGAAGCAGGTCGCGGCTCAGATAGGCATTGATAGAGTGGTGGCTGAGGCGCTTCCCTCGGACAAGGCGGGAGAGATACAAGCGATTCAGGCGGAAGGCAAGAAGGTGGCCATGGTCGGCGACGGAGTAAACGACGCGCCCGCCCTGGCCCAGGCGGATGTGGGCGTAGCCATCGGCGCGGGCTCGGACGTCTCGATAGAGACGGCGGACATAACCCTCGTGGGAAGCGATCTGCGAGGAGTCTCGACTCTCATATCATTAAGTCGTTCTACGATGAGGGTGATCAGACAAAACCTATTCTGGGCATTCGCCTATAATGTCGCGCTGATTCCGATAGCCGCAGGCATTCTGTATCCGTTCTTCGCTTCGAGCGGGACGCCGGACACGCTTCAGCCCATCTTAGGAGAGTATGGATTCCTCAACCCCATACTTGCGGCGGCGGCGATGGCTGTCAGTTCTGTATCAGTCATCACAAACTCGCTGCGGCTCAGACGCTTCAGGCCCCCGGTCAGCTAAACAAGGGTAGGTAAACGTCCCAACAGCCTTACAAAATCCCTTCCCCCCTCGACGGGCTCGCAAGGGTAGGTAAATCAAAAATCCGTTCGTTCTGAGCTTGTCGAAGGGCGCGCCGACCTGCTACATGCCACCCCTCTCAGCCCCTCGACGGAGGAAGGCTAGGATGGGGGTGTTCACCCTCAACTACCTACCCCTCTCTCGGTAGCCGAGCGTGAACGCGCCGCCCACGCAAATCCCGAATGACCTTGGGGATTTCGAGTAGAAGGTCGCTCGCGAGCATTCCCATATCGCCGAGGGACGCCCTCACTCTCTCTCCCGCTTGGCCGTGCAGGTACACGGCCAGGGACGCTGCGTTGGTGAGAGTAGCGCCTTGCGAAAGGAGTCCGACGATAGCGCCTGCAAGAACGTCGCCAGTGCCGGCGGTGGCAAGCCCGGGATTGGAAAACGGCGATAGCGCCGCGCTTCTATTCGGAGCCGCAATGACCGTATACGCTCCCTTGAGTATGACTGTCTTGTTCCATTCCAACGCGGACTGTTGAGCGATTGCGAGGCGTTCGGAGCTAGTGGACTGGCCTGTCAGCCGAGACATCTCGCCGGGGTGGGGGGTGAGTATCGCGTCATCGGGCCATGTCTTCCACCAGCCTTGTATATGGGCGAGAGAGTTGAGTCCGTCCGCGTCAACGACAGTGGGCGGGAGCGATGCGCCGGACAGCAAAAGACGCTCGACCATCCGGCGAGTTTCCTCGGCCTGTCCCAGTCCGCAGCCGACGAGCAGCGCGCTGTATGGGCCTAACGAATCCAGGATGAGCCGGGCGGCCTGTCCGGATACGACGCCGGGACTGGATTCTGGAAGGGGCAGGAATGTCGGCTCGATGGCCTTTGCCGCGACTGATGGAACGAGGCTTTCGGGAATTGCAATGGTCGCCAGCCCACAGCCGACTCGTCCGGCGGCGTTCGCGGCGAGATAGGCCGCTCCCAGAAAGTCGCGCGATCCGGCCACTATCATGGCGCGTCCGTATGTGCCTTTGTGGGAATCGGACAGGCGCGGCGGAAGCGTGGAAGAAGCCATGTCTGCGTCAATAAGGTCAAGACTTACGTCATAGTCCAGCCCGGGCGGGATGCCAATGTCCGCGACCTCTAGCGCGCCGGCGAAGTCGGCTCCGGGGAGCGTGAGATGTCCTCGCTTGGGGTAGCCGAGCGAGATAGTGACGTCAGCGACCACGCAGGCGGGGTCAACATCGCCAGTGTCGCAGTCAAGGCCGGTGGGCAGGTCCATGGCGAGGATGCGGATCCCGGGATTGCGCCTCCTCGCGTCTCTCAGGGCGGCGAGGATGTCCTTGAACTCGCTCGCTATGGGCCTGGCGCGTCCGGTTCCCAGTATGGCGTCTATTGCCAGATGCGAAGATTTCAGAGCCGATCTGAGGCGAGAAAATTGGGGGTCGTCGAGGACTGAGACGATGCGGACGCCTACGTCCGAGGCGGCCTCCAGCTTGGGATCGCTCGCAGGACGTCGCCGACACAGGTATGCGGTTACGTTGGCGCCCCACCTCCGTAGGTGACGGGCGGAAACGAGACCGTCGGCGCCATTGTTGCCGGGGCCTATCAAGAGCAAAATAGGCGCTCCGGTGAGAGGACCGACAATGCGGCGCGCGGCGCGCGCGACAGCGAGTCCGGCGTTCTCCATAAGCGTATCGGTAGATACGCCGGCGGCCTCGGAGCGCGCCTCTATTTCGCGCATCTGATTGGCGGTAACGATCTTCATTGAGCCGAACCGGGGTTGCTGATTGGACTGGTCGCGCCGCCCTTCGCCTGGCGGCGGCCTTTCACGCTCAGTGAATCCTCAACCGTCCGATATGGAGTCCAGAGTCCTCTGAACGAAGTCAACCCCTACTATCTCCTTCCATCTGGAAAGCAGTTTGGCCGTCACCGGTCCTGGAATCGAATCGCCGAGCGGGTAGCCGTTTATGGAAGCTACCGGCAGAAGGCAGTAGCGAGTGCTGGACACGAACGCCTCGTCCGCGCGATACAGTTCGCTCTGATTGTACAGTCCCTCGTCAACCGCGACCCCGAGTAAGTCGGCTATCTCCAGAACAGTCTGCATACTTACGCCCGGCAGCACGTTGGCGCGGTCGGGCAACTTGATTCTGCCATCCGACACGAACATAAAGTTCGCGCCCCTGCACTCTGTGATGTGTCCTCGCGCGTTGGACATGAGCGGCAGCGTGTGAATCGAGCCGCTCTTGCCGTCGCCCGTTGACTGACCCTGTGGCTCAGGGTATGTGCCAGGCGTATATATCTGAACGCCTTCGACATAGCTTCGCGCGAATCCCGAAACGTCGAGCGGCTCGCAATAGATGGCGACGTCCACGCCCGGAAGGTCGTCCGCCGAATTAGGGCGGCTCACCGTGACAGTTTGAGTGATCGTCAGCTCTGCGTTCTCACGATTCATTAGAGCGTGATTGGTTTCTGCAAGCCCTGTCGAAATGGTCGCGAAGTCCGAAATCGAAAGCCCTGTGTCAATCTTGGAGTAGGCAAGTCCGTTGAAGAGCCGTTCGATGTGCTGTCGCAGCTTGAAGGGCTTGCCGCCGAACGTGCGCGCAGAATCATAGTATCCGCCCGCGGAGCGAGCGTTGATTCTCTGTAGGATGGGGACCGCGTCCGAGTGCGGCATCACCCGTCCATTGACGAAAGCTAAGAAGTCTCGCTGGGAAGTCATCTGCTGAGAATGCGCTTCTTGATCTTGGTCATGGTGGTTACTGCGTGTATGAGGGGCGTCATCTTCTTGGCATGGATAACGCCCTCGGCGAGCGCGGCTTTGAAGCCCTCCGGGGTGCCGTCGAAATCAGGCATCATAACGTAGGTTCTGCCCAGTTCGATGGGAGTGTGAGCGTCGCTGACCCCCGATGTCAGCAACCCGTGTTCCTGAGCGAATTCGTGCGCTTTGCGGTTGTCCGCGCTCATGTTGTTGCGCGAGTTGAACACCTCCACGATGTCGGCGTATGGAAGCACATCCTCTATGCCGCTCCTGGTTATCACCTCGCTTCTGAATCGGTCAAACGGATGAGGCAGGCTGACCAGTCCGCCCTGTTCCTTGATGCGTTTGGCGGTCTCGACGGGCGACAGGCGCATCGGAATCGTTTCTTTGAGAAAGAGTCCCGTGACTTCACCTTCGCTGGTGGCGACCTCTTCGCCGATGATGACCGTGAAAGGAGCGATTCTCTGAACGTGAAACGCGCCGTCGGTCGTGTTGTGATCCGTAACCGCTATGCAGTTCAGCCCGACTTTTAGGCAGCGCGCCACCAGTGTTTCGGGCGCCATTTCCGAGTCGGGCGAATAGCTGGTGTGCATGTGAAAGTCGGCTTTTAGCATTGCGGGACACCTTCGTCTTCGGGCGGGACCATTCGCATCTGCTCGCCGTATGTCGTGCGGATCCTGGCGATGCGCGTCTCTGCCGAGTTCAGCATCTCGTTGCAGATTCGCGCCAGCTTCATGCCTCGTTCGTACATGGCGGTGGACTCCGCCAGCGTTAGTCCGCCGGACTCTAGTGACTGAACAGTCTGTTCGAGAAGGTTCATCGCCTCCTCGAAAGACAGGTTTTCCGGTATAGCCTGATTCTCTTCTGTTTCTTCGGACACCATATTCGCTCCTGTCTATTCCGATAGTCTGAACGGCGGATACCTGTCGGTCGTCAGAACGAACGCGTAAGCGGTCACGCGAGTGCTCCAGCGCATCACGCCCACAGTAAAGTCAAACATCCATCTGGGGTATCGCCCTGTGAATAGTATCGCCAACCACGCGATGAACGACAAGACCAGCGTGATTATCGAAAGAACGTATAGGACGATGTAATGGGGAATGGCGAGCAGCCACTTGACGAGCGGCATGAACCTGTTCAGACGGCCTTCGCCAGGATAGGCCATATCCAGGTGAACTGCCTGTTCCTCGTCTGTGGACGGGTATTCGTCGCGCAGCAACAGCACGTAAGAATTGACTCTGGATGTAAACCGCAGCACTTCGAGATTCCAGTCGAACCACCATCTGGGATACTTATTGCGGAACAGAATCATGAAGAACGTCGGGACGATCACCTGCCACGCCGCGAATATGCTGATAATGATAATAGGGATGGCCAGGATAAGCCTCAAAAAGGTGGTGAGCCTGTTTCTTGGCCCTTCAGGATAGTCAACGCTGAATTGAAGCGGGTACGTGTCAGTGGAATTGGCCATTTTCGCTCCTGTCTATTCCGCTAGTCTGAAAGGCGGGTACCTGTCGGTGGTAAGCAGGAAGACGTAGGCTATTACCCTGTAAGACCAACGGTCCACTCCGACTACGAAATCGAACATCGAGCGCGGATACCTGCCAATTATCAGTATCGCAAACCATGCTACGACAGTGAGAACGAACACAACCAGCCATAGAACTGTCAGGACTATGTAATGAGGAAACGCCAGCAGCCACTTCACGAGCGGCATGAACCTGTTCAACTGTCCCTCGACATCGGGAAAGGCTATGTCCAGATGTATTGCCTGTTCTTCGTCCGTGGATGGATATTCGTCGCGCAGCAGGAAGAGATAGGCGCCTATGCGAGCGGAGAATCTCTGCAATTCCAGATTCCAGTCGAACCACCAACGCGGATACTTGTGCCGGAACAATATCATCAGAAGCGTTGCGGACCAGAGTCCCATGCCGGCCACCCAAACGCCAACAATCATGTCAGGGTCAACCCCCTGGCTCTGGTCGAAAGCATATCTGCCTATCAGAGTGGCTATTATGAAGATCGGGATGGCGAGTATTATCCTAACTAGGACGGTCAGCCTGTTTCTGGGTTCATCCGGGTAGTCAACGCTGAACTGGACCGGGTACATGTCGTCACTATAGTAAGCCATTCTATCCCTCCTTGATAGCGATGATTGCTAATTCGACTACTGGTCGCGGAAGGGAGCGTCCCGTCAAACCGACGGGACGCTCATGGAATCAGTCTCTCTTCAGGTGGAATAGAATGAACGCGGCAGTAACGACGGTTGAGGTTATCAGGCTGAGCAGGCCGCCAATGAATATGTCTATGGGTATTAGAGCGGTGGGCCAGGTTGAGATATTCAGGTATATGGGAACGATGTAGGTGGCGTAGGCGGCGCATCCCAGAACGAAACTGTTCTTCGCCGCTCTGAGAAGGCTGCCCTCTTTAAGGGCTGGCTCTATTGCCAGATAGCTGTTGCCGAAGGCAATAAGAAGCAGGAATGCGAGTATGGCGATTATCTCTACGCCGCCCCATGTATCCATTTGCCTTCCGAAGGCGTCGAACATTTTGTCGTTGCCACTGGCTTCGTACAGTCTTTCGTACATGCCCGTCGCTATGGGCGACAGATTCCATCCGACGTCAATTATCGTGTATATCAGGAATGCTGCAATGAATCTGACGTATTTCACATCTCACCTCTCAACTATGTTCAGCGTCGTGCGAAATGGACTCAACCGACGCGGTTGCATTCCCTCTATGCAGGGTGATGTCCAGTATATCACCTGCCTTGACACTTTGAGTGTCAGTTAGAACTCCACCGGATGAGCGTGAGGATACGATCGCGTATCCGCGCCGCAGCGTGTTGTAGGGCGAGAGAGGAGACAGAGTGGATGAAAGTCCGGAGACTCGCGCGCGTTTCAGCTCGATATGACGCGAAAGCGCGCTATGTGTGTCTTGGAGCAGATCATCCACTCGCAAGCGAAAGCTGTCCAGTTGAGGGGCGGCGCGGGCAAGGCGGGCGTGGAGGGTGTCTGTATCGTTAAAGGCGTCGCCGATAGAGGCGGTTGCGCTATTTTCGATTGCGCGCGCCGCGGCAAAGACCCTGGCGGACATCTCCGCCCTGTCAGGGACCGCAAGTTCTGCAGCAGCGGACGGCGTCGGCGCTCGCGCGTCGGCCACCATGTCGCAAATCGTGAAGTCGGTCTCATGGCCTATCGCGCTAATCACCGTAATCGAGCTGGCGAACACGGCTCTGGCCACCATCTCCTCATTGAACGGCCACAAATCTTCGAGCGACCCACCGCCTCTGGCGACTATGATGACGTCAATATCCGGTTCGGCGTTCAAAGCCGCTAGCGCTTCCACTATGGTGGCGGCCGCGCTATCGCCCTGCACCATGGCCGGAGCTATCAGTAGTTCGGCAAGCGGCCAACGTCGTTCGACGACGCTCTGAATGTCGCGCCAGACCGAGCCGGTGGGTGAGGTCGCCACCCCGATGCGCTTGGGAAACGCTGGCAGCGGCCTCTTGCGAGAGGGGTCGAACAGACCCTCTTGCTCGAGTTGGAGCGTCAGTCGCTCTAGTTGCATACGCAACTCGCCGATACCTTCCGGCTGAATGATGTCGGCTATTAGCTGGAGGTCGCCTCTCACTTCGTAGAGCGATATTCGACCATGCGCTATCACCGCCGCGCCGTTTCGAAGATGTTCCAGCCCACGCGAGTTGCGGAACAAAACGCCGCGCAGAGAACTCTGAGAGTCTCGCAGCGTGAAGTAGGCGTGCCCTGAACCCGGTCGGCTCAGGTTAGATACCTCGCCTTCGATCCAGATGTCCGACAAAATGTCGTCGTAGGTCAGAATTTCGCGCAGATAGGAGGTGACCTGCGAGACTTCATATATGACAGCCATGTCAGACCCTGGACAGATAAGTGGCGTTGCGGGTGTCCACCTTCACGTACTCGCCCTCGTTCACGAACAACGGCACCTGTATCAGAAGCCCTGTTTCCAGTGTCGCGGGCTTGGTCGCGCCGGTCGCGGTATCCCCTTTCAGCCCGGGCGGCGAGTCCACCACCTGAAGGTCAACCGTGATTGGAAGTTCGACGGATATCGGATTATCTTCGTAGAAGACCAAGTCCACCGTCATCTCATCCTTCAGATAGTTGAGTTCTTCCGCCAGTTGCTCTTTGGTGAGCGGGAACTGGTCGTAGGACTCAGTATCCATGAAGTAGCACACCTCGTCCTCATCATAGAGATACTGCGCGGAGCGGCGTTCGACGTTTGCGGGAGTGAGCTTGACATCGTAGCCGGAGAAACTGCGGTCCAGAACCTTGCCGGTTCGGATCTCGCGGAATCGTATCCGCATGGTTGGGGCGCGCTGCTGCATCTTGCTGCGCTCATAGTCCACCACCATGTATGGCTCGCCGTCGAGTTCGATGGCCATTCCCTTTCTCAGTTCTCCGTATCCGATTGTCATTGTTGTCACTCCTTAGCTCGCCGAGAACTTGCCAGTTGCTCGGCATTATATTTCCGCCTATCCTCGCTCTCTTTCAAGCTCGGCGACGCGCTTGACCATATCTTCGAGCTGCCTAGCTAGCGCTTCCCGCTCTTCGCGTCCTTCTTCACGCCCCTTTTCAATGCCTTTTTCAATGCCTTTTTCGTAGCGCTTCCTGGCAAAAGTCTCCCACGTGCTTAGCATTGCGTCCCTCCCTTTCAAGATGATGAAAGCGAAGATAGCCGCGGTCATTGCGACCGGTCCCGCGTTCATCAGTATGTCCATGATTATATCAAGATAATCGGATTCGGAATCGCGTTGGTAGAATTCATACCATACCAGAAATATCTCTCCGAGAACGCACAGCGCAGAGAATACGTTGAAATATAGCTCGCGCCACCGAGCGGGGACGCTCATCATCGAAGGTCTGGACTGGTTCAAATCTTCGGTCTGCATCGCGCGGCATTACTTGGGCGAACATGTCAGTATTCTGGCGCGTCCGTCCTCCATTACAACCATGTCCTCGATTCTGACGCCGCCCCAGCCCGATATATAGATGCCGGGTTCGATGGTGAAGACCATTCCGTTCTGGATGACATCCTTAGAGGTAGGTACAACCATTGGGCGTTCGTGGACGGCCAGACCGACTCCGTGTCCCAGTCCGTGTCCGAACTCCTCCCCGTAGCCCGCTTCTTCGATCACCCCCCGCGCTATCTTGTCCACCTCTTCCCCCGTCATGCCCGGCCTAACCTCTCGGATGGCGGTTTCCTGCGCCTGAAGAACTATGGAGTAGATGGCAAGGAACTCGTCGTCGGGATTGCCCACATAGAACGAGCGGGTGAGGTCGCTGTTGTAGCTATTATAGTTCGCGCCCATGTCAATGACGACTGAGTCGCCCGATTGGACAACCGTATCGTCGGCGCGGTGGTGCGGTAGGGCGCCGTTGGCCCCCGCGCCCACGATGATGTCAAACGCCACGCCTTCCGATCCCAGCCTTCGCATCTCCATTTCCAGTTCCCACGCGATTCGCGCCTCGGTTACGCCCTGCTCGATTCGCGGCGCGACAGACGCCAACGCCCGATCCGCTATCTCTACCGCCTTTTCCAGTATGACAAGTTCGTCCGCGTCCTTGACCGCCCTGATTAGCTCTATGACTCCTGTGGTCTCCTTGATCCGAACGTCCGGCGCCTCTTCGCTTTCGGATAGCGCGGATTTCAGCGCGCTGTGCGACGCCACGGTCATGTGTCCCGCTTCTACAGCGAGACTCCGGATTCCGAGTTCAGCCAGCGCGTCCGGCATCCAGGACGTCCCTCCCTTTGTCCTGAGGATTCTGTAATCCGGCGATTCGTATTCAGCCTGCTCGACGTATCGAAAGTCGGTGGCGAGCGTCGCCCGGGACTGGGTTATGATCAAATAGCCTGCCGAACCCGTGAAACCTGAGAGGTACATCCTGTTCTCGGGCGAGGACACGAGGAAGCCATCCACTTCCAAATCGACCATTTCGGAGCGGAGACGGGCGATTCTGTTCGCTACGCTCATTCGGAATTTCGCTCGGAGAGGGTGGCGACGAGGAAATCGAGCGCGTAGAGGTAGCCGTGCCAGCCGAAGCCCGCTATCTGTCCCACAGCTATATCGGCCACTACTGAATGCCGACGGTACTCGTCTCGGGCGTGGATATTGGATATATGCACTTCGACTATCGGCAGTCTCGCGTCTGTGAGCGCGTCTCGCATAGATAGTCCATAGTGCGTGAGCGCGCCCGCATTGATGATGACGCCATCCGCCTTGCCCGAAGCCTGCTGAATGAAGTCAACGATGCCGCCTTCGTGGTTCGACTGGAAGAAGACGACCTCGGCGTTCAAGCCGTCCGCTTTCTCGGCGATGTCGCGCTCGACCTGGGCGAGCGTTCTGCTGCCGTAATGACCGGGATCGCGCTTGCCCAGATTATTGAGGTTGGGCCCGTTGATTATCAGTATCTTCACCGTTTGCCCTTTCATCTCGCTCTTTCAACTCAGGCGCGGCTTCTCCGTCAGCCCTCGGGTGCGCGGACATATACGCTTGTCTCGCCTCTTTTCTGGTGATGTGGGTGTATATCTGCGTAGTGGCCGGGCTTGAATGTCCGAGCAGTTCCTGCACGACCCTCAAGTCCGCGCCGCCTTCCAGCATGTGCGTAGCGAACGAATGGCGAAGCGTGTGAGTATGCACCTGCCCCCCCAGATCCGCGCGCGCCGCGTATTCGCGCACTATCTTCTGGACGCTGCGCTCACTCAGTCGCCTTCCGTAGCGGTTGAGGAACAGGGCTTCTTCAGTTCCTGTCGCAACTCCGGCCCTAACCTCCGAAATATATGTCTTGACGGCGTTCTGCGCTGATTTGCCCATGAGCGCTATCCGCTCTTTGGCCCCTTTGCCTTTTACTCGCAGTTCGCGCGTATCCAGATTCACGCTATCCATATTCAGGCCCACGACCTCGCTCACCCTCAACCCGGTAGCGTACACCAATTCCAACAGCGCCCTGTCTCTGATGCGCTTATCCGACGTCGGGTCGGGGGCGCTCACAAGTTTCATCGCTTCGTCCTGGGAGAGGAATCTCGGCAAACGCGACCCGATCTTGAACGCGCCGCGCGGCGGGAGCGGGTCGTGTTCGACCACACCCGTTCTGTTCAGCCATTTGAACAGCGTCCTCAGCGCGCTCAATTTGCGCGATACGCTGGAACGCTTATAGCCAATCTGTTGAAGCCAGGCGAGATACGCTCGAACTCGGCGGCGGTCGAGTTCATCAAAAGAGGATATCGCCCGCTCGCTCATGAAGTTTCGCAGAGATTCCAAATCGGATAGATAGTTGCGAACGGTGAGTGGCGCGAGACCGCGTTCCGCCACCAGATGATCGCGGAAGCGGTTCATCAGGTCTTGCCAGTCCGCTTCTTCCATGTCAGGAAGCCTTTTCCAGTTCCTCAGCCTGGGGCGCTGGTCCGCTGAAGCCACACTCTTTGTCCAGACAGCGGGCATTCTTGCGGCTTCTGCCCTGAGTCACCAGCAACTTGCCGCAGTCAGGGCATGGCTGCGGAAGCGGATTGGCTGTGAATTTGCAGTCCGGGTAGTTGACGCAGCCGTAGAATATCCTGCCATTGCGCCCCTTCTGCTTGCGCTCTGCCAGGTCGCTGCCGCATTCCGGGCAGTCCACTCCTACCAGGAACGGCTTGGCGTTCTTGCACTCCGGGTAACCGCTGCACGCGAGGAATCTGCCGTTGCGTCCAGTCTTGACGACCATTGGTCGCTCGCACTTCTCGCAGAACTCGTCAACTTCCTCGCTGACGCGCTCTCTCAGCGCGCGCTCCTCCTCTGTCTCCACTGGCCTCGTGTTCTTGCACTCCGGGTAGCCAGTGCAGGCAAGGAACCGGCCATAGCGTCCCGACTTGATGACCATGGGGCGCTCGCACTTCTCGCATACCTCGTCTGTCTTCTCATCCAGCAACTCGCGCGGAACCCGTTCCGCCTCTTTCATTGCCTTTTCTATTGAGAGATCGAACGGATGGTAGAAATCCTTCAGGACCGGTTCCCATTCACGCTCGCCGTCAGCCACGTCGTCTAGCTGCTCTTCCATGGTGGCGGTGAATCCCACATCCATGATGTCGGGGAAATTTGCGGTTAGCAGGTCGGTGACCACCGTTCCCAGCCTTGTCGGAACGAACCTATTGTTCTCTTTCTGAACATAGTCTCTGTCCATTATCGTGGCCAGAATAGGAGCGTATGTGCTGGGACGTCCGATCCCCTGATCTTCGAGCGCGCGGATGAGCGTCGCCTCGGTGAATCGCGGAGGCGGCTGCGTGAAATGCTGATCAGACGACAACCCCATGCAGTCGAGCGCGTCGCCCTCCGCAAGATCAGGCAGAGGAGGGGTCTCCTCGTTCTCGGAGGCCACGTCATCGGTTCCCTCCATGTAGAGTACGCGGTAGCCCGCGAACTTGAGTACCGACCCGGTGGCGCGAAACACGTATTCAGCGTCCGACTTGGCGGCGCTCGCGTTGATATCCACGCGAGTAGAGTCGAAGAGCGCGTCACTCATCTGGCTAGCCAGCATCCGCTTCCATATCAGGTCGTACAGTCTGTATTGTTCGTTGTTCAGGTATTGACGCATTTCTTGCGGAGCGCGCATTATCGAAGTGGGGCGTATCGCCTCGTGCGCTTCCTGCGCTCCTTTGACCTTGCGCTTATATATTCTGGGCGATTTCGGAGCGTATTCGGACCCGAACTCCTTCTTGATGTAGGCGCTTGCTTCATTCAGGGCGGCCTCAGCCACGTTCGTGGAATCGGTTCGCATATACGTAATCAGCCCGACCGACCCCTCTTCGCCGATATTCAGGCCCTCGTAAAGCTGCTGCGCCACTGTCATCGTTCGGCGAGCGGTGAACCTGAGCTTGCGCGAGGCGTCCTGCTGCAATGTAGATGTGATGAACGGCGGGGCTGGACGGCTTCGCCGTTCGCGCTTCCGGACGGAGTCAACCGCGTAGTTCGCCCCTTCGAGGTCCGACACGATCCGAGCGGCCTCTTCGCCGTTCGGTATCTCCATCTTCTTTCTCTTGCCCTTGAGAGAGCGCAGCGCGGCCTTGAACTCCACGCGACTGTCGGCATTCTCCAGACGCTTGGCGAGATTGGCGTCAATAGTCCAGTATTCCACCGGAACGAATGCCTCTATCTCTCGTTCGCGGTCAACCACAAGCCGCAGCGCGACCGACTGCACTCGTCCCGCCGACAGCCCTCTCTTCACCTTGCCCCACAACACAGGACTCAGCCGGTAGCCCACCAGCCTGTCCAACAGACGGCGCGCCTGCTGCGCGTCAATCAGGTTGTAGTCCAGTTCTCTCGGATGGTCGAACGCTTCGTGGATCGCTTCGCGGGTAATCTCGTGGAAGACCACTCTCTTGGTCTTGTTCAGCGGTATTTTAGCCGCCTCCACCAGATGCCATGATATGGCTTCGCCCTCCCTGTCCGGGTCGGTCGCCAGATACACGGTGCCGGCGCTCTTGGCCCTCTTGGAGAGATCATTGACCACTTTGCGCTTATCGTTCATGACGCGATATGTGGGCTTGAATCTGGCGTCTTCGATTTCTATGCCCATCTTGGTCTTTGGCAGATCCCTGACATGGCCCATCGAAGCCTTGGCGACGTACTTGTTTCCGAGAAATCGCTGCACGGTTCTTGCTTTGGCGGGGGATTCTACTATTACGAGGTCTTTAGCCATTTTCACCTTGCGCTGTCTGATACTTTTCTGAAGTTTCTCTTAGCCTGACATAGTTCATGCCGCCCACCTGCCTGATGAGGCCGCGCAACTCCATCATAGTTAGAGCTCCGCTGACTGTCGAGGACGCGAGCGATGAATTTCTTATTATTTCGTCTATGTGTATTGGATCGAAGGTAACATACTTTAACACCGCCGCCTGCGCTTCGTCTTCAGGAAAGAAGGCGGCGAGCTCTATTTGATATTCGACAGTGGATAGATTGAGTTCTTCGATGACGTCTTCGGCGCGTGTTATCAGTTTGGCGGCTGAATCGCGCACAAGCCGATTGCATCCCCTGGACATCTCAGAGAGTATGCTGCCCGGTATGCAGAACACTTCTCTATCCTGTTCCAGCGCATGCCTCGCCGTGAGGAGCGCTCCGCTCGCCTCCGGCGCTTCGGTCACCAGTGTCCCCAGGCTCATTCCGCTTATGATGCGGTTGCGCCTTGGGAAGTTCTGGGAGTCTGGCCTGGTTCCGAGCGCGAACTCTGACACGACGGCGCCATTTTCTGAAATCCTCTTCGCAAGTTCTGCGTGTTCGCGCGGATACATGACATCCAGTCCGCTTCCCATAACGGCGATGGTGCGCGCGCCGGCGTCGAGCGCGGCTCTATGCGCTACGCCGTCCACGCCTTTGGCAAGGCCGCTCACGATGGTCAGGCCGTTCTTAGCCAGTTCTGAGGTGACCTGCCGAGTCGCCTCGCGCCCGTAGGCGGTCGGCTTGCGAGTTCCGACAACCGCCACCGCTCGCTCGTCCTCGGGCAGTATTTCGCCCTTCACGTACAGCAAGGGGGGCTTGTCGTATATCTCTTTGAGCCTTGGGGGGTATCTCGCGTCACGCCACGTGAGCGCAGTGACACCCGCCTTCTGGACACGCTCCAGTTCGGCGTCCGGGTCAACGCGGCTCCATGAGCGCGCCGCGTTCGCCGCCGTTCTGCGATCCAGACCGGCCTGCGTTAGCTGGGCGGAGCTGGCGCCCCACGCCGCCGATAGAGACCCGAAATGGCCTTCGAGCATTGCCACTCTGGCGCGGCCAATACGACGAATTCGGCTGAACGCTATCCAATACTTTAATTCGGAGATTTCCATGCGCGAATAAAAAGAGAAGTTTGCGAAACTCTGGCGGAGAGGGTGGGATTCGAACCCACGGTCGCCTTCTTCAGACGACACGCGATTTCCAGTCGCGCCTATTCGGCCACTCTAGCACCTCTCCGCGATGCCAAGGCGAGAAGCGGGAAACAATAGTCCGCCGCAACAGTATAATGGGCGGCAGGCTGGAAATCGAGTCCCTTACGCTCTCTCTGGCGGAGAGGGTGGGATTCGAACCCACGATGGAGTTGCCCCCATACTGGTTTTCGAGACCAGCGCCTTAAACCGCTCGGCCACCTCTCCGAGACCGACGCTGATTATAGCATAGCGCGGCTGGGGACGGCGAACTTGGGGAGGGGAGCTTCATGGATTAAATTGGATGCGCCACTTTTTTCCGACGTGTCTCGCCAAGCGCGCCCAATAGTCGGAGGGCGACAGGCCGCGCACAAAGGGGCGCACCTGCGGAATGGGCGCGGAGCGTCGCCCGCTATCCCTCAAAGTCAGTATCCACCCGCGACGACTGGTCGAAGAAATACTGGAAGGTTTGGTTGTAGCGGAAGAACATATCCTGGCGATACTGATCGCCCGTGTAAGAACGCGCGAGACCGTCCAGGCTGTCCAGGTCCATGGTGTTGAGCGAGTGGTCGAGGTCGGCTTCGCCATTTTCGCGGATGTTCGCCAGCATATCTTGCCAGTCTTCCGCGGGCATATCGAGGTAGAAGTCGGTATCTTCGAGCTCCGGCTCCGCTATTTCAGTTGCGGAGGAGCATTCGAATCCCTCGAACACAAGCAGGAATATACGGCCTCCTGCCTTTACGCCGACTTTCGCGTCGCACATTCCGCCGCCGCCGCCGCGCACGGCGTCGTTGGTGTTGAATTCATGTCGCACGGCGTCGAACCACTCCACTGACGGGAATACCGGCACTTTCAGTCCTCCAGATATTTGGCCAGATCCGGCGACAGGGGCGCGGCTCTCTGAATGCCCAGCCACTCGCAGGCGGCCATATATCCATTGAGCCAGTCCGCCATCATCCGCTTGACTCGCTCCATGCCGACACGCGCTCCCTCTATTCCGCCGCCAAAGACTATGGCGAGCGGTTCGAGCATGGCGGGGTCCTGCAACTCCTTGGTGAATATGCGCTCGCCTATGAATAGCAGACGCTGAAAGATGAGAGCCTTGTCTTGCTGATGCGTGACCGCGTAGCGCAGGTGCTGAAGTCCGTATGAGACGTGTCTTGCCTTGTCCTGCATCGCGCGGGCGAACAAAACTTTCTCTGCGGGGTTGTTGGCGAAGCGTTCGCAGTGCCTGTAAACGGTGAGCAGGTATGTGCCTCTGAGCAAGTGCAGGAACAGACTGGTTTCGGACCAGCCACCCTTGCTTTCGAGAATCATGCGATTTATTTCGCCTCGGCTTTCGAGACCAAGGCCGCCGCCGTTGGACAGCGCGCGCTTCCTGAAAGCCTCGTGATGGCGTCCCGCGTCGAACATATTCGACGCAAGGAACAACTTGACCTCGTGGTATCCGTATGACATGTGCTGAAGCCAGTAGCCAATCGTCTCGAATTCCACGTTAGCGGCTTGACTCAACTCAGTGCATATCTGGCACATAGCGGCTTCGACGTCGTCAGGAAGCGGCTCTATGGTGTCCCACGGTATATCCGTAGCCGCGACCCAGCGTCTCTGGATGGCCTCTTCGTAGAGGTCGGCGGCGTTGTCTGCCCATATATCGCGCTTATTCCTGAGCGCGAATCCGAGCGGCGGTATGCCGGCCAGGGGATACGCGCCGCGCGGCATACGGGTCTGCTCTTCCCAGTGATCGGGAATCTCTCCGTATATGCCGACATTGAGGTCGCCTATTCTCAGGCCGGCCTTGCCCGGCTTGACGCGCGTCTCCCACTGGAGAGTGCGCGGCATCCAGGCGAATGAAGGCTCCGGCACTTCTACGTTTTCGTCTGTCTTGAGGGAGCGCCTGCGTCCGGGTCGTTCCCAGACTTCCGACTTCTGGCCCGCCACTCTCCGCTGTGTGTCCTGGTTCGCCAAGCGACTAGCTCCTAACGTATTCCATGAGCTCCGGGTTGGCCCTGCCGTTCTCGAACCGCTCGCCAAAACCTGCGGACCGTATGCGCTGGACATACTCTTTGGCCTGTCGCTTGCGGATGGCGAGCAACTTACGGTAACCCTCGTCAAAGTTCTTCTGGCCTCCGCCGAGCAATATCGAGAGCGACTCGCTTTGCGCCGAGTCGCGCGCGGCGGGATTCTGGCTGCCAGCCACGAGCCCGCGCTCGCCCTCGTCCAGATATTCATGTATCTCTTCCTTGCGGTCCGGCTCGGTCTCGGCGAGATAGCGCATGTGCATGACGCCGAACGCCACATGGCGAGACTCGTCCTGCGCGGCGAGTCTGTATATTCGCTTCTCTGCGTCGTTATACGCCATCAGTTCGCCCATGCGAAAGATGGTCAGCACGGCTCCCTCTCCCGATATGTGCAGACGGGAAGACATCTCCGTAAAGTCTCTGGACAGGTCAATGCTTCCGACGACTCCGCTGGTGGTCACGTTGATGTCGGGGCGCTGCATAAGTCCGCCGCCATTGGCGAGGGCCCGCTTTCTGAACACATCCAGATGACGCGACTCATCCATAATCTGCGTGATAAGGAACATACGCGGCTCGAAATAGTCGGGCGTCGTGCTGGCGACCCATCGGCCCGGTATGTCGGCGGCCACGAACTCCACCTCTGTCAGGAAAGTGGCAAGCTGACACTGCGCTCGCTCGATGTCGTCCGGCAGCGGCTTGATCGCGTCCCAAGGAATGTCGGTAGCGGAACTCCACTGACGCTGGAGCGCCTCTTCATAGAGCATGGAGGCGTTGGTGAGCCAGATATCCGACTTGGTTCGCACCTGATATCCGCCTATGCGGTAGGCATTGGGTCGAGCGGCGGCGCCTCTGGGCTTGCCCGTCATGTTATCCGACTCTTCGGGCGGGTCGCCGTAACTGCCAATTTGGGTATCCGAGAGCGTAAGCCCTTTCTGTCCATCCGCGGAAGCCTTGACTCCCCATTCACCCTGTCGGTCTATCCAGCCCAGATCGAGCCCCTGATCGTCGGCATATTCCTGGATACCGTTGAAATTATCCTTGAGCGAGGTCATGCGGGCCTCCTTCATTCGTGTCGTTTGCATTATTTTCTTACTTGTACTATACCCGTTAGGGTATCAGCCCGCAATAGATTTGGCGTTTCCGACAACATGGCGAGATTCAAGTCCGAGTTCAGAATTTGGACTTGGGCGGCGGTCAGCGGCCCCTGAAGTTTGGGGGGCGGCGTTCGATGAACGCGCTTCGGCCTTCTTGGAAGTCTTCACTGTCGAAATTGGCGAACGGGAGGGCTTGTTCATCTTCGGATAGGTTTTGCAGGCCGGGGTTCTTGAGTACTGTTTGAAGTATCTTCTTGTGGCGCGTCTGGGACAGCGGCGCGAACGGAACCATCTCCCGCGCGAGGCCATACGCCGCGTCCGACGCTTCTTCCAATGGAACCACTTGAGTTATGAGACCTATTCGGTAAGCTTCATGGGCGTCAATAAGACGTGCGGAGAGCAGTATGTACGCCGCGTTGCCGGGCCCTACAAGCTGAACGAGCCGGCGCATCTCCTTGTATCCGACGAGTATGGACAGGCGAGCGACCGGAATTCCGAAGCGGCTGTTGTCGGCGGCTATGCGTATGTCGGTCGCCATAGACATTTCGCATCCGCCCCCGACACAGAATCCCTTTATGAGGCATATCGTAGGCTTGGACATGGCTTCGATGGCGTCCATCGCGCCGTCGAACGCCTCGGCGTAAACAACCGCCTTCTCAGAGTTGTCTCGATAGCTTTCGAAGTCCTTGATGTCGGCGCCCGCCGAGAACGCGGCGTCGCCCGCGCCTGTGAACACGACTACGCGAACCGACGGGTCGCGGTCCAGGTCCATGGCTATTCGCCTGAGTTCGAGCCAGCCGTGATAGCTGATGGCGTTTCGCTGACGCGGGCGGTTGAAGGTGACAGTGGCTACGCCGTCCTGTGCGGATACTAGAATGTCGTCGGTCATGTGTAGCCTGTCTCCACGTCACATCAATCGGTCAAAGGTTCAATTACTGTGCGCCAACTTGCGATCTTTGATGGCGCGCGCGCCGCGGCCTACTCGTTCGGCCAGACCTGGAATTGGTTGCCAGTCGTAAGTGATCCACCCACGCGCCAGACCATCCGACATGAGGGTAGTCAGAGCCTCGTGATACTCCGATTCGGACAATCTCACGACTGCTTTGAGATTATCAACCGTCCGCCATTCCCAGCGATCATTCGAGAGCGCCAGCAGGATTCTCTGTTCCGCCCATGTGAAATCTTCAGGATGCTCTCGCCATTCAAGGTCTTTCAGGAATGTGGACATCATGCCTCTCCAGAAAAGTTGTCTTGTTCCCTGGCCAGTTCCTCTGTTTCATCAGGCGATTGTATTTCTTCAGCTAATCTTGAACGATTGGCTGAACGCGGCGGAATAGACAAGAGGTCGTCAACATACATAGACAACTCCCTATCATCAAAGCTCCGAGCTATGATCTCCAGCCTTCTCAGATCGTGGGCATGTTTCCCGCTGATGGTGAGAAAAGCTGGCTCGCGCAAGTACATTATAACCAATGCGGTCAATACCATACCCAGAGCAGCCAGAGCGAATACGGCGAAGGAGTGTCGGGTTGACATCAGTAACTGCGGCTATGACCCCGAGATCTCCTTCCGTGAACAGCAAGCGCGAACCCAGAAAGATCAGAGTCGTATTGGCGTGGAATCTACGCATATCCGTATCTTCAACCAGCCGTTTCCGGCAGCCAGCCCCACGGGCGCGGACCCCACTCGGCGGTGAAGACTTCGCCGCTCTTGACCGTGAAAACGGGCGCGAGAGCCTTGTCGCCTGTTATAGTCGCTCCCTCCGTATCGTGGAACAACCAGTCTCCGGCGGACTCCTCCAGCACGCTGATGTCCGCCTCGCGCCCCACCGCAAGGCTGCCGAGCGAGTCTTCCATGTCGAGCGCGGACGCGGGGTTCACCGTCGTCATGCGTATCACGTCCTGAAGGCTGAATCCGAGAGCGAGGAAGCGCGACATCATTTCGACCATGCTGTGTACGGTATTGAGCCGTCCGGGTATGGTGAGGTCGGTGCTGATGGAGCGCGGCTCGATCCCTTGGTCGAGCGCCGCTTTCGCCACGTCGAAGCTAAAGTTCTGCCTGCCGTGCGCGGTATCCAGGAACACTTCCCTGTTCTGCGCGTCCATCATCTCGGATATCACCCTGCCGTCGTCATCCAGAATGCGACCGGCGTTGCCGCTGAATAGATGAGTGATTATGTCTCCTCGCTCCAGCAGCGGCAGCAACTCGCGCGTAATCGTCTTTCCCCCACCTGCGACGCCTCGGTCTCCAATATGCACCATGAGCCGAACGCCCGCCTCGCTTGCCGCCTGTTTGGCGAGCCGAACCATCTCGACGCCCATTACAGGCACGGCGGGACCCACCGCGCGTATCTTTACGCCCTGGATCAACGGCTTGTTAGCAAGAATCACTCGTACCGTCTCTTCGAGG
Source organism: uncultured Dehalococcoidia bacterium (assembly GCA_964640295.1). Lineage (GTDB taxonomy): Bacteria > Chloroflexota > Dehalococcoidia > Lucifugimonadales > UBA1123 > VXRN01. The sequence continues at coordinate 47,173 of CAZXFX010000011.1, read as the reverse complement.
TCAATGTCTTCGCGACGGGATATTTCGGGCTGATAGTTGAGCCCGACGCGCGATATGTGAAGCATGCACACGACTCTGGTCTTCGCGTTGGGAACTATGTGTTCAGGAAAGCCCCCGAATGAGTAGCATCCCGCGCTTCCTGCGTCCACCACGGTAGTTACCCCCGCGTAAACGCCCGCCAGATCAGGGTCCACGCCGGTCTGGTTGACGCCGTGATAGACATGGGTGTGCAGGTCTATGAGACCGGGCGTCACCAGTTTGCCCGCGACGTCTATTACGCGAGTTTCAGGGCCCGCGCTAATTTCCGAGCCTATTTGAGATATTGCGCCATCGCTTACCGCGACATCCATCCGGGCGTCAATATCCTGCGACGAGTCTATGACTCTGCCGCCCCTGAGAATAAGATCGGTCATCTGAGCGGGCCTCCTAACGGATAAGAACGAGGTGTCTAGCTATTGTCTTCGATGATCATGCGCGCAAGCTGCCGTCCCATGCGGACGCTGTAGTTCGTGCCGCGGTCTTCCGGATATATCTGCGTCGTGTTGGCGAGATACACCCCCTTGAAAGGAGTCCTGTGCCCCGGAATGCTGTCCGAGTAGTTCACGCCGATTATCGGCTGCGCTCCATCCACACGATGGTGATATACATCCTCTATCCAGTCGGGCGAGAAGTCCGGGTTTATCTTGCGCAAATGGGGAAGATACTCTTCCAGCAACTCGTCTTTTCCCATGCCGTAGAGCGGATTGTCCGTCGTAAGATAGTTAGACAAATATACTATATGCTTTCCGCCGTAGCGCTCGGGCCCTATCAGATTGGTATGCTCGATTACGCCCACGAATGGAATAGAGCGATCCGCGACGTTGAGCCAGTACACGTCAGACAGGCTCCTGTCCAGCGTCATGACTATGAGTACCGCCGACATATAGCGAGCGCTGTCCAGCCTGGCTTGGTAGTCTTCCGGCAGCGGCGGCGTGAGACGCTTGAATACGGGTGACGGCGTGGTAGCCAGAACGACGTCGAAAGGCTCGTCGCTGGGGTCGTCCCGCCCGAATTGAATCTCCAGACCTCGGACGCCTCCGTCTTCCACCAGTATCCTGTTCACGGACGCCGAGGTATGCACCTCGCCTCCCATACCGCGTATCTTGTCGGCGAGAGTGTCGAACACCATCCCGAAACTGCCTATGGGGTAGCCCAGTTTCTCCCGAACCATGCTCTTATCGCGCGACTTGACCCTCGTGTTGACCTTTCCCCACAGCCAAGCCATGGTGACCTGATTATAGTAGTCCTCTCCGAATTTGCCGCGCAGCATTGGCCCCCAGAATGTGTCGTACATCCTCTGGCCGCCGTATCGTCTCAGCCACGCATCGGTAGTGACTCCCTCATACTTGCGCCAGTTCTTCTGACGCTGAAGGTACAGAGTCATCAAACCCAGACGAATGCGATCAGGAAAGCTGAGCGGCTTGAATTTGAGCAGATCCAGCGGCGTGACGAAATCATAGATTCGCCCGTCGTACAAAGTGCCGGCTGTGGAGTCTATCCACCGGATAGTACGTTCGAGGCCCAACTCTGCCAGCAGGTCGAGAATATCGGTGTCGGACGTGAACCAGTGGTGGTAGCCGCGTTCCAGCCTCTCGCCGCCAACATCGAACGTGGAAGCGTGACCGCCAATGAAGGGAGCGCGCTCATATACTACGGCTTCATGTCCCGCCTTCAGCAGGTCGTAAGCCGCTGGGAGGCCGGTCGCCCCCGCGCCGATTATGCCTACTCTCAAGATATATCTCCCATGTTCCGACTTCCGATCAGTTTACAGTGAGGGTTGCCGCGTTACAAATAAACAGCGTCGTTACCGCGTCAGAGGGCATAACATCAGTATAAGGCTATATATTGTGACATAGTCCGTTTATATTATGACAATAGGGCGTGTTATCTTTTATGACGCCAATATATACACAGACTTGGAGTAGCTAAATGCCATCCAAAGATTCTTCTGTTGATCTTCGCGTTGTGAGATTGGGCAAGGTGTTCACTCCTGCAACGCCGATTCGGGACGTTGATCTTTTCTTTGGAAGGAACTCCCTGATATTAAGAATTGCTGACGCTGTCAATCAGCGTGGCATGCACTGCATCCTGTTTGGCGAAAGGGGCGTGGGGAAAACGTCGCTAGCCAATATACTGGCCGAGGTAATAGGATTAGCTACACGCGATGAAATCACTGTCGCCAGCGTAAACTGCGACACCACCGATACTTACTCTAGCCTAACGCGCAAGCTCATGAGCAGGATATTCACCGTCCATGAAATGCCAAGTCTAGGATTCAGCGGAGTTTCTAATCCCAATCTGCGTCAAATCCCCGCGTCGGATATGCTTCCAGACAAGCCTGTTCCTGACGACGTTCTCATTTTGCTCCAGTCGCTGTCCGCAAACTGGCTGCTCATACTGGACGAATTCGACCGCCTAACCGACAAGGATTCCATACGCTTGATAGCGGACACCATAAAGTCTCTTTCTGACAACGCCGTGTCCGCGACCATCTTGCTGGTAGGGGTTGCCAACGACGTGGATTCCCTGTTGGAAGGACATCGCTCTATTGAACGCTGCTTGACACAGGTGTGGATGCCACGTATGGCGCGCGAAGAACTTGGCGAGATCGTCTCTAACGGATTAGCGCAGGTGGACATGAGTGTGGATGAGTCTGTCAAATGGTACATACCGGCGGTTTCGCAAGGTTATCCTCACTATACCCACCTCCTTGCGCTCTACTCGGCGCGAATGGCTCTCTACGAAGGACGCGGTGTCGTTGAGAGGACAGACATAGAAGCGGCGATAGATCAGGCGCTTACGATGACCGAACGCAGCATACAGGATAACTACGCTTTAGCAGTGTACAGCGCCAACCCAGCCGCTCTGTACGAAAAGGTTTTGTTGGCATGCGCGCTGGCTGATACAGACGAATTTAGCTATTTCAACGCTCAATCTGTGCGCAAACCGTTGTCTCAGATAATGGGCAGACGTTACGACGTGCCCGCTTTCGCGCGCCATCTGGACGCATTCTGCCAAGAGCAACGAGGTCCTGCGCTAATCAAAGAAGGTCAGAGGCGGAGATACCGCTACAGGTTCGCCAATCCGTTGGCGCGTCCGTTTGTTATCCTGAAGGGAATATCCCAAGGATTTATCCGAGCCGAATATATCTCAGAATAACGTCGCCCTACCGCGACAATCTTCTCAGCGATAGCTGGCTTGTCCACAGAATTATCTGCCCCAGAACTATCACAGGCAGAAGTATCACGGCGTGGAGCGCTATTACGTATCCGCCCGCCACCGATCTGTCAACAGATGCCAGAGGGCCGAGAACCAGGATTTCGCGCGCTATCAGTTCGAAGAGGCCCAGCCCGCCGGGAGCCGCCGGTATCGAGCCGCCGATATTGGTGATGGCTGTGGTCAACACCATATTCACCGCCATCGGCGCGGCCCCATCGTGATATTCGTCTATGCCGAAAGAATAGCCCATTATCCAGAAGACCGCCACCTCCGTCAGCCATACGGGAATGGAAAGCGCGAAGAGAATGGCCAGCGTTCGCGGCTCGCGCAGGGGCGCTATTCCCTCCAATACTCTTATCAAGAGGCCATCCAGCATTGACGCTATCCTGTCTGGAAGCCTGTTTAATACCCGCAATATCAGTGAGCGTGTCCGTTCCGGATACACAGACAGCAGCGCCAGCGCGCAGAACGCGCCGACAAAGGGCAGTGTGAGTCCCAGGGCGATCAGGCTTGCTGGGATTCCCAGAATTTCAGAGAACTCCTCCAAAAGTCCGTCGATTGGAACGAAGGGAACGATTACGGCAATGAAGAGCAGAAGCGCCAGCGCGTCGAATATCCTTTCGACGAATACCGTTACAAGCGCTGACGCCGCGCTCACTCCTTCGCGTTCGCTCAGGTAGTAGCTTCGCACCAACTCGCCGAGGCGCATGGGAAGAATGTTGTTCGCCATGTACCCGACGACGACGACGGGAAACAGCCTTCGGACGCCGACCGGCTTGATGTGTCTGAGCATTACGCTCCAGCGCATCGAGCGAAAGTACACCGAAACAAAGTACATTCCGCTCGCGGGAATCATATACCAGTAGTTCGCGCCGGCGAGCGCGTCCAGCATACGGCGGAAGTCCACCGTAAACAGAAAGTAAGCCAGCAGAACGATACTGATCCCAATTCCGATCCAGTATTTCTTATTTCCCTGAAGAGCCGCCAATCTCTAATACCCCGCGCTTTCTCAAGGCGCGCCTTGATAGCGCTGGGGCACGTTGGCGTTGAAATAGACGTATGAGTCTTCGCTGCCGAGTATGTCGTACACTCCGTCCCTGTTCAGCCAGTAGTTCATCGCTCCGCGCCAGGCGGATCTGTCCAGCAGACCGCTCAGCAGTTTGCCCGGGGTCATTCCTCTGTAAGTATGTTCGGGGAACCACCATCGGTGCCTGATGCGTTTGCCGTCCAGATAGCCTTCTCCGAGTCCATCGTCCGCAAAGGACTGATTGGTGGAATGTACGACGAGAACGCGGTCGTCGAGCGGCGAGTTGAAGGAGTTTTCATTGTGAACGGGATACTGCACGTTGTCGGCGTCCCTGAAGTACCACGCCCACGGCCAGCTAAACCCTGAGGTCGAGTCAATTTCCACAGGAAGTTGGGAGCCGGCGCCCGTCTCGTCGAATGTATCCAGCAGGCGAGTTATGTCCGGCGACGTCTGGGTATAGACCAGCATCTCCACGGGTATGTCGCCGTTCTGGTAGGCGGCGATGACGCCCGAACGCGCGCTGAGCGCAAACAGCAGTACGGCCACTGCCAGCGTGGAAATCGTCAGGAATTGCGTATGTCCTATCCTGCGGTAAGTATAGACTCCCATTCCAATCATGCCCAGCAGCGCAGTCGCCGCTACCCCTTGAATCAGGACATCCCTGGAAACCGATCCGGTCGGCGAGTATATAACCAGGCTCCACAGCAAAATCGCGAAGACAGGAACGCCGATCAACAGCATGTATCTACCATCTCGCGCAATCGAACGCCACTTGACCTTCGACGCCATATCCGCCAGGAACTTGCCTGCAATTATGATGAAGGGCAGCGCGATGTTCACCAGCAGCCAAGGCATCTTTTCGCTTGCTATCGTATATAGCGTGAATGTCATCAGCGACCAGAATGCGAGGAACACGCCAAAGGTATCCCGCTTTCTAACATAGTAAACAGCCGCCGCTATCCCTATCAGGAAGGGCAGAAATTCGTAGATGGACGTGAGAACAAAGTAGTAGTACCAGGGCTGATTTCCGCGCGCCTCTCCCTGCTGGACTATCCAGTAGCCGAGCGATTGCCATATTCCGCTCTTTACGCCCGCCAAGTTGGTGAAGAAGGTCGTGTAGAACAGAATCCAGATAATGTAGAAGATGTTGGCGCACCCCAGCCATAGCCACAGGTTCCACCGGTATCCAAAGTAGGCGGACAAGGCTATCATGCCGACCACTATGACGAACGCGATGACGTTGCCGCCGCCTAGGGGATCGCCGATGCGTGCGCTGCCTTCCCCCGCGGCAAGCGTAAGGTTGGTCCAGCCAAGCAGCGGAGTATCCTGCAATATGGCGGCGAACGCGGACCACATCGGCAGGGTCACCACGATGAGGAATACCATGAACGACGCCGGTCCGCCGCGCCTGGATTCTTCCAGCACGTTCAGGAACGAACTCCACGCCCCGTTCAGCAATCTGCCCAGCGCCATCGGCGGCGAGACCCCATTCGCTTCTATATCCGACCACGCCCGAGACAGGCTGGGATGAATAGCCATGAGGAAGCACCAGAGTCCCATCATACCGACTATCATGTACGCCGATTCTTTGGTGGCGAACATGAACGCCAGCAGCGCCGCCGCTATGTACAGATAGCGATGGCGACCCTCGTCGAGGTATCGCCACATGCAAATGACCAGTCCAAACGTCCACACGGCCATGAGTATGTCGTTTCGCGCGAAGCGGCTGTAATAGAGCATGGCAGGTGAAACCGTGAGCATTACCGCGGCCAGCAGCGCCCCCAGCTTGCCGAGCCTGCTCCTGAATAGCAGCGGCATCAGTATGAGGATAGTCCCCATGAATGCGTAGAGAATCCGCGCCGTGAATTCGTTGTCTCCGAGCGTGACGAACAAAGCTGCGTTGACTTGGAACTGCAGCGGGCCGTGCATCATCGGGTTGTGTGCGAAACCCTCGCCGTCTGATAGCTTCCATGAATAGAGCGCGTGCAGGCTTTCGTCGTGGTGCATCGCTCTCGCGCCCAGATCCCAGAGGCGCATTGCCAGTCCAATGACAACCAGCGAGGCGTAGCCCGCCGCTTCCCACCAGAGGACGCTGGCGCGCGTTCGGTTCAACGCGGAACTCAATCGCTCGCCGAGCGATATGGACGGAGCGGGAGTTGTGCTATCTGGGACTGTCTTATCTGAAGCCATTGGCGCAGGAAGGCTGGACGTTCGACTCTATTTGGACAGGATGACCGCAAGCCGCCGGGCATTGTCGCCCTGGCTTGCTGCCTGCCGCATCAAGTATCAGCTATTGGGAATAGGAGAATCAACCTCTTATACGAATCCGCGAGACTCTTCGGTTTACGAGCCTCGAATCTCGCGCGGCGCTATTGGTTTCGCAAGCGCGCTTCCCCTAATTTTCGCGCAACCCATAAATCGCCACGTCGCTATGCTCGAACAGCGTATCCATGAACTCAGGGAATTTGTCCAGGGCGGGACCGCCGTACTTGTTTCGCTCCCTCGGCCCAATATACACATAGTCTATATCGTACTTGCGGAGCAGTTCGAGCGCCTCCGCGAAATCGGCTGTCTGGTATATGGTCGCCACGTCTTGCTCTCGACGGCTGAGTTCCGGGGACGGCCCGCGCCATTGCAATTCGTGGCCGGGCCAGTTGAGTACTGTCGGTATTCCCGTGCTGCGCGATATGAGTCCCGCGTCGAACCACTCGCCGACGCCTTCCAGGATAGCGACGTCGTCTTCGGACAGGTTGTCTTTGATGAACTGTATGGCTTCGTACTCCGGCGCGTTCGACTCTCTTACGAACTCGAGGCCGTTCAGCGTAGTAGCCTGCGTGGATTCCTGAGACTTGCTCGTCCACGCCGCCGCCGTGTAGTAAAGGCTGACCGACACAAGGCAAATAGCCGCTACCGCCCACAGTGTCGAAAGCCTTCTTCCCCATCCCTTCAGCGTCGGACGCGAGGATACCCAGAAATAGAGCGCGAATCCCCCCACCGAAGCGAGAAGTATCCACGCCTGGTAGTACAACTTGAATACCGTGTTCATGCGCTGACTGGGAGGGCCGAACGAGTCGTCCACGAACATGAGATCAGCCCCCATGATGAGCAACAGTCCAAACGTAGCCAGAATTAGCGCGAACGCCTTGCCCGAAAGCCCGCGCGACTTTACTTCGTGCAGCGCCGACCATGTACTCATCCCGATGAGCGCGGCAAGCGGAAGAATGTGGATAAGCCGTACTTCAGGGCTTGAGATTGGTTCCGCCGATTGGAGTCTCAGTATCAACCACGCCGCGAAAGGGCCGAGCGCGACCAACAGAGAGACCGCCGTCATGCCGCGCCAGCCGGGCCCCACTACCGTCTGCCAGAAACTGGCGACTATGAACGGCGCGACTACGATTAGCGGCGTCCCCCATACTATGAACATATGCGCGTATCGAGTGGGGGTAACCACCGCGCCTATTCCGCTGACCGATGCCGAAAAGCCCAGGTAGTAAGGCAAATACAACACGATGGCGACCGCCACCACCATGAGCGAGAGCGCCAAGGCGTCTATCATCTTCGAGCCGAGCGTCTCTACCTCGTCCGAGTCTTCAGAACGGTTCGAGTATTCGTGATACGCTTTCAGAGCCGCAATCACGACCAGAAGCGCGGCGTATGTCGGCAGGTCCCACATATTGGTGAAGGCGAGACCGCCCAGCGAAAGCGCCATCGTGAACAGGCCGGCGTATGTTAGATAGCTGGGTTTCAACAGGTTGGGGAGGTCGGCTCTGAAGAAATTCAGCGCCAGGCCTGTGAACAGCAGCGCGAACGGTATGACCGACATGTGAGGATGCAAGTCGCCCAGAATGAAACTGAAGAAAGGGAATTCCTGGATGGTATAGTCAATTCCGTGTCCGTCCACAAATGTATTGATGACGCGCGTGGCCCTGAACCACCACCAGAATTCGTCCGGATACCAGTTGCCGGAGGGTGTCTCTGCCGGTCCATCCACATTTTCAATGCCAATCCAGTCATATAGACCCTGCGAACCCATCGCGTTGGCTCGCATGAACTCCAGAGCGCCTTCCAGGTTGGATACGACCCCCAGAATCAGTCCGCCCGCCACTCCGCACGCGACGCTCAGCCTGAGGCTTGCGCCATCGGATTTGACGAGGCTGGACACCACCGAGAATATCCCCATCGCGGACAGCGCGGGAATCAGGGCAAGCGACAGGTTGTAGGATACGTTCGACGCTACTCCCGAAAGCTCGCTCAGAGACCCCATCATCCAGTAGCCGAAGTAGTAGTAGCTGATGGACTCTCCGCGCATCCACGGGTCTTCAGGTTGTCCGAACACGGACCGTATGGAAGCGTTTAGGAACGCGAAGTCCATCGGCTGTTCGGTGTGATTTATCGCGGGGTCATACGCTCTGAAGAGCGTCCACAGCGCAAAGAAGAGCAGGAAGACCAGTTCCGCGGCGAGCAGCAATCTCCACTCCCGCTTCACGAAAGCGAGCACCTCGTCGCGTCGCGTGTAGAACAGCGCAATGGCCGCGACCAGCAGAATGGCGGCGATGGCTATCAGGGTCAGGCGGACGCTCGGAACTATCCGCAGCGCGCTAAGAATCCACGCCGCGTAACCCACGACCAGAATCCCCAGTGGCTTGCTCAGCCCCCAGCCTCGGTCAGCGAGTTTTGGCAACAACACATAGGCCGGCGCGAAAGCGGCCAGCCCGATTATCTCAACCGTTATCAGCCAAAGCAGAATATCAGACATGCCGCAGTATTATAGCCTGTAACGCGGACTGAGGTATATAAAAGTCCGCGGCGCAAGGCGACCATATTCATATTCTCGCGCCGGCGCTACAATACGCATCCAGAATCCACCCGCGCCAATCGGCGCGAATAAGGGCGCTGGAACCCCAATCGCTAGTAGTCCAACAACTTAATTATGATGAGTATTGAGACTTCTTTGATAGGCAAAATCCCTTCCACCTTGATGGGGAAGGCTTAGAATTGGGGGGTGATTCCACGATGGGGGTGATTCCACAAAGAGTAGATAGATAGACTGTCAATTCAAAAGTGTTGAACCACTAGTTTAAGTCAGGACTTTATGGGATGCTGAGATTCTTCAAAAGAAGCAAGCGTGAAGATAGAGAGAGAACCCAGGCGGCGGTTCAAAGAACTAGACGCCGCTGGTTCAGCCGGCTTACGAACGTCTTTCAGAGAAGCGAGATAGACGACGATATGTGGGACGAACTGGAGGAGTCCCTCATATCCGCGGACGTGGGCGTCTCGACGACTATGAAACTTCTCGACGCCCTGCGCGACCACATACGAGAGCGTGGTATAACCAGGCCGGAAGAAGCCCTCGAAGCGCTCAAGGACGAGATGGTGGAGATTCTCAGCGTGGAGGGAGCCGACAGCGTCATGGAAGTGGAAGACCTGCCGCTAGTCATATTGATGGTCGGCGTGAACGGCGTGGGAAAGACGACCGCCATAGCGCGGCTGGCGAATCTATATCAGGATGAAGGGAAAAGAGCGCTTCTGGGCGCGGGCGACACCTTCAGGGCGGCCGCCATAGAGCAGCTTAGCGAATGGGGAAACCGCCTGGGCGTGGACGTCATAGCGCACAGACACGGCGCCGACTCCGCCGCTGTCGCGTTCGACACCCTTCAGGCGGCGGTGTCGCGCGGCGTTGACGTCGTAATAATTGACACCGCCGGCAGGCTGCATACGCGCTCCAACCTGATGGCCGAACTGCGCAAGACGCGAACGGTCATAGACCGGCAGGGATTCGAGTCCTCGCACAGAGTCCTCCTCGCTTTGGACGCCACTACCGGCCAAAACGGACTCATACAGGCGCGCGCCTTCACAGAGGATATGCGCTGCGCCGGCGTATTCCTCACAAAGCTGGACGGCTCTGCCAAGGGCGGGGTGGCGCTGGCCATCGCAGACGAACTCAAACTGCCCGTTCTGTTCATCGGCGTCGGCGAGAATGCCGATGACATCGCGGTATTCGATCCCCGCGATTTCGTAGAGGGCCTGTTCGCCACCGAACAGTCGCAGTGACGCCTTCGCGCCGTCGCTTGCCCGCGCGCCGCGATTCTACGGGCGCATGGGCCCCGATTCGCCGGCGGAAGGATGTAATATATCCTGCATTGGAGTAGAATCCTGAACTGAAACCGACAGATAAGGGGAGAATCGCAATGACCATGACCGCCGAAAGCACATCCACCCGCCATACGCGCGAACTCGCCGGAATACAGACTTCTTTGGTGACGGGCGGAGAGGGAGAGCCAATTCTGATATTGCATGACGAGACGGGACACCCGGGCTGGATGAGGTGGCATCAAAATCTTGCGAGCGAGTTCACGCTGAACATCCCCATGATGCCCGGATACGGCGGCTCCGCGCGTCTGGACTGGGCAATGACGATGCGGGATGTGGCGGGATGGTATCTCGAAGCGCTGGACGACATGGGCGTCGGACAGGTCAGCGTGGTCGGATTCTCTCTCGGCGGGTGGCTTGCCGCCGAACTCGCTACGATGAATCCTGAACGATTCAAGAAGTTGGTTCTGGTGTCTGCCGCCGGAGTCAGGCCGCCTGTTGGCGAGATACTCGATATATTCTTGATTACCGTCCCCGCTTTCCTGGAAGCCTCAGTGGCGAACAAGAGCGCGGTCGCCGAGTTTTCTGCCATTTGCCCAGACGAACCTACTCCGGAGCAGATGATGGACTGGGAAGACGTCCGCGAGGTGGCGTGCATGCTGGGCTGGCGCCCCTACATGCACAACCCGACCATGCCTCAACTTCTGCACAGGCTCAAGCGATTGCCGACCCTGATAGTCTGGGGGCGCGACGACGCCATCATTCCCTTGAGCGCAGGCCAGCTATACAACGAGTCTATCCCGGGATCGCGCCTCGAAGTGCTGGACGACTGCGGCCACCGCCCAGAGATCGAACGCCCCGACGAATTCACCCGCATACTCTCAAGTTTTCTGAAAGGGGAGTGACCAGCGAAATGAACTCGCTCTGCCCTGATACGCCAGGCGCGTCATGGCCGATTTCACTCACATTCGCAGTTCCAGTCGCGGATGAAGCAGGCGATCCGGCACATCGGTCTCACGCATGAACGCCACCAGTTTCTTGTGCAGGTCTCCCGCGACGTCCATGCGCGCCTCTATCACATCATCGAGTTGATGGGGGTCGTCTTCCAGATTATACAACCGCGAAACTCCCGCCTCGGGGCTATACAGCAGGCTCCATCCCCCGGAAGTGACTGTCGTGACCGGCGGGTCCTTCAGGTCTCTGAGGAAATTGTCCACCGAGCGAACTGGATCGCCGGGGTTGGCGAAAGGCAGGCTGCTAATCACGTAATCGCGCCCCAAAAGCGACTCGTCGCGCATGGCGGGCGCGAGCGAACGTCCCTGCACGAATGCAGGCGCCTCCAGTCCCAGCAGGTCCAGAACAGTCGGCATGACGTCTATCGCGGAACTCAAGCCCTTGTAACTGCCGGGCGTTGTGTCCGGAGCGCGTATGAGAAGAGGCAGGTGGACGATTTCCTCGTACAGAGGCGAATAGCCCCACTGCGAGCCCGGCTCGTCGTATGGTCTTAGAGCGCCGTTGGGATATTTGTCAGAACTCATCTTGCCGAATAGTCCGCCGTGCTCTCCAAAGTAGAAGCCGTGGTCAGAGGTGAATATGATCACCGTATTATCCGCGAGTCCCATGTTTTCCACCGACTTCATCAGAAAGCCCAGCCAGGTGTCGACCATGGTAATCTCGCCGCAGTACGCGGCGTGCCCTTTCAGCATTTGCTCCTCTTCATAGCCCGGCATGTCATGCCAGTTGCCGTAGAGAGGAAGAACGAGTTCGCCGTCATAGTCCGGCATATACATCTTGGTGTAGTAGCGAGGGGCGTCCCATGGCTCGTGCGGATCCCACGTGTCCACATACAGGAAGAAATCCTCTTTGTAGTGCCGTTCCAGCCATCGCATCGCCGTCATGAAGGTCTTGGGCGCGTTCCTGTCCGCTTCGGAGTTCCACGCCGCCCTGACGTCCAGGGACTCGTGGTGATAGCCGGGTTCGGGAATCAGGGACCAGAGAGTGTCCTGACCCACGTTCATTAAGAAGGACTGGAAGCCGCGGTCGTAGTTCATGCCGTCTCTTAGATAGTAGGGCGTGTCCACAGACGCCGCCGTATGGAAACCGTGTCCCGCCAGTATCTCGGCAAGGGTCGAAACGCCTGCGGGAAGAGGCTCCCACCCCATGAAGGACATCGTCCAGCGTCCCGTATGATGATCCGCCCTTGTGGGCATGGTCGGGAAACCCGCCGCGTAGTGAGCGTCGAATCTAATCGCCGCTCGCGCTAACCCGTCGAGAGAAGGCGTTCTAATCGTGGGGTTGCCATACGCGCCTATATGATCTCTGCGAAAGGTGTCGGAAGTTATCCAGATGACATTCATTCTTAGCGTCCCGTAGCTTGTCTGAGTGGTTGAGGAGTTCTACAATGATTATACAGAAGAAGAGATTATGCGATTCCTGAACGCAACCCCAGCCTCATTCTTTAGGTATTCTTAGCATGTATGGATATTCGCTTCGTCGCAAACTATCGCGTACTATGAGCGCCCATTCTTTAGATACACTGTGAATGGCGGGGCAGTTTACGCTACAATCTTAGAAATTCTTTAGATGATGCGCCGAAGTGGCGGAATGGTAGACGCGACGGTCTCAAAAACCGTTGGGAGTGATCCCGTGTCGGTTCGACTCCGACCTTCGGCACCATCAATATCCCCCACTCATCTCCAATCGAGCTATTCCCTGCGTCAACTTAGGCGGCGCGCGTTGAACCAACATGGCCCCGCGCGGAAAATCTCGTCAGCCCTCCGACCAAATTGATACAGGCGCCTTCCCCAGCCAAATAGCATTCCTGGCGCGTACTGAGAATGCCAATCAAATTTGACATTGACATTCTATATGTGAATATAATCACAGATAACTTAAGAAGGGAAGAGTTGCGTTCGATGACTACGAACAGCATCCCACTTTCCACTATATCTGGGGGGAGATAAATTATGACATCTAATCGTGTTCAATCGAAGTGGCGATTGGCGTTCGGGTTAATTATGGCAATGTCGCTGGTGGCAGCGCTCGCCATAGCTTGCAGTTCAGGGGATGACGAACCCGCGTCCCCCGCTCCTGCGGCAGCCACCGCGCCCGCTCCAGCCGCGCCCGCTCCTGCGGCTCCAACCGCGGCCGCTCCCGCTCCCGCGACATCCGCCCCGACAGCGGCGGCGCAGCCCGCGCCCGCTCCAACCGCGGCGATGATGCCCGAGAGCGGAGAAAGCGTCACAATCACCGTGGCGTTTGACAACGTAGGCACGCCTCAGTTCCGAAACGTCAAGGGAACCTGGCCCGACGTGCTGTTCCACGGCTTCTTCGGATTCCAGGAACCTCTATTGGGTTGGGAACCCACATTCGACGACATGGGCAACCCGATTAGAGCTACCAGCGAAGCGTGCCACGCCCCGTTCGTCGCCACCGGCTGGGAGTGGGAACTTCCTTCCGCGTCCGGCGGCACGGTCAAGTTGGGCGGCAAAACTCTCAAGAACGATCAGACCGGCGAAACTCTGGACGACGCGGACCTGTCGGACATAAGCAGCCAGGGCATCATCAGGGTGTTCATCCGCGAGGGAATAGACTTCTATCGCTCAGTTGACGGCGAACTCACCAACGTGGGGCCGCTAACCGCCGAAGACGTAGCCTGGTCATTCAATGATGCCGGCTCCGAGGACACCAGCTCCGCCCACTCCAACTCGTCCCAGGCTTACGAATACTACAAGCCATGGCGCGCCGAGAGCGAATATGTGGCGGTGGCTGATAACAGAGCGTTCAGGTCGGACGGACTTCAGGACGCCTCTTCAATTTGCCAGGACGCCATCTGGATTCAGTCCAAGCAACTCTATGACGAACTGGGCGATACCTTCGGCGTTCCGCACGGCTCAGGCCCGTTTGTAGTGCATGAATGGCTTCCCGCAGAGCGCATCGAAGCCGAAGCGCGAGTTGACCACTGGCGCGCCAACGCCGGCTACGAACGACTCGTGTTCATTCAGGCCAACGAAGCGCAGCAGCGCTCCGCCATGCTGCAGACCGGCGCGGCGGACATAGCCATGGCGTCCATTCAGGACGTCGGGCGTCTGGAAGACGAAGGCTTCCAGTTCCACGAAGGTCTGGACGCCATCAACGGCAACTTCTTCTACTTCGCCGGCAATGACTGGGCGTTCCAGTATCCTCCTGGCTCTACGCTCGGAGACGAAGACCTGTCCGGCAAGCCGGTAATGAGGCAGGGCTTCCTGCCCACCGACAAGTATCCATGGATCGGAGACCCCAGAATCGAGTGCGAGGGACTTGACAGGTCAGACCCCGCGATTCAGGACACGCCCGGCGCCGGATGCGAAGTGGCGAACTTCAACCTTGTCGAGTTCGACGGTTTCGAATCCCGCTTCACCGAAGATTCGGTCGGTTTCGACTATAGCGACACCGATAAATTCTCTTACGAAACAGAATCCATGCTGAAAGCCAAGTCGTTCCGCAAAGCGCTCGCATACAGCATTGACCGCGAACTGATCGCCGCGTCGGTTACCGGCGGCTACGGCGGAGCGGTCTATGGCGGAGCGTTCCCAGGAATGGAAGTGCACCAGACCCACCCCGAGTACCAGGAGCGCTGGAGCTACGCTTTCAACCCAGACCTGGCGCAGCAACACCTGGCGGAATCAGGCGTTGAACCCGGTTTCGAGTTCGAGTTCTTCTGCTCGCAGGGCAACGGCACATCGCTCGAGGTCTGTGAAGCGGCTGTTGGACAGTGGAAAGAGAATCTGGGACTTGAGCCTTGGATAGACAGCACGCAGTATTCGTCCCGTCGCCCGACTATGCTGGGACGCCAGATTCACGTTCCGTGGATGACCCGCTGGGGCCCGACCAGCAAGCAGGGACGCCTGGGTGAAGCGGGCGGCACGCTGCCCGGCGGCGGCCTGTGGCCTCTTCCCGCCGGCGGCTGGAACCCCAGCCTCGAGGACAATCAGTTCTGGGCGTTCAGAGAAGAGACGCGCAAGCAGACCAAAGGCTCGCCCGAAAATCTAGCCTCACGCGAGAGAATCCGCGACTGGGCTTTCGACATGACGCTAACCGTTGGCGTGGTCGAGGTTCCGGTTCTAATCGGATTCAACCCCGATACGGTCGAGAGATGGGACCTGAGGCCATACGAACTTCCCAACTCGTTCGAGACGGTGATACCGGCCAGCAAGTAGCGCGTTTCAGTTCAATCAACTGATCGCATAGCCGCTCCGCCATATTATTGTGGCGGGGCGGCTACCAACTAAAACGGCTCTATCATATTGAGGCATCGCCGATGAGGACTTTCATAATCAGACGTCTTTTCTTCCTGGTGCTGGCCATTGTCGCGGCCACTCTCTTCGTGTTCGCGCTCTCCCGTCTTCAGGGCGACCCTCGCAATGTCATGCTAAACGTCGGTTATGTCTCTCCTGAGCAGTGGGAGCAGTGGGGCAAAGACCTAAATCTCGATAAACCGCTCATTTTTCAATACTTTATATGGATGGGCAAAGGCATATTCCAAGGCGACTTCGGAGATTCGCTCAAAACAGGACAGCCCGTAATGCAAATGGTGGTCGGCTTCGCCCCCGCCAGTCTGCAACTCGGCTTCGCGGCCACCCTGTTCGTTCTCTTCACCGGCATCCCGCTAGGAATGCTGTCCGCCGTAAAGCGCGGAACTATCTGGGACGTAATAGGCAGAACGTTCGCCGTCTTCGGACAGGCGCTGCCGCCGTTCTGGCTGGGCATAATGCTCATACTCATATTCTCAGTCAACCTCGATTTGCTTCCGTCCGGCACCCGCGGCCACGACGCCTCGAATTTCATAGACCGCCTATCTTACTTCGTCATGCCCATGGTTACGCTGGGCTGGCTGGCCTCCGCCGGGCTCATGAGACTGGTTCGCTCCTCGATGCTGGAAGTGCTCGACTCCGAGTTCGTCAAGCTCGCCCGCGCAAAAGGCGTAGGCGCTAACGCGGTAGTGTGGAAGCACGCCTTCAAGAACGCGCTCATACCGCCGCTCACGTTCTCCGCGCTGATCTTGGTCGGATTCATCGGCGGAACCGTGGTGACCGAGACTGTATTCGCATGGCCTGGACTGGGCCAGATGATATACACAGCGGTAATAAACAACGACTTCCCGCTTATGACCGGCGGAGTCCTGGTGTTGACTGTGGCATACGTCATCGCAGTGTTCATAATAGACATTCTGTACGCGATCATAGACCCCAGAATTCGCTACTCCTAAGGATTTTCAATTGACGACCCCGGCGCAATCACTGACAGTTTCAGAGCTCGAAAATCTAGGACATGAATCCACGTTCCAGCGAGTTCTCTACGTCTTCAGAAGATGGCCCCTGATACCATTCTTCATACTGTTCATCCTCGCTATATGCGCCGTATTCGCCCCATTGGTCGCTCCATACGATCCTGAAAAAGACCAACTCCGCGCCGTCCTCGCCTCTCCCCCTTGGTACCCCCCGTGTGAAGAAGGGCAACTCACCAACAAATTCCAGTCCTGCAACACAAACGGAATCCCCTTGGGCAGAAATCAGGATGTCTATCACTTCCTCCTCGGCGCCGACCAGCTAGGACGCGACCTGCTGAGCAGGATAATCTACGGCGCGCGGCTGTCCCTGAGCCTGGCCATGATAGCGATAACGGTAGGCACGATATTCGGAACGACCATAGGCCTGATTTCAGGCTACTTCGGACGCTGGGTGGACGAGGTCATAATGCGAACGATAGACGTGTTCAGCGCGGTTCCGTTCATCCTCATAGCCATAGCGCTCGTGTTCGTTCTGGGGCAAAGTTTCACCATCGTGGCGGGAGTGCTGTCCCTGGGCGCATGGGCGGGAATCGCCCGCCTCGTACGCGGCCAAACGCTCCAAGTGCGCAACTTCGACTACATATCGCTCGCCAAAGTAGCGGGCGCTTCCACCCCCAGGATAATGGCCAGACACCTATGGCCAGCCGTCGCCAATACGGTCGTGGTCGCCACGACCCTCCAGGTGGGAAACACTATACTGTCCGAGAGCATCCTGTCCTTCCTCGGAGCGGGCGTTCCGCCGCCCACTCCCTCATGGGGAGCGGATATATCCAACGGACGCGAATATCTCGGTTCCGCGTGGTGGGTCGCTTTCTTCCCCGGCATAGCCATATTCCTTACAGTGCTGTCGTTCAACTTCATCGGGGACTGGCTGCGAGACCGGTGGGACCCCAGACTCCGCCAAATATAAAGAGGCGGCAAGAGAAACCATGTTCGCCAGAACCGAAGTCAGAGTGCTACAGGAAAAAGACGGCGTGATATACGATTCGGATAGCGCCGAAATCCTGCACTCCTACGACCATTTCGCATTCCACATCGTTATTGCGGTAACTCCTTGCGGGCGCTACTTTCAGGCAATTCTCAGACACGGCTTGTTCGGCCCCAAAGCGCGCGTCTTCCCCCTTCGCTTCAAAGCGCAAGCCATCTACTGGGCCGCGAAAGGCAACGCTCCCGACGAGGCGCTCGAAAAACTGGGCGTCAAAATCATCGAACAGACGGATTCCGACGAACCCTACAATTTCATGTCTTCCGAAATTATCTGGCCCGAAAGAGGCCGTTTCGGATGGCGCGCCCTGATGAGAAATTACGACGGAAGGCTGTGGATGCTCAAAACCTTCGACATAAACGCGCTCGGCATACACATAAAGAAGTCTCGTCCCATTAGCCAACGCAAGGCCATAGTGTGGGCGATCGACGAAGGCATCTACAACGAGCGTCTCAAGATGCTGGGACTTGAATATGAAGATATATTCAAGCGCCTGCCATGACGAGGCGAAGTCGAACACACATCATTTCAGGCGCTCTGCGTCGCGCGAAAATCCTTTCCCGCTTGATGCGCCGCCCTGATGAAGTGATTCAATCCACCCGCCAAACTGATACATGCCATTGAGAGGAATTCCGGTATTCTTAGAATGTATGGGTATTCGCTTCGTCATAATCCATCGCGTACTATGAATGTTGGAATTCGCATGATTTCAGGGTTGCGCCCCAAATCGGTTATACTAATCATCACACATTGTGATACAACCGCATGATTTCAAGACACGGCGGTCCAAATTTATGCTGAAATATATCGTCGTATTCGGAATCGCAATCGCAATCCTGATAATAGCCTCCGTGGGAAGGATACCCGGCACAGAAAGGCAATTGGCAACCTCCGACGAAACCAGGTCGGCGGCCAAATTAGCCAATACACCCACCTATACCCGCCTGCAAGCCATATCCATGGTGGGCGATCACATCAGAGAAAACTGTAACGACGCGGACAAGTATCTGGCTAATTTCGATAAATTCACCGCCACATGGCTGCGCCAGCCACACACAGACGACTTTTATGAAAGAGGAATGAAAGAGTGGACGGTTACAGACCCCATAACGGGCGCGTTCTGGCGTCTCTATGAGGATACGGGGGAGATTCGCAGTGTCATCGGCGGAGTTCTGGATGTCTGCTAAATTGCAGAGTAAATCTCTTTAGACAAACGAATGGGAGATAACCCGGGAGATACGTGATCAATTGCCATCCATATTCGACCTCCATGTACACACTAACCAGGGAAGCCCGGACAGCGGCCTGACCCCAGAAGAGATGGTCGCCGACGCGCGCCGTCTCGGTCTCACCGGCATAATGGTGACCGAACACGACGGCTGGCCACGCCACGATTTCGAAGCGTTCGCCGCCACAGTTGACGACATCGTCCTGGTCCGCGCGCTCGAAGTCTATACCCCCCTCGGACACGTCATCACCATGGGACTCGAAGGCCACGTGGCGGGGTACGGCGACAGCATCGAGGTCATCCGCACGCTCAGACGCGAGGTGGATAAGGTCGGCGGCTTCATGGCGCTGGCGCACCCGTTCAGGTTCCTGTTCGATCTCCCACACTACACCCAGAATATGCTGTTCCAGGACGCGGACAACATCCCGAAGACGGCGGAAGAGGCGGCAAAGCACCCCGTATTCGAGATCATTGACGAGGTGGAAGTGGTCAACGGCGGAAATATCGAAGTGGAGAATCGCTTCGCGCAGGAAGTCGCCGCCGTCATGGGGTTCTGGGGAACGGGCGGTTCGGACGCCCATTCGCTGGACGGCTTGGCCAGAGGCGTGACAGTCTTCAAGGGCGACGTCCGAAATGAAGCCGACCTGCTGGAAGCACTGCGAGCCGGAGATTTCGCTCCAGTGGAAGGCTTTCACGTCGGCAGGGCGGCAAACTACGGTCGCGCGTCCTGGCTCAAACCCGAAATGGTGGCTCTCGAAGGATACGGCGAAGCGGCCGGCTGACAGAGAATCGCTGCAACTTGAAACAAATCAAATATCCATAAATCGCGGAGGAAAACGTCTTATGGCAGACGATATTATCAGAATCGGATATGTGGGCGCGGGAGGCAATACAAGACTGAGGCACCTGCCGGGTTTCGCGGCGATAGAGGGCGTCGAAAACGTCAGCGTGGCGAATCGCAGCCGCGAGTCCAGCCAGCGAGTGGCGGACGACTTTGGATTGAGTGCGGTCTATGGCTCGTGGATAGAACTGATAGAGGCGGATGACACCGACGCTATCTGCATCGGCACCTGGCCTTACATGCACCGCAATTTGGTTCTCGCCGCGCTCGACGCCGACAAGCATGTGATTACCGAAGCGCGCATGGCCATGAATTCCGACGAAGCAAGAGAGATGCTCGACGCCTCCCTGCTCAAGCCACACCTGGTCACCCAGATAGTGCCAGCCCCCCACACGCTCAAGATAGACAATACTATCAAGGACATGATCGCAAACGGCTACTTCGGCGACGTGCTGTCGGCGGACATAACAGTCCACCAGGGCGGATTCGTGGACAGAGATTCCGAACTTCACTGGCGCCACGACCGCGACCTGTCCGGCAACAACATCATGCAGATGGGCATCTGGTTCGAAGCCATAATGCGCTGGTTCGGGCCCGCGGCTGCTGTAACCGCCATAGGCCGCGTCACCGTCAAGAACCGCAAGGACTGGGACGGCGGACTAGCCCATATCACCATACCCGACCACGTCGAGATACTCATCGAGTTCGCATCAGGCCCTGTCGCGCGGCTGCGCCTCAGCACAGTCACCGGACTAGCCCCGGACGACCAGGTCTGGATATTTGGCTCGGAAGGCACTGTTCACGTTGACTCCGCCTCCATGACTGTCAGAGGCGGTCGGCGCGGCGACTCCGAACTGTCCGAAATAGAGATACCCCAGGAAAAGCAAGGCGGATGGCGCGTGGAGGAAGAGTTCATCAACGCCATTCGAGGCGTTGAACCTGTAACCCACACCAATTTCTTCGATGGCGTCCGCTACATGGAATTCACCGACGCGGTCACCTTAAGTATGCAAAGAGGTGAAAGAGTAACCCTTCCACTGGTTTAGAACCCAGCGAAGCTATGCAAGATTCGCCACTTTGTGGGAGGATTGACCAACAAATTTGCTTCGACACGCCATATTCATAGCTCAATTACGGGGAGGTGGAATGTGAAAGGCCACAAGCGGTTCCTGCCACTAGCGCTATTGGGGATGATCATCATCTCGCTTGCAGCCGTCTCCCCAACCCTATCCGACACCGGCGCGCTGCGCTTCTACGATCCAGCCGACCCGGACGAAGACAAGCAGTGGGCAAGCCAGGGCGGACAGATCGGCTTGGAAGTCAAGGACCCAGACCTCGACATGGCCAGCAAATTGGTGAACCTTCCCAACCAGGACCATCCAGACTGCGAAGAGTGCGTTCCCGCGGAATTGGTAACCCTGAACAACCAGAAGACGTTCTATCTTGAGGCTATACCCGTTCTGGATAGCGGAGTGGCGAGAGGCAACGTCATCGCTGGAAATACGGACGGGTTCGTCAACAAACACGATGTACGGCTGGTAGATGAAGACGGCATTCAGATTCCGGGAGTAGTGGTAGATAGACTGGGCAGGGATGGTCGCGTTGATCTCGGTTCGCCATACACCGGCTCGTTCTACGCCATCTACTGGGGCTGGAACATAGGCGACACGGGCGAAGCCGTAACCGT
This sequence comes from uncultured Dehalococcoidia bacterium, assembly GCA_964640295.1. Taxonomy (GTDB): domain Bacteria; phylum Chloroflexota; class Dehalococcoidia; order Lucifugimonadales; family UBA1123; genus VXRN01. Next base: position 25,729 of record CAZXFX010000011.1, on the reverse strand, counting down.
GAAGTCCCAAGCCTATCCGAAGGGCATCGCTGTAAAACTGACGGAAACCAGATCCAACAGCGGAGTCTTCCGCCTCGTCGTCAACACCCACCGACACCACACCGACGACGAATCCAGCCCTCCCACGCTGGAAGTTGGGAAGAACGACGTAATTACGCTCACATACAACGACGAGGACCCCGACCGCTCTATCACCAAGACCCTCAAAGTCGAATCCACGCCCCCAAGCTTCTCCATAATCACCCCTGAACACGGTTCGGCGGACAGATCGGAGCCAGTCATCGAGTTCGATGTCTCCGACGACCGTTCCGGCATAGCCGGCGAAGACCACATCTGGGTAATCCTGGCCATAGACGCGGACGCGGACGGGATTGTTGAGCAGGGCGGCGAGTACGAGTTCCAAGTCAGTGAAACCCCAAAGGGCGACGTGGATGAAATAAACGGCGTATTCAGCGCAATCCAGGGACTGCCCAGTCACATTGAGATTGGCGGCGACGTCACCATCTACTGGTGGGCGCTGGCGGAGGATTCGGCGGGCAATCTCGCGGTTCTGGATAGACAGCCCCGAATAGACGGCAGGGATAACCCCTGCTACCCGCTGGAATTCCCCAGAGGCGAACTGGCCGGAAAAGACATAGAGATTGACCATGACGTGGCGGGCTGCCAGCCGTATATGACCAGAATTGACAATACGGGGCCGGTGGTATTGAGAATGCGGACAGGCGCTTGGTGGGACCCGTCCAAAAGCGGCGACGACAAGACCGAATACGACCCCACTAAAGCCAAGAACACCAGCATACTGGTCGTATTCGATGAAGCGATAGATTCATCCAGTGTGCAAAACACCGACTTCCGGGTTGACGGCAACATTCCGCTTGAGGCCGAAGTGTTCAGCGGACGCGGCGATTACGTATTCCTCACAGTTCCGCCTATGGCAGCGGACGCCCAGCCGGAGATAGAGGTGAAGGGAAGCATATTGGACATCGCCGGCAACCATGTCCGCACGGGCGACGATGATGAGGATGACGATGACGAACCGTCAACGCCGACTCCGGTACCAACGCCAACCGCGACCACGACCCCTTTCGAGCTTCTGACAACAGTCATCAGGGAATCGGATCGAATCCAAGCCCTCTCCGACGAACTAGCCGACTCGCTCTCAAACCTGCTCGCGGAGTACCTGATAACGCCAACGACGACAGAGACGCCGGAAACTGTCAGAACCAGGCTTCTCACCTTGGATCCCGCCCTGGCCAACAACTCAGTTGACTACCTGATAGCCGTCCTGAACGAAGCGCGCCGCATACAAGAGTTGTCGGACACGCTCGCAAGCGCTCTCTCAGACCTCTTAATAGAAGAGCTGATAGCCCCCGCCACGGGCGAAACCGCGGACCAAATCAAAGAGCGGCTGTCCGCCCAGTAGCGCGAGCGAGTCACTGGGACTCGAACGGGTTCAGAATATCCACTCCCAGTTCCAGGAAATCTCGCGTGTTTCTGGTGACCACAATGAGACGATTGACCTTGGCCGTCGCCGCAATCATCGCGTCATATTCCAGAGACGGCGATTTTCGATGTTTGAGTCGCGCCCACTCCCTGAATATGTCAATGGACATCGGGATGAATCTATATGAGACAAGAACTACATCAAGCCATGCTTCCAGTTCTTCCGCCCTAGCTGGGTCTTGCTCTCGAGTTATCTCTATGCCTGCCTGAATCTCGCCGATTGTGAAGGTCGATACAAACAAATCCTCTCTCGGTATATCCGCAATCCAACTCAGGACAGCGCCGTGAGGCCGTGAACGCCTAAACTCCGATACGACGTTAGTGTCAAGAAGATACATGGGATTAATCGAACGTAGGTGGAGGCCTAAATTTAAGGGGAACTCTCGGAGGCGTCAGATTATCAGTCCGCGCTTCCGGAGCAAGCAGCCACGCTTTGATGTCAAAGTCCTCGTTGTTCATCCCCTTCAGTCTTCGCCATTCTCCGATAGGCGCCAGTACCGCAACCTCTTCACCCCGCTCGTTCACGATGAACTGGGTCCCTTCCACATGACTGGCCTCCACCATCTCGCTGAACCGCTCGCTCACTTCTTCGACGTTCCACTTCTTGCTCATATCCTTCGTCTCCCATATCCCATGACTCACATATAAGCCTAGCCAAAAATCCGCCACGCGACAATATCTATATCCTGATTTGAGCGAACATCGCCACAACCAGAAAACTCCGCTAATCACTAATGACCAACCACTAACTACTTACAGGCATCCCATTTTGTTGTATCCTGTTTCCGCCACATATATGACAGGGAGAAGACAGCATGGCCAATACGCCGCTACACTACATGACGATCACCCAGGTGGCCGCGCTCATAGAGACGCGGGAATTGTCCCCCGTCGAGGTTACCCGCGCTATGCTAGAGCGGATCGAGGCGCTGGACGGACACCTCAAGGGCTACGCCACAGTGATGTCGGATCACGCAGTCGCTTCGGCGCAGAGAGCGGAACGCGAAATAGCCGCGGGCGAATATCGCGGACCCCTGCACGGCGTCCCGATTGCCGTAAAAGACCTGTGCTTCACGAATGGCGTCCGCACGATGGGTGGCGCGAAAGTGTATATGGATCACGTTCCAAGCTTCGACTCGACAGTGGTGGAAAGGCTGGAATCCGCCGGCGCGGTTCTGCTCGGCAAGCTGAATCTCACCGAAGGCGCTATGGGCGGCTACAACCCCGCGCTCCAGATACCGCTCAACCCATGGAACAACGACCGCTGGGCAGGGTCTTCCTCCAGCGGGTCCGGTTCCGCCACCGCCGCCGGCCTCTGCTTTGGGTCACTCGGCAGCGACACTGGCGGCTCGATACGCTTCCCCGCCGCCGCCTGCGGAATCGTCGGACTGAAACCCACCTGGGGGCGTGTCAGCCGCTACGGAGTTCTCGCGCTCGCAGAGTCGCTCGACCACGTCGGGCCAATGACGCGCAGTTCCGCCGACTCCGCCATCATGCTGCAAGCGATAGCGGGCCGCGACCAGAACGATTCCACATCGCTATCCGACCCTGTTCCGGATATGCTCGCGGACATCGAAAGCGGCGTGTCAGGCGTCCGAATAGGTCTAGATGAGCGCCACATCAGTGACGACGTGGACCCCGAGCTGACGCAGGCAGTTCTGGACGGCGTAAAAGTCATGGAGTCGCTCGGCGCGAAGATAGTCCACATCCAGATGCCGGACGTGGACAAATATCTGCCCGCCTGGCCAGTCCTCTGCTCATCCGAGGCGGTAGCCGCTCACCGCGACAATTACCCGTCCCGCCGAGACGACTACGGCCCCTGGTTCCGCGGCTGGCTGGACATGGGCGCGTCGAAGTCGGGCGCCGACTACGCAGAGGCGAACAATATGCGCGCCGAATGCAACGGACTCGTGAGAGAGGCGTTCAGGGACATAGACGTCATGGCATGCCCCTCCACCATAGGCCCCGCCTACCCGGTGACTCCTGAGGCGCTGTACGGCCCAATGGATTCGCGGCGCGGCACCGCGTTCCAGCGATACACGGTCCCTTACGATTTCAACGGCGCGCCAACGCTTTCCACTCCCTGTGGATTAAGCTCCGACGGCCTGCCTCTGAGCCTTCAATTTGTCGGCAAGCCCCTGTCCGAACCGCTGCTGTGCAGAATAGGATACGCCTACGAACAGGCGACAGAGTGGAGCGAACTTCATCCGCCTGTCTAGCTCTACTCACCATCATTCATTTACGAATCGCAGACGGACGCTTATCGAAGCAGGGAGCGGGACATGAACAATGGCAAGATAAACGGCGTTGACGGCCCCATGAAAGGATTGCGCGTGCTCGACTGGACGACGTACCAGTTCGGCCCCGTGGCCGCTTCCATGATGGGCGACATGGGCGCGGACGTAATCAAGATAGAAGCGTTGGACGGCGACATCGGACGCGCGGTCGCCCGCATGAGTTCGCGCCCCATCGGGCTGCCCGGCGACAGAAACGCCTATTTCGAGACCTGCAACAGAAACAAGCGCGGCATCGCCGTCAACCTCAAGACTGAAGAAGGGCGGCAAATCGTCTATAAACTGGTCGAAAGCGCGGACGTATTCATCGAGAACTATCGCAAGGGCATACCCGAACGACTCGGCATGGACTACGAAACCCTCAGGAAGATCAACCCGCGGCTTATATACGGCTCCGGCACCGGATACGGACCGGAAGGCCCCGACTCCGCCAAGCCGTCGCTCGACGGCTGCGGTCAGGCGCGCTCCGGCCTCATGATGTCCGCCACGCCTCTGTCAGCCATCGAGCCCTCCTACGTATCGGGCGCCGTCTCCGACCAGATGGGCGGCATCATCCTGTGCCTCGGCGTCGTCTCCGCGCTCTACGCCAGAGAGTCAACCGGCGTCGGACAGCGCGTGGACGTCTCCCACCTCAGCAGCGCGATGTGGCTGCAAGGGCTCGCCGTGAGCATGCAACTGCTCTCAGGCTACCACTACGGCCAGATGGATAGAAAGAACCCGATGAACCCGCTCGTCAACGCCTACGAGTGCCAGGACGGACGCTGGATACAGTTCATGAGCACCCAGTTTCAGCGCTACTGGCACGACTTCGCCGCGGCGCTCGGACTGGAACATCTGACGGACGACCCCAGAGTGCGGGACATTCGAGGCATGACAGGCGGCTCGCCTGAACTGACCGCCATCATAGCGGAACGCTTCAAGACGAAGCCCGTGGATGAGTGGATGAAGATTCTGAACCAGTACGACGACTTAATCTTCGCCAAAGTGCAGACTGTCGAGGAATTGGAAGATGACCCGCAGGTCATCGCAAACAACTACATCACCGATTTCGAGCATCCGGCGATAGGCGACGTGAAGATGTGCAACTTCCCGGTGGCGTTCAGCCAGACCCCGGCGGGCGTATGGAAAGAGGCGCCCGAACTCGGCCAGGATACCGAAGAGATTCTGCTCGAAGAACTGGGCTGCGACTGGGACGACATAGGCCGTCTCCAGGAGCGCGGCGCCATCTTGTAGCGACAGCGCGAATCCGGATAGAGAACGACCAGAGAGGAGAGCGAGACTTGGGATACCTGAACCGACAACAGACGGATGAACTTCTGCGAGATCCGATAATCTCTATAATCACGACGCTGAGAGCGGACGGCAGCCCGCACATGACGCCGGTGTGGCACCTGGTTGACGGCGACGAGATAGCGGTGGCGGTGGGGCGCGACACGGTCAAGGCGCGCAACGTGGCGCGCAATGCCACTGTATCGCTCTGCGTGGTGGAGGGGTCGCTGACGCGAAAGGCGAGCGACCCGCCGCAGCGCTGGGTTCTGGTTGACGGAACGGCGCGCATATCCGAAGACAGGGTAGAAGAGCTTGTGCGAGCGGTGGCATACCATTACCTCGGCCCAGAAGAAGGCGCGCCATACCTGCGGGACATACTCGGCAAGCTGGACTTCGTGATTATCAGAATAGCGCCGACCAGGGTAACCGGCTTCGACGGCCTGGATTAAGCGGATGCGTCTTAAGATGTCCAGATAAACTGGTCTCTGTCTGTTGAGTGCAGACAACCAGAATAGACATGGCCAGTAAAGCGACTTTTATAGATGTCTCCTTCAATATGAATCATCCTCATCCAAAACTGGCGGCGTCTCTCCCGACGCCCAGAAGCCGTTCTCGCCAACATACCCAACGATTTTGTCGCCTGATCCATATACCGGCAGCGGATATATGCCCGCCAAGTCGTCTGAGGTCTTCATCACACCCACAAATGAGCCAGCGCCGTCTATCACGTTCTCCGTGGCTGGCAATTTCGCCATATCCACAGTCCCCTCCTCTCTCTCCCAAACTGAACGGGAAGAACTGCCTCCCCCCTCGGATGGCACCACTCTGGAGAGTGCGTCCAGCGCCATCAGGATTGCGATTGCCATGATTATGAACTTGTTTCTCATTGCGCTCTTATATTTTGCGGAAGACCGATGTAGCCGCGGCCAAAATCAAAATCGTCGTCGTGGTTTGTCTTGGCAGTGAATACACAGCCAAAGCCAGTCAGCCATCAGTCATCTAAACCTTCCATCCCATATCGAAAATTCGATTCTGGCAGGTTCATCCGAGGGCTCAGTGAATAGAACTCCGATAGCGAACTCCTGCGCGACTTCCAATGTCGTTATGTGTCGCATAATTTTCCATCCAATTCTGATCTTGCAATAATCTAACCTGCTTCTTAGCCACTTATGGAAATGAATGTCCTAAAGCGCCGGAGTATATTGAGCCTCCATTCCATTCTCCATTGTTCTTTAAGTGCCCGTAGGCTCTGTTCCATGTGCAATCAGTTTCTCCTTGATTGGTATACCCATACTCATACATATAGTGAGCGGAGATCGGTACAGCAATCAACATAGCTACTACTGCAGGAAGAGTTCCCAAGGCTAATCTACTGTTGAATAGCCTCTTAGTAAGTACTATGCTTGTCATCTGATGGGGCCGGGGGGGAGGGGGGGGGGGGGGTGTGGGGGGGGGGGGAGGG
>CAZXFX010000011.1:4464-19191 GCA_964640295.1 uncultured Dehalococcoidia bacterium | reverse complement strand
CTTGTCATCTGATCCCCCCCCCCCTTATATCTATTGGTGATTGAAATGCGATATTCATTACAGGCTTGGCTCCTCCCGCAGCTTGTGTTTCTATCCACCATACACAACACGTGTGTTTTTTCTGTGATAATCCGAGCGGTTACTGTATCAATCTCGTGTCACTTTCAGGATTTCGACGATTTTTGAACTGACTTGAAGCGAATATGGTAAAATCCAGGGTTACACCCATCTGCTGGAGAAGATGTTTCGGAGGCGGTTCGATGAACGAACTCGACAGGCTGAGACGGGAGAACGCGGATCTGCGTGAACGGCTGGAATCCGCAGAAGCGCACAGACAACGCATGGAGACCCTGGTCAGAACCTCGCCTGTCGGCGTTCTGGTGGTTGACGCCAAGACGAGAACCATCGTCCTCGTAAACGACGAGGCGGAACGCATCATCGCCCGTCCGCCCGCTCTGGGCAGCAAGCTGGAACGCTACGACGCGGTGACTCTATACCGACGGACTGACGGCAGAGAGTACTCGCACGAAGAACGCCCCCTGTCCCGCTCGCTCGACAGGGGCGAAACGGTTCGCGCCGAAGAGATACTGTTCGACCGCCCCGACGGAGAAACCGCCGTGGTTCTCATCAATACGACGCCCATCTACTCCGAAGACGGACGAATAGAGTCCGCAGTCGCCGTCATACAGGACCTCACCCCAATGCAGGAATTGGAACGCCAGCGCAGCGAGTTCCTCGGAATGGTCAGCCATGAACTGCGCGTCCCGTTGGCGGCAATCAAGGGGTCGGCGGCGGCGGTTCTGAGCGCGTCCATCCCGTTCGACGACGCCGAAAGCAGGCAGTTCTTCAGAATCATTGATCAGCAGGCAGACAGAATGCGCGACCTCATCAACAGCCTGCTGGACATAACTCGAATAGAAGCCGGGATATTTTCGGTATCACCCGAACCCCTCGAAATCGCATATCTCGTTGACGAGGCGCGAAACACCTTCCTCCGCGGCGGCGGACGAAATGAGGTCAAGCTCGAAATCGCTCCCGATATGCCCCCAGCGCAGGCGGACGCGCGGCGCGTCTCCCAGGCTCTCAACAACCTGCTCTCCAACGCCTCAAAGAATTCTCCGGATTCGTCCACCATCAGGGTGAGCGCGCGTCCGACGCCAGACCGCTTGTTCGCCGCCATCTCGGTCGCCGATGAAGGCGTGGGAATAGCCATCAACCAACTGCCGCACGTATTCAAGAAATTCTCCTGCGCCGGAAGCGGCGACGAACGCGATCACACCGGACTCGGGCTCGCCATCTGCAAGGGAATAGTGGAGGCGCACGGCGGCCGCATCTGGGTCGAGAGCGCGGGACGCGGGCGCGGCTCGCGCTTCACCTTCACGATTCCGCTCGCCAAAGAAAGCCTGGGCGCCGCGGCGCTGGAACCAGTCTTGCGCGCGCCGTCAACGTCAGCGGTTGAATGTCCAATCCGCGTTCTGGCGGTGGACGACGATCCACACACGCTCAAGTACGTCCGCAGCGCGCTATCCAAGTCGGGATATAGGGTGAGAGGGACAGGCGACCCCGAATGCGTAATCGAACTGCTGGAATCGGAACGCCCTGAGTTGATTCTGTTGGATGTGCTGCTGCCCGGAATGAGCGGTTTCGACCTGATCGAGCGCGTTCGCGCGGTATCCCCCGTTCCTGTCATCTTCCTGTCAGGGCGCGATGAAGAAGACAATATCGTCAAGGCACTCAAACTCGGAGCCGACGACTACATCGTCAAGCCATTCTCGCCTCCCGAACTGCTGGCCCGGATAGACGCCTCGCTCCGCAAGCGCGCGAGACAGACGCAGAGCGTAGCGCGCCAACTCTACCGACTGGGCGATCTGGCGATTGACTACCAGCGGCGCGAGGTGACGCTGGCGGGCCGACCCGCGCCGCTAACCGCCACCGAATACAAACTGCTGTCCGCTCTCTCATCCAACGCCGGGCGCGTTCTCACCCACGACCAGTTGCTCCAGCTCGTCTGGGGACACGACGACCGCAACGGAACGAGTCTGACTCGCAATATCGTGCGAAGCCTGCGCCACAAGTTAAACGATAACGCCAGGCGCCCGAAGTACATCTTCACCCAAACCGGCGTCGGCTACCGAATGGCCAAGCCGTTGAATGGTGAATAGTGAATAGTGAATTTAGAATTATCTGGCGACCTACCCCTCTCAGCCCGCGATACGGGAAGGCTGGGATGGGAGTGATTATCCTCCGCGAGCGCTCAGTATAAAACCCTCATAGCCGACGTCCGCGACATCGTTGCATTTCTCGCGGTAGGTTCCCAGTCCACCCGCGTAAGGCATGAATACGCGGGGCTTCCCCGGTATATTGGCGCCGAGGTACCACGAATTTGCCAGCATGAACATCGTAGGCTCAGCGACCTCATTCACGTGGGACACCCATGCATACTCAGCGTCGAGGTCCGCCTCGGCTGTCTCAATATCGTGTTCGCGCAGAAACTCGATGAAGTTAGAAATCCATTCGATATGCTGCTCGATGGCGACCGGCATATTGCTGAGTACGGACGGGCTGCCAGGCCCCGTTATCATAAACATATTCGGGAATCCCGCTACTTGCAGACCAAGATAAGTCTTGGGTCCCTCGGACCACTTATCTCTGAGCGACAGACCGTTTCTGCCTCGGATGTCCATCTTCAGGAAACTGCCGGTCATAGCGTCGTAGCCCGTAGCGAAGACGATGATGTCGAACTCGAACTCTTCCTCTTCGGTCCTCACCCCCTTCGGCGTTATCTCCCGAATTGGAGAGCGGCGAATATCTACCAATTCGACGTTCTCGCGGTTGTATGTCTCAAAGTAATTGGTGTCTATCAAAGCCCGCTTGGAGCCGTAAGGATGGTCAGTAGGCAGAAGCCTCTCTGCTGTCTCCGGGTCCTTCACAATCCCCCGTATCTTGGAACGGATGAATTCCGCCACTGTGTCGTTAGCCCTTATATCCGTGCGTATGTCTGCGAATGTCCCGTGCAGGAATCCGAATCCGCCTTTAGCCCAGTGGGTTTCATATATTTCCAGACGCTCATCCTCGCTGACGTCCAATGCCGAGCGCTGGCTGAATTCTACGGGAAATCCTGACTTCGACCACCTCGCCTTCTCCCATATCTCATCGTAGTTGGGTTTCACGTCTTCCTCGATGAACCTGCGGTCCACGGTTTCGTGGCGGGCGGGGATGCTGTACTGGGGCGTTCTTTGGAAGACAGTCAGGCGCTTTGCTTGTTCCGCGATCACCGGTATCGCCTGTATTCCGCTTGATCCCGTGCCTATGACGGCGACGCGCTTAGCGGCGAAGTCCACTTTCTCGTGAGGCCAGGATCCTGTGTGATGCCATTCTCCCTCGAAAGAGTCCAGCCCCGGAATGTCAGGGACATTGCCTGTCGAAATGCAGCCGATGCCTGTGATGAGGAACCGCGCCCTGACTCGTTCGCCCCGATCTGTCTCTATCAGCCACTGGTTAACGTCTTCCATGAACTTCGCGGTGATTACCCGGGTGTCGAACTGGATGTCGCGACGAAGGTCGAATCGGTCCGCGACATGGTTGAGGTACGACAATATCTCCGGCTGTTCAGGATACTTTCCGCTCCAGTTCCAATCCTGAAGAAGCTCTTTGGAGAACGAGAAGCAGTACACGTAGCTCTCCGAGTCGCAGCGCGCGCCGGGGTAACGATTCCAATACCAGGTCCCACCAACCCCGGATCCCGCCTCGTAAACCTGGACGGACATGCCGAGCTCTTCCCGCAGTTGCCGAAGCATGCCCAATCCCGCAAAGCCAGCGCCGATTATTACCGCGTCGAAGTCGGGGGAAATCTGTGAGTTATCCGCCATTTCGTTCTCCTGGTACGCCCTTGTCGCGTTAATTCCTCAGCGCAGTTCAATTTACAATCTACCTGAGGTCCAATTCCTTATAGCCGTTCCGCGCCACTTCCTCACAGCGACGCCTGAATGATGGTTGGCCGCCGGCGTACATTAGGGTAATCCGGGTCTGCCTTCCTTCCAGATTGATGTTGACGCCGGTCTGCCAGGAATCCACCTCGTTCCTCAGCAGGTCCTTGCCCTGCTCCAGGACATAGTCATGCCAGCCATCCTGGGATTCCGCGGTAGCTTCGGCGCGGGTGAGTCCGCGTTCATTCATGTACCCTACGACGTCCGTTATCCAGTTTACCTGGTATTCGATGGAACGTGGGTTGTTCCCCGCCATAGCGTGGGGACCCATTACCATGAACATATTGGGAAAGCCGTTTGTTTGAATGCCCAGAAAGGTCGCCAATTCTTCTTCCCACTGTTGCTTCAAACAGCGTCCATTGACGCCGCGAATGTCTATCCTGTTAAAACTGCCGAATACAGCGTCGAACCCCGTTGCATAGATTATGTAGTCAAAACCGAACTCCTTTTCAGTGGTTAGAACGCCGTTCTCGGTGATTCTCAGAATGGGAGTCTCGCTAATGTCTATCAGTTCGACGTTTTCCTGATTGTAAGACTCGTAGTATTTGGTTTCCAGAGGCACCCGCTTGGTTCCAAAGCCATGATCTTTCGGAATCAGCTTTTCCGCTACGAGAGGGTCGTTCACTCGCTCGCGTATCTTGCCGGCTATGAAATCAGATATGGCTTTGTTGGCTTTGAGGTCGGTTAGTATATCTTTGAAGTTGCCCTGCCATATTCCAAACCCCGGACTGGCGTAGAGCCTCTCCCAAAACTCATATCGTTCCTCATCCGTTACCTCGAAAGCTCCTCTGGGATCAACATCGTGTATGAACGCGGCCGCTGTTTTGGCGCAATGCTCGAACATCTCATCATAGCCGGCCCTGATGGATTCCATCTCGTCAGGCTCTATTTTCGAGTTGTGAAGAGGAGCGCACCACTCCGGTCGAAGCTGGAAAACAGTGAGACGCCCAACACTCTTGGCCACTTCCTGGATAGTCTGCACTCCCGTAGCGCCTGTGCCAATTACCGCCACCCTCTTGCCCGCAAAATCTACGGGAGTATGAGGCCATCGGGAGGTGTGAAAGGAATTCCCCTTGAAAGATTCGATTCCCTCGATTTTCGGCAAAGTGGGCTGGGACAGGATGCCCACGCCCGTAATCAAGAACCTGCTCCTGTAGGCGCTGCCATCCTCTAACACGATTTCCCAGATCCAAGCGTCTTCGTCATAGACCGCAGACTTAACATCGCTGGAAAATTGAATATCCTTACGCAGATCGAATTTATCGGCTACGTATTGCAGGTATCGCAGAATCTCTGGCTGCGAGGCGAATCGTTCGGACCAGTCCCACTCGTCAAGCAGTTCCTGCGAAAAGGAATAGCCGTAGGAATAGCTTTCCGAATCAAACCGGGCGCCGGGATACCGATTCCAATACCAGGTGCCTCCCACGTCCGTCCCTTTTTCGAAAACTCTGACATTCAACCCCAGTTCCCGAAATTTGTATAACTGGTACATTCCCGCAATTCCCGCTCCAATCACGATTGCATCGTAGTCGAGAGCGTCGCCATTCAATGAATCCATGCTTCCAACTCCTTCTGGTTCCGGCAATCTGGGGCTCACAAGATTATACCCTAATAGCGCATGTGAACAGCCGCTGTGTGGTAGAATTCGGGCTGAAATTGAAGATAAGATAGCAGTGGTTGGACGAGCGGACATGAATTTGTCTGTGTTGATTAGAATCTGGTCAGGAATTGACTTGCCTAACGTAGAATTTCGATACAGGCGGTCGCAGAGAGGTAAACCATGGCGATAGTTGGAAGCGGCAAGCACACATTCGAGACGATATACGACTGGGCCAGGTTGCCCGACGACTGGGACGCGCCCATGGCGGCGGTCGCGGTTGACTCTCAGGACAGGGTATATGGGTTCAATCGAGGCGAGCGCGGCGTCATCGTCTTCGACAAAGACGGCAGCTATCTAAGCCATTGGGAAGGGGGCGAATTCGTGTTTCCCCACGCGATATACGCAGACCCGTCGGACAATATATGGATAGTTGACCGCGACGCGGGCCAGGTTCTCAAATACACGACCGATGGCGAACTGCTGATGTCCATCGGCGAGCGCGGATACCGCTCTGATACCGGGGCAGACAACTCGGTCTTCTCCTCGAATGGGTGGAGCGATGTTACACACGGCGGCGAGCCGTTCAATCTTCCGGCGGGCGTAGCGGTGGCGGAAGACGGCAGCGTGTTCGTAGCGGACGGCTACGCCAACTGCCGCGTTCACAAGTTCGACTCACATGGGACCCACCTCAAGAGTTGGGGCGATCCGGGAAGCGGCTCGGGCGAATTCAACCTGCCGCACGGCGTCTGGGTTGACGCCGACGGGCAGGTGCTGGTTACGGATAGGGAGAACGACCGCGTGCAGGTGTTCGACCAGGAGGGCGGGTATGTCGGCCAATGGCCGTCCGAGCTAATCGGCCCCGCGGTTATCTGGATGGATTCCGACGGAGCCGCGTATGTCGCGGAACATAACGGCGGCTTCCTGAGCGTGCTGGATTCGGACGGGAATACCCTCGCTCGCTGGGGCGGCCCTGAGTTTCGCAGTTGCCATGGCGCGGCAGGCGATTCGGACGGGAATATCTATTTCGTGCAGCCGGTGGAGGGAATGAGCGGTCGGCGCATCGTAAAGTATGTGCGGAAATAGCGCGTTATCGTTTGACATCGAGCGCGGTATGCCGTCCATTGCCGAAATCCGGCTCCGCCGCTGACGACCAGATATGAGGACTAGATATGCCGGATCTAATCAGCATTGGCGAGTGCATGATCGAACTCTTCTCGGAGGAGCCGATAGAAGAAGCCGACACATTTACGCGGTCGCTCGCCGGCGACAGCTTCAATATATGCGTGGCGGCGCAGAGACTTGGCACGAGCTCCGGCTACATAACGAGGCTGGGAAACGACCCGTTCGCGGCGTATCTTCTGAATACATGGACTTCGCTGGGCATAGACACCAGCCAGATCAAGACGGTTGAGGGTTTCAATGCGGTTCACTTCGTCGCGCTGATGCCGGACGGCGACAGGGAGTTCGTGTACTATCGCAAAGGGAGCGCGCCTACCACGCTGGAGCCGAGCGACCTGGATCCTGACTATATCGGCTCGGCGAAAGTCCTGCACTGCTCGGGCATAGCGCAGGCTATTTCGGAGACTGCTCGCGCGACTGTTCTCAGCGCGGCGCGTATAGCTAAGGAGCGCGGCGCGAAGGTGTCGTATGACCCTAACTATCGCCACCAGCTATGGGGACATGAGGAAATGCGGGAAGCGGCGGCAGAACTGTTGCCGTATGTTGACTACTTTCTGCCCAACTCGTCCGACGACGCCCCAGCCCTGATTGGCTCGGACGACCCTTTCCAAATGGTGGAGCGCTACCGCGAAATGGGCGTTCCTGTCGTGGCGGTGACGCGCGGCGCGGAAGGCGCCGTAATCGGCTGCGAAGACAGAATGATCGAGATTCCAGCTTACTATCCTGAGGGTCCAATAGACTCGACGGCGGCGGGCGACGCCTTCAACGGCGGCTTCATACACGGTATGCTGAACGGCATGAGCGTCGAGGACGCTGGACATTTGGGAACGATAACCGCCGGACTCAAGCTGCGCCAACGAGGGGCCGTCGCGGGAATGCCGAGCGGTGAGGAAGCGTTCGCACTGCTGGATAGGTTGAATACCGGGCGCTCTTGACACGTATGAGTATTCAAATCTTCATAAACCGTCTCGCGCTATGAACGCCGAATCCCAAAGATTGAGGACCGAGAATTACAAATGGCCACGGAACAGCAGATTCAACAAGCGATTGACAGCCTGGATTGGATACAGCCATGCCCGACATGCGGCATGAGATACTGCGTAGGCGACTACGAGTGCCCGCATTGCGGCAGCGACCTCGACGACAATCTGAGAGCGTGGGCGAGCGCGCTGGTAGATCGAATACTCGCGGATAGCCATTAGTTCCACTATTCACTGACGTAACATAGCCTTGGCCTGTGCAGCGTAGTGAAGGTCGCAGCATCCCGTTCATCCTGAGCTTATTGAAGGGCGCTCATCGAATCCGTTAATGATTCGGCAGACACGCCACCAATTTTTGACCGCTTCTGTGAAGCCATGATATGGTTAAGCAGGATTACGGTCACGCGCGTAACTCCTAATTTAAATTAAGACAACCCATAGAAAGGGGATAAAAATGACTGGTCAGGAAATTTTAGGAGTATGTAAATGGGGAAAAGACATTTTGACGGCCATTGGGAAAAGTGTTCCTGCGGAAAGATTAATTTATACCTCTCGGAAGCCCAAAAGGGATGCGAAGATCATAATCGAAAATATGAATGGGAGTGCTGGGTAATGAGACCATATAAGAATGATCCTGGTAACAGGTGCAACTATAGTAACTGGTACCATTATGGACATTGTCGTCCTGGGGATAGTGTCGGTGAACTGCCGCCGTGCAGGCGAAACGGCGCTAATAACGGCGTAAGCTAACCAGCATTTTTGCCCCATGGGTTGTAGCCAGCCGTCTCAGGCAAATAGTCTGAGACGGCTCCTATTTTGTCATAGTATTGCAGACTAAACCACATCCCCCAGCCCCACCCCGTAAATCGGCTCATAAATGGAACCGTCCGGATGCAGCGTAGTATTTATGAGGCCGACGCGCTCCACATAAAACGCTGGCTGACCGTACTCCCGCGAGAACAGCGTCTCTACCACCCTGCGCCGGTCGGAGCGCGATACTCCCTCGCGCAGTCGCCCGATTGTGATGTGAGGATTGAATCCGCGCCGTTCGGGTCTGAAGCCCAGATTTGCCATATTTTCTTCCACGCGACCTTGCATCTCGCTCAGACGCTCTATGTCTCCCTCGACGCCCACCCACAATACGCGCGCCGCGCGTGGATTCGGGAAGACACCCGTGTCCCCCAGCGCAAGCTCGAAAGGCTCAGCGCCTGCCGCCGAAGCGTTCATCGCGGACTGTATATCGGGGACGCGAGCCGAGTCCACGTCGCCCAGAAACTTGAGCGTGAGATGAACTCCCTCCGGCCTCACAGTCCGCGCGTCTCTCACCTTCAGCGCGTTGATTGCGGATATCAGGCCCGCAATCTCTGCCTTTGCTTCATCAGAAAGCTCCACCGCAACGAAGACTCTCATCTTCTCGCCTGTCAACCGTTGCGCCATCTACTCCGCGCCCCATAGACCCATGTCCGCCAGCCAGTCCGCAATCGCCCCGCCTATCTCGTCGGGCGAGTCTTCCTGTATGAAATGCACACCCCTGACGGTTACCTCTTTCTGGTTCGGCCATGCGCGGCAGAACTCGCGCTGTTCCCCTGTCAGAATAGCTCCCGGCTCCGCGTTCACGAACAGCTTGGGTATGTCGCTCTCCGAGAGCCAAGCGGAATATGCGTCAACCACCTCGACCACGTCGGCCGGCTCGCCATCCAGCGGAATGTCGCGCGGCCAGGACAGGGTGGGCCTGCGCGATTCGCCCGGCTCCATGTACGGTTTTCGGTACGCCGCCATCTCATCGTCGCTCAGATCGCGGATTATGCTGCCCGGCAGCACGCGCTCGACGAACACGTTATTCTCCAAAACCATACTCTCGCCCGCGTCGGATCGAAGTCCCTGAAAGACGCGGCGCGCGGCCTCTGGCCACTGCTCCCACGTCAGACTCTGCACTATCGCCTCCATATATGCTATGCCCGCGACGCGCTCCGCATATCTGCGCGCCCAGTGGAACGCCAGCGCCGAACCCCAGTCGTGGCAGACCAGAA
Source organism: uncultured Dehalococcoidia bacterium (assembly GCA_964640295.1). GTDB lineage: Bacteria > Chloroflexota > Dehalococcoidia > Lucifugimonadales > UBA1123 > VXRN01. The sequence continues at coordinate 9,416 of CAZXFX010000011.1, read as the reverse complement.
CGACTTCGCTATCGAGTCCCAGCGCGTCGAACCAGGCGTCCAGGTAGCGAACATGGTCCGCGAACCTGTAATCGCCGGACGGCGTCTTGCCAGAGTCGCCCATCCCCACGAGGTCCGGAGCGAGACAGCGCGCGCCGTTCTGGACTCGCGGAATGATGTTGCGCCACAAATAAGAACTTGTGGGATTGCCGTGCAAAAAGACTACGGGAACGCCTAATCCGACGTCCACGTAGGACATTTCTGTATCGAGCGTCCGGACGCGCTTTCGAGGATGCGGGTCTATGGCGGATATGGGCATGAGAAACAATCCTGATAGCTATCTGCGAATATGCGGCTGCCCTAAAGAAAAACTCACTTGCCCTAATTGGAAGGGAACGTCTAACCTGCGCGGAATTATGGTTGCCGGCCCCCCACGCTGTCAAGCCAGATTCGCTTTGCAGCCGTCCCCACTAACTGCTATTACCTGAAATGGTATAATAGAAGCCCGCCAGTGGTGAAATCTTCTCAAGGAAATAATATATGCCAACATTCCCGTCCCTAGAATGGTTCGAGGCCGTCCGAGCGGCCGCCAACGACGACCGTGAATTCCGAAGCCTCGGCACCTGCTTTGCCCATGTCGGAGTGCAAGTGGGGGAGCGCATCTTCCTGCTGGATTTCGAGGCGTTCGAGTGCGCTGGGGTATCAGAGTGCGACGACATCGCCCTGCATGACGTGGATTTTACCCTCGGCATGTCGCTTGACGAGTGGCGACGCCTGCTGAATAATATCCGCGAGAATGGCGGAGCCGATTCGGAGAATACGTTCAACACGCTCGATATCGAATATGGTATCGTCGAGTCGCCCAACCCCTATGGAATGAACAACTTCCCGCGCTACCACCTCACGATTCAGCGATTCTTCGATGTGTCCAGCGGGGTAGAGACCACATTCGCGTGAGGCCGCTATGCCTATCTACGAATACAGATGCGATGACTGCCGCGGCAAGACCGCGAAACTGGTTAGAGGATTCGACGCGCCCGACTCCATTGCTTGTCGAGAGTGCCGCGGCGAGAATACTCACCGCATAATATCCAGCGTCTCGTTCCACAAGTCGCTTAGTTCCAGGCTTCAGGACCTGGATCCGCGCTACGATCGCATGGCGGACGCCGCCGCCGCGAACACTGCGGACGCGGACCCGAACCGCTTCCTGAAGAGCGCCATCCCGCTCGACGCGGCGGAGGACTGAAGCCAATATCCGTTACAGGAGTGCGTCGTTGAATCACTGGCTTAGCCTGAGCATAGAATATGCTAACCAGAGAAGTTATCTGGATGACCTCTTTCGTGTATATCCAACTATCCCCGAAGGTATCCGAGAGATAGACAACAGGATATGGAATAGAGTCGAAGCAGCGTTTATTCGAAGAGACAACGTAGATTTGCTGAGAAGCCTACTCAGGCTTGACCTTTTTCCAATAAAAGATTCGTATGTAGCATATTTGAGAAAAGATAGACATGCGCTAGAACGTAATCCTGCAACTGTTGCACGTCTCTGCGGACGCCTATATGAGATGGGACTAGATAAAATATACGAACGCTCATCCGAGCCAAAAGAGACAAATCGTAAGATGGGACCTCTCTTTCGACGATGGCTCAATCAAAAATCGCTGGGCGTAGAAACTGTGCAGTTGGATAAATTTGTAGCAACAAACGAAAATGCAGTGCTAGACGCAAGCGACACTGAGATGCGAATATATGCCGAAGAACATTTTAACTACACTCTAAATAAAGGTCTTGACTTAATAGCTCGATTCAATGGCAGATATGTGATAGGTGAAGCAAAATTCCTTACCGATCACGGAGGGCACCAAAATGCTCAATTCAACGATGGGATAGCCCCGTTGCATCTGGATATTCTAAATGCGACCCCGGTATCTATTCTTGATGGGGTGCTATACATAAAGGGCAGAAACAAAATGTACAAAGAGATCACGACCAATTTGAAGGACCAAAATATCATGAGTAGTTTGGTTCTTCGAGAATTTCTATATCAATTGTGAAAGATCATGCTTTTACACTACGATAACAAGAAAACCGAAGAAGACATCCTCGGCTGCGCGCCCCGAGCGCGCCTCGAATCCCTATCCGGCGCGGGCGCTCAAAACAAACTCATCCACGGCGACAACCTTCCCGCGCTCAGAGCGCTCCTCGACGACTATCGCGGCAAAGTCAACCTCATATACATAGACCCGCCATTCGCCACCAGCGCCAAGTTTCGGATAGGCCCCGACCGCGCCAATTCCATCAGCGCCAGCCCAAACGGCAAACTGGCGTATGCCGACACACTCGTAGGCGCCGAGTTCATCGAGTTTCTGCGACAACGCCTCATCTTCCTGCGAGAACTTCTTGCCGACAACGGCTCCATATACCTGCACATAGACTATAAAATCGGACACTATGTCAAAATCCTCATGGACGATGTCTTCGGCCCAGCCAATTTCCGCAACGACATAACCCGTATCAAGTGTAACCCCAAGAACTTTCGTCGCAAAGGGTACGGCAACGTCAAAGACATGATCCTGTTCTACTCCAAGTCCAATGAAATGGTCTGGAACGATCCCAGGACACCGCTCTCGCAAGAAGACGCCGTCCGTATCTTCAAGAAGATAGACGCCGACGGACGCAGATACGCCACCGTCCCGTTGCACGCGCCCGGCGAAACCGCCAACGGACGCACTGCCCAGGAGTGGCGCGGCATGAAGCCGCCTCCGGGCCGACACTGGCGCAGCGCCCCGGAAACGCTGGAAGAGCTGGACAGACGCGGACTCGTCGAGTGGTCCGCCAACGGAGTGCCGCGCAAGAAGATATTCGCCGACGAAAGCGAGGGTAAGAGGGTACAGGACATCTGGGAATTCAAAGACCCGCAGTATCCGCTATACCCGACCCAAAAGAACATAGAGATGCTGAACCGGATCATATCTGCCTCTTCCAACGAAGGCGACCTCGTTCTGGACTGCTTCTGCGGCTCGGGAACCGCTTTGCTGGCGGCGCAGTCTCTGAACCGGCGCTGGATAGGAGTTGACGACTCAGAAACCGCGATAGAAGCGACCAGAAAGCGATTGGCGGAAGCGTCGAGCGACCTCTTCTTCATGTCGAAGTACGAATTTCTGAAAGCGCGAGCGCCTGCCCACGCCGTATGAAGAACTGCCAATCGCTCTGAAGCGTGGCAATCTGAACGCCTGCGCGTCTTATCCGCCGCGTCGCTATCCAAATTAACGGCCAGACGCTCGATTAGGCTATAATATCCTCTGAATAAAAACCAAGAAGGAAAGATTCCGTTGCAGCCACCAACTCTACACGACGTAATACAGGCAAAGAAACGCATATCCCCATACATAACGCGAACTCCGCTTCACAGGTACATCGGACTCGAAAAGCTGATAGGCGCCGACGAAGTGCATGTAAAGCACGAGAACCATCAGCGATTCGGCGCGTTCAAGATGCGCGGCGGCGTCAATCTGCTCGCTCAGATGTCGCAGGCCGAACTGGAGCGCGGAGTGTCAACCGCTTCCAGCGGCAATCACGGACAGTCAGTAGCATACGCGGCGAGCGTGTTCGGAGCGAATGCTTACGTGGGCGTGCCAGAGAACGCCAACCCAGGCAAGGTGGCGTCCATGCGGAATCTTGGCGCTGAGGTGATTCACCACGGCGCGTACTTCGACGAATCCAAAGAGTACATCGAGCGACTGTCGCGCGAAGAAGGGTACAGGTACATCCACCCGATAAACGAACCGCGCCTGTTCGCCGGAGTCGGCACATACACCCTTGAGATAATAGAAGACCTTCCCGACGTGGATGTCATAGTGGTCCCGGTAGGCGGAGGCAGCGGCGCCGGCGGCGCGTGTATCGTGGCGAAATCCCTGAATCCGGACATCCAGGTCATCGGCGTGCAGGCAGAGCAAGCCCCTGCGGTGTACCTGTCGTGGAAGCGCGGAGAGGTCGTCGAGGCCCCCATGAAGACCGCTGCCGAAGGACTGGCGACTGGTTCGGGATACGAGTTCTCCGTTGGCATCCTCCGCAAGTACCTGGACGATTTCGTCCTGGTCTCCGACGCGGAGATGAACGCCGCGATAGTCACTCACCTCGAACAGACGCACAACCTCGTGGAACACGCGGGCGCGGCGTCCCTGGCGGGCGCGCTCAAGATACGAGACCGGCTCGCCGGCAAGAAGGTGGTTCTGGTAATGAGCGGCGGCAACCTCTCCATAGAACACCTCAAGACCGCGCTGGCACAGGCCACCTGACAGCGACGCGACGCATAACGCCCTTCGCGGAGTGGCGCGGTCGCCCTTCAGCCTCTCCGTTCACTGCCGTTGTCGTTTGGCATCGCTAACGCTGCGTCTCTCAGACGAGCGTTGAAGACATCGCTCGTCTGAGGTACAATGATCAGCATATCGAACCATGCTTTCATCCATCTATGCAACACCAAAACGGGGGCTGAAGAATGTCCGATAATGAAATCAGTCTGATCTCCCACCTGATGCGTCGCGCGGGATTCGGCGCGACTCGGTCCGAGATCGAAGAGTTGTCCCAAAAATCGTATGAGGACATAGTGGAATACCTGCTCCATCCGGAGCGAGTGGAAGACCTGGAAGAAGACGTGCTGAGGCGATACAACATCGAGCTCTCCTACTACGACGCTTACCAATTATGGTCAGGACGCTGGATATGGCGGATGATCAATTCCAAGCGTCCGCTCGAAGAAAAGATGGCCCTGTTCTGGCATCATGTATTCGCTACTGGCTGGTACAAGAGCGAACATTCTCCCACCATCATTCGCCAGATAGAGATGTTCCGCGATGTCGGAATGACCGACCTCCGGACGATACTCGTTGCGCTTGCCAAAGACCCGGCGATGAACTACTGGCTGGATAATTGCGAAAATCACGCCGACCAGCCCAACGAGAACTGGGGAC
>CAZXFX010000011.1:0-4454 GCA_964640295.1 uncultured Dehalococcoidia bacterium | reverse complement strand
GCGAACTGCTCGAGCTTTTCAGCATGGGAGTCGGCAACTATACCGAGGACGACATCAAGAACGCCGCTCGCGCCTTTACGGGATGGACTTTCAAGCAGCCCATTCCGCTGTATCCATTCGGACACTATGAGTCCGGTTTCGAGTATCTTCCAGAAGACCACGACGATAGCGAAAAGACGTTCCTGGGACACACGGGCAATCTCAACGGCGAAGACATCATAGACATCGTCGTTCAGCAGGAACCGACATTCCGGTTCCTGTCGCGCCACCTGTACAACTTCTTCGTCGCCGACGAGCCGCAGGTTCCCGCGTGGGACATAGAGCCGCCCAACGATCCGGACGCGATAGACGCGCTGGTGCAGGCGTTCAAGGAAGGCAATGGACAGATAAAGCCCGTTCTGCGAACGCTGTTCAACTCCGACTTCTTCAAGAACGCGCAGTTCAAGAAGGTGAAGAATCCGGCCGAACTCGTCGCAGGCACTATAAAGCTGGTCGGAACTTACGACATGGTTCCCGCCCCGGGCCAGTCGGTAGGCGCGCTCAGCGGCGCGACCGGGGTCATGGGACAGTCGCTTATGAACCCGCCGACCGTGGAAGGCTGGCACACAGGGCACGAATGGATAGACGGCGGCACGCTCAACGAACGCGTAAATTTCGCCGTCAACCAGTTCAACGACCTGTCCGCGCCCGGCGTCCAGGAAATTATTTCCAGGCTTTCCGAGAGCGGCGCGCTTTCCCCCGATCAACTCGTGGACCGCTGCCTCGATCTAGTCGGGCCGCTGGAAGTGGGCGATGACACGCGCAAGGCGCTCTCCGCATACGCGGACAGCGTCGGCGACGTTGACCTCGCCTCCGACGAGGCAAGGACGGAGAACGCGGCCAAAGTGGCCCGCATGCTCCAACTCATCGTCGCGTCCCGCGAGTATCAGTTTGCGTAAGACGTTATGAGGGTTCCCTCGCGCGGGAACCCTCCATCACAAAAACTCGCCAGTCCACTCTTAAATATGAAAATGCGCTCAATACCTTCAGGAGGTATAACCGAAATGGCAGGCAACGGAAATGGCAAAGACCCCGTCCTGGTAATCGTCCAGTTGACTGGCGGCAACGACTTCATGAACACCGTCATCCCATATACCAACCCTGTATATTACGACAACCGGCCCCTCGTGGTCGTCCCGGAAGGGCAGGGCATCCCGATAGACGATACGCTGGCGTTCCATCCTGAAATGAGCGCGTTCAAGGACTTGTACGACCGAGGAATGGTCGGAATCGTGCAGGGCATCGGATACCCCAATTCCAACCGCTCCCACTTCAGAGGCATGGACATCTGGCACACATGCGAGCCTGACAAAGTGGAGACCATCGGCTGGCTGGGACGCACGCTGAAGGAACTGGACCCTGAAGGCGAAAACCCGCTGACAGGCATCAATTTCGGCGTTGGACTGCCTCGCGCAATGGCCATGCCGGGTGTCCCGGTAACTAGCGTGTCGAACCTGGACAACTACGGACTCATGACCGGCATAGAGGCGCAGGACCAGCGCGACCAGGCGCTGGACATCTTCAAGCAGATGTATGGACCCGCCGTCGGAACCGGACACGTAATGGAATACTTGTCCAGAACCGGGCAGGATGTGCTGTCCGGCGCGGATATACTCAAGACGGTTCCCGACCAATATCAGTCCACGGTCGAGTACGCCGACAACCCAATCGCAAAGAGCCTGCGCGACGTGGCCAGGGTTCACACCGCCGACCTGGGAACGCGCGTCTTCTACACGCAGCAGGGCGGATACGACACGCACGCCAATGAACTGCCGACGCATCCCAAGCTGATAGGCGACCTGTCAGGCGCAATCTATGACTTCTTTGCCGACCTTGAAGAGCACGACGCGGACGATAATGTCGTCATGCTGGTGTTCACCGAGTTCGGACGCCGCATATACGACAATGGCTCCGGCACCGACCATGGATCCGGCGGCGGCGCGTTCCTCGTTGGCAAGCCCGTCGAGGGCGGCCTGTACGCCGAATATCCGTCCCTGGAACGCAGCCAGTGGGCGAAAGGCGAAGACCTCGCCCACACCATAGACTATCGCGGCATATACGGCACTCTGCTCGAACAGTGGCTCAGCGTAGAGGCGGCCCCGATAGTCAACGGACATTACGAGCAGATAAATCCCTTCAGAGAAGGCTGATGAAGGCTGGCCTTCGCCCGTCCTGTATTCAGACGGCGAGAAAGTCAGAATAGCGGGGCAAAACCGCAAGGGCCGCCCCTCTAAGAACTAACCACTAATCACTAAAGACTAATGATGAGGCAGTACAAATGGCGCGACCATACGCTCTACTCAGGTCTGGCTTTCCCTATCACTTGACGATGGGACAGCGCAGGGTGACGTCCAACCCGGTGGACATCGGTTTCGGAAAAGAGAATGTGTACGTTCTCACTCGCGGCGGACTCGGCAACGAGGTCAGGGTTATTAACTGGGAGGACGAGAACCTCGGCACTCGCGGAGACGGCCAATTCACCTGGCCTGCCGGCCTGCTGGTGGACGAAGAAGAGAACCTGTACGTATCGGATGAAGCCAGGCACAGCGTAACCGTAATGGATAAAGACGGCAACGTTCTGGGCAGATGGGGCGAACATGGCTCCGAAGACGGACAACTAGACCGCCCGTCTTCCATGGAATTCGACCCGGACGGCAATATCTTGATATCCGACACCATGAATCACCGCATTCAGAGACTGACGCGCGACGGCAAGCACATCCAAACCATTAGCGCGGGACAAGGCGGATCCTCCGGCGAGATGAATATGCCCTGGGGCGTGGCCGCGGATGAAGCCGGCGACGTTTACGTCGCCGACTGGCGCAACGACCGTGTGCAGAAGTTCTCCGCCGATGGCGAGTTCCTGTTCGAGTTCGGCTCTTCCGGTAAGGAAAAAGGCCAGTTCAACAGGCCCGCGTCGGTAGCGGTGGACCTGCACGGCGACATCTATGTCTCCGACTGGCTCAACGACCGCGTGCAAATGTTCAATTCGGAAGGCCGTTTCGTCGAACAGTTCCTGGGCGACGCCAACCTGTCCATTTCAGGCAGAAAGTACATCCTCGCCAACCCGACCACCCTGCGCCTGCGCGAGATGACCGATCTGGAGCCTACGCGCCGCCTGAGCGCGCCCGGCTCGGTGCGAGTGGACTCAGAGTTCCGCCTGTTCATCTGCGACTTCGGTCAGCACCGCGTCCAGGTTTACAAGAAGGAAGCCTACGAACTATCGGAGAGCGAGATACTGCCTCCAATGCGAAACCCAATCCTGTTCACAACGTAGGCGCCGACAGAAATAAGCCAAACTACCGGGCGGGGCAACACGATGTTCCCCGCCCAATTATATTTTGCGCGACTGGAAAGAGAACACGGCGCTGAGGAGTCATGTCGAAAGTGGTCGTCCGTGAATCCCAAAACCCAACCCACGCCGAACGCTATCGCGCCGCTGCCACTGAGTTCGCTCGCAGGGTCTCCGACGACTTGGGAGAACAGCTTGACTCGGTTGTCCTGTACGGCTCTACCGCGCGCGGAACAGCCGGACCCGACAGCGATATAGACATTCTGGTCGTCGGCGACGACAGACTCCAACTCAGTGATGTCGCCCGCAGAATCGCGTCCGACATGGTACGAGAAGGTGAATTTACATTCATCCTTTCGCCGTTCACAATCGAGCGCGACGAACTGCTTAAACTCAGAAGGCTCGGTTCGCCATTCATCCGCAACGTTCTGACGGAAGGCCATGTCCTGTACGACAACGATACATTCGCGGAGATACCCGGTATGACAGATGGACCTTCACGGGAATACATAGCTCGGCAAATGGAAGCGGCCGACGAGGCAATTGACGCCGCAGAGCTACTTTTGGAGAACGATCATCTGAAGGCCGCGGCGAACCGCGCCTACTATGCGATGTTCTACGCCGCCATGGCCGCGCTGATGCAGTCGGGCGGCGACCTGCCCAGGACCCGCGGCGGCGTATCAAATCAGTTCGGCCTGCATTATGTCAGAACCGGAATCATTGATCCTGAACTCGCGGGAACCCTTGAAGACACCTACAAACTCCGCAGGAAGAGCGACTATGAACTGTACGCCTACTTTGCGGAGGATGAGATACGCCAGGCCGTTCAGAACGCGCGCGCTTTCGTGTCAGCTATAAAGCGCGCGCTCCATCTTCCAGACTGAACCCCGCGCGTCCGCCTCACGATATTCCCCCTCCCCCCTCCTCACAAGGGTAGGTAAATCAAAAATCCGTTCGTCCTGAGCCTGTCGAAGGGCGCGCCGACCTGCTACGCGCCTACCCCTCTCAGACCTCGACGGGCAGAGCTCAACCCCAATCAGCCACCAGACAATTCCAAATTCACTATTCCACATCCCCCCACCCTGTGCTACAATACTCACAATCTAAGAACAAATATGCGTAA
>CAZXFX010000010.1:0-74482 GCA_964640295.1 uncultured Dehalococcoidia bacterium | reverse complement strand
CAACCGGCTTGGCATTCGGGGAGCGCCCAATTCGGCGGAGGAGACGATGGCGGCGCGGGATATATATCTGGCGGAACTTACAGGGGGACATATTCATCTGGCGCATATATCCACCGTTGGAACGCTGGATCTGGTAAGGAGGGGGAAAGAGGCGGGAATCAGGGTTACGTGCGAGGTGACGCCCCATCATCTGACTATTACGGACGAAGCGGTGATGGGGGGAGAAGTAGAGAGTCCGTTCGAGCCGCTGGACGAGAATGCGTATGACACCTACGCGAAGGTGAATCCGCCTCTCAGGGCGCGGCGCGACATGAACGCGATGGCGGCGGGTCTCGCGGACGGCGTGATTGACGTGATCGCCACCGACCACGCGCCGCATGGCCGAGTCGAGAAGCTGTGCACGTTCGAGGACGCGGCGATGGGCATCAGCGTGTTGGAGACGGCGCTGGGTTCGGCGCTGTCCCTCGTTCACGACGGACATATAGCTCTGCCGCTGGTGATAGAAAAGCTGACCTCCGCGCCCGCGAAACTGCTCGGACGCTCGGACATCGGAACGCTGCGGCCAGGTTCGGAGGCGGACGTCACCATCTTCGACCCGGACGCGGAGTGGGTTGTGGACACGGAGAAGTTCGTGTCGAAGGGCAAGAACTCGCCGCTGCACGGCGCGATGCTCAGGGGACGGGTGGAGATGACGCTGATGGGGGGCAGGGTAGTGTTCAGAAATGATAGACTACATTGAGATTCAGACTTACAGATCACACTGAATTGGAGATGGTACGTCGGAAGATCCCTCGACAGATTCTCTATGATATGTTGGAGAGGCCCCAGCAGGTGGTTCCGGCACACCGCGGTCGTATAGCCTATCAGCCTAAATTGGACTTTGGTGGAAACAAGATGTATCTATTACGCGCTATTATAGATGCCCAGACATCGCCACCTACCGTAGTTACTGTTTATCGTACAAGTAAAGTACGGAAATACTGGAGAACAGCATGAAAGTAATATATGACCAAGAATCTGACATTCTGAGAATCCTGCTAAGTGGGTCAGATATCGAGGAGAGCGATGAGGAAAAGCCGGGAGTCATCATAGACTATGATGATCAGGGTAATGTCGTTGGCCTAGAGATACTGGACGCATCTGAGCGTACCGAAAACCCGAGGACGCTAGAGCACACGGTTACAGGATAGGGAAGGGCATTAACATGGAAGAAGTCAAGCTATGGGCGGTTGACGGTTCCCGGGTTGAGGATTTGGCGCCTGCCAGTCAGACTGAGACTGAGAAGGTACTAGAAGATACGTTTGTAGGCCGCCCAGAGTTGCTACTGGAAGACCTCACGCTGGTCGGTAGGCAGACGCCGACTGAAGGCGGGCCGCTAGATCTGTTGGGAGTGGATGGAGATGGTCGGCTAGTAGTGTTCGAGTTGAAGCGCGGCACTCTTACGCGGGAAGCGGTGGCGCAGGTCATAGACTACGCTTCCTATCTTGATAGCATGGACTTAGACGACTTGGCTAACCGCATATCTCACAGGTCAGGAAGTTATGGGATTGACAGAATAGAGGACTTTCAGAACTGGTATATGGATGACCTGGGTTTTGAGGACTTAGAGTTATTGAAGCCGCTGCGTATGTTCCTGGTTGGCTTGGGTGTTGATACAGCGACCGAACGAATGGTTAAGTTCCTCGCCGAGAACAGCGGCATGGACATCTCGCTGCTGACCTTCCACGGATTCAATTATGATGGCAGGACCATCCTGGCCAAGCAGGTGGAAGTCCGGGGTGTTGAAGATGTGGACATTGATAGGAAGAAAATACGGCGGCGAGGGCGTACTAACGCGGAACTGTTGGCTTCGATAGATGAAAGTGTGGAAGAACATGGTGTACGTAATCTGTTTGATTCTGTGAGGGATCTATTCCGTGACAATTGGGCCAGATCTGGCGAAAGACCACGCACTTTTGGGTTTAACATCCATCTCCCAGGCCGTACACCCACAGGCAAACGTACACGTCACGCATACGGGCGTATAGATGCTCGTAATGGTGGAGTGAGGCTGGTTTTTTATCCTAGGTCAGTCGAGTTGTGTGAAGATGCGTTCAGGCGACCGATAGAGGAAATTCCATACGAAACATGGCCGACATACCGGAAGGCGTTGGAAGATGCCAACACAGAGATTCAGTTCCTTCTAACCCTGGAGGAATGGGAGACACACAAAGGGAAGTTGACCGCGCTCGTGCAATCTTTGTATAAGGCTTGGCAGGATAGGGAGCAGGCGGGGTAGATGTATAATCTGGAAACATGGGAGATAATCAATGCGCGGATTCGACCGGATAACTTCTGACCTGAACGTCATGGGTGGTCGCGCGTGCGTGCGTGGGATGCGTGTGCCTGTTTCGCTCGTACTGAACCTTGTGGCCAATGGTATGTCTTCAAAGGAAATCATTGATGTATATCCGTACCTTGAAGTGGAAGACATCGCTCAGAGTCTGAAGTATGCCGATTGGCTGATGGACGATGGTGAAGGTGACGACATGGAGGACAGTGAGGGCGCCTCGATAACGGAACAGATCAATAAAATCTGCGCCGAGGAGGAATCAGGCTTGGATCCGGTTCTGGCCTCTATTCAACCGGCGGCGCTGAAATCCACAGATGCCGGTGATAAATTATTGCGTCCCGTTGGTTTGGCTGCCGGTGAATTCACTGTACCAGACAATTTTGACGACCCCTTGCCTGAAGAGATAATAAGAGGGTTTGAGGGCCGATGAGGTTGCTACTTGACACTCATGTCTTCATATGGCTCATAGGAGAGCCAGAACGGTTACTCGAACCTACCTTGGAAGCTGTTCGCGACCAGCGCAACGACGTTTACTTGAGTGTGGTTTCGCTATGGGAGATTATAGTCAAACACCAAATAGGCAAAATGCCTTTGCCAGAGTTGCCGGATCGCTATATTGCCGATCAGAGAGAAAGACATCTTATTGATGATCTACTTCTTGATGAGTCTAGCGTATCTCAACTGGCCAAGCTTCCCTTGATACATCGCGACCCATTCGACCGTATGCTCGTTTGCCAGGCGATTGAGCATGACTTAACCATTGTAACCGTTGACCGGGTAATCAGAGATTATCCGGTATCCGTGTTTGACCAGATTAAAGCATCAGACGGCTGAACGCCAGGGGCCTATCCAATAACATGAACAATCTAGCTTACCTTGTACTGGAAGACGGCTCCGCTTATCGAGGGATTGCGTTTGGCGACACTTCTCAGCGGACGCACGGCGAGGTGGTATTCAATACGTCTATGACGGGATACCAGGAGATTCTCACGGACCCGTCATACGCCGGTCAGATAGTGGTGCCGACTTATCCGCTCATCGGCAATTATGGCATCAACCGGCAGGACTCGGAGTCGCGCAGGATACAGGTGTCCGGGTTCGTAGTGCGCGAATACTGCGACGCGCCCAGTCACGCGATGAGTGACATGACGCTGGACGAATTCCTCAAGTCGCAGGGAATCCTCGGGATAAGCGGCGTGGATACTCGCGCGGTCACGCGACGGCTGAGGTCGAGGGGCGTCATGATGGGGACTATCGCTGTGGACGAGTCGCCGGAATGCGCTCTCGAACGCCTGAGGAAACTGCCGGCTTACGACGGAACCGATTTCGTGCGGGAGGTCTCCACTGTCGCGCCGTATCCGTGGGAGCAGGCGCTTCCGGGCGTCGCTTCTGTCGAGCCGCGCTTCAGGGTGTTGGTTGACGACTGCGGCCTGAAGTACAACATACTGCGCAATCTGAGAACGCGCGGATGCGAGGTGATAGCGTATCCGGCCTCTACTTCGGCGGAAGACCTGCTGGCGATGAACCCGGACGGGATACTGATGTCGCCGGGACCGGGCGATCCTGAGTTGCTGGATTACGCGGTTGATACGGCCAAGGGTCTTATCGGCAATGTCCCGATAATGGGAATATGCCTGGGGAACCAGATTCTGGCCAGAGCGTTCGGCGGGCGCAACTACAAGCTGAAATTTGGACACAGGGGCGGCAATCATCCGGTCAAGGAGATAGCTACGGGCCGGGTGCATATTACGGCGCAGAACCACGGCTACGCGGTTGATCCGGACAGCCTTCCGTCGGAAGTCATGGTTAGCCACGTGAATCTGAATGACGACACGGTGGAGGGATTGGAGCATCGTTCTCTGCCGGTCATGAGCATTCAGTATCACTCGGAGGCTTCTCCCGGTCCGCGCGACAACGAGTACCTGTTCGACCGATTCCTGGATATGATCGAACGACATAAGAGCTGACCAGAGACAAGTAATGGGGGAGGCGCGTTCACAGCCTCCCCATCATGGTCATCTGGTTTTCTTTAGCTTGTCAGCGCAGGTGGCTTGCTCCCATCATTACCAAGAGAGGGCGTAGCAGGCGCGGCGCGGGTCGGCGGACGAGGCGAGAGCTCCGGTTTCAGGATTGCGGACGTTTACTGTCGCTCCCATTCCCGCGCTTGCGACTGGTACGACTTCGTGTCCCATGCCCTTAAGCGCGTCCACCACGTTCTGCGGTATTCCCGGCTCTACGCCGAGTTGTCCGGGGTAATATGTGTGCGGGTAGAAGCTGTTGCGGACACCCTGGCTGGCGAACCTGGGGGCTTCGACCGCTTCCTGCGGGTTCATTCCCCATAGCAACGAGTTCAGCACTAGCTGCATATTCGCCTGCGCCTGGTGGTCTCCGCCTGGGCATCCGACGGTCATGGTAGGAACGCCGTCTTTGGTGACCATGTAGTTGACGAGCGTGGTGCGAGGGCGCTTGAACGGCTCGAGTCTATTCGGGTGGCCGTCCTCGAAGTTGAACATCTCGATTCGGGTGCTGAGGGCGCAGCCGAGTTCGGGGAAATACACCGATTTGCCGAAAGAGCCGCCCGATGGCGTGGCGCAAACCATGTTGCCGTCGCGGTCAATAGCGGATATGTGCGTGGTGCCGCTGTCCGCGCCGCTACCGTCCGCGGCGGCGGAGGCGACCGCCTGGCTTGGCGTCGCGGCGTCGCCCGCCGTATTCGAGTATTTGTATGGGTCGCCGGGGGCCGGCAGTTCGGGCATAGCCTTATTGGGGTCAATCAGCGCCGCGCGCTCTTTGGCGTACTCTTTGGACAGCAGGCCGTCCACTTGCACATCCACGAAGTCGGGGTCGCCGTAGTACGCTTCGCGGTCGGCGAACGCCAGGTTGACGGCCTGGCTGACGGTGTGGATATAGGCGGTGGAGTTGTGGCCCATGCCTCGCAGGTCGAAATTCTCCAAGATATTGAGGGCCTGCATGAGGACCGCGCCCTGTGTCCAGGTGCGCTGTCCGTGCACTTCGTGTCCCATATAGGAGGTCTTGAGCGGGGTTTCGTACTTGGCTTCGTATGAGGCGAGGGACTTGAGGCCGAGGATGCCGCCGACGCGGTGAGCGCAGTCGTGAATCATTTGGGCAATCTCGCCGGTGTAGAAGCAGTCTCGCGCGGCGCGGACGCCATCCGCGCGATGTCCGGGCGCGGCGCTCTCGGCCTCGACGAGCTTTCGCAGGATCAGTCCGAGCGATTTCTGCACGAGTATGGACCCCGGTTCGGGAACCTTGCCGTCGTCGTAGAACACGTCGCTCCCGCCCGGCGGGTACTCATCCCACTGACTTCTGGTTCCCGGGCCGTCTATCCTCTCCAGCATATATTCGTAGTTGGGAATGCCGCGCTCCGCGTAGTGTATGGCGGGTTCCAGAACCTCGCCGACGGTCTTGGTTCCGTATTTTTCCAGCAGCGACAGATATGCCGCGACGACTCCCGGCACGGTGAAGCTGAGGTGCGCCAGCGGGCCGGGACCTGTGGGAATCTCGTCCTGGCCCTGAGAGCGATACCAGTCAACAGTCGCCAGTCTCGGAGCTGTTCCTTGGCCGCTGAGAGAGAGCAGTTCGCCGCTTTCGGCGTGATAGAGCATGAAGACGCCCTCGGCGGCGAGTGAGTATGACGCTATGGGTTCTGTCACCGCGGCGGCGAATCCTGCGGCTACCACGGCGTCGAAGGCGTTTCCGCCTGAGAGCAGCATACGCATTCCGGCCATGGACGTAAGATAGTGTCCGCTGGAAATGACCCCCTGCGTTCCATAGACCACCGGGCGGCCCGTGGCCTGCTGTCCGATGTTGCCCTGTTCGAGTGCCGAAGCCGATATGGTGTTTCCGATAGTCATAGGGGTCTCCTTGGGTTGTTCTTCAGTTCCGAGTTGGCGGAGCGGATGTTCCGTATAGGGTGACGGTGGTTAGTTTATAGCGTTTCGCCGGCATTGTCAGCGCCCGGAAAGCGGTTGCGACAACTGGGCCTCTGCGCTGGTAAACTGTTCTTGCAGACGATAAACCTCACCTATTGACAGCAGTCAGGAGCGATAAAGTGTCAGACTCACAGGAATACAGGCTCGAACGCGACTCCATGGGCGAGTTCAATGTGCCGGCGGACGCCTACTACGGCGCCAACACGATGCGGGCCGTTCTCAACTTTCCGATTAGCGATCTCAGGTTCGGGCGATCTTTCATCTACGCCATAGCCTCTATCAAGCTCGCCGCCGCCCAGGTCAATAACGAACTTGGACTGCTGGCGGACGATATATCCGAGGCGATAGTCGTCGCTGCGAACCAGGTGGCGGACGGCGCCTTGGACGACCAGTTCGTGGTGGACATATTCCAGACCGGGTCGGGCACATCCACCAATATGAACGCCAACGAGGTCATTTCCAACAGGGCGATAGAGAATCTTGGCGGGGCGAAGGGGTCGCGATCGCCGGTTCATCCCAACGATCATGTGAACATTGGTCAGTCATCGAACGATGTCATTCCGACCGCGATACATATTGCCGCGCTGAAGGCGATACACGACGAATTGATTCCGGCGCTGGAGGAACTCAAAGACGACCTCGACGCTAAGGCGGATGAGTTCATGCCAATCATAAAGACGGGACGCACTCATCTTCAGGACGCCACTCCTGTGCGGCTGGGGCAGGAATTCCTTGGGCACGCGGGGCAGATAGAGCGCGGCGTCTCGCGTCTGAGAGAGGCGGAGAGAGAGTTGGGAGAAGTGGCGCTGGGGGGCACGGCGGTTGGAACGGGCGTGAATACGCATCCGGAGTTCGCGTCCAGGGTTTGCGCGCGGCTGTCGGAGTCTCTGGGCGTGGAGATAAGAGAGACGACGAACCATTTCCAGGCGCAGAGCAGTCTGGACAACATCGTAGCCGCGAGCGGCGCGTTGAAGACGGTGGCGGTAAGCCTGATGAAGATAAGCAATGACATTAGATGGCTGGGCTCGGGGCCGCGCGCCGGCGTTGGGGAGATAATGCTGCCCGAAGTTCAGCCGGGCAGTTCGATAATGCCGGGCAAGGTCAACCCGGTAATACCCGAGTCGGTGTGCCAGGTGGCGGCGCAGGTGATTGGGAACGACGCGACTATCGCGGTTGCCGGACAGTCGGGCAACTTCGAGATCAACGTGATGATGCCAGTGGCGGCGTACAATCTACTTCAGTCCATAGATCTGCTTGCCGCCTCGGCGCGTAACCTGGCCAGGCAGTGTGTCCGAGGACTGGAGGCGACGTCCGCAGGTCCTGACATGGTTGACAGGGGGCTGGCGATAGTCACCACTCTGGTTCCGCATATTGGATACGACGCTTCGGCGGACATCGCCAAGGAGGCGCAGGCTACGGGCCGGACCGTCAAGGAAGTGGCGCTCGTCAAGACCGATCTGTCATCGGGTGAGCTTGACGAAATACTCGATCCGTCCGGGATGACCGAACCGGGACTCGGATCGGGCGTCGCGCTGGGCTAGCGCTCACGAGAGGCTTTCAATCTTGCCAGAACGAAAGCCTCTTCCTCCGCTTTGTTCTTGAGCAGGCCGTCTTGTTTGGCGGCGCGTAGGCGCGCAAGCGTCTTTCCGACATCTGGGCCGCGCTCCACGCCGAGCGCGATGATGTCGTTTCCTTTGAGTATGGGCTTGATCGTCTTGAGACAGTGGAGATACTCTTCGAGGCGTTTCGCTAACGGATTTGTCGCTATCGTGAGAGAACAGCCGATGATTCCGTTATCTGAAAGGGGGTCCAGGGTCTGGGAGAGTTCGCTGTTCGACATCCCATCGAGCGCGCCGTCCGAAATCATCTCGCTAAGAGAGGCGGATTCCCTTAGCGCGCGTCGCTCTGAGTAACCGGGTCTGAGGCGGGATAGAATGGCGTCCGATTCCGTCTTGGAAACGCCGCTCCCGAATATGGCGTAGCCGACGGCGACCCGTTCGCGTTCAGGGAGAGAACGCGCCCTTTCGTCGAATAGCTTCCATGCGGGCGCATTGTATCTTAGGGACGGATGAATGGCGGTCAGCGCGCGCCATTCATGGAGCAGTCCAAGCGCGGCGGCGGCGTTCTTTTCCAGAAAGACGCGTTCCAGTTCATTGCGCGTTCTGGCAGGCGAAATGCGGCGGAGGCATTCGACCGATTGTAGCAGCGCGCGCTCTGTTTCGGGGGAGAGAGCGAGCGCGAGGCGGCTGGAGTACCGCGCCGCTCTCAGAATCCTGGTGGCGTCATCTTGAAAGCTGTTTGGCTGCAGCATTCGCAGCGTTCCTTCTCGCAGGTCCGCAAGTCCGCCCTGTGGGTCTGTCAGATTCCCCCAGTTGGTTTCGGACAGCGATGCCGCCATCGCGTTTACAGAGAAATCGCGCCTGGCGAGGTCCTCCAGGATTGAGCCTGGTCGAACGACGGGCAGGCTTCCTGGCGTGGGGTAGCTCTCGGAGCGCGCCATGATGATGTCGAAGCGGGATGGTCCGACTTTCATGGAAACGGTGTTGAATTGCGATCTCTTGGTGATTTCGCCGGACACGCGACGGGCTATGTCGTCGAAAGTATCGGCTGTCGCTCCGACCAAGGCGATGTCCAAGTCGGGCGACGCTGAAGCGCCGACTATGAGGTCGCGGACCAGTCCGCCGACCAAGTACGGCTTCGTCTCGTATTCTTCAGCCACCATCGCAACTGCGCGGAGGCTCGCGACAATATCGGACGCCAAGCGCGACTCGATCAGGCTGGAGATGTTGGACATCCTAAATCGCTCCTTTTAGACATCAGCCCGAATTGTATGTTCGCCTCATGGCTCGTTAAAATGATTATCGTTGTACTTGACCCCGATAACATAACCATATTGGTATTCATAGTACGCGATGGCTTACGACGAAGCGAATATCCATACATGCTAAGAATACCAGCCATATTTACTGCTAACGGATGGTGAAACGAATGACAATTAGTGTCCAATCCAAGATAAGCCCGTCCTTTTGGCTCGATGGGAAAGCCATTGAAGCCGCCGAGTTCTACACTTCGCTGTTTCCCAATTCGCGTATTGTCAGCGCGACTGAATTCACGACTGGACCCGCCAAGGGTTCGGGGCTGGCGGAATTCGAGCTGGAGGGGCAGACGTTCAGCGCTTTCGACGGCATTCCCCCATACGAATTTACGCCCGCTCTGTCGTTAGTCATCGCCTGCGACTCGCAGGAAGAGATAGACCACTTCTGGGATGGCTTCTCCGACGGCGGCGTTCCGATCCAGAGTGGATGGATCAAGGACAAGTTCGGGGTGCACTGGCAGGTGATTCCGGCGGATCTGTTCCAGCTATTGGAGAAAGCTCCGACGGCGGTCATGGAAGAGATGCTCACTATGGGCAAGCTTGAACTGGATAGGCTGCGGGCCGCGTCGGTTGCCTGACGCCGCCCACTATTTGTGGCAGGGCTTCAGGGTCTTTCGGTTATTCTACAAGATGACTGCGAACTGACTGACAGGCGTCCTTCGACAAGCTCAGGACGAACGATTCTTGGATAATCGAATGAGACCCTGGGTAGGGCTTTCAAAGTTTGCGCAAATCTTTTTAATTATGGGCCTATCCTTCGACAGGCTCAGGATGAGCGAACGGGAGGCTGCGGTCCCCATTACTTTGGAAAGCCCTTACCTGTTTGGGGTCAGGAAGACGCCGCTTCCACCTTGCTCTTGAACGTTTCAGCGCCGGCCTGAGCCCAGGCGGGCCAGCCGGTCATCATGAACTTGACGCCTTTTTCGATGTAGGACTCGACGTTCGCGTCCGTGGCGAGCGCGCCCGGGTTGCGTCCGGCGGCGGCTATCTTGGCGAGCGCGCCGTCTATCACTCCGGTGACTTCGGGGTGGCTCAACTGACCGATGTACCCCATAGACTGGGCGAGGTCGCTGGGCGCGACGAAGAAGACGTCAATGTTGTCCACCGTCAGAATTTCGTCCAGATTATTGACGGCGACGATGTCTTCTATGAGGACGATGAGCAGGCTCTGGTCGTTGGCTTCGGCGAAGTAGTCATCCACGCCGTAGCTCTGTCGGCTGCCGTACATGCCGCGTTCGCCGATGGGCGCGAACTTGCCCGCATTGACCACGGCTTCCGCCTCTTGTTTGTTGTTCACATGAGGCACGACGATGCCCTGCGCTCCGACGTCCAGAGTTCGGTAGATTACGCCCGGAATGTTTAGATTCACTCTTACGACCGAGCTCATTCCCCACAGATCCGCCGCTCTGGTGAGGTCGGGGATGTCCTTGAAGTCCACAGGCCCGTGTTCGCCCTCGATCCAGATACCGTCGAAGCCTAGAGGTCCGAGCCAGTCCACTATGTCTGGGGTCATGTGGCCGGAGAGAACCACCGATACCTCGCCGTTATTGAGTTTAGTCTTGACTCTGTTTTCTCGCATGGACGCCAATGTGACACCTCTTTTTTAGTGGGTTTATTCGAGTCCCTACCCGGGATTCTGAGTGGGGCAATTATAGATTCGTCTTTGGACGGCGGTCAAACTTTCGAGTACGCGCGCCGCAGACGTGTCACAGGCGGCCTTCAGGAAGGGTCTGGCGCCTGCATTTGACCTGCAAACACCTGTATTTACCTGTATGTGAAGTTTTTTTGCCGGTTGTAGGTTCGTTTACGAATCCTTGACAATAGCAAGCGCACTTATGTTCTTGCCGTGTGAACTGTAGCATAGCGAGGCGGAGGGTGAAAAGGGGGGATTTAGTGGCTGAAAGCGTTGCGGGGCAAGATTTGGGGAGGCGATGTGATATATTTCAGACTGAGGCTGAATACCATGCCGGAGAGCAGATAGAAGCGAGCCCGCAGGTTAGAGGGGGCGGGATTCGAGGAGGTCTATCCGATGTCGAGAGTAGCTGTACTGGATGACTATCAGAACGTTGCGCGAGAGATGGCGGCGTGGAGTTCTCTGCCGCCGGATGTGTCCGTGGACTTCTATGGGGACCACCTTTCAGATGAAGACGACCTGGTTATGAGACTGGAGCCTTATGAAATCGTGGTGGCGATGCGTGAGCGGACGCCTTTTCAGCGGTCTCTATTCTTGCGGCTGCCCAATCTGAGATTGCTTGTCACCACCGGAATGAGAAACGCCTCGATAGACATGGCGGCGGCGACCGAAAGCGGCGTTGTGGTATCTGGGACTGACGGACTTCCATACCCAACCGCGGAACTTACTTGG
This sequence comes from uncultured Dehalococcoidia bacterium, assembly GCA_964640295.1. GTDB lineage: Bacteria > Chloroflexota > Dehalococcoidia > Lucifugimonadales > UBA1123 > VXRN01. The sequence goes on along the minus strand of CAZXFX010000010.1, from coordinate 62,957 downwards.
GGGCTCATCCTCGCGCTGGCGCGGAAAGTTCCAACTGAGGACGCAGCGACTCGGGCGGGCGAGTGGCAAGTAACTGTGGGAGAAGGACTTCAGGGGAAGACGCTTGGAGTTATTGGGCTTGGCAGACTGGGATCCCAGGTGGCGCGGATAGGCGCGGCGTTTGGAATGAACCTTGTCGCGTGGAGTCAGAACCTCGTCGCCGAACGCGCGGCTGAATTTGGAGCGCGGCTTGTATCTAAAGACGAGTTGCTTACGGAATCGGATTTTGTCACTATACACTTGGTACTGAGCGAAAGGACTCGCGGCTTGCTGGGCGAGCGGGAATTGTCGCTGATGAAGAAGTCGGCCTACCTGGTCAACACCTCTCGCGGCCCGATTGTGGATGAATCCGCTCTGGTTGCGGCGCTGGAGTCGGGGACGATAGCGGGCGCGGGTCTGGACGTATTCGACATAGAGCCGCTCCCGCTCGACCATAAGCTGCGGAATCTGCCCAATACAGTTCTGACGCCGCACCTGGGCTACGTGACCGTCGAGACCTATCGCATCTTCTACCGCGACGCAGTGGAGAATATAGCGGCGTTTCTGTCTGGGAATCCGGTTCGGGTAATTTCGGGGTGAGCATGATGAGCAAACGTGTTGTATTAGAGACCGCTTCCGTCACTCTGGACGTGGACGACATGGAACTGGAAGCGCGCTTCTGGGGGAGCCATGCTCGGGGAGACGCCTGGGCTGATCCGGGGAGACGGGTCACTCTAGACTGAGGAGGCGCTTCAAGAGACCTTGTCAGTTCAGGTTCTGTATCTCGACTGGTTCTATATCGTCGGCCAGAGTGAAGCTGAGTATGCGCGAGTAGAAGTAGAGTTCGGCTTCCAGCGAGCGCTTCACGTTTTGTGAGTCCCTGAAGCCGTGTCCCTCGCCCTCGAAGGAGATATACGCCACGGGCAGCCCTTTCTGTTGTAGGGCCTCCAGCATCATTTCGGATTGCGGAGGGGGTACGACCTTGTCCTCCGTGCCCTGGAACAGGATGATGGGACATGACAGTTTGTCTGTGTGGTGAATGGGCGAACGTTCTTCGTACAGGTCGCGGCTCTCGGGGTACGGCCCTACCATCGAGTCCATGTAGCGGGACTCGAACTTGTGCGTATGCTCCGCCAGCGCGCCCAGATCGCTCACTCCATAGTAGCTCGCGCCGACTCTGAACACGTCCCTGAAAGTGAGCGCCGCGAGCGTCGTGTATCCTCCCGCGCTTCCGCCTCGAATCATAAGTCGCTCACCGTCAACCTCGCCCGCGTCCACCAGATGCAGAGCCGCGTTCACGCAGTCCGCGATGTCAACGACGCCCCATTGGCCGTTCAGTCGCCTTCTGTACTGCGTTCCGTAGCCTGTGCTGCCGCCATAGTTCACATCCACGATAGCAATGCCGCGGCTTGTCCAGAACTGGTAGGACAGGCTGAAGGATGTCATGGCCGAGCCGGTGGGTCCGCCGTGGCTGATTACCAGCAGCGGGGGCTTTTCGCCCTTGGCGCCTTCATAGTCAGAATTCTTGGCAGGATAGTAGAAGGCGTGGGCGGTGAGTCCGCCGTCCGTCTCGAACTCAATAGGCTGGGGCATTGATATGTAGCCCTCGTCCACTGGAATCGCGCGGGACTCCCTGATGAGGCTTATCTCGCCCGTATCCGGGTTCAGGGACAGTAGCGCGTCAGGGAGGCTTGCCGAGCCCGCTTCCAGAACGACGCATCCTTTGCGGGCTCTTATGTCGCCGCGCGACATTTCAGTGTAGGGGATATCTACGGGGCTGAATTCCATAGTATGGGTATTGAGCGAGGCGAGTTTCCATGAACCATTCTCGACATACTCGCATACGATGCGATTCGCGGACTCGAACGCATAGGCGCGCGATCCGAGCGCCCATCCGGGCTTTCCGAACTCCGCCATCATGGGGGCCAGCGCTTCTATGTGGCCGTCTTTCGAACGATACAAGTTCCACCAGCCAGTGCGGTCGGAGACGAAATAGAGAATGCCGTCGGGCGACCATTCTGGCTGGAATATGGACTCGCCGGGCATTCCCGCTATCTTGCGGCGCTCTCCGAGCGACCCGTCCGCGAGGATAGCCGCGGTCCATAGCTCTGAGCTGTTCCATGGCATATTCGGATGATTCCAGGACAGCCATGAGATAGCGGTCCCATTCGGGCTGACAGACGGGTAGCCGTAGAAGTCGTTGCCGGATACCAGAACATCGCCTTCGCCATATCCGTTCATATTGAGCGCGACTATCTCGTTGGCGCAATCTTGGTCTGAATCGCGATGGTCTTCTCGGACGCATATCAGGCGGTTGCGCGCGCGGTCAATCATGCCGTCGGCGTAGCGCAGGTCGGCTCCCTCCGGAGTGATGGGGATCGGGTCGCTGTTCGGTTCTTGACGATAGACTCGACCGTCCGAGAAGTTGGAGAACAGCAGCGTCCCTTCCGACACCCAGAAGCAGAGGCCGCCGTACTCGTGGACGCGGGTGCGGACATTGTAGGGGGCCGGCGTGATGTCCTGAGTCGTTCCGTTGGACGACCTCTTGACGACTACATTTCTGGCGCCGTCTTGCGGTCTCTCTTCGACCCAATAGATGTCGTCGCCATCCAACGTTATCGGCCCGAGGCGAACCGAATTCTGCGTTACCATGTCTGGCGTTATTGGCGACTTCCAAGAGCCGTAAGGAGCGGCGGTCGGCATTTTGCTCACCTCTGGGTTCAAGTTGGGCTATCCAAGCTCGAAAGTCTTGCGCCAGACGCCAGGAGATTCGGGCAGGTGGATCATCGCCTCGCGCATACGGGCGTTGTCGGGGTGCGCGGTCTGCTGTCTGAGCCATGCTTCGCCCTTGGACACGTCGGTATGATCGAATTCGTACATCGTCAGGTACTTCGGGTCGCCGACTGTCGCGGTGTAGCGTCGTCCGCGCCTTACGCCCTCCACGGTCTCGTAGTTGGGCACGTAAACGGTGTCGTACCAGTGGTTCCATTCATCTTCAACGCCGGCGGGGATATCCATTCTGCCTATCTGGAGCGCGGGAGCCATGGGGCTGTTGGCAATCTCGTCGGTTAGCTTGTCGGGATGAATCATCTGGTACACGTTGCGAATGTAGGTGGTCGCGGTGTATTCGGGCGACATTCGCTTCGACCACTCCGTCGGGTTCGAGCGAACTTTCAGGTATTCGTCCGATTCCATGACGGCGGAACTCTCCAGTTCATAGACCGCCAGGTGCTTGGGTCCGCTGACTGCCGCCTCGTATCGCGCCGCGCTCAGGACGCCGGTTATGGACAGCCGCTCTTCGATATGCTCTTCGTTGTACCAGCGGTTGAACTCGTCCTCGATGTCCGCCGGAACTTCGCACCAGACCATTAGCAGTCCGGTACCTTTCTTATTGGCCATGACGCTCCTCCGTTGTCAGTTTGCAACAGTTAGTTTACAGTTATCGGCAGAACTTGTCAGTTCTGAAACCTCAACATTCCTGAAGGAGCGACGATGACTGTGACGCAAAATCTGGAAGCGACGATCGTAGGACTGGAAAAAGAGCGCTTGGCCGCTATGGTGGGCGCGGACGTTGACGCGCTCGACAGGATATTGGCGGACGATCTGAGCTATGTCCACACCACCGCGGCGATAGACACCAAAGAGAGCCTGACGAGCGGGCTGGCGTCTGGCAGGCTCAACTACGAGTCCATCACGCCAACCGCTGAGCGTTCAGTGAGAGTGTATAGCGATTCGGCGATAGTGAGAGGTGGGGCGCACGTTCACGTGAACGGGAATCACTTTTCGCTGGAGTACACCGTCGTGTACGTCAATGACGACGGCGATTGGCGGATGACTTCCTGGCACGCGACGAGACTGCCGTAGATGGGATCTATTCATGTCAACGTAGATGTATCGAACCTGGCAAACCTGGATGTGAGCGAAAGTATTCGAGCGCTGGTGGATACGGGCGCGACGCTGAGCGTGTTTCCCGCTAGTACGCTGGAGCGACTGGGAATCGAGAGGAGGGTCAGGCGCGGGTTTCAGGGGTTCGGAGGGATAGTTACTCGTGATGTTGGAACGGCGTACATGGGCTACGAGGATGAATTCGCTGGGGTGACGGTGGTGTTTGGGGATGAGGAGGATACTCCGATACTGGGAGTCACAGCCCTTGAGGTATTGGGCTTCACGGTAGATCCTGTCAAAGGTGGTTTGAGCCGGGTGGATATGCTTATATGAGGACATCGCGGGGCGACTGATAGCCGCCCCGCATACTCTATTCCTAGTTGCCGGCGGCGGCTTCGACTTCGGTGCTGGAGAACTCGGGCATTACTTCTTCGGCGAACATTTGGAGCTGCTCTACGATGACGGACTCGGGCGTGCCGACGGGATGGCTTACGCCGACTCTGTTCAGTCCGGGGTAGGCGCTCTCGAGTTTCTTGAGCTGCTCTATGATCAGTTCGGGCGGTCCCGCCAGGAATCCGCCTGTGTTTACGGCGTCTTCTATGCGAGGCAGGTCGGCGGTCGGAGCGCGAGCCGGGTCGGCCATGGCGTCTATCTGATCGTCGCTCAGCGAGCGCACGAGGCGAAGCGGTCCGAACATCTTGAGGTTTTCTTCGTAGTAGCCGGCGGCGGCCTCTATCGCCTCCTCTTTCGTGTCGGCGATGTAGAAGTGGAATCCGATGGAGAGATTTTCGCCCAGCGCCAGATCGCGGCCTCTGCGGGCGTTGGCGTCTCTGTACGCCTCGATCACCCTGTGCATGGCTCCGCCTTCCGCCACTCCGCCGCCAATCATGCCCTTGATGCCGTGCTTGGCCATGAAGTCGAGGGCGCGCGGAGTCGCGCTCTGTATGGGCTGCCAGCATTCGACTGGAAGGTTTACGGGTCGGGGGACGAGCGTGATTTCCTTGAGCGTGTAGCCTCTGTACGGCACTTCGGGCGGGATGGTGTAGTACTCGCCGTGGTGGGAGAACGACTCTTCGTTGAACGAGCGGAAGATGATGTCAACCTGCTCTTCGAACAGGTTGCGATTCGCTTCCTGGTCGAGAAGGGGAGAGCCGAAAGTGTCCACTTCGCGGGTGTGATATCCGCGTCCGACTCCGAATATGGTCCGCCCGTTCGTGAGAATGTCGGCTGTGGCGTAGTCTTCGGCGAGCCGTAGCGGGTGCCACATCGGGGCGATGTTGAAGCCGCATCCAATCTTCAGCTTCTCGGTCAGGTGGGCGAGATGGACGGCGATCATGAGCAGGTTGGGGATGCACTCGTAGCCTTCGGGCTGGAAGTGGTGTTCGGCCATCCAGAAGGTGTCGTAGCCGAGCCGGTCCATCGTCTTGGCGATGTTGGCGGCTTTGTCGAAGGCGGTGACGAGATGGTCGTTGTCGAAATGCCGGTCGTTGACCGCCGTTCCCGCGTAGCCGACATCATCCATGTCCACGTGGCCTGCGTATAGGCTGTCGAATTTGGTTATCATAAGCTCCTCCTCGGATGGCGGGGTCATTTCGAATATGATCCGAATGATAGACCAGGGGCAACTCATGGGCAAGTGGAGGGAATTTGACAGCGCGGTCGGCGATTCATATCATCAATGCCGATTGCGGCCTGAGAATGGGCAAAGGAGAGAGCATGGCTACGCTGGACATGAATCCTGTGGAAGTTTCGCAGGAGGTACTGGATGGACTCACGAGCATACCGACGGCGACGGTGTATAACGCGGTTCGCGCGATGGGGTCGCCTCTGAACGTGTGCGAAGGACTGGTGAACTTTACTCCCGGCAAGGCGAGGATGGCGGCGCGGGCGCGGACGCTGAGGTTTTTGCCGACGCGCCCGGATATCGCGGGCGAAAGGGCGCCGGGTGAGAACTCGGTCGAGTATGTGGCGATGGGACGCTGCGGACCGGGGGACGTTCTGGTGGCGGACATAATGGGGTCGCGGCAGGATGTGGTCGCGGGAGACGTAAAGCTGCTTCAGTTGGCGATGAACGGGGCGGACGGGGTTGTGATTGACGGCGCGATTCGGGACCTGGACGTGATGCTGGATGAGGACTATGGGTTGAGGGTATATGCGAAGGCGCGCAGTTTTCATGGGAATCCGACGGCGATTCCGGCGGAGGAAAACGTCCAGATACAGTGCGGAGGTGCGCTGGTGAGACCGGGGGATGTGCTGGTGGGGGATAATGACGGCGTTCTGGTTGTGCCGTCCTGGATGGCGGAGGCGGCTCTGGAGTGGGCGGTTGAGCACGAGGGGGCGGAGAACTATATCAAGGAGAAGGTGCGGGCGGAGGGAGTCGCGCCCGGCAAGTATTATCCGCCGAATGACGATCTGATGGCGGAGTGGTCAAGAGTGAGGGCTGAGCGCGGGTGAGTGAATGGGGTGAAGGTGGGAATTTCTGGGGCGCGTCTGCGCTGGCTAACCTGATGGAGGTTGATGGTTGGCGCGCGCGTTGCGCGTCGGCGGGGCGATTTGCTATATTTAGAATCGCTTCTCGCGCCGATACTGTGGGGCTGTAGCTCATCTGGGAGAGCGCTTCAATGGCATTGAAGAGGTAGGGGGTTCGAGTCCCCCCAGCTCCACCAGTCTTCTGGGATGATTGGATCACCCCTATCCTAGCCCTCCCCCTATCTAGCCTTCCTTCATCAAGGTCTGAAAGGGGTGGGTATTGAGGTTGATCACCCCCATCCTAGCCTTCCCCCATCGAGGTGGAAGGGATTTTTCGGTTGGTTAGAGCGTTTGCCTACCCTTGTGAGCCCATCAAGGACAGGGGCTTAACCGCAAAGGATACTCCTACTCTAGCTCTCGACCGTCCGCAGAGCCGGTTTCCCAGATTTCGGGCAATTCGGTTGGTTTTCCAGAGAGAACCTCTTCGTAGATGGCGTTTGCTCGGGCGGCTACTTTGCGCCAGTCAAATATATACTCCGTCAGCAGCCGGGATTGGCTGCGCATTCGCAATAGCTTGCTTGAGTCTTCCAGAATGGCGGACAGGACTTTGGAAAGCGCTGCGCCGTCTCCTCGCGGGAATAGCTCGGCATTTTGGTATTCGGCCATGCGGGCGATGTAGTACGGGTTGGTGTGCACTATCGCCAGACCGCATGACATCGCCTCTATCATGGCGATGCCTGGATCGCCCGGCCAGACTCCGATGTCGGCGGCTGAGAGATGGGCGGGCAAGTCGGAGTTAGGCACGTGGCCGGTGATCGTGAGCCTGTCGCGGTGGCGGCCTTCGACCAGGTCCAAAAGACTTTGTTCCATTGCATTAGTGGCGGGTCCGATGAGCAGGAGACGCGCGTCGAACTTGTCCGCCAGGCCGTTCCACGCGGACACGAGGACATCCACTTGCTTTTCGGGGCCTATGCGCCCGAGAAAGGCTATCACCGGCGCGTTGGACGGGATGTTCAACTCGCGCCTGACACGTTCTCTGGCTTCTTCGCTGTAGATGAAAGTGTTCGTGTCCGCGCCGAGCGTGGAGTGCGCCATTCGGTTATGCGGGATTCCGAGTTCGTTGTGGAGTACCGCTTCGCTGTCGGGCATGAGTGGGATGTAGCGGCCAACGACGGAATCCAAGAGGGGTAGAATTCCGCGTTGGAATAGGGAGCGGTAGTAGATGCGCTTCTTGAGGTCGTAAGGCCTGAGGTTGAAGTAGCAGAGGTGGTTGTCCACTACGGCGGGGATGTCGAGCGAGCGGGCGACAAGAAGGGACTGGACGCATAAGAGCCCAACTGGTCCGTGTATGTGCAGGATTTCGGGGCGAATCTGGCGAAGGGTTTCGCTGAGACCACTCAGTATGACCTGAGAGTTGGCTCTAGCGCGAAAGCCGGCTCTGAGGCGATGGATGCGGACGCCCCGGTCTTGATACGGCTCTGACTGGTCGCCTGAGTCTGAGAGTTTGCGGTCTGATGTCTGCTGCCACATGCCGGAAGGCAGGGTGGAGGTTAGGAGATGGACGTCCGCGCCGGCGAGCGTCTGAAAATGGCCGAGGTGGTTTTCCTCGTAACCGAGGCCTTCGCGATAGGAGGCGATTATGTGGGCTACTCGCATGGATGGGCGCTCTGCGTCAGGCGGGGTTCTTTCGCTGTTTTCTCAACTGCAAGGGATCCGTACAAGTCTGCGATCTTGGACGCGGCGGACTGCCATGTATATCTTTCGGCGACGAGAGTTCTGCCTTTGTCGCTCATGCGGGCGCAGAGATTGTCGTCTGACAGCAGTTTACTTATCGCCTCGGTAACCGCGACTTTACTTGCTTCCACGACTATACCGGCTCCATATTCTTCCACTTCAGGGAAGTTACACTGTTCGGTAATGACGACTGGCAAGCGCGCGGCCATCGCTTCGAGAATGGCAATGCTGAAGCCTTCGGAGTAGGACGGCAGCGCGAACAGTTCGGCGCAGGACATGGTGGCAAGTTTGTCTTCGCCAGTCAGCATTCCTGTGAATATGGCGCTGTCGAGAGCGTCTTGGGAGCGCAGAATGGATTCCATCTTCTGTTGCGTTCCTTCTTCGTCGGGGCCGACGATTAGCAGAACGGTATCTGGGAACTGGCTCTTGAGGGTCGAGAAGCTGTGGGCGAGTATGTCCAAGCCTTTTTTGGGGTTGAGTCGGCCCATGAATAGAATGACCCGTTTTCCTTTAAGTAGCGGAAATCTGTCGAGGAGGGATGACGGGTCGGGCAGTTCTTGGAAGGGAGTGGGATCTATTCCGTTTGGAGCTACCATGACGGGAGTTGCATAGCCCAGTTCGGAGATACGGCTTTCCTCGGCTTTGGTGATGGCGTGAAGAGTGGATGCGTCTTTCAGAATGTTGTCGAGTACCGCTTTTCGGTATAGGGACTTCTTCCATCCCTTGTGTTGGAGACTCCATTCGCTCAGTTCTCCGTGGATGGTGACTATGTATGGGACGCCGCGTTTACGGGCGGCGCGGGACGCGGCGAAGCCCCCATAGTGCCATATTTCGTGGATGTGGATGAGGTCGAACCGGGCGATGTTCTCGTCGAGGAATCGAGCCAGATCTCTTGAGTAGGCTGTCCAGATACGGGCGGGGAGTCCGGTATCGAAGACGTGGGTGGGGATGTCCGGCGGGCAGATTGGGTTAGTTCCGACCCGGTGGCCTCTGGTCGTGAGTATTTCGCAGCGCGCGCCCTCGCCGGCGAGCGCGGGAAGGAGTTGGGAGACTACGACCACGGGGCCTCCCCAGTGGGGGGACATGCTTGGGGTGACGTGGAGGACGTTCATGGTTTAGACGCGCGCGGGGACTTCCACTTCCAGTTCCCGAAGTGTCTCGCGGATGAAGATGGGCTGCGATTCCAGCAGCCACAATTCGCGCTTTTCCATGAAGCCGACCTCTGCGTGGAGACGCAGAGTTTTTCCGAAGACAAGTTTGTCGCTGTAGTAATAGAGTCGGCCTTCCTCCTTGCCCATCGCCAAGGCCGCGGCGAGGTGGTCGGACGGGTCTAATCCGCGCGATTTCGCCAGCATGTCGAAGACCGCGTCGGTGGCGTCGGCGAGCAGACGGGCCGATTCGCGGTCGTTGCCGGCGGCGTACTCTCGCTCGGCGCCTTCAATACACTCCATAGGCGTCATCATCGTCTTTACCTGGGCGGTCACTGTCCTTCCCCCTCGTATATTTCCAGCATAGCGGCAATGAACATCTGAGACTTGTGCCAGTTTTCGTGATATTCGCATTCGGTTAGACTGCCCTGATCAGCGTGGATGTGGAGGGCCATGGACGCCTGCCATCCGTCTTCCAATTCCGCCTGAATGTCAGGATACAACATCTTGATTACTCCAAGATAATGCATCTTCTCTCTGGTGTACACAGGGTCATGACCGCGACGGTTGGCAACTGCGTTGATGCACTGCTTGGCTGATTCGTAAAGAAGCGTTCCGGCGGAGTGCGGGCTGTCGCGCTCTATCAGTATAGCGGCGTCAGATTGGTAAGCGCGCGCCATGGACAGATGCCACGACGCTTTTGCTGCGATAGGGTCAAGCATCAGGAAATGGTTCTGTCTTTCGATATAATCTGCGGAATTGTGGTGGCGACGGGGTCCTCGAAATAGAGTTCGAGCACTTTGCTCAGGTTGTCTAGCGCACTCTCGACGGACTCCCCTTGGCTGGCTACGTCAACTTCCAGCACCTGGGCTATGTACCACTCGCCTTCTTGCCAGACACTGGCGGTAAATTCCTGATTGGCAAGAGTGAAGTCGTTCATGGGTATGTGGCAGCTCCTTTCGATGGTACAGCGGTGTTGAAAGTGTTCACGCTGAGTTAGCGTCGCAGTACTCTATCGCGGATGGATCTGGCGCGGTCTCGGAAGTGTGAGAGCGGGGTTGCCCACCAGAGGAATACTTTCATGAGAAGCAGAGCATGCTTGAGATTTATCCAGTTCAATGGATGCAACCTGATGGCAGATAAGAAAGTTTTTATAGACAAAAGTACTTGTCCCGACATCATTTCATAGAAAGATAATCTTCGCAGAGCTGAAGCGTAAACTTTAGGGCGTTTATTATATTCATCATCTAGTTCTAAGATTATCATTCTACAGAAAAATGCTCTGTGAAATAATTGACGCGGAGTAGGGTCAGTAAGCCGTCCCCCACCATGAGACCGATGTATGTATATTCCTATTTCTGCTAAGCAGACTGAGTCATATTTCTGAGCTATCTGTATCATAAATAAACTGTCTTCTGCGTACTTCATACGTTCGTCGAAGCCTCCGACCGAGCGTACAGTATCAGAGCGTACAAGAGAGCAGGGAATATGTTGAAACTCCAAAGCTTCTACGAATATAGAACCTTGTTTAGCAAAACGAGAACCTTTCATTTTCGTATGATCAGAATCATCTATGATGTCTGTCCAACAAGATACAAATCCAATTTCAGAGGACTTAGAGTCAAGCAGCTTTACTGATTTCTCTAATCTCGTTGGAGCCATTTCATCGTCATCATCTAAGAAAGCGATATAGTCTCCCTTGGCATTCGCTATGCCGGTATTTCTAGTAGCTGATATTCCTTTGTTTGAATTGTGTGTTAATGATCGAATTCTTGAATCGGAGAAAGTGTCTATTACATGCTGAGTGTAATCTGAAGAGCAATCATTGACAATGATAATTTCATAATCAGTAAATGTTTGTGATAAAACACTACTCACAGATCTTGAAAGCAAGGATGCACGATTGTAAGTAGGTATTATCACACTAACTCTTGGACGAGTATGTTTCTCAATATTGAAAATCACTTAAGATAGTCCATCCACATCTATTTAGTTGAATGTCACACCATTTTAACAAATAGATTAATCACAAACCGCCAATTTCTCAAAGTTGCTGAACTCTCCCCTATGGGGTCAAGCCGGAAGGCTGATATGAATGTCGAAAGAGCCCGTCCTGGATTGCCTTGCTTCATCTCAATCATCGCCAGACGCCGGCGCAAGGTCGCCAGGGCACGAGGACAATTATCAAGTTCGGTGGCGAATCTGTTCATGTGCATACTTAGAAAGTTAGCCGCGTCAGCTAGGTATCTAGGAGTGTCATATCCTATTTGTTCATGCTCGTGCTTGAAATGAGCCTTAGCCACAATCTCAGGAAGAACTGCTACGTGATATTTTTGAGCTAGACGGCAAATAAAATCCGCATCATTATATCTCGATAGATCCTCATTAAATCCGCCAATATCTCTGGATACAGACGTTCTTACTAGCAATACAATCGTTGGTCCAGGGATATTGAGCGCCAACGCATCTTCAAATATATCTCCCTCAGCAGTATTTCGATAGGCAGGCATCAACCATCTGGTAGAATCTTCCACTCTATCCATCCATCCGTAAACTAGGGCTACATTGGGTGGAGAAGAGTCTAGGATATTCACCTGACCTTCCAATTTGTTTGGGAGCCATTCATCGTCGTCGTCGAGGAATGCAATATATTCTCCCTCGGCATTGGAGATTCCTGTATTAATCGCCGCTGACTGTCCTTTATTTCGTTCATGTCTGATTGCGCGGATGCGTGGATCAGAGAATGAGTCTATTACACCTGGAGTATTATCTTGCGAGTGATCGTCAACGATGATTATTTCGTACTTAGTAAAGGTTTGTTTCAGAACGCTATTGATAGCGCGTGGAAGCAACGTGGAACGATTGTATGTTGGGATGATGATACTTACTTTTGGATCTTGAGATGTGGTCATTTAAATTCCATTATAGTGTCACGTACAACAGAAAGAAAGTTAGATGCACTTGTATTCCAGTTTAGTTCATCTCTGATTCGCTGTCTGCCATTGTTACCTAGTTCATGTGCTTCATCAGGATTTTGTAGCAACCGTATAATCGCCTTAGAAATTTCTTCAGTATCATAAGGGTTCACCAATAGACCTGTCTTTCCGTTTGCAACAGCATCACTTTGTCCTCCAAATGTCCCTCCTATAACAGGTTTTCCAAACGCATTTGCTTCAGGAAACACCAGCGGACTGCCTTCATAGTAACGGCTTGGCATAACGAAAATATCGCAACGGGCATACCAGTTGAATTTTTCATATCCTATAAGGGAACCAAGAAACATAATATTTTCTCTAACTGGAGATTCAGAAGCTATATCCTCCAGAATTTTACGGTCTTGACCATCACCTACTATGACATATTTAGCTTCTGGAACTTCTGAAACAATATAGGGCATTGCCTTGATTACTTGATCTATACCCTTACGAATCAGAAGTCTGCTTACAGTTAATATGATAGGAGTATTTGCAGGGAAGTTCAGATCCGAGCTAGAAAATCTCTTTTGAGACTTTCCTTTCTGATATTGTTCAATCTCTCGATAATCAAAACCACTGTAAATAGTGATTGCCTTTTGTGAATCATTGTCATCAATAAGTACTAGTGAACGAATATAATTACTAACACATATAACTTTAGAAGCTCTCCTAACAGTTATTTTGCGAAATATTGACCAACGCACCGGCTGAGAAAACTCATTTCCATGAGCAAACAGAAAAAAGGGAAGACCTGACATCAAGGAGACCAATGATAAGACTATACCGGTAATTGCATCCCAGCGATCGCAAATGAGGTATGAAGGTCTTGACTTTAGTATAAATAATAAAATCTCCTTTAATAGTAATAGGCTATTTAATCTGAATTTACTCTTACTGTATTGTTTAGAAATAAATCCATATCTGATCACCTGATAGTTGCAAGTTTCGTCAAATTCTTCGCTCCCGGGCAACTGCGGAGTGATTACTGTGATCTGTTCACCCAGTTCCGTTAGGTGCTTCGCCATCTGGTGGGTATGCTCAGCTATGCCGCCGAGGTTTGGCTTGAAGTCTATGGCTATGTAGAGGCCGGTTGCCATTATAGTATCGGTCCATTTGCGGGGATTTGGCCTGTCCAGCTACGAGAAATATCAGACATGAGAGTGATGACATCTAGTTCCTTGAACATACTTGTGTCCTACTCTCTCGGAGGCAGGTATTCGATGGCGTTTAGGTTGAAGGCGGCGAATTTTGTGTTGTCGTATTTGTTCAGGAATCCGAAGGGGGAGATGTCGTGGACGCTGTCGAATAGGCTGAGGCACTCTCCGTCGGACAGGCGCACTTCCATGGCGAAGCGCGCGTCTGGGAACGAGCATATCGCTCTGGTCAGGTCGGAGGATATGCTTATGTGTCCCCTCATTTCTGTAACGGCCCTTGCGCGCAGGGAAGGAGGCGTGTCGGCGTTCGGGAATATCGTCTGCTCGGCGCCGGTTGTCAGGTCAATGGACATCAGGCGGGACGGGCCGTATGTCCCATCAGTTCCCTGATTGTCGAGCAGCAGGAATTTGGAGTCTTTCCAGTGTCGCGCCGAGTGCTGAAAGAGAAAGCTGCCGCGCCTCAGGCATTTCAGCGAACCGCTGCGTCCGTCCAGGATTGCCACCGCGCTCACATTTCTCATGGAGATTACGAGGTCGCCGGATGAGAGGATTCCCGCGCCGTTCGCGCTGTCGTCGAGCATGAAGACTGAGTTTACGTGCAGCGGGTCTGCGGGGTTGACGTTGGCGCCAAGCAGCGCAGAGTGCGGCGAGTTGTTTATGGCGTCCAGAACTGAAAATTGGCGGAGCAGTTCGCCGTCCTCAGGTCTTATGATGTTGATGGCGTCTATGAGTATATCTGATGTGTTATTCCTGATACTCATTGGTTGATCGGCCAGGCTAAAAGCCACATCTTGCTTGTGTAGTATCAGGCTGGGCGCGACCAGTACCTCACCGAATTCGGGGTGTGTCCCCAGAGAGAGAGCGTGGTGGCCGTAATCTCTTCTCCACCAGACGGAATGTCCATCCCTGTCAACTCGCATTACTCCTCCGGCGTAGGGATGTATGGGCGCTCCATAATGGTGCATCGTCGTGAATATGTCGCCGCTGTCGTGTTTGGCCAGTCCGAAGAAATGGGTGTGTCTGCGAAATGAAAACCCCAAGTCCGAATACGGCATACGCGCAATCGGCTTCATGCGCTCTATTTCGTCTATTCGCAGTGGGATGGGATGGAGCGGTTCGCCCTTGCGGGAGAATTCAACGGCGAGGCAGCCGTATTCGGGTGAATACTCGCCAAATCGACCGTATCCGCCCAGCCATATTATGGGGTCTGCCATGCTGTCGCTTTCGGTGAATCGAAATCGGCGTCCCGCGCTGGGGGAGTTGTCTTCGATGGTCTTCATGTCCCTGGTTTCAGCTACGCCGCGCGAGAAGAATGCCACCCTCGCTCTTCTGGCTGTACTCACAGCGTCGGCGACGGGCCGCGGGTATGGGAATAGTCTGAACTGACGCACGGCAAAGCCGACGATGAACGCCACCGCCGCCGTCAGAACAGTTATGATGATTAGATTTTTCATCTATGACTCCGGTCACGCGCCTGGGGGCGGTTCGTCGAAGGGTTCGCCGCGCTCTTCGGCGTCCAGTCGGCGGCGGTTCCAGTCGGCAACCTCTTCCGCAAACGCTCTGCGTTCCTGCTTGCGCCCCTGCTCGCGCCCCTGCTCGCGCCCCTGCTCGCGCCCTTCTTCGCGCCATCGCTCACGTCGCTGTTCGATCTTGTCATAGAGATACGCTCTGGCGGCTCGCCCCATTACCATTATTCCGTCTCCCCGTATAAAGCTTCCAACGCTTACGATGATTATTGAGTATATGAATATCAGCGGAACGCCAGCCCCAGCTTTGGTTCCGACGGCTATTGACGCCTCGACGACGTTCGGATGATTTCCGCTCGATACTTCGCTCCAAGCGACGAGTGCTGTCCACGCTACTGTCAGTACGCAGATTACCGATAAACACCAAGGCCAAAGCTCTTTGGTTACGCTCAGGGGCGAGTATAAGCCGTTCCGCTCGCGTGAATTCACTCAAACAGTTCCTGTGGCTGATTCCGCCCGTCTGATAATTGATTGATCCAGAGTCCTTATTCCGACAAATTGTACCGCTAAGAATCCCAGCAAGTCTATATTTTAGGCTGGCGACCGCTCCTGTTGTTCGTTACGGGCGTTGTCTGACGCGAGCGCCTGTCGTTCGACCATTTGGCTGAACTCGCCGTTTTGCTCCAGGAGCGCGTCATAGGGGCCTCGCTCAACGACGCGCCCGTCTTTCAGAACGTATATCATATCGCAGTTTTTGATGGTTGACAGCCTGTGAGCTATCATAATTATCGTCTTGTCGCCGCGCAGCGCGTCAATGCTCTTTTGCACTTCGGTCTCCGACTCCGTGTCCAGCGCGCTGGTCGCTTCGTCGAATATGAGAAGGCTGGCGTCCTTGTACAGTTCGCGCGCTATCGAGATTCGCTGACGCTGGCCGCCGGAGATGTTTATTCCGTTGTCGCCGAGGGGCGAATCGTAGCCGTCGGGGAGTCGCTCGATGAAGTCGGACGCGCCGGCGGCTCTGGCGGTGGCTCTCACTCTGTTGCGCGAGTCGTCGCCAGCGGACCACAACGCGATGTTATTGTGAATCGTGTCGTTGAAGATGACGCTTTCCTGCGTCACGTATCCGATGCCCTCTCTGAGCTTGCGCCGATTGAGACTTTTATAAGGAACGTTCCCTATATCAATCTGCCCCGATGTCGGGGTGAGCAGTCCTGTCAGCATCGTCGCCACGGTCGACTTGCCCGCGCCGGACGCGCCTACGAATGCTATCATGCCGTTGGGCGGTATGGTAAGGCTTACGCCGTCCAAGACTTTTCCTGAGCCTTCATATTCGAAAGAAACGTCTGTGAATGTGATGGGCTGGCTGAAGTCCGGGGTCGCGCCGGATTCGGTGACTGGCTCCACACTCTCATCGAGTTCGCGGCTGAGCGTCTGGAAGTTTCGCACGCTGCCGGAGAATCTCAGGAACGCCTGGAACGAGCGCTGGGCGTTGAGGGCGCTGACCATGGCGCGCCGCACGATGAACAGGATGAACAGGATTTCTATCAGGCTGTTGCGCGCTATCTCGACCGAGTAGAGCAGCAGCCCGGCGATGATGAGCATGAAGAAGAGGTCCGTTCCATTGTCGAGTATCGCGGCAAGGGATGTCTGCTTGTACTCAAGGCGGCCCTGCTCTCTACTGGTGTCGCGGATGCGCCCGAATATGCCCTGATGCGAGTTGGTCGCTTTGATGTATTTGAAGTTGACCAGCCCCTGGATGATATAGGACTGCAAACCTTGGTTGGCCTGGGTTGACCTGATGGAGAATCCGCGCAGTACCCTGAGCAGTCTCTTGAGCAGAAAGTAGCCGGGAACGCCGACGACTATGACGACGCTGGTGAAAACAGGGTTGATGGCGAGGGGCAGCGCTATGTAAACGAGCGCGAACCCGGCGTTGACGATGAATCTGTTGCAGTTGTCGAAGGCGTGGGAGACGTTGCTGAGTTCGATGGTGACCGCGTTGGTGAACGCGCTGAGGCCGCGTTGAAGGAAGTATTGGTAATCCGATTCGTAAACTTGCTCCACCAGTTCTATCTTGAGTTGCGCCATTAGCTTGCCGGTGATGTCGGCGGCATAGACGCGCTGGTAGATTATGAAGCCGGTGCGCGCTATGTACAGAACTGCCATGCCGGCCACGGCGACGGGCAGGGTGTAGGGCAGGCCGATATACTCGGCTCCTTGAGTAAGGAATCTGTACAGAGGCGTGTCTGCGGACTCTGATCCGCCCAGAATAGGCAGGATCATGCTGACGCTGAAACCTTCCAGCAACGACGCGACCATCAGGAGCGCGACCCAGACGAACAGTCGCCACCTTATCATGGAATATAGGTAGCGTATGAGGTAGATGAACTCGTTCAACGTGGGCTGCCTATATGGACGGGACTTGCTGTCTGTTCCTGCCGACGCTTTGGTACTCGAAGCCGAGCGATTCCATCTCGCGTGGGGACAGGCAATTTCGCCCGTCGAATATGAAGCGGGGCGGCTTCATGCGGCGCGCTATTTTCTGCCAGTCCGCTTCTATGATCTGCCGCCATTCTGTGAGAATGACAAGCGCCTGCGTCCCTGCCGAAGCTTCTACTGGGTCATCGAGGATGCGCGCTGCTTCTGGCAGTTCTCGGGCGGCGGTTTCAGCGGCGCGCGGATCGAATGCCCGCACTTCGACGCCCTCGTCGAGCAGCGCGCGAATGAGGTCGAGCGAAGGCGCGTCGCGCACGTCGTCGGTATCTGGCTTGAACGCGAGTCCGAGCGCAGCCACCTTGAGTCCCGAAATCGGGTCGCCGAACCGGGATCTGAGCGCGTATAGAGGAAGAAGCCGCTGCTTGTTGTTCACATTGATGACTGAGCGGAGGAGCTCGAAATTGACGCCGCTGGTCAGCGCCAGGTAGTCGAGGGCGCGCACGTCTTTTGGGAAGCATGAGCCGCCGTAGCCGACGCCGGCGTAGATTTTGCCGCCCGTCCTCGGGTCTAAGGCAAGTCCTTCGCTTACGGCGTCAATCGAGGCGCCCACGCGGTCGCAGAGCGACGCTATCTCGTTGATGAACGAAATGCGGGTGGCGAGGAATGCGTTGCTGGCGTACTTGGTCATCTCCGCGCTTGTGACGTCCGTAATGATGAACGGCGCCGATAGGGAGGAGTGCATCCGCTTGACCGCTTCGACGGTCTTGGCGTCGCCCGGCTCTACTCCGATGACGATACGGTCAGGGGAGTCCCAGTCTTCAACAGCGCGTCCCTCCCGCAGGAATTCGGGGTTGGACGAGTAGCGTATATCGGTTCCGGTTAGTTCGCTAGAGATGATTTTGCAGCCGGTTCCTGGCGGAACGGTGCTCTTCATTACTACGACGAGATTGTCGTGGGGCTGCGACTTTATCCACTCCAAGCCGGACCTGACCTGGCTGAGGTCAGCCGCTCCGCTCTGTCTTGGCGGAGTTCCGGTTGAGATGAGCGCTATTTCACCGAGCGGTTCGCTAGCGTCGTCGGGGTGTGTGAAACGCAGACTGCCCGCTGAGAGTCCCGCGGATATACGTGACTCGAGCCCGGGCTCATAGAACGGAACGCGCCCGGATGAGAGCGAGCGCACTCGGTCGCGGTTGATGTCCACGCCCAAGACTTCGTGGCCGGCGTTCGCCAGCCCGGCCGCGGCCACTGCGCCTACGTATCCAAGCCCTATGACCGTTATCTTCAAGAGAGCCTCACTCTGAAGTAATACATCGGCGCTAGAATTGCGGCGGCACGGACGGAAGCGGTCTTTCCACCTGAAGCAGTCTCAGGAACGCCTGCTGTACTGTGCTGATATGGCCGTCGTCTCGATAGAATACTATGAGAGGACGCTGGCACTTCCAGCCTCGCGTTCGCAGCACGTTCAGGAATCCGGCGGCGACATCGGGTCCGACTGAGAACTTGGAGAGCAGTCCGAGACCCAGTCCTGCCGCGGCGGCTCGCTTGACCGCCTCGTTGCTTCCGAGTTCCATGGCGATGTTTACTTCCAGATTGCGCGCTTTGAAGAAATCCGACGCGGCGTTTCTGGTTGCCGACCCGACCTCGCGCATTATGAGGGGTTGGCTCGCTATTTCTTCCAGGCTGACCCATCTGCGGCTGCGGGAGAGCGCATGGGTGGGAGCGGCCACGATTACCACTTCGTCTTCGACGTAGGGGAATGAACTCAACCCGGCTATATCAACGTCTGCGCCGGCCATGCCCAGATCCAATTCGTGGCTGAGAATTTGCCCCACAACCTTATCGGTATTGGATATGGCAAGCGATATTTCGATTTTGGGGTAGCGTTCCCTGAATATCCCCATGGCGAGCGGAAGTATGTATTCGCCCGGTGTCGAAGAAGAGCCGATGCTGAGTCTTCCGGCCTGCAAGCCTTCCAAGTCTTGCACGGCGAGCCGCATCTCGTCAGCGAGCGAGAATATCCGCTTGGTATATCCGTAAACGACCTCGCCCGATTCCGTTAGGAAAACGCCCCTACGCACCCTGTTGACCAAAACGGTATCCAAGTTGCGTTCCAGTTCCTTAACCTGAATGGATACTGCCGGTTGGCTGATGTTCAATTCCCGGGCCGCTTTGGTGAAGCTGCCCAGTTGAGCGACATTATGAAATATAAGCAATTGGTGGAAGTTGGTGTCTGGCATAGGGATTATTTTGAATTGTCCTTAGCTGGCTACTAAAAATCATCTGGCGGATATTCTATTTAACGAACCGCTTATACGCGCGCCGCGCAAGCAAAATTCAGCCAGAGTGTAAACTCAATCGGAAAGAGATCGCAGTCTATGGGTTTGAAAGAATTGGTCGCAATTCAATACAAATTATTAGAATTTGTCTCAGATGGCAATTTATCACATCTAAAGTAGAATTGCATTAGCAGGGTTTTATGAGACGGGAACTTCAGCCAACAGATTGGGTTAGGGTTTCGAGCGCGGCGAAGCGCTCCAAAATCCGCAGCGTCAGCCGTCGGAGGGAGTTTGGCTCTCTTCCAGTTGACGCTCGAGGATTAGGTTAGAGCGCGAACTGGGCGGCTATGTTCCTGCGTTGTATCTTGCCGGTAGCGGTTCTTGGGAGAGATTCGACCAAGTAGATGCGGTCAGGCACTTTGAAGTCGGCGAGTCGTCCTCCGCAGAATGAGCGTATATCGTCTTCCGAGGCGTCGTCGGACAGCACGACCGCCGCCTGAACGATTTCGCCGTATTTCGTATCCGGCATTCCGAAGCATACCGCTTCAGATACGCTGGGGTGCTGCAACAGCGCGGCGTCCACTTCCAGGGGCGAAATCTTCTCGCCGCCCCTGTTGATCAGCTCCTTTATTCTTCCGGTGAGCGTGAGCGTTCCGCCCGCGTCCAGGTATCCCTGATCGCCCGTGCGGAACCATCCGTTGGTGAACGCCTCTTCGTTTGCCGATGGGTTGTTATGGTATCCGGGCGTCACGTTGGGTCCCTTTATGACGACCTCGCCCGTTTGCCCGGAACCGAGCAGCGCGCCTTGGTCCTCCATTATGGCGATCTCGACTCCGGTCCCCGCTCCGACGGTGCCGGGCCTTCTGGCGCCGGGCGGCAGGGGGTTGGACGCCATCTGATGAGACGCCTCCGTCATGCCATACGCTTCGAGAACGGGGGCGCCGAAGCGAGATTCCAGTTCTTCGAACACGGAGGGGGCGAGAGCGGCCGAGCACGATCTTATGAACCTGAAACTTTCATGTGGCGCGTTGTCGTCATCGGCGCGCATCAGCAAAATCTGATGAATCGTCGGAACGGCTGAGTACCATGTAGCGCTGGTGGAACCCTGTTCCAGCCAGAATCGGCTTGCGCTGAATCTGGACGGGACCACCACGCCGCCGCCTGTGTTGAGCGTGGACAGCGCGACTCCAATCAGGCCATGCACGTGGAACAGGGGCATGACCACCATGGCGACGTCTTCTGAGGTGAGAGCGTATGTGTCTCCGATATTTCTTAGCGACGCCATAAGATTGGCGTGCGTTAGCGGAACGCCCTTTGGCCTGCTGGTAGTTCCCGACGTGTGTAGGAACAGCGCTACGTCATCAGGAGAAGGGCCGGTCGCGTCTTTGCGGTCGGTCAGAGCGGAACCATTGCGCGAAAGACGAACCTCCCCGCGCCTGTCCAGCGTCGCGTCCAGCGTGGGGACGCCAAGCTGTGTCGCGGCCTCGCGGCCTGGGTGATCCCCCTCTGGCAGTATGGCCAGCCGCGAATCGGCGTCTTCCATGAAGAACTTGAACTCGTCCACTGTGTAGGCAGGGTTGAGGGGGGCGGCGATGGCGCCAGCGCGGGCGACGGCGAGAAACGCGACCATGAACTCGAGGCCGTTGGGAAGTACGATGGAAACCGCCTGCCGCGGCTCTATTACCGTCGCGAGCGTTTCTGCGACGCGCTCTACTTCGTCCTTCAGTTCGCCATAGGAGAGCGTAGGTCCGCCCGGTATGATGATAGAGTCTTTGCTTGCGGGTTGGTTGTCTAGGATATTGGCGAGTGAGGTCAACTCTTCCCCCTGAAATAACTTTTGCGCATTGCCAATAATTTCACATTGATGGGGCTATATGTCAAGAGCCACTTTGCAGGTCTTTCACTGAGTGGCTTGCGCCGAAAATCAACTGCGGCGCTAGATTTCATGGCCTACGAGCTTGGCGCCGCTTAGTCCGTCTCGCTTTCAATGATCGCGCCAACGCGCGCGCCGAGCGGGCCCGCGCATTCGGTGGCGTTGCCCATTATAGCCACGTCGAGCCCGGCGCGAGGGTAATGATACAGACGGCAACTCACGCCCGCCTCTTCGCCGCCATGTCCCCAACATATGACGCGTCCGTCCATGTCAGACACTATCTCCATCCCATAGCCATACCACAGGCGGCGCCCCGCTCTCAGGCTGAGTGGAATTTCGACGAAAGGGGTGGTCATCTTACGCGCCATGCCGGCGCCTGCGATTTCGCCTCTCCTAAATTGACGAAGGAATTTTATCAGATCGTCCGCCGTGGATGTGGAGCCGCCGTCCGCTCCGCCTTCTATCGTCAAGTCATAGACGTTGCTCTTCCATCCAATCAGATTTCTGTCTTCGTCGAGTATGGGAACGTAGCCCTCGGCGACCCTATCCGCGGCGGCGTCGGCGGATAGAAAGTCGGTGGCTGTCATTCCTGCTCGAGCGAATACGTTCGCTCTCATATAGTCGGGGTAGGGGACTCCGGACACTTTCTGGATGGCCATGCCGAGCAGTACGTAATTCGCGTTGCAGTAGGACCATGACTCTCCGGGAGCGAACAGCGGTTCGCGGTTGGTGAACAGGGGAAGATAGTCCGAGCCTTCTTTCAGAAGGTAGAGTGGATGTTCTCGCCTCAAAGTGTTCCAACTCCAAGCGCTGTCCGGCGATTCGTCTATCCAGTCCGCGATGCCCGATGTCATTGTGAGCAGGCGCTCGACAGTTACGTCGGGAGATATTCGAGTTTTCTCCAATGACAGCAGTTTCACGATTGAAGTATCGAGAGATAACAGGCCGCGCTCGGTGAGTTGCAAGACAGCCGCCGCCGTGTGCATCTTCCCGACGGAGGCGATGCGGAATCTGGTGTTTCGCCGGTTGAATACTTTCCATGATCGGTTGGCGTACCCGCAGCAGCGAACGAATAAATCGGCGTCGTCCCTAGATACAAGAACGACGCCGGAAAATGGCTCATCGCGGCATACGCGGTCAAGAAGATTCGTCAGTTTTCGCTTTAGCGAGAGTATATCCAAGCGCGCGAACCCTACTGGTAAACCGAGGCTCCCACTCCGCCGCCCGCCGCGACAGTTTCTCCCGCTATCGCCGCGGCCTTGGGGGAGGATAGAAAGACGACTACGTACCCTATCTCGGTGGCGTCAACCAGTTTGCGTATGTCGTTGGACTGAGGCGCGTTGCCGGCCTCCTCGGTGGTGCGCTCGGTGCGCGTTCCGCCGGGATGTACGAGGTTGACGTTTATTCCATGCGGGCCTAGCTGGAGAGAGAGCGTCTTGGTAAGGTGGGAAAGAGCCGCGTTTCGGAGACCGCTGAACGTACCCGCGTTCCGAGCGGCAAGCCCACCGATGTTTATGATGCGTCCCCAGCCCCGCGCTCTCATGTGAGGAGCGACCGCTTTGGCGCAGCGGAAGTATCCGACCACTTTGGTGTTCACGTCGAAGAGCAGGTCTGAGTCGTCCGACTCGTCAAGCGGGCCCTGCACAAGACCGCCGGGAGCGGCCGCGTTGTTCACCAGTATGTCCACGCCGCCGAGTTCTTCAACGGCCCTCGCCACCACGGCATCTACCGATTCCGCGTTTGTGGTGTCCGCCACGACTGGTATGATTCTGCGACCTGTCTCGCTGGAAAGCTCGCTCGCGGTTCTCTCCAGAATATCCTGTCGGCGGGCGCATATCACCACATCCACCCCCTCTTTAGCCAACTCTCGCGCGGTCGCCTTGCCGATTCCGACGCTGCCGCCGGTCACGATAGCCCTCTTGCCTGTCAGTTCCATGTCCATGTTCTAACTCCGAATAGCGGATTTCATCAGACGCTGATTCAGATCATAATGGATCAGCGTTCGGTCGTCACCGTTACCTCACACTACGTCCAGCGCCATCATATCCTCGAATGATTCGCGGCGGCGAATGAGGCTGGCTTCGCCGTCGGCGACCACCACGATGGGGGGACGTCCATTCAGATTGTAGTTGCTGGCCATCGAGGGGGCGTAGGCGCCGGACGACGGTACGGCGATGATGTCGCCGGATTCGAGCGCGGGCATCTCTATGTCGCGGACGAGGACGTCGCCGGACTCGCAGTATTTGCCGGCGAGCGTGACGAGTTCGCTTGGCTTGGCTGACATCCTGGAGGCGAGAACTGCCTCGTACTCTGAGCCGTAGAGCGCGGGCCTGATGTTGTCGCCCATGCCGCCGTCCAGCGAGACGTACTTGCGGACGGTGGGAATCTGCTTTATCGCGCCGACGGTGTAGAGGGCGACGCCGGCTCTGCCGACAATGGAGCGACCCGGTTCGAGGAGTAGCGTGGGATGGCCGAACCCGAGGTCTTCGCAGCGGCGGGTGAACGCGGAGACGATCACTTCCGCGTAGTCCTCGACGGCGGGCGGAAGTTGGTCTCGCACGTAGCCGATGGCGAATCCGCCGCCTGGGCTGAACTCTCTCATATCTAGGCCCTCGTCCTTGAACTGGGACAGGTATGTGAGAACGGTGTCTATGGCTATGGCGTATGGCTCAAGCTCGAATATGGGCGAGCCGAGGTGGAAGTGTAGTCCGAGCAGGTCGAGGTTGGAGGCGGCGAGCGCCTGGCGGATGGCGTGAGTGGAGTCGCCTGTCTCTATCGAGAAGCCGAACTTGCTGTCCAGTATGCCTGTCGTGGTGTGGGCGTGGGTGTGCGGGTCAACGCTGGGCGACAGTCTGAGCAGGATGGGTTGTATGATGCTGCGCTGGGCGGCGATCTCGTTGAGCAGATTGAGTTCGTAGAAACTGTCCACTACTATGCGACCGCAACCGACGCTGAGCGCGTATTCCAGTTCCAAGGGCGTCTTGTTGTTGCCGTGGAAATAGACCTTGCTCATGTCTGAGCCGGCGGCGACAGCCACGGCTAGTTCACCGCCCGACACGACGTCCAGTCCGAGTCCCTCTTCCGCCACTATCCTGGCGATACCGGCGTTCACGAACGCCTTGGACGCGTAGAGGACTTGGCTGTTCGTGTACCGCGAGCCGAAGGCTTCGACGAACTGGCGGCACATACCGCGCAGAGTGGCGTCGTCGAAGACGAGTAGCGGGGTTCCGAACTCCTCGGTGAGTTCGACCGCGTCGCAGCCGCCTATGGAGAGTCGGTCGCGGTCATTTATGTCGGCTGAGTAGGGGAAGAGTTCAATGTTGTCGAAGGGCATTTGGGCTTGGGTCTCCTAATTTTGGTCGGTCGTATATGGATGAGATTCAACTAGCTCGCGGATTGATGAAAGCAGGGGCGGCAGGTTATTGACTATCGTACCCCATACAATAGCTACATCAACGCCAAAATACGCATGGATGAGCGTGTTTCTCATATCGTTCATCTCTCGCCAAGATATGTGTGGATGAGCGCTCTTGAACTCGTCCGGGACGTGTCTGGCAGCCTCTCCGATGATCTCGAAGTTCCGCACTACGGCGTCAATGGTTCGCTGATCTTGGCTAAACGTGTCGAAATCCATTTCATGTACGTATCGGAGGATTTTCTCCGCCGAGTCTCGGATGTCGCTCAGGCGTAGGCGCCAGTCGCGTCTGTCATCGCACATAGATCAGGTCCTCGTATATCCGTTTGCGAATCGGGGCTCTCAGTGCGCCCGGGGTCGCAAGATCAACTTTCGTGTCTAGCAAGTCTTCTAGGTAGAACTTCACTCTCGCGACCTCGAAGAACCCGGCGGGACGTTCTATCTCTATCAGTGTATCCACGTCGCTGTCGGGTCTTGCCTCGTCACGGGCGGTGGAGCCGAAGATGGCGATGGACGTCACCCCGAACATCTCGCGGAGTTCGTCCTTGTGCTGGGTGAGTATTCTAAGGGCTTGGTCTCGTCGCATATTGGTATCTCTTCTCACAATGTTTTGAATCTGGCGCCGCCGCCATCAGCTATTATCTTACAGACGAAGGCTTGTGGACAACAACGCGAACCTGTCGGGAAGCGTTGGGAGAGCGGCGCATCCGGTTCTATCCACCGGGCGCGCAACGAGAGTGTAGCCTTGCGCGAGGTGTTGCGTTACCGACGGCGCGGTCCGCTAGAATGCCGGTCCTCAAAAATCAGAGTTCCCAATCCAATTAGGTAGGGCGAGATTTAGCGTATCCGAATAATGTCATCCACATGAAGACAGAGTCCTCAAACAAGAAGCATAGCGCGGTGTTTCCGCTTCCGCTTCCGACTTGGTTCATCAAGCTATTCACACAGCCAGGGGATGCAGTTCTGGACCCATTCGTTGGCTCAGGCACGACGACTGTGGCCGCGCTGTCTCTTGGCAGGCGACATGTCGGTATAGACACTAATGAAGAGTATGTGCGACTATCTGAGGAACGTTTGGTGGATATATAGATTGTCTGAGTGAATAGGACTGCAAATTTTGGTTGAGCGTAAGAATCTTGAGCTGAGCGTCAAGAATTTTGGTCCCATCGCCAGGGCTGATATAGACCTGCGTCCGCTGACCGTGTTCGTCGGGCCAAGCAACACGGGGAAGTCGTATCTGGCGATTTTGATCTACGCTCTGCACAAATTTTTTCACCGACGTATCTACGATACTAGAGTGATTGGTTCAATTCCCGACCCCGATATGTCTGATGGACGTATAAGCGAGTTCATTCACTGGATAGATACTCTACATTCGCAATTCGAGACTAGAGGCGTTTCTCCTGAAGGCGCTCATACGCCAATCCCAGATTCTATAAGCACTAGCATCAGGCCATTTCTTATCAGAATAGAGTCTTTCGGCGCCTGGCTGAATAGTGAGATAGCTCGAGGATTCGGAATAGCGGATACAGACAAGCTAATCCGTTATTCCAGCAAGAATGGCGCCCATATCTCAATCAAACCTCAACTCTCGTACCAAACTGAGATAACATCTTTCGAATACCGATATATGATAACGCGGAAAGGGGACGAGTTCGTCGTTTCCATTCCTGATAGTATGCCGCTATTCCTTGGAGAGATTGACAAAGAGGAAATTGAAAATCTCAGGGAGCGCACACGGTATGTCAGATATGCTTTGAGCCATACAGAATTTGGAGAAGACCAGAAAGTGGAAATTCTCTTCCTCTTGGAAGATCTCGTAAGGCTTGTTGAATCCTACATTCGATACCCACTAAATCAGCCGGCGCATTATCTCCCGTCTGACCGCGCTGGCGTAATGCACGCGCATAGGCTGGCAGTAGGCTCATTGATCCAACGCGCTTCGTATTCGAGGATCCAACGCGAAGAATCTTTACCACTTCTTTCCGGAGTTATCGCGGATTTCTTGCGCCAGCTTACTGAACTGGACATCAGGACAAATACTCGGGGCGGAAGTTTAGATAACGAGGCTGGACTTCCTGCGCGAATCGAACGAAAAATACTGAAAGGTTCTGTGCGTTTTGAAAATTCGATCACGGGCTACCCGATGTTCTATTACAGGCCTGAAGGTTGGAAGGAAGATGTTCCGCTGATGAACACGTCTTCGATGGTGTCGGAGTTGGCTCCGGTTGTGCTTTACCTGCGACACGTGGTTCAGCCGGGGGAGACCCTGATCATCGAGGAGCCGGAGTCGCACCTTCACCCGGCGATGCAGGTCGAGTTCACACGGCAGTTGGCTGCGGTGGTACGCGCGGGTGTCCGGGTGATAATCACGACGCATAGTGAGTGGGTGTTGGATGAGCTTGCTAACTTGGTGAGGGTGTCGGGGCTGCCGATGTCGCGGCGCGAGGGCATCGGGGGGGCGGATTACGCTCTGACGCCAGAGCAGTTGGGGGTGTGGCTCTTCGAGCCAAAACAAAGGCCGCGCGGGTCGGTTGTGAAGGAGATCGCGTTCGATGAGGAATTTGGTGGGTTCAGGTCGGGGTTCGATGAGGTGTCTATGGGAACCTACAATGATTATGCCTCCATTTCTAACCGCTTAGAGCGGAGCGAGGTTTAATGGCGGGACTTGTTGAAGCGGTTCGCTTGGCGGTGGCGGAGAGATGTCTGGCGACGAGGTGCAGAGCGCGGGGATGTTCGGTCAATATGGATGGCGTCCAGGGAGACCGCGTCTTGATAAACATGGATTGCCGCGGGCTGGGAATCGGGCGACAGGACAGAAGGTGCGACTTCATATTCGTCAGTGACGATGGCGACCGGGTGGTGGCGATGGAGTTGAAGAGGGGTGACCTCGACGCGAGTTATGTAGTAGAGCAGTTGAGGGCCGGGGCGCGATTCGTGGAGCGAATTGTTCCTCGAGACGTGGATGTGAATTTTGTTCCGCTTGCGGTCTATGGCGGAAAGTTTCACAGGAAAGAACGAGAGGAATTGCTAAAACGCGCTAACTGGATTAGCTTCAGGGGCCGAAGGGTTCAGGTGGATTCGCTGAGATGCGGACGCGGCATAATCGAGAAATTGAAGTGAGGGATAGAGAATGACTGTATCAGACGGCATTGAGCAGGAAGTGAAGTCCAGGCTGGAGTCCGCGGGCGCGGAGTACGAGATGTTCGAGATAGACCCTGACTTCGCGGACACGGCGCAGTTCTGCGAAGAGTACGGGTTTCCGCTGGAGAAGTCGGGGAACACTATCGTGGTCGCGTCCAAGCGAGGCGCCAAGAAGTATTGCGTGTGCATCGTGGCGGCGACGGACAGGCTGGACGTGAATAAGCGAGTAAAGAGGTTGATGGAGGTGTCTCGCGCGTCGTTCGCCAGCGCGGACGAGACGATGGAACTTACAGGCATGATGATAGGCGGGGTGACGCCCTTCGGACTGCCGGACGACCTGCCCATCTACGCGGACGCGAAACTGCGCGACCTGGATTACGTGATACTGGGCGGGGGCAGCCGCTCGTTCAAGCTGAAGATGGCTCCGGCGGAACTCGAGAAACTGGGGAATCTGGAGTTCATCGAGGGGCTGTCGCTGCCGCCGAGGTAGAGGCGGCTACTGTTTAGCGGGTTGTTGGGGCTGGCTGTCTCTTCGGACGGTTCAGGTATGTCTTCTTGCTCGGCGTAGCCGTTTACTTGGGCCTCACGCCGTTCTATATCAGCGAGTAATTCCGATTTCACTTCCTCTATGATCCGGCGGTCTTCCTGTGTCAGTTTTTCAAACAATTTACTGATTGGATGATGCCCGCTCATTATATCAACCCCTCATTGTCAAGTTCTTTTAGATATATGTCATACAGGTCGTCGGATATCGGCACGTACACTTTACGGAGCGCTGTTGACTTTGTGATAGTTCAAGGAACCAGTCCTCGAATTCATCCGTATATTCGACTTCCCCAAGCCATGTGGATATTGTGTTCCTAACCATGTGACTGGGGCAAGAGGACTGTCGAGGCTTCAGAACGGTATTCCCCACAGGGGGCGACGCTGTTCCTGCCTGCGCGCTACGGGCATCTTCTCGTCGCGCATGGTTTCGAGCAGTCGCATTTCGGCTGAGCAGTCGCGCTTGCGGCTGTCGGTCGGCATGAATGGGTAGAAGCGTTGCAGCTTATAGTCGTAGAGCCAGTAGGCGGGACGGCCCCGGTAGTGGAACAGGAAAGCGGCGGCGAGAAGACGGTCGGCGAAACCGCGCTCGATGATCGTTTCAGCCGCGTTATGTATCAGGCTTGTCAGTCTCTCCAAGTCCGGTTCGTCCAGTACGATCCAGCGGGTATCGAATTCGTCGTCTCGTATCTCGAACCGGGTTCCTGTCGCCGCTCCGTTCAGGTCAAGCAACCTTCTGAGTTCTGCGTCCAGTTTGTCGAAGTAAGACGCTTCGACCGGGTTGACGAGAAGTCCGGCCATGCGGGTCAAGCGCAATTCCGATCTGGTTTCCAAGACACGGGCGGCTCCGATGATCGAGAAGAAATCTTCTTTCGTCGGAGCCCTGACTTCGGCGTGTCCGAATATCGAGCTGAAGATTCCCATGTAGTTTCCTCGCTGGATACGAGCCGCCGCTCTTTCCGGGTTCTCTCGTATCTTTCAGGCGCGCCTCAGCGGGCGGGCTGCACCAGTTCTATCAGAACGTCATCCGGTCCCTCGATGTATGCGAGGCGCGTTCCGCCCGCGACCTCCGTTATGGGTAGGACGACGCGGACTCCGGCGGCTTCCAGGCGCGCTATGTCCGCTTCGATGTCTTCCACGTCGAAGCCGAAGTGTTCGAGTCCCAGCCTGTTGAGTTCGGCGACGGCGGGATAATCAGGCGTCCCCTCCGGCTTAGACGAGATGTTGAGCCTTACGGGGCCGCCCGCGTCCATGCTGACAGTGATGGTGCCGGGCATGACCTCTCTGGAGGAAAGCAGCTTTGCTCCAAAGTGTTCGGAGTACCACGCGGCTGAAGCGTGCGGGTCGGACGCCCTGATATGAACGTGGTTGATGGAGTATGGCATGGGGTCAGTCCTTAGTATTCAGTTATCAGTTGGTCGTCGCGGCTAGAGTATGCGGTCGCCGGGCATATTCGTCCATGCGCTCATTTCGTGCGGGGCTATGACCGATTCGTCCTTGCATACGTAGGATGGATTCAGTTGGCCTATGGAAGTGACTCCCATCAGTCCCATCGCTACGGTTATCTCGTCTTCCAGTATTTCGAGCATACGGACGATTCCGGCCTGACCGTCCGCAGCCAGTCCCCATCCTTGCAACTTGCCGAGCGCCACCGCGCGCGCGCCAAGCGCCACTGCTTTGATGATGTCGGCTCCGCGCTGCACGCCGCCGTCCAGCACGATGTCCGCTTTGCCGTCAACGGCTTCTACGACTTCCGGAAGCATATCCATCGTGCCCTGGCCGTGGTCTAGCTGGCGTCCGCCGTGATTGGAGACCCACACTACGTCAACGCCGTGGTCTACGGCAATCCTGGCGTCTTCGGCAGTCGCTATTCCCTTCAGCATGATGGGCAGTCCGACGACGCTCTTGAGCTTGTCCACCGTATCCCATGTTACCGAGGCGGGGTAGGAGCGGTCGTAAGGCTCGCGTCGCGTGGGCGGCGTCCAGCGGGTGAGCATCGGTCGTTCGCGCCGGCTGTAATGCGCGGTGTCAACCGTGACGCAGAATCCAATATAGCCCGCGTCCTTGATGCGTCCCACCATCTCCTCTATCCAGCCCCAGTCGCCGTGTATGTACAACTGGAACACCTTCGGATGGTCGGCGGCGGCGGCGATTTCCTCCAAGGATGGCTCAGTTACCGAACTCACCACGTGCATGATCCCAAAGTCCGCCGCCGCGCGGGTGGAGGCCGCTCCTCCCTCTGGGTTGAATACCTGAAGCGACCCGATAGGGGCGAGCAGCGCCGGTATTCGCATATCCTGGCCTAGGAATGTCGTCGAGGGGTTCACTTCTGATACGTCTCTGAGGACGCGCGGCCTGAACGCCAGGCGGTCGAAAGCGAGGCGATTGCGTCGCATGGTCGTTTCCGACTCGGACGCTCCCACCAGATAGTCCCACGCTCCCTGCGTCAGATTCTTCCTGGCTCGCTGAACGATTTCTTCATTGCTCAAGAATTGTGATGACACATTCATCTCCTGACTGATTTTGTTTGAGATGATTATACTTATCCAGATTCTGCGCGGATAGCCTAACTCCGCGCGCTCCGCAACCAGGATTCGTATGCAGCGAGGGATCCGAAGCGAGCGCCGCTCAGTTGGGGGCGCTGGTTAGCAGGAAGCCGCCGTCAACGGGCAGGGTTACGCCGGTTATGAAGCGCGCTTCGTCGCTGGCGAGGAAGAGCGCGGCGTTGCCTATGTCCCAGCTTTGGCCCTCGATGGGGAGCGGGGTAGAGGCGCGGCGCGTCTCTCGGGCGTCTGGCGAGCCATGCTCCAGGCGCGGCGTCCACATCAGGCCGGGCATGACGCAGTTGACGCGAATGTTGTCCTCTGCGTGGTCGAGCGCCAGGGCGCGGGTGAGTCCGACGACCGCTGACTTGTTGACCGTGTACTGGGCGGACGATCTGCCCGGCTTGGGCCTGAGCGCGGTCACCGATGAGATGTTGATGATGGAGCCGCCGCCCTCCGCCTTCATGCGCGGTATGACGTGTCGGCACATATTGACCATGCTCATCAGATTGACGGACGCGCTGCGAAACCAGTCTTCGTCCGTGGCTTCGACGACGTTCCCGCCCTCGCCTCCGCCTCCCACATTGTTGTGCAGGATGTGCAGACCTCCGAATCGCTCGATAGCCGCCGCCACCGCTCTCTGGCAGTCGTCCGGGTTAGTGGCGTCGGCGGCTATCGGCATCGCCTCTCCGCCTTCTTCCCGTATGATCCGCGCCGTGGCGTCCGCCCATTCGCCCACGGTGTCGAGCAGGGCGACTTTTGCGCCGTTGCGAGCGAACAGTATTGCCGCCGCCGCCCCGTTGCCCACTCCGCTGCCTCCGTATGTGCCCGCGCCGCTCACTATCGCCGCCTTGCCGCTCAGTCTCATCTCATGCCTCCCGCCAGTATCATAAGCGTGTCAGCGCACATACTAACAGAGTTTCAAGCGTTCAGTATGCGCTTTCAGAAAGGCGGCAGTCTGTCCCCTTCATCCTGAGCTTGTCTAAGGACAATCCCTCCTGTTAAAGAGCTTGAGCGAAGATGCCCTACGCAAAATGTAACTGATCAGCATCACGACCCCATAAACGACAATGAGGGCCAGAGGGCTGGGAACGACCTGCGTTTTGAGCCAGCGCGCGTCCACCAAGAACTCGCCGTGTTCCCACCACTCTACCACTGCCCACAAACTAATTGAGAGCGACATGACCACAACGGCTCGGATGACCTGCTTCAACGAATCCAGATTGTCGCCTTGCGCCTTGACAAGTACCCAAACCCCCAGCGCCTGGGCGCTGAGTGTTCCGATAATCATGATTGCGGATAGCTCCACCGGCGTGGGCGCGACGAAGCGCAGAATGATCTGAGACGGAATCACGTTCCCGGGCACGGTTAAGGCCGCTGCAATGGCGATCATTGACAGAGAGTGCGGAAATGAAATAGAAGCCGCTTTTCTGGCGAACCAGAGCATGACAAAACTGGCTGGAATGAATACGATGGCAACCTGCGACGAAGGCGATACCGACACAAGGTCAATTACCATATACGACACAACTTCGACCATACCTGCCGTAACCGCGTATCCCCAAGCATAGGATAGCATCGGGCGTCTCTGAGCGATGACAATCGGAAGCAACGCCGCGTTCAATTCCAAGACGATGGGCAGGCGTATAACCAAAAAGCCTGTTAGATCACCTAGCTCTAAACCGGAAGTGGGTGACCACAGAAGAAGTCCAATTACATCGTCTTCGAAGACTCTGGACAATACCCCTAGCGTCAGTTCTCCGGCCAGCGGGGCTATCAATAGTAGCCAGAGTTCCCAGCGGCGCCCAGCTATGAAGTCGAGACGACTCAGCATGAAGGGGACAAAATGATTATTGGTGTTATCTTCTTTAGCATAACCGCCCCCCCTTTTGTAATATTTATGAACGGAATTTTCAACCAACGAAAAAAGCCGTAAACAGGTGAATACAGGTGTTTGCAGGTCGAATGCAGGTACCAGACCCCGCTAGCATGTAACCCGTAGCCCACCTGCGTAGGCGTCAGCATGATTTCAATTTATATAAATCAGCGTAAATGCAACTCATCGGAGTTACGCTACCCCTCGGTCGCTGCCAATGAACGGATAGGACGGATTTGGTATAGTCACCATAATTGGAGCTATACCGGCAAACAACTTGAGTAAATCAGTATCGGAGGCGCGAATTGCCTGAATACGAATACATACTATACGAAGCGAAAGGCCCTATTCGGCTGATAACGCTCAATCGTCCCGAAACCCTTAACGCCATTACCGAGCCGATGGAGGCGGATTTGCACGAGGCGCTGGACATCGCGGAGGCGGACCCGGAGGCGCGCGTCATCATAATCCAGGGAGCGGGCAGGGCGTTCAGCTCGGGCTACGACATAGCGTCGTTCGGAGAAACCGACCCTGTGTCTATGATCCCAAAGGGAGCGAGCGCGGCGGACCACGTTTCCAGATGGTTCTATCACGACAGGAATATGCTCAAGAATCAGACGCATATATTGGAACTGTCCAAGCCGGTAATCGCGTGCGTGCACGGCTGGTGCATGGGCGGCGGAACGTGGCTGTCGCTGACCTGCGATATGACTTTCTGCTCTGAAGACGCCGTATTCGCCCAGCCCGAAGTGCGCCAGATCTCGAATACCAGCTTTCTCTGGGTTCTCATGGCGGGATACAAGAACGCGCTGCGCTACTCGCTCACCGGCGACCACATAGACGCGCAAGAGGCGTTCCGGATCGGCCTGGTCAACGAGGTATTCGCCGACAAGGACACGATGCTGGAAGAGGCGTTTCGCCTAGCCGAACGCATATCCAAGATAAGCCCTGAAACTGTCGCCGCAAACAAATATGTGGCGACGCTTGGACTGGAGATGATGGGGCTTCGCAACGCGATAACGTCGAACTGGCTTCTCTCTTCGATCGCCCACTCATCTCAGAGACCGGACTACAATCGGAGCGAGATGCAGGACGCCGCGATGGAGCGCGGGATGCGCGGTTTCCTCGAGGTTAGGGACGGTCCGTTCAGGCCGGAGCCGTTCGGTCCGAGGTCGGAAGGTGGGGAGTAGGTGTCTCTATGAGATTTTAGACCATTGGGAGATTTAACTTGACCCGTGTGATCGAACCAGCTTTGGAACGGCTTGATTTCTTGCCTACTCCACTAACGGATGGGGAATCTCGCGTGTTGGAATTTTTCGACCGTCATCTACCCGAAGGATGGGAGATTTACATTCAGCCCCACCTAAACGGGTTGCAGCCTGATTTCGTGGTTCTGCACCCTGAGATCGGAATTGGCGTCTTTGAGGTTAAAGATTGGGACTTTGGCGCCCTGCGCTACTTTGCCAAAGAAAAACAGCTATGGGCTAAAGATCGTAGCGGGAATATATTCAGTAGAGAAAGAGATAATCCAGTAAGAAAACTGCGCTCTTATAAACAGGCGATCATGGATCTGTATTGCGCCGGTCTGACTAAAGGCGCTGGCTTTGGCGTCATAGCAGCCGGTGTGATTTTCACAAAGGTACGTCGGAGTGAAGCTTTGAAATTGTGCAGAAGACTTCGCACCGATGATGAAGATAAATATTCTAGGCGATATCCCGTTGCTGGTGAAGATACATTGAAAGGTGGTTATCTGAATACTCTTTTCCCTCTAGTTTACGATAACTCCAGCCCCGTTATATCTGAAGAAGCAGTAAAAGTCTTTCGAGGATGGCTGAGAGAACCTTACTCCGCGCGTGAGCAGTATGAGTCAATATCATTGGATAATGACCAGAAGCGAGGATCAGATGGAAGGACAGAATCCGGTTTTAGGCGTGTTCGAGGTCCTGCTGGTTCTGGAAAAACTGAAGTTGTGGCTCGAAGGGCCGCTTTGTTAGCAATGCAGAATAAGCGTGTTCTGGTTACATGCTTTAATATCACGATGATGAACTATCTTCGAGACGCAGTAGCCCGCCACATACGCGCTGAGTGTGGTTTGGATGAACAGCTTCGTTTTCGAGCGATGCGTAAATTTGAGGTGATGTATGTCCATAAGTGGGTGAGCGATTGCTGGGAGTTACTACAAGGAGAAGGGAAATCTCGTTTAGTTGAAGATACTGGACCCAAGAATAGATCTTATTTTGCGGAGGAGCATGAGGTTTGCAAGAATTGTGGCGTAGAATTACAGATGTCTAGCTCCCGTATGACCTTTTGTGAGGAATGTCAGAGTGGAATTTGGGCAATTAAACTCAGAGATGTTTACGCTGCGTACAAACGAGAAGCCAGCGACTTGCCTATGTATGATGCCGTGGTTGCTGATGAGGGGCAGGATTTATCTTTGGACTGGTGGAGATGTTTATCCAGCGCGGTTCATGGAGGCGGTGAATGTCTTCTAGCAGTAGATAAGACGCAGAATGTCTATGGTAGGGCAAAGGCGTGGACTGATGAGGCTATGGCTGGATCTGGATTTAGAGGGGCTTGGTTTAATCTGGGGTCAAGCTATCGATTACCATCACGTCTTTTGCCTATTATTAAGGATTATGCCGGTCAGTTCTTGCAGAATGAAGATGTAGATATTCCAAAAGATATGACTAGCGATAGTATGATTACAGATTCATGCAAGTTGCGCTGGATTCAATTATCGCCAGGCGCACGTGACGGATCTGTAATATGCGCGGACGAAATGGATTTGCAAATGCGGGAATTACCTTCCGATATGGCTAACGCTGACTGTGTCATTCTAGCTCAGAGCAATAGTATGGGTAAGAGAATTGTGACAGAATTTCAGAGACGCAACTTGAACGTTTTGGAATTATTCGACACTGACCAACGAGAGAGCCGTCGCAAGAAGTTGCGTTTCTATAAAGGAGCTCCAAAGGTCAAAATTTCAACTATTCATAGTTACAAGGGATGGGAATCGCGGCAATTAGTAATATGGCTTTGGTCTCTTGATACAACGGAGCAAAAATGCTTGTTTTATGTTGCGATGACGCGCTTACTTGGTCATATAAACGGATGTAGTTTGACAGTAGTTTGTGAAGAACCAGGGCTACGTGAGTTCGGTCTCAACTGGTTTGATGACTTCCACGAAACATGATGCAGCGTCTTATTTTAGCTGGTGGACTGGTCGTCATATCATCTCGATAGACTAGTGGTCCAACAACTTAGTTATGATGAGTATCGAAATTCCGTTTTTGGCTTACCAAGATAGGCAAAATCCCTTCCCCCTTCGATGGGGGTAGGCTAGGATTTCTCTTTGGGCGACGTCCATGATCCTGTATCGGTAGCCTGTTTCTACCACTGCCCACCGAGTTCGGGGTACTTGTGATTCAGCAATCCGGTAATATTGCTGAAGAGACAGCCAAAGCCTAGACTCTCCCCGGATTCTGACGGGGCGTCTCTCATTGAGCGACAGAGTATGAGGTATATCTGAGATATGGTAGCCGCCGCCAACGCCCACGACGGCATCCGTTATACATGAAACGAGTACCTGAGTTGCATCAATGTATTGGCCTACAGCCTCAGCGGGCGTTCTACCAAGTGTCACAGTCCCATGCCTCAGGTATCGTCATCGCCAAACCGACGACGGCATCGTGTATCTCGGGTTTGCCGTTGAACTTGCCCGCTTTCCATGCTTGGAAGAACTCGTCTAGGCTCATGCCGAAGTTTTCCTGGGCTTCTCTTTCCCTTATGTCGCGCCACTCTTCTTCGGTGTAGAACCGGGGTTTGGGGAGTTCTGAGTCTGGGATGGTTTCGGGTATGTTTTGCCATTCTTCTTCGGAGACATGGGGCGGCTTTCTGGGGTCTATGCCTTCCACCTTTTGGATTTGGGTCGCCATGGGAGACCTCCGCTCGTCGTTGTGATACTTTCCGGCGCGTCAATTATACATGACAGTTCGACGGTCACGCGCCTTTGCGGACCACTGGCGGCCTTATGCCTTCCTTGACCGACGTTTCGGCGCAAATCTATAATCTAGGCTGATGTCGCCCGCTGGCGACGGGGGTACGCATGAGCGAAACGGCTATTGCCGCACAGATAGAAGAGTTGAAGTCGAAGGCGTTGGACAGCCTTGAGTCCGTTTCGGGCGCCGAGGCCCTTGACGAGTGGCGCGTCTCTTTTCTGGGACGGCGTGGGGAACTCACCCAGATATTGCGTGGACTCGGTTCGCTGCCGGCCCACGAACGGCCAGCGGCCGGGGCGGCGGCGAACGCTGTCCGGCGAACGCTGGAAGAGGCGATGGAGGCGAAATCCGACGCCCTGGAACGGGCGGCTTCGGAATCCGCGCCCGTGGACGCGATAGACGTTACGCTGCCCGGCTGGCCCGTCCCCCGAGGCGGCGTCCATCCCACAACGCGCATCGTGAGAGAGATTTGCGCCGCGTTCGCCTCGATGGGATTCAGCGTCGTGGAGGGTCCCGAGATCGAATGGGACCACTACAACTTCGAGATGCTCAATATACCGAAAGACCATCCCGCGCGCGATATGTGGGACACGCTCTGGATTGATTACGAGGACGAAAACGGCGAGCGGCCCATGCTTCTCAGGACTCACACCTCTCCAATGCAGGCGCGCACTATGGAGACGACCGATCCTCCTGTGCGGGTGATCGTCCCCGGCAAGTGCTATCGCTATGAGGCGACGGACCCCAGACACGAGTGGCACTTCTACCAGATAGAAGGGCTGGCGGTGGACAGGGGCATCACTATGACCGACCTCAAAGGCACGTTGTATGAGTTCGCGCGGCGAATCTTCGGCGTGGATCGCAAGGTGCGCTTCAGGTGCGACTACTTCCCGTTCGTCGAACCCGGCGTTGACATGGCGATAGACTGCTTCCTGTGCGACGAGGGTTGCCGGGTGTGCAGCGATACCGGGTGGATCGAGATCATGGGCGCTGGAATGGTGCATCCGAAAGTGCTCGAAGGTGTCGGGTATGACCCGAATATCTATACGGGATTCGCGTTCGGCATGGGGCCGGAGCGTATCTCGATGCTGAAACACGGAATAGAAGATATCCGCTTGTTCTACTCGAACGACCTGCGTTTTTTGCGTCAGTTTAGTTAGATCGAGCCGCCCGGCCGCTCATAGCGCATACAGGGCGACCGGGCGGTCGCCCGTTTTGTTTTGAGAATAGCTCGATAGTTGAGGATCAGATGTTAATACCCATCTCATGGCTGAAAAAGTATGTATCTGTTCAAGATACGCCCCAGGATCTCGCTCATAAGCTGACGATGGCGGGCGTGGAAATCGGCGACGTGGAAGTCGTAGGCGATGGCTGGGATACTGACAAGATCGTGGTGGGGCGCGTGCTGGAAGTGGCGCCGCATCCGAACGCGGACCGTCTGCGTCTGCCCACGGTGGACATTGGCGGCGAGACCGCCACGGTCGTGTGCGGCGCGCCGAATGTGGCCGCCGGACAGAAGATCGCGTTCGCCAAAGAGGGCGCGCGAATGTTTAGCCCGCGCTCCGGCAAGGTGGAGACTCTGAAGCGCGCTCGGATTCGCGGAGTGGAGTCGGCTGGGATGGTGTGCTCCGCGCTGGAGCTTGGACTCGGCGAGGACCACGACGGGATTATGGTTCTGGACGAAGACGCGCCGGTGGGGACGCCGCTCGTAGAATATCTGGGCGACGCCGTTCTGGACGCCGAGGTCACGTCCAACAGGCCGGACTGCCTCTCGATACTGGGCGTCGCGCATGAAGTAGCCGCCATAACTGGAGAGAAGGTTGCTGAACCGGATTCCTCATATCCAGAGGAAGGGGATGAGATAGAGGAGCAGGTCGAGATAGAGATAGCCGACTCCGACCTGTGCTATCGCTACACAGCCAGCCTGGTTACAGATGTGAAGATAGGGCCGTCGCCCGCGTGGATACGGGACGCGCTCATCAGTGTGGGACAGCGACCGATCAACAACGTGGTAGATATAACGAACTACGTGATGCTGGAATACGGACAGCCGCTGCACGCTTTCGACTTCGACAAGTGCCGCGACGCGACTATCATCGTCAGGGCGGCGCGGGAAGGGGAGACGCTGACGACGCTCGATGGCGAGACGCGCGAACTCAAGCCGCCGATGCTCACCATATCCGATTCGCGCGACCCGGTTGGATTGGCGGGCATAATGGGCGGCGCGAACTCAGAGATGACGGAGGACACCACGTCGGTTCTGCTCGAGTCGGCCAGTTTCAATCCGGTCAACACGCGACTCACGCGAACCGCGCTCGGCATGAGAACCGACGCCTCGGACAGATTCGAGCGGAATATCCGCTCTGCGCTCGCGCCCATCGCTCTACGCCGAGCCACTAAGCTCATCGTTGACCTGTGCGGCGGAAAGGCGGCCAAGGGTGTCATAGATCTCTATCCAACAAAGCGCGAGCCGCCCGTCGTGAAACTCAGTCGCTCGCGGATACGGCAGGTACTGGGAGTTGACTACCCGACCTCCCAGATCAAGCGGACGCTCACTTCGCTCGGCTTCGAGGAAGCGAACGCTCCGGGCGGACTCATTGACCTGATAGAGACGCTGGAAGCGGGGCCGTCATCGGAGCGCTCCGACACCTTCTGGCTCAAAGTTCCGTATTGGCGTTCGGACATCTCAATCGAGGACGACCTCGTGGAGGAACTGGCGCGCATAATCGGGTACGATTCTATGCCGGCGACGATGCTGTCCGGCTCGATTCCGCACCGACGGCCCCAGCCCATGACGGAACTCAAGGATACGGTTCGAGACCTGCTTGCCGCCGCCGGAATGCAGGAGACTATTTCGTACTCGCCGACCACGCTCCAGAATCTTGAAGCGGTGGACGCGCTCGATGAATCCAGCCCGCCGCTTCGCATAGCCAACCCGCTAAGCCGCGAGTGGGAGTATATGCGGACGAGCCTGAGGGCCAACATTCTGAACACGCTCTCATACAATCGTCGGATAGCGCAGGGCGAAGGCATACGCATATTCGAGGTGGGTCGCGTGTATATTCCCAAGCCGGAGGCGAAGGAGCGCGATCTGCCTGAGGAGCGCGAGACGCTGGTCGGCGTGGTGTCGGGACCAAGGTTTGGCGCGTCTTGGATAGCCGAGGACGCGAATATGGGATTCTTTGACGCAAAAGGAGCGCTGGAGTACGCATTCGCGGGCCTGGGCGTCGAAGTGGATTATGAACCGTCGGAGGACTCTATTCTTCAGCGTGGCCGCGTGGCGAGCCTGAAGGCGGGCGGCGTAACGCTTGGAGTCGTTGGCGAGGTTCAGAGCAGGGTGGCGGAAAAGTTTGGACTGGAAGCGTATCCGGTGGCCATGTTCGAGATTGGCATGGACGCGCTGCTGTCGGTCGCAGGCAGAGTGAATCTGACTTACGAAGGCTCCAGCAGATACCCGGAGTCTTATCGCGATCTGGCGATAGTGGTGGATGAGGATGTTGCGGTGTCGCAAATTCGCCACATAATCGAGCGACACGCGCTGGTCGTTCGGAGCGCGCCCTTCGACATCTACGCGGGTGAGGGAGTGCCAGAAGGGCGCAAGTCGGTGACCTTCCGGGTCGTGTTCCAATCCGACCGCGGCACCCTTACTTCCGAGCAGGTCGACCGATTCCAGAACGACATACTGCGCCAGCTAAGCCGAAATCTGAACGCGGAACTGCGGGGCTAATTTCATATCATAGAAATGAAAGCGTGAGAAATTGCCAAATTCTTCAATCAGTCCCAATCTTAAATCCAATTATGAGACTTACTATGAAGGCGCAGATCCGGAATGGAGAAGGATCGGCGCGAGGAATAAAGTGAAGAACATTGTTTCTCTTTGCCGCAATATTCCGAATGAAACAGTTCTTGAGATAGGTTCAGGTGATGGCGCGATATTGGAGAGACTGTCTGAATTGGAATTTAATTCAGAATTGTTCTCTCTTGAAATCGCTGAGTCCGCGGTGAATGTGATACAGAAGAAAAATATAAAATCCTTGTTAGAGTGCTCAACGTATGATGGCTACAATATCCCTTATGAAGATAATAGATTTGATCTTGTACTGATGAGCCATGTATTGGAACATGTAGAACATCCTCGTCAGTTGTTATATGAAGCTGCCAGAGTCGCCACACATGTATTTATTGAAGTCCCCTTAGAGCTCAACTCACGTCTGGGGCATGATTTTGTATTTGACAAGACAGGACACATTAATTTCTATACGAAGAAAAGTATCCGCCTTCTCATCCAAAGTTGTGGCTACGAGATAATTTCGCAAGTAATTACGAATTCATCGGTTGATGTGTATCGTTATCTACGAGGAGCGAAAGGATACCCAGTGTTTGCCATAAAGGACATATCTCTCCGATTGTTTCCAAATTGGGCAACCAGCAGATGGACATATAACTCAGCATTGCTCTGTCGTCCCTCTGACTCAGCGCGATACCAGATAGAGTGAATTAGATGTCTCGTACTTTCCGAAAGACCTGTTTTGATGGACCTGTGTGGGACGGTAAAGCCGATTTCGCAACTATAATAAGACGTGATGACCGTGCAACAGGTTTACGTGCCCGAGACCATAGATGGGATAGGCGTAGGACGCGTTTTCATCTCAAGCCAGAACCTGAGAACGATGTAATCATCGCCGGAACTATACGTCGTTACACCGCTCACTATGGAGATTATGATTGGGTAGAGTCATATTTCTGCATGATGCCTACTTCATATTAAAGCGTTAGTAGAAAAGTATAACAAGGTTATCTTGATACATGGATTTCTCTTACCACTATACACCCGAACAACAAGAATTCCGCGAGACAGTAATCGGCTGGCTCGATGAGAACACTCCGCCGAACGCGGACGCGCTGTTCGATTCGTCGGAGGGCGCGTCAACCCTCACCCGTCTATCCCGAAATTTGGGCGAAATAGGCTGGCTGGCTCCGTCTGCGTCCGCCCAGGATGGCGGCGCGGCGCTGTCTCCCGACATGACAGTCGTCGTCCTGGAGGAGTTGAACCGCCGCGGCCTTCTTGCGCTGGCGC
This sequence comes from uncultured Dehalococcoidia bacterium, assembly GCA_964640295.1. Lineage (GTDB taxonomy): Bacteria > Chloroflexota > Dehalococcoidia > Lucifugimonadales > UBA1123 > VXRN01. The sequence continues at coordinate 20,927 of CAZXFX010000010.1, read as the reverse complement.
AGAGCGAGGCGCAGGCTCTCAAGACCGCGCTGCTCGCTTGGGGAACGGAAGGAAGGCAAGCGCAACTAGTTCGATCCCTGTCGAGAGGGGAACGGGTCGTCTGGCGGCACCAGGTCTCCGTATCGAGACGCTCAGATGGAGCAGTCGCGCTCGACCGCGATTCCGTTGGGTTGACCGCCACGCCCGACGCGGACGGGTACATAGTCAATGGACTGGGTATGTTCCGCGGACTCGGAGACGCGCCCGATATTCTATGGACGGTCGCGCTGGTCCAGTCCGACGACGCAGAATCGCTTCCTGTGTGCCTTCTTGTGGACCCCGCGTCCGAAGGCGTTGCGCTCACACCTTCCAGAGCGCTGTCTCCAGCAGTCGCGCGCCCTGTTCGGTTCGATGATGTCTGGGTACTGCGAACCGACGCGCTGGGATGGGAGGGTGACGGAGATCGCGTCATAAGCGCGCGGGTCTCGCTCGACTCGAATGCCGATCTGCCAAGCTGGGTTGAAACCGAGACGGACGCGCTTCTCGATTACGCGCGCCGTACTGAGTCTAACGGCAAGCCGCTCAGCGCCGATCCTATACGCGCCCGGATACTGGTCGAGGCGTATATAGCCAGCCGGGTATCGCGCCTGCTCAGGATGAGGGAGACATGGGAACGAAGCCATGAGGATCATGCCCAGCGTTCAGGCGCGCTGGCGTCTCTATGGCGTCAAGGCGCGGCGACGGAACTGGCTGACGCCGCGCGACAGGTGGCGGGGCCGCGCGCGCTGCTGTCGTCCGACGACCCGCAGTCTGCGGACGCCGGGCGATTCGAGCGTCTGAGTCGGCGCGAACTGGCCGAGCGTGAATCGGGCGACGCGGACAGGGAGGCGCTGGCGTCTGACATTGGAATGGGGGAATGACAAGCCGAGCTAATTCCCCGTCTTGTCATTCGCTAAGCATCCATCAAAGGCGATGTGAGCGCCGCGTTCACTGTGTTCCTAGACGGTCGGCGCGCGCTCCATCGGCTACCTGTCTCACCCCGACCGACTGACAGCCCCGGCCCGCTCCGCGTCGGCTGGGTCAGCCCAGTTGGGGCTGTTCACGTGGTCGAAGACTTCTTCTATCTCGCGGGACGGTGGGCGAGTGAGCAAAGTTACCGCTATGGCTATGATAGTCGCCGCGACGAATCCGGGCGTAGCCGGGTTTAACTGCCAAAGACCAATCTCGCCCCACAGCTTCACCGTCTCCTCGAATCCGAGCAGGTCCGTAAGCGTCTCGGCGCGCTCGTAGCCCAAGCCCATCAGCCACCACCAAGTGGACACCATGGTTCCGGATACGACGCCCGCCAACGCTCCCCAGTAGTTGAAGCGGCGCCAGAAAAGCGCCAGTATCAGGACGGGCCCGAACGCCGCTCCCATTCCGCCCCACGCCAGAGACACCAGAGCGTAAACCGACTCCGGCGAAATCATCGAGATGATGGCCGCCACCAGTCCGACCATCACCAGCATTCCACGTCCCAGCCACACCCTGTAATGAGTCTGCATCGAGTATGTGAGTCTCCTGATGACGGGCGCGTCGTCGGTGGCGATAGCCGAAGCGAGCAGCAATTGGGAGTCGGCGGTGCTCATCACGGCTGCGATGACGGCGGTGAGCAGTAGTCCCGCCACCACAGGGTGGAAGAACACCTTGGAGACGACCAGGTAGAGACGCTCTGCGTCGGGAAGCGCTTCGCCTCGCTCGATGAGAGCCGGAGCCGCCAGCAATCCCATGAGCAGAGCGAAGCCAAAGATGAATATGACCCACAATGTGCCGATGTTGCGGCTTCTGTTTATGCTGGACTCGCGGTCCACCGCCATAAAGCGCGACAGTATCCGCTGTGCGCCAAAGGCGCCCAGTCCCCAGCCAACTGTGGACAGGAAGAACAGGACGCCAAGATTTTGGTTATTCGTGTCTGTGAAGGGATTCCAGAAACCTTCGGGGGTGGACTCTATGCCCTGAAGGGGATTACTGACTGTCAGCAATAGAGTGACAGGTATGATGATGAATCCGGCCAGCATTATGATCGCCTGAAATACGTCTGTGCGCGACACGGCGAGAAATCCGCCGATGAAGGTGTAGGACACCACTGCCACCATGCTGATGATTATGCCGATATCGTGTCCGGAGCCTGTTTGCCCCAGGTCGAAGACTTCCTCCAGCAGCTTGGCTCCGGCGATAAGTCCGGAACAGACGTACAGGGTTATGAAGTAGATGCTTATGACCGAGCACAGAGAGCGAAGTATTCCGGCGGTATCGCCGAAACGCTTGCTGATGAACTCGGGGATCGTCAGAGAGTTGTCGGTGGCGATTGTGTAGCGACGCAATCGGCGCGCCATTACGGTCCATGTAAACCATAGTCCGAGTACAATGGCTACTACCGTCCACAGGTGCATCATGCCGCCGGTGAAGGCCAGGGCGGGGAACACCAGCATCGTCCATCCGCTGGTTGCTGACGATCCTGAACTCAGGGCGGAGGTGATTGCGCCCATTCGCCTTCCGCCCAAAACATAGTCGGACATATCTCGCATATTGCGGCCGCGAAATACGGCGATTCCGATCAGAACCGCGAAATAGGCGATGAAGACGAACAGTATCCAGACCCAGGCGTTTCCTTCGACGAAGATGTCCATTTTATATTTTGGCTATCCTTCTTCTATTAAGAGTCTCACAGGGGTGGGTAAACGCTCTAACCTACTGAAAAACCCCTTCCACCTCGATGCGGGAAGGCTAGGATGGGGGTGTTCAGCCTCAATGCCTACCCTTCTCAGATTAAGAGGGGCGGACGGACTTGCCCGCCCCCCTGGCGGGGTATTGGACTCCAGTCTAGCGCCAGTAGCGCGAGACGTTCTCCTCTTCCTTCGTCTTCATTTCCAGCAGGGCCGGCTTGCCTTCGTTGTTAGCCGCGAGCGCTCGCTGAATCGCGGGCGCGATTTCGTCCGGATCGCTGACCTTCTCGCCATAGGCGCCGAGGCCGCGCGCGACTTCAGCGTACTCTCCGCCGAGCGCGTTGCTGTTCCAGCGTTCGGTGGCGTATGGCATGTGGTCGTAGTAGTGCGTCATAACGCCGTTGTTCAGCACCACAGTCAGTATGGGAATCTCGGACCTGGAAGCGGTCTCGATGTCCAGTCCGGCCATGCCGAAGGCGGCGTCGCCCATGATGTTGATGACCTGCTTGTCAGGCTCCGCCATCTTCGCGCCGAGCGCGAGTCCCAGTCCGTAGCCAAGCTGAGTTGATTTGCCCCAGCCGATGTAGTTGCGCGGGGTCACGCCGGGCCAGAAGGGAACTATCTGCTCGCGCGGATAGCCCGAGTCGTGCGTAATGATAGTCTCGCGGACATCAACCGCCTTCATGAGCTCGGTGAATACGCGGTATGGGCTGATGGGAACTTCGTCCGAGTTCAGCGATGGCGTCCATTCAGCCATCCATTCGCCCTTGACCTTCGCTATCTCGTCGCGAACGCCGTGAACGTCGCCGCGTCCGTGTTCGCCAAGCTGGCTCTTCGCCTCTTCTATCATCTGGTTAAGCACGACCTTGGCGTCGCCAATCGCGCCGTAGTCTGCGCGGTGATCCTTATTCACGTCGTCCGCGCAGTTCGTCGCGTGGCCGAGCGTGACGCCCGACGGCATCGGCGCGTTGAAGTTGGAGATCGTGAAACTGGTTCCCATGCCCAGCACGAAGTCGGTCTTCTCAAGGAAATGCTGGCACATGAGCGTGCCGGAGGAAGCCCCGGTTCCGAGCGCGAGCGGGTGGTCTTCCGGGAAGGCGCTCTTGCCCGCGAGCGTCGTCATGACAGGGATGTTGGTGAGTTCGGCGAATTCGACCAGTTCGTCGGTCGCCTCGGCGTACATTACGCCCTGTCCCGCGTTTATGACGGGGTTTTCGGCTGCCAGCAGCGCGGCTACCAGATCGCGGACATCCTCCGCGCTGGCGCCGGACCTGAACTTCTTCACAGGCTTGTAGCTGTCAACCAGCGCGTCGGGTATATCGCCGATCATCACGTCGCGCGGCAGTTCAAGCAGAACGGGGCCGAGCCTGCCGTGCTTGAGCTGCGTGAACGCCATCGCCATCAGTTCGGGGATTCGCTCCACCTTGTTGACGAGCGCCATCCACTTGGTGATGCCGCCGTAGTTCTTGACAGCCTCGAAGTTGGGATGCACGTCCATGCTGTTCGAAGGCTGTCCACCCGGCAGACAGAGTATTGGCACGGAGTCCGCGAACGCCTGGGCGACTCCGCCAAACGCGTTCTCAGAGCCGGGGCCGGTCTGCATCGTGAACACGCCGATGGTGTTGCCGTTCTTGATTCGGCTGAATCCGTCCGCCATATTGACGCCGGCGCGTTCCTGTCGCGAGAGAATGGGTCGTATCCCTTCGCGGGCGCAGGCGTCAATCAGCGTCTGCGCGGGGAAAGCCGCGATCCACTCCACGCCCTCTTTCTTCAGTATCTTGGCTATTGCCTGGTCTCCATTCAATTTGCGTTCTCCTTAGTTAAAGTTTTCGATAGTCAGACGTCAGAAATCTCTATTGGTCATCGCCGCGGTCTCGGATGAACAGGCGCGCTCTTGGGGGGCGAATGGGAGCGTCTCCGCTGGGCGACGGGATGTTTTCGAGAAGGGCTATCAGCGTTTTTACGCTCTCGATTCCATCCTTTACTTCCTCTTCAGGCATCCATGCTTCGTAGAAGTTGGCATGCATTCCTTCAGCGACCGCGAATAGGGGGCGAATTTGCCTCATGTTCGTCTCTACAACTAAGTGGTTGACGGCTATTCTGATTTCTCTATGTGATTCATGGGGCATACCACGCAGGGATGCCAAAGATTTCACATATTCAGAAGCCGCGCCCCAAGCTTTTTCGGACGCTTGGAGGAAGTCGCCTTTGTCGAATTCGGCGTCGGCCTGGCGGATATAGCGTTGTCCTGTCTGCTTGTATTCTTCGGACAGCGCTTCCGGAGTTGCGTAAATGGTCGTCATTCGCGGGAAATTCCTCTCGACATTTTTTGAGCCATCCTCACCGTATCATCTAGCGACACGGCTGAGGATGGCTCATTATAGCAACTATGCGGTATTCGACGCGCCTATCGCACTCTTGCGAATTTCTGCAGGCGCATACCATCCAGCACCTCGCCAATGTACATATCGCCGCGCGAGTCCACCGCCACTCCGTGCGGCGCCCAGAACTGTCCCGCTTCATGGGTGCGTTCGCCGCCCCACTGCGACAGGACGTTGCCCTCGTCGTCTATGATGGTCATTCTTCCTTGCAGTTCCGGCACGTATATCTCTCCGTCCGGGCCGACGCACACGTCGGTAGGCTGACGGAAACCCGTGAACATATTCTGGAATTCGCCTTCCTGGTCGAAGACCTGTATCCGGTCATTCTCGCGGTCGCACACCAGCACGAAGCCGTCGTGGTCAATGCCGATTCCGTGCGGAAGATGGAAGTCGCCGGGATTAACCTTGCCGGGCAGTCCCCACGATAGCAGCAGCGAACCGGTATCGGTGTAACGATGCACGCGGGCGTTCCCGTAGCCGTCCGTAATGAAGATGTCTCCCTCTTCGGAAACGGCGATTCCCGTAGGCAGGTTGAATGGGCCGGCGGCGCGCGGCACTGGTTCGGCGTTGGTGGTATAGCCCGTGTCCGAAGCCGCTCCTGTGCCAATCTTGAGCGTCATATTTCCGTCGGGCGAGTATTTCATTATGACGTGGGCGTCGCGGTCGGCGAGATAGACACTGTCGTCCGGAGCGATGTGGATGCCGTGCGGGCCAGCGAACACTTCGTCCCACGCGCTCAGAAAATTGCCGTCGCTGTCGAAGACCATCAACTGGTGTTCGCTGCGGTTATATGCGTAAACGTTGTCATTGCTGTCCACCGCAACGCCCGCTACCTGGTGCCATTCGTACCCTTCGGGAAGGTTTCCCCAGTTCTCTACCAATTCGTATTGGTAGTCGCCTTGTCCGTAAGCCATAGTGTGCCCTCCAATCGTGGATGCCGCCCGCATGAGTCAGATGACACGGGCGTAAACTCTCTCCCAGTTCGGAGGTAATATACGATTTAGGGTAGTGTTGGTCAAGATGGCGAGGGCGGACAGCGTCATTCGGATTAACTGTCTATCGTCGTTACCCCCAACTTCTCGTTCAACTCCGCCAAACGCTCTTCCAGCCGCCGCTGGCGGAGCGCCACGGTAATGTCGCCGCGGGTGCGCTCGAGGACTCCTCGCATGACGTCTGTCGTTCGTCGCAGTCCGCGCGTGACGCCGTCGGGATAGTCAATGGTGACGAGCGCGGCGTATATTTCGTCCATGATGGAGAGGAGCGTCTCGCATCTGGCGAAATCGTCGCCGCGCAATAGGTCTAGCGTTATGCGACGCAGTTCCCCAATTGTTTCCGCCAGACCGTTCATGTAAACGGCGGGGCCCACGTCCAGTTCGTCCATCGTGGGCAGGCGAGATCCTTCGGCGATTGCCAGAGTGGCGCGCGCTTCCACGAACTCCTTGAGGGCGTCTTCTACGTATCCGCCGTAATATACCTCCGGGTAGGTTCTTCTACCTTCTTCCAGAGTTGCGCGAAGGTCGGTCGCCCTCGCGATGAGACGTCTCGCTTCGTCGTATTCGGCGCGATGAGTGGCGCGTATCGAGTTCGCTGAAAACCGGATGATCTGGCGAGACGTGCCGATTGCCTGTTCGCGCGCGGCGTGCGTTCCAGCCATCAATTCGGATGCGACGACTCCGGCTGACTGTATGGATTGTATGAGTCTCTCGGTAGAAATTCGTTCATTATTCATATATTTAGTTCCGAAAATCAACTTTTTGCGTTTTCATATAGTTGAACCAGTTCACGAGTGGCCGCTTCCGGATCGTTGGCGAAGGTGATCGCGCTGACGACGCAAACAGAGTCCGCGCCCGCCTTTGCCACGTCGGCGATGTTCGTCTTGTTTATGCCGCCAATGGCGACTATGGGTTGCGAAATCGCTTCCTTGACGCGAGTAATCTCCTCTGGACCCAGCGCGTTTCGGCCCGACTTGCCCATAGTCGCGGTGGCGTAGATCGCGCCAACAGCCAGATAGTCCACCCCTAACTTGGCGGACTCGGCGGCTTCGGGCAGTCCGTTGTTGGAGTTGCCGATTAGCTGGGTGGGAGTGAGTATGTCGCGCGCCGCTGGAACGGGAAGGTCGGTCTGCCCAACGTGCAATACGTGGGCTTCGGCGGCGCGGGCCAGATCCGCGTGGTCGTTCATCACGAAAAGAGCGTCGTATTCGTCGCAGATGGATTTCAGATCTCGGGCGGACCTCAGCATATCCCCCTTGTCATTGAGCTTGTCCCTTAGCTGGACGACTCGCGCTCCGCCTTCCAGAGACTGCCGCGCCACGTCGGTTACGGGACGCCCGCGCGTAGCCTCCGGGTCAACGATGATGTATATTCCATCGAGACTTGGAGCCATCGTGGCGCGTATGTCGGCGGCTATCGCCTGTTCGGCGCAGGCAAGTATGGGGCGAGCCCGCTGAGCGATGTCCTCTGCGAGAGTCTCCGCGGAGGCGCGGAGGGACAGCGCGATTCTCAGGGCGTCTTCCGGGTCATCTTTGCTAACGTGAGCGACCTGAGCGTCGTAATCGCGCCACGGCGAATGTAGCGACTCTCGCAGGGCTCTGAGTTCAGAACGAATGTCAGGTCGGTCTGCGAAGTAGATTTCAAGTTCCTGTATGCCTTTTCCCAGTGGATTGGTCAGAGCTTCTATGAATGGGTTCACTGCGCTTTCCTAGCGTTTGGCGATTAGGTATTCAAGTTTAGCGAGAATTGTAGCACAAGTATGCGAGATGCAATCCCGCGTTGCGAGTCTTACAATAGCAGCGCGAGAAAAGACGCGATACTAGCTGGAGTGAATCCAATGTCGGAATACAAGATTTCGGTTATCAGGGGAGACGGGATCGGGGTGGAGGTCATAGAAGAGGGTGTCAAGGTTCTGAACGCCGTGGGCGAAGAGTACGGAATCGCGTGGAATTGGGTGGAGCGCCCCTGGGGCAGCGAATACTATATGGAGAATGGGACGGTCATGCCGTCGGACGGGCTCGACACGCTGAGCGAGTCCGACGCCATATTCCTGGGCGCGGTCGGGCACCCGGACATACAGGATCACGTCACGCTGGGCGGGCTGCTGCTGCCTATACGCAGGTCGTTCGATCAGTACGTGTGCGAGCGTCCAAGCGCCTTGTATGAGGGCATAACGTCCCCTCTGGAAGGGTACGGACCCGGCGATATTGACATGGTGGTCGTCAGGGAGAATACGGAGGGCGAGTACGCAGATGTTGGCGGGTTCGTCTATCCGGATTTTCCAGAAGAGCTTGGAATACAGTCGGCGGTTTTCACTCGCAAGGGCTGCGAGCGTATCATCCGGCACGCTTTCGAAGTGGCGCGCAGGCGCGACAAGGCCAAGCGCGTTACGTCCATCACCAAATCGAACGCGCTCGGATACGGAATGCTTGTGTGGGACAGGGCTTTCGAGCGGGTCGCCGAGGAATATCCCGATATCGAGACCGACTCGCTTCTGATTGACGCGGCCTGCATGGACTTCATTCGCAGGCCGGAAACGTTTGACGTGGTGGTGGGAAGCAATCTGTTTGGAGACATACTGACGGACATCGGCGCTATCATCACGGGCAGCATGGGTTTGGCGCCGAGCGGCAATATAGACCCAGAGCGACGGTATCCGTCCATGTTCGAGCCGGTGCATGGATCGGCGCCTGACATATCGGGTAGGGGGATAGCGAATCCACTTGCGACTATCTTGTCGGGCGCGATGATGCTGCGACATTTGGGAGAGGAAGCCGCGGCGGAGTCAGTAGAAAACGCTTCGCTCAGCGTGGTCGCGCTGGGAGAGACGCTTACCCCGGATATTGGCGGGACATCTAGCACAGAGGACGTGGGCGACGCAGTTGTCGCCGCGCTGCGATAGGAGGCCAATCATGGCGGATATAGTGATAAGCGGAGGATTGACGGTGACCCCGTCCGGAGTGGAGAATCTGGACGTGTTCATAACCGGAGAAAACATATCTGCCGTGGCGGCTCCGGACAGCATGGATTATGGGAACGCGCGGGTGATTGACGCTTCCGGAAAGATAGTCGCGCCCGGCGGAGTGGAGCCGCACGCGCACATCGGCGGACCGCGACAACCTGAGCGGTCCGGAGCCGAGCCTGTGTCGAAAGCCGCCGTCTGGGGCGGAACGACCACTGTGCTGGACTTTGCCACTCAGGTGCCGGGCCACGATCTGCGCCACGCCCTTGGCGAGGCAGCCGAACGCTGGGAGGGCAACGCCTACACGGACTACTCTTACCACCCGATTTTCACGAACGGCGCGTCGCGCGAGTCAATCGGCCAGATACCGGAACTGGTGGAAGAAGGCTTTCCCAGTTTCAAGGTATTCACCACCTCGATACGCCCTCCCAGTCCGCAGATGCAGAATAACAAGACGGACTTTGGTCGGTTGGCTCTGATCATGGAGAAGGTCAATGAGGCGGGCGGCATTCTGCTCGTTCACTCCGAAGATGACGACATGGTGCACTACAACTACGCCAACGCCCAGGAAGACGGCAAGTGGGACTGGTGGCACATGCACGATATCCACAGCAACCTGTCCGAAGATGTGTCATTTAGGCGGGTGCTCAGGCTGGCGAGCAAGACGGGGTGCGCTATCTACTTCGTGCATGTGAGCGCGGACGAGGGCGTCGAGGCGGTGGGGCAGGCGCGCGCGCTTGGCAGACCCATCTATGGCGAGACATTGCACAACTACGCCTGTTTCAACGCCGAGAACTACCGCGAGAATAACGGCATGAAGTACCACACATACCCGTCGCTCAAGTCGGAGTTGGACCGCTCGTCGCTCTGGCAGGGTCTCTTGGACGGGCGATTATCCACGGTGGCTACTGATCTTGTGTCCACCACCTGGGAGGAGAAGATACGCTTCAAGACCGTCGCGGACGTCACTGGCGGACACAACGGCATCGAGACCAGGATGGGAATCGCCTACTCGGTGGGTGTCGTTCAACTCGGCATGAGCCTTCAGCGCTTCGTGGATATAACTTCGGCCAACGCCGCCAAGATATTTGGGATGTATCCGAAGAAGGGAGCGATAGCTCCCGGCTCGGACGCCGACATCTGCGTTCTGGACCCGAATTTCGAGCGCGAACTGACGCTTGACGATCTGCATCTGGAAGACTACTCCATCTGGGAAGGCTGGCCTGTCCACGGGTGGCCGGAGACTGTGCTGCTCAGAGGCAAGGTCATGGTTGACGGACGCTCTTTCACTGGCTCCCCCAACGACGGCAAGTTGCTGTCGCGGACGGTGAACGAGGAAGTCGTTCAGAGGCCGGTGTGCTAAAGTTTTGAGTCCCCATATATTCCTCGCTAAAGAGCATCAGACGACTAAGGAGACACTCTTGATTATCGTTAGACGAACCTATACTCCAAAACCCGGTGGCGGAGGACTTCTGCAAAACCTGAGAGAGCTTCAGAAAGCTACCGCCGAGGCCGGCTTTCCACCCCTGAGCGTGTATCGAAAGGTACTCGGACCCCACGGGACGATGGTCACGGTTCAGCGCTGGGATTCAGTAGCCTCCTACGACGCTTCGCGCAATGAGGTGCGCGCCACACGCTCGATAACCGAGATCTTCGAGAGAATCTACCCCGCGCTGGCGTCCACGCATGAAACGGAGATATACGAAGAGATCGCGTAAGAATTTCCCGCGCGCTTGGACGCCCGTCGCATACCTGAGGCTCGTATCAACGCCATACACGTCCGGGGCCGTGTCAGGCTAATCGGCGACATGGTTGACTGATGATCGTTCTCTCGCTCGATCAACCTGGACGCGGCGCGCCACAGGCCAGTCTGTTGATCCAGCGCGCCAAGCGTTTACACCGTTTCAGGATAGCGCGGTCCTGTTTGTGTTGGGTAGGATTGGTGGATTTCCATTTCTGCGAGAACTGCGGCGTATAGCTTGGCTTTATATGAATCTTGCCGACGAGCATAATGCGCAGCGGGTTGCGGAATTGGGGCTTGAACGACATCATGATAATCATCACTGCCAAAGATTAATTGAGCGTATTGACAGAAATCGATATTAGTTCTACATCCAAGTGAGGGATGTGCATAAATGATTTGACACAATCGGACAGAGACGGTTCTTCTCTTAAAACAACGCTCATAGGAGGGCCGCAATGGCGTATCTGCCTGCTCTAACAGATTATTCAGTCTCATTATCAACCTGTTTACCCTATTTGATCAAGACCCCAACAAACCAGACATGGACATCCACTCAAATACAAGGACAGTCCCAATAGCGAGGAAGACTTATGATCTCAGTTGACGATGCAAACGAGAGACTGATAGCGGCTCTGTGCGAACTGCACAATGCGGAGATAGGGTTCATTGTATCGAGAATGGCTCACCTTGCTGAGCGTAATCCGGACATGTCCCCAGAAGAAGGGGTCGAGAAGGTACCCCAGATCGAAGAGGAACTACAGGAATTCGAAGATAGTATTCGGGAGATAATCAAAGAAGAGATGGCTGCCAGACAAGAGAGAAACCAGGCTCCAGAATACCCGGAAGGATCTATTGAGAAAATAGTCTCCGACCTTCTTGGTGAGTTAGACAATAATACCAATTCCGAATAATCCAGTCACATTGTCAAGGGCCGTGCTCTATATATTGCCGCTGTCGCTAGAAATGGCGATAATGCAACCTGCTGAGGATTTCATAGCGTAATCAGGCTGAAATGATATACGATAGAACACTGCCAGGGGTAACGCGTGTGTTCAATTAAGCTGTATGCCGTCGTCTTATTCATTGTGGCTATCGGGTGTGAAATTCAAACTGAATCGCCTGAACCACCTCCGTTCAGATACGACACTCTTGAGTTTGAAGCGAACGATATTCGGTACGTGTACTATGAAGTATCGTCATCTGAATTGTCTCAGGGCCAGTGGTGTTTAGAGTATGAGGTCGATCTAAAGCAGGATGACGAGGAAAACCCTTCGGAACTGTTCAGCTACATAGCTCTTCCTACAGGCGAGAGAGTCCGTGAGGTTGTGCTCAGCCCAATAAACTCTCCGATTCAGGGTAGAGTCTATGCTGAACAAGTTGGCAGATATACTCTTGTCTTGGGAGATCCGCCCAGAGAAGGCATGACTCTTGTAGACGCTCTTAGGATGGTTACTCAGACTGTTTTGAAGACTGCCTCTGTGAAAACAAGGATGTATTCGCCATGCGATTAACAGGAGCGTATTCTTGGACTGATATAGACTCTGACGGTTTAGCTTCAGACATTCCTATTGCCAAAGCTAAACGCGGGCATTAACCTATGGCCGACGATTCAAAGAGGGGGCTAATTTGCGAGCGCGAGAAATAGAAGGCAATTCGTTGGCTTACGTTCTGGTGGAGCCGGACGACTACGATGAGAGCCAGGAATGCCCGGCAATAGTTCTGCTGCACGGATTCGGCGCCAGCATGAGCGATCTGGTCGGTCTGGCTCCAGCCATCGAACGGAGCGGCTATGTGTATCTGTTCCCCAACGCTCCCATCCGCATGCAGATGGGAATGGGAATGACCGGATACGCCTGGACTCCACCCGGACAGCCCGGCGATGAGGACGCCGCGATCCGCGCCGAAGAACTTCTCGCGGGCTTCTTCGATGAGGCTATGGAACGGCATAGCCTAACTGAAGGCGATATAGTCATGGGCGGCTTCTCACAGGGCGGCATGATGACCTATCGCTTCGGACTTCGCAGGCCGGAGATGTTCGCCGGGCTTGTCATACTGAGCGGACGAGTCCCGTCTCCCGATATCCTTGCCCACAATCTGCCCGACCATCGCGACCAGCCCATCTTCGTCGCGCACGGGACCCAGGACGCCATGATAGGGGTGACCGACGCGCGCGAGTCCAGAGACTTTCTCGTCGGTCATGGTTACTCCCCTCGGTATCGCGAATACGATATGGCGCACGAGATAAACCAGGAAGTCATAGCCGACCTCGCGCTTTGGCTGCGCGACGTCATGCCGCCACTGCGCGTCTGATAGTCAGGCCCATCCAACGGCGCGCTAAACCCAGAATTAGCTTTATACGACGATAATATACTGAACTAACACACAAAATAGAGGTAAAACACATGGTAACATTGCGAAAGAACAATATATTCGCCAATAACAGGGAAGGCAAAGTAGGACTCGGACTAGGTCTTGTTTTCCCGAGCGCGGAGGCTGTTGAACTGGTTGGGATGCTGGGCGGCTTCGATTACATCAATCTGGACGGAGAGCACGGCCTCTTCTCCCCCGAATCCATTGACGCGATGGTAAGGGTGGCCGACGGCTACGGCCTAACCGTTACCGCGCGCGTTCCGAATCTGCAATCGTCCACCATCAACCAGTTCCTCGACAGGGGAGTGATCGGAGTGCTCGGCCCCCACGTTGACACCGCCGAACAGGCAAAGCAACTTGTGGACGCCTGCCGCTTCGTCCCGGAAGGACAGCGTAGCTGGGGAGGCGGTCGCGGCACATTCTACAACGACGGCGGGCTGCTTGGTCAACCCGGCCTCAAGCGCACTGAATACATGGAAGCCGCCAACAAAGAGATGCTTGTCATGGCGCAGCTTGAGACGGCGACCGCGTTCGAGAATCTCGACGCGATTCTCGAGGTGGAAGGCATTGACGCCTTTGCCTGGGGATCCAACGACCTCGCCCAGTCCATGGGGTTGCCGGGCCAGCCCGACCACCCCGACGTCAAAGCCGCCGAGGCCAGCGTCGCTGATCGAATACACGCGGCGGGCCGCAAGATGTCATACGACATATCCAGCGCCGTAGGCTTGCCCGAAATCATCTTGAGCGGAGCCAGATCGTACTTGGAATCGCAATAATAAGCCGCATTGAACGAATAGGAGCGCGAAAATGGCGATGATGAAAGCGGCACTCTTCGACGGCGAAGGCCGAATGGAAGTTAGAGAGATACCCAAACCCGAGGCGGGGCCCGGCGACATGGTTCTGCGTGTCAGGTCCGTCGGAATATGCGGTTCCGACTTGCAGATGAATGTGGACAAGACCGAGCCTGACCAGCTTCCGGCGGGACACGAGGTCGCCGGCGAAGTCGTGGAGATCGGCGCCGGAGTCGCCCCCGACCTGCTCGGCAAACGAGTCGCCGTGGAGATCATTGGCCATGGACGCGCCTGCTCCGCTTGCTGGTACTGCCGGCAGGGGCAGTTCAGGGCCTGCCTGAATATGGCCCCGTCCGAGGGCGGCGGATTCGCCGAGTACATGAAGCGGAAAGCCATTGGCTGCTACCCGGTGCCGGATTCTATGTCATGGGAAGCCGCGGCTCTGGTCGAACCGCTCGCCGTATCGGTCCACGGCGTAAGACTGGGTGACCTCAGGGGAGGCGAAGTGGTCACGGTTCTTGGGTCGGGCAACATTGGACTGACTGCCATCGCCGCCGCCAAGGCTCTGGGCGCGGGCAAGGTCATCGCCTCCGCAAGATATGAACAGCAGGCGATTATGGCCAAACTGGTCGGGGCCGATGAAGTTTACTCAGACGCCGGCCCCGAACTCTGGGAGGCCATCGCCGAGGCCACCGACGGACGCGGCTCCGACATGACGGTCGAGACTGTGGGCGGCCACCAGTCCGCCACCATGCATCAAGCGGTGGAGGTGACGCGAGTTCAGGGCAGAATCGTCATAGTCGGCGGCTTCCGTCGCCCGTTCGAGTTCGATTTCCTGACCCCGATGCTCAAGGAACAGAAATTCGTCTTTTCATCGTGCTATAACGTCCTCGACGGGCGACATGATTATGAAGTGGCGATTGACATGATGGACTCAGGCAAGGCATCCATAGAGAGCATGGTCACCCACAAGTACGCTCTGGAGGATATCCAGAAGGGGTTCGAGACTGCCTACGACAAGAACAGCGGATCCGTAAAAGTGCAGATATACCAGAACTGAACGAGGAGAGACAGCGATGCGCTACAAGAAGTTCGGAAACTCTGACCTCGAAACCTCAGTAATCGGGTTCGGCGGCTGGCCTATGGGACGCGGGCACTACGGCTCTTTCGACGACAACGAAGTCGTGCGAGCGATACACGCCTCGATTGACCTTGGCGTGACTTTGTTTGACACCGCGGCGGTCTATGGATGGGGAGAGGGTGAAAAGCTGCTGGGCCAGGCGCTGGAGGGCAGGCGCGACCAAGTCGTACTCGTCAGCAAGGCGGGGATACCGTGGGACGAAGAGGGTGGCGGCAGACGCAGAGACAGCTCGCGCGAGTCGCTCGAAAAATCCCTGAACGAAAGCCTGGCGCGGCTGCAAACAGACTACCTCGACCTGTTTCTCGTTCACTGGCCGGATGAGTCCAGGCCAATGTCGGAGCCGATGGAGGCGTTCGCCGAGTTTCAGAAACAGGGCAAGATACGATACGGCGGAGTGAGCAATTTCAGCCCGCTGCAAATGTCCGAGTGCCTGGACGTATTCCCCATAATCACCAACCAGGTCGGCTATCACCTGTTCGACCAGAGGCCCGAGCCCGAGATAATTCCGTTCTGCGCCGACAACGGCATGGGCATAATGGCTTACGGATCGCTCGCGCACGGCCTCTTGACCGGGGCGATGACGCCGGACACCACGTTCGAGGAAGACGACTGGCGGCGAAGCCTGATGGCGTTCGGCCAGCCGATATTCCAGGGACAGAACTTTCTGGACAACCTGAAGAAGGTGGACAGACTGAAGGAGATGGCGGCTGACAGAGGATTCTCGGTCGCCCAACTCGCGCTGGCTTGGGTGGCGTCTGAGCCGACAGTTTCGGTGGCGCTCGTCGGAACGCGCAGGCCCGAAGAAATCCAGGAGAATGTAGCCGCCGCCGACTGGCAGCTATCCGAGTCGGAACGCGCCGAGATAAAAGCGGTCGTGGCGGGATAGCCTTATTCCTTTGAGGATGCGCTGAGAAGAGCATTGGAGAAGAACTATGATGGGTAGGCGCTTGGAATCGCTATGGGAAAACCTGCAATCCAAGAAACTTCACACGCCTCATTTTCTTACGGAAGTTCTTCTTGAAGGTATCCGTGGAATTGACAACCTTCGAGTAGTGTTCGATTACCCTGTGAGTGTCATAGCTGGCGGCAACGCCAGTGGCAAATCTACGGTTCTGTTCGCCGCCGCTTGCGCGTATAAAGTTCCAGGAGCGGGAATAAAGGATTTCGTTCCGTCAACGCTATTCCCCGACTATCGCCCTAAGATCTGGCGCGCGCGAGGATGAGAGGCCAGAAGTCATTCTACAATTTGACTACTCTACTCCTGAAGGCAGAGAATCTATGCGCTGGAGACGAGAGAAGGGCTGGAATCGCAGTTTCTTGGGTCGGAAGGGCGCCAGTCAACCTGAGCGCCAAGTTTATTTGCGTACATTGAGTAACCTTAGCAATCCATCTGAAGTGCGGGGAGTTCTCAGTATGTCTCGCTCTCGTTCGACGCCGAACGAGACGAGATTGACTGCTTCCCAGATCGAATTCGCTCAGAGTATGCTTCCTTTCAGGTATAGGGAGGTAGTAGATCTGAGCAGTGGAGCGAAGAGCCTCTTGTTTGCGGCGCAAGAGGGTAGGTCAGCGTACTCTGAACTACACATGGCGGCGGGGGAACGCGCCATTTTGCGTCTCTCTCAGGAAATCGCGCAACTGGATAACGCCCTAATTCTGGTAGATGAAGTGGAAGCCGGACTGCATCCTTGGGTGCAGCGACTGTTGATGTTGCAATTGCAGCAACTTTCATTGAGAAACAACCTTCAGATCATAGTCACTTCTCACAGCCCGGTCGTGCTCGATTCAGTGCCATCCAATGGACGAATCTTTTTGGATAGAGACCAATATGGGAAAGTCAACGTACTTCCCGCTTACAGGGACCTTATTCAGAATGCGCTGTATGGACGTTCGGACGACGCGCTAAATCTTCTTTGTGAAGATGATACGGCTGAAGGTATTTTGCGAGGCGTGTTCGACTTTCTCGCGCCGCGTCAGAATTTCAGGCCTGAGTCGCTGCGCATTGGTAGGGACACGGGAGCAGATGAATTTCCCTCACACGCCAATGCGTTTAGAAAGTTTGGTCAGATTGACAACTTCATCTTTGTCCTCGATGGCGATAGACGCAATGATGACGTTTTATCAAAGATACGAAACGCTTCTGAGACTGATGTCTCTATCTTCTTCCTTCCCGGAAGCGATGCGCCCGAAATGTGGATATGGGAACGAATAAGTGAAAGCGGTGAGCGCTATTTTGCCGAGTTGGGTTTAAGTCCGGAGGACTTGATGACAATGATCGAACAGACAAACGCGATCTTTGATTCTGCATCCGACTCGCTCTCCAACATAGCCAAATCCAAGCTAAATGATTTATCGGATAACATAAATCGTAGCTCGTTCGAAATCTGTCGCATAGTTGCGCGACTAGAATCCGATTGTAAAGACAGCGATATACAGCCGTTAGTCGAATCTCTGGAAAATGCGTTGATAAACTGGCGCTCTGACTGAAATCCATGTATTCTCTTCCGCTCACTCACCCGTTCAAATCCGACTCCAGCCCATCGTCCAGCTCTATTCCCAGCGCGCGCAGAGCCACCGACAGCATCGCGTAGTAGCCCACCAGCGTTACGAACTCCACAACCGCCTGCGGCCCAAGCAGATGCTCTATCGCCTGAAATGTTCGGTCCGTAAGGTCGCCATTCAAGACCAGTTCTTTGGCCGCTTGAGCGAAGACGCCTTCCTTGGCTGGAAGACCCATTGGCGCTCTTCCAGTACGAATACTCTCGATTACCTGGGGGCGCACCCCAACTTCCCGCGCGATTGGTTCGTGGTGCGCCCACTCGTAGTCGCTGTTCGTGTGTCGCGCCACGCTGATGATCGCAATTTCCCGCACCACCGGGTCAAGCGTCGTATGCAGCCTGAGATACTCGCCCAGTTGCCCGACCGCTTCCGCCGCCTTCGGACTGTTCATCAGCGCCCTGAACGAATTCGGCATCGGCGCGCTCGGCTCAATGCTCCCTCGCACCTCCGCGATATGGTCGTATATCCGCCTGCCATCTTCGTTCAACCGGTCTCGCTCTATATATTCCACTCTTGCCATTCTTGCGTGTCCTTTCAGTCGTGCGCGGGTCAGACCGCCCTGGCCGACCTGATTAATTCTCTCGTCTTTTCGCCCAGATCAATCAAATCATCCGAGAGATGAACGCGATACCTGCCTTCGGGAATCGTCCCTCGCAGGTCTTCGGGAAGCGCCCTCATTCTCTGAGCGTGAAACGCCCTGACAGCCTCGAGCGACGGCAGAGAATGTATTCTCAGGCCGTTTGTGGCTGCCGGCCTTATGAGAGCCTCGCCATCATCGCCGCTTTCATCACCTCCGCCATGTCCGCGCATGACGTCGAATTTCAGCGCGCCGCCATACCCCAGATGCCGCGTCACCCGCTTGGGTCCCGGCATATATACTTTGCTGTCGCTCAGTTTCATGATCGGTTTGCCATCGTATTCGACAAGTTTGTACACGAAATCCGTATATGGCGCGTCCGCCGAAGCGCCAACTTTAGTCCCTACTCCGAAACCGTCTATCGGAGCGCCGGCAGACACCAGTTCCGAGACTGAGAATTCGTCCAACCCGCCGCTCGCCAGAATTTGAACGTACCCCAACCCCGCTTCATCCAGCATCGCGCGACTGCGACGCGCGAGCGTGTCCATATCGCCGCTATCCAGACGAATCGCGCGAAGCCGATGTCCGCGCCGTTCCATCTCTTTAGCCACTTCTATCGCGTTCGACACGCCGCCCAGCGTGTCGTAGGTGTCCACCAGGAACGTGGACGAATCCGGGAAAGATTCAGCGTATGCCGCAAACGCCTCCCGCTCGCTGCTGAAAGACGATATATACGAGTGCGCCATCGTCCCCACTGCCGGTATCCCAAACTTCGCCGCCGCCTCCACGTTGCTCGTTCCGGCGAATCCGGCTATGTAGGACGACCTCGCCTGGGCCACCGCCGCGTCCAATCCGTGCGCGCGCCGCGCCGCGAAGTCCACCACGCTTCTTCCCCGCGCCGCGTCCACGACGCGGGCCGACTTGGTCGCCAGCATGGATTCCAGGTTCACCCGGTTCAGCAGGAACGTCTCCGCCAACTGACACTCGATTATGGACCCGCTTATCTCCATGACCGGCTCATTCTCGAAGAATATCTCGCCCTCGCGCATCGCGCGGACGTCGCCGCTGAATTTCAGGCCGCGCAGATAATCCAGGAAGTCGCCGTCGAAGATTCCCAGTCCGTCCAGAGCGGCTATGTCTTCTTCGCTGAATGATAGATTCTCAAGATAGTCCAAGGCGGATTCGAGTCCGCAGAACACGTAGTACGCCCGGTTCGGCGGAAAGTTCCGAAAGAACAGGCTGAAAGTGGCGCGTCCTATATGACCGCTCTGATAATATGCCTGCGCCATCGTTAGCTGGTACAGGTCCGTAAATAGTGAGTGAGAAACAGGGTCCAAAATCATATACGCTCACAGCTTGGCTGGCCATAGGCAGTATCCAAAGATTGGGCAAAGTGTAAAATCACATGGCATAATGGTCAAGCGTTGGCAACCCCAGGATAGTCCTCCGAACCTGTAACGGTTTAGTCGGTGGCCCACTTCGGGCAAAAATCCCTTCCCCCCTTCGATGGAGGAAGGCTAGGATGGGGGTGATCCAGTCCTCCGCCCACATTGACGCGCGGCGCGTAAAGGCTTGAATAAAGATGACGGCTCAAATCAATAATATGCGAATGGCGCTCCTGGCCACCCTGCTCCTGGTCGCCGCCCTCGCCGCCTGCTCCAGCGATGATGGCGCTCAACAGTCGCCCGTCCCGGAGCCTGTCGCTGACGCAGCATCTCCCATCGCCCAGAACCGCGCGTCCAGTCCCCAACCCGCTCCGACGGTCATGGCAGCGACTACGACGCCAATCCCGCCGACTGCCGCGCCCGCCACACCGACGCCCACTGCGGTCGCCACTCCGATTCCGGCAGCGGTCGCCATTCCCAGCGCGACATCAGCGTCCGTTCCAACCGCCGCGCCAATCCCTCCGACTGCCGCGCCCGCCACGCCGACGCCAATTCTGGTTGCCGCCACTCCGATTCCGGCAGCGGTCGCCATTCCCAGCGCGACATCAGCGTCCGTTCCAACCGCCGCGCCAATCCCTCCGACTGCCGCGCCCGCCACGCCGACGCCAATTCTGGTTGCCGCCACTCCAACCCATACTCCCGTTCCGACGGCGACCAGTCTTCCCGATACTCCCACTCCTGTCCCTACCTCAGCGCCGCTCCCCGCGCCTCAGCAAGTCGCGGCGCAATACGGAACGAGCGTAGGCGACCTGGCTCATCCCTTTACGCTTCCTTCCATAGATGGCGAACAGTACAGCCTCGAGCGATTCCGAGGGACGACCACCGTTCTCGTGTTCTATCGCGGCTTCTGGTGACCGTACTGTCAGAGGCAGCTTGGAGAGTTGTCGCGGCATGATGACAGGATAGAGGAACTGGGCGTTCAGTTCTTCGCGATAAGCGCGGACGATTTCACTGGCGCAACCTATATACCGGATAGGCCGGAGATCAGATTCCCCATCCTGTACGACGCCTCGCGCGAGACGATACAGAAATATGGGGTTCTGAACGGCAATATCGCCCATCCGGCCACGTTCATAATAGACTTGGATGGCGTCATTCGCTGGAAACGTGTTGACCAAAACTACACGGACCGCCCATCCGCCAGCGCCGTACTCGCGCAGGTCGCCGCGCTCTCAACGCCGTAGCCCCAAGCCTATACGGCGCTGACAATTTTCCCCTACCTGTCAACTCGTAACCGTCCCATAAACGGTGTGTAAGAAAAAGGCAGGGAAACCTGTTAGGGTT
>CAZXFX010000009.1:35658-74492 GCA_964640295.1 uncultured Dehalococcoidia bacterium | reverse complement strand
ACTCGCCGCTCACAAGGTCGCCGGTCGCGTGGTCGGGGAAGGTGAGCGCGTCGGCTCCCGCGTTTATCTGCGCCTCTCCGAATAGAACAGAAAGCTCCTTGAGCTTGTGCAGGCAGCGCATCGTCTCTTCGGGGTCGTCAACCGTCATTAGCAGGAAGTTCTCCACGCCGAACACGTGGTAGGCCAGAGTCCAGGGACCCATCGTCTTGCCGATGATAGCGGCTTCTCCGCCTATCTCCTGTTTGAGTATCTCGATAGACTTGGTAATAGTGATATTGTCGGGATGTTCGAGGAAGCCGGATGGAATGTGAACGTCGCGCGAATCCTTCCAGATGGGGCGGTACATCCTGACGGTGGGCCAGTTGTCCTTATCCTCCCATTGCATATCGCAGCCGAGCGCTGAGGACTCCTGAATTATCGTGAAGTAGGGGGCTACGGCGTCGAAGCCGAGTTCGGTATAGCCGGTGGCGGCGAGTCGGGCGGCGAGTTCGGGATCGCGGCAGGCGTCGGGGAAAGGCGCGTCAACGAGGTCCATGAGGTCGACCGTGGCCACGTTGGTCGGATTGGCGACCGGCGGCCTGTCCACGGGCTGTCGGTTGAGCGCGGCGAGAGTGCGCTCTCTGGGCGTCATAGTCTCAATGAATGTCATGGGCGACCTCCTGATGCTGTGTGGTTATTGTACACGATTCAGGATAGACCGACACGCCGATGCCAGACTAAAGAACAGGTTAGCATGGCTGAACGGTGGGAGAGCCGATATGGAAATAGAACCAACCATTAAGTACAGGTACGCGCCCGATTCTGAAGAGGCAAAGCGTTTGATTGAAGACTTTGGTGATCTGGCTGAAGTAGCGGCAGGCTTTGAAAGATCCGAGCGAATCTTCAAGCGTATGGACGCTGAACGCAAAGAACTGGTGAAGATATATCCAGACCAGTGGGTGGCGATGAGCGAGGACTGCATCGTGGCCTCGTCAGACACCGTGAACCAACTGTTCAAATTGGTGAAAGAGAAAGGCATCTCAACAGAGGATGTGTGCCATGCTTATATGAACACGAAGCCGCAGACCTGGATCCTATGATACGCGGCTGGTTCGATGAAATGGGACGACCATTTATTCATGACCGCGGGGATGATTGTGAATGACACCTTGTAATCCGTACAATAGTATCGAGTAGGGTCAGGGTCTAACTTGAAGTGGTGAGGCTATCAGTAATGGCTAAGGTCGTTTCATTCATAAATTACAAGGGTGGAGTGGGGAAAACCACCACAGCATACCATGTGTCGTGTTCATTGGCTCAACACTATGGGCAGAGGGTTCTGATGATTGATATAGACCCTCAAACAAATTTGACATTTCTCTGCGCTGACATTCAGCAGTGGGAACGTCGCAAGAGAAATACCGGGACGATTAAGAGTATCTACGACCGGTATATAAACCGACAGGCATTGGATGTTAGGCGAATCATCTGGAACAACCCTGTCGTAGCTGGTCGGTATCCTATATCTGGCTTGGATCTGATTCCATGCGATATAGACTTACTTGGTGAGGACTTAGGCGGTAGTCAAATTGTTGGGACATTCCCAACTGTGCAGGCTCTCCGACAGAATGCGCAACGCTATCTGCGAGAGATGTCATTTTTGACGAGAGTAATCGAGGATACCGAGGAAAGATACGATTGGGTTGTTATTGATTGTCCGCCTAACTTGTATTTGATGACCCAGAACGCGCTCCACGCTAGCGACTACTACGTGGTTACCGCTATTCCAGATCATCTCTCTACCATTGGATTGAACATCCTTACAGATAAAGTACGTAGGATAGGTGATAGCGTATCAGCCGCCTACACGTTTGCGGGGCGGAATAGTGGACGTTCCATAGCTGATTTAGGCGCAGTCGTATTTGTCAAAGTTAGAATTGGTGGTCAAATGATCACAACGACGCACTCTGACACGATAAGCGCGATTTCACAGGCGCCGCACACCCAGAACAAAGTTGTACGGACATACACCACCGAGTTGATAGGTTATAGCGAGGCAGCCGAGAATCAGGTGCCGGTCTGGGAACATAACTCCCCTAACGCCCGACGTGCAGCTATAAAGAATGAATATCCTGAGATAACGCGAGAATTACTCGGACTGCTTAGGTGATGATTGCAGGAGACGAAAAATGAACAACCCTCCTCACTATACGACCGACTCATTGTTCAAGGGGCTCAGAACCTTGCTAGTGTCTCTGCCGTCGGAAGAAGAAAAGGCCGAACTCATACAGACGTTGCGAGAAACGATAGATTTTCTGCAAGAGCTTCAACTTCTTGTCGAGGCTTTCCCAACGGCTGAGTCAAGCAAGCCTCTGTCGCAGGGATTGTCAAGACTAGATATTTTGGCGGATCGAGCGGCTAATGATGCGCCACTCAGAAGGATGATGGGCCTTAGAGGACAGCAGAGATCAAAAGCTAAGAATGTTAACGGCGTCAAGGATACCAAGTCGCGTGCCCGAAAACTCGCGGAAAAGCTTAACCGTTCGGAAAACTCTGATGTCGCAAGACTTATCGAACAGTCCAGAGAGCCCATATCGGTATTGACTGAGCTAGCGGCTTCTCTGGGTTTAAGAACACGCAGTAAGGAACGGAAATCTGACCTGATCAACCGGATAGCAACCCACATAACGAATCAGCGAGGATACCGGCTACTTAGAAACGGCGGCCTGAAGACTAGCGACGAGGTTGCTTGAACCATATTCAGGCCGGTAGCGACTTATTTCTAATTCTCCAGCGCGTCGCGTATAGCATCGGGCGTTGTGTTG
This sequence comes from uncultured Dehalococcoidia bacterium, assembly GCA_964640295.1. GTDB lineage: Bacteria > Chloroflexota > Dehalococcoidia > Lucifugimonadales > UBA1123 > VXRN01. The sequence goes on along the minus strand of CAZXFX010000009.1, from coordinate 71,688 downwards.
ACCTGGACGCCGGCGCGCTGTTCCTGGAGAGTCATCGCCACGCGGGAGTCGCGGTCGCCCCAGCCGCGGTTGAGCGCCTCGGTCATCTCGGCGAGCGCGAGGTTGGCGAGTTTCATGGGCACGTCGTACTGTCTTCCGACCTGGCAGGCGAGGTCCATATCTTTTCGGGCGAGGCGAAGCGCGAAGTCGGGCGGGTCGTAGCTGTCTATCAGGAAGTGGTCGGCAAGACGCTCGAACGCGCCGCGCCGTCCCTGCGCCCCCTGCCTCACGGCAAGCCAGAGGTCTAGCGGGTCAACGCCCGCCTTGACGCCCATCGTGAACACCTCGGCGAGTCCTGCCTGGATGATGTATCCGGCGCAGTTATGCGCCAGCTTCGCCACTGACCCGGCGCCCACGGCCCCGACGTAGTAGGGCTGGTCGCCTATGGAGTCGAGCGCGGGCTTGACGCGCTCGTAAACATCCCTGTCGCCGCCGACCCATATCGCCAACTTGCCGGTACGCGCTCCCTCCGGGCCGCCGCTTACGGGGGCGTCCAGAACGTGGATGCCGCGCGGCGCGAGTTCGGCGTGTATTTTGCGTATGAGGTCTGGGGAGCTTGTGCTGAGGTCGAGATAGACCTTGCCGTCGGTGAGTCCGTCCGCGAGTCCATCTTCGCCGAGCGCGACCGCTTCCACCTCGACAGGGCCGGGCAGCGACGTCAGCACGATGTCAGAGCGTTCGGCGACCTGGCGGGGCGTGTCCGCCCACTGCGCGCCCATCTCCAGGTGGGGCGTAGCGGACTCACGCCTGATGTCGTGTACGACGAGGCTGTGTCCGCCGCGTATGGCATTGAGAGCCATCGAGCCGCCCATCGTTCCGAGACCGATAAATCCGATGTTCATGGGATGTTTCCTCTGCTTCTACTTGGCTGAACTTGCCTCAATCCATGCGTTCCTGAACTCGGAGACCGTCTGGAAGCGGGCGTCCGGGCTCTCTTGGCACGCTTGCAGCATGGTATCATACTGGGCGTCGTTTCCTACGAAAGGATCTCGGAGCGGGGAGTTGTCGGATAGCAGGACCGCGGCGGTTCGGCCTAGGGTGAACACGGTCGTTCGCTGATCAATGGTGGCGCCCAACTGGAACTCTTCTGGCGCCATGAAGCGCGTCGAACCGAACATTCTGCCCATGCGATTGACAAACGCGCCGCGGTGATAGCTGTCGAGGTCTATGACGTATAGCTTGTGGCGGTCGAAATCGTAGAGCATGGAGCCGTCGTAGAAATCGTTGGCGATCCAGCCGAGTCCCGCGAGTTCAGCGTGTAGGTCATAGACCTCGTTCAGCATATCGAGGATTTGAGGCATGGGCAGGCGTCTTATTCGCTGGAAGGCGTTTCGGACCAGTTTGCCTTCGACCCAATCGTAGAACAGCAAGGGGCCGGATGGCGATTCTACGACCTTCCTGAGCGCGGGCAGCGCGGGATGGTCGCAACTGCGCGCAAGCCGAGCGGCGTTTCGCAGAAGCGCGACGCGGGTGGCGTGATCGAGGTAGGGCTCGGTGTCGGCGGGGTTTCCGGCGGTCTTGACGAAGAAGCGCTCACCGTCTATCTCGACGCCGTAGGAGATGTTGCCGGAGTCCTGGGTGTTGTGGTCGAAGATGATGAAGACGTTGGCGCTGGCGGCGAGATAGTCGGTAGGGGATTGAGATCCAACCATAGTTGCCACTATGGATTATGTGGTGGAGGTATTGGCGTAAGGCGCCATACGGAGCCTGTATCAGTTTGGTCGGATGGTTGGCGCAGTAGCTGGTACTTGGAGTTCATGGCGTTCGTCTTTCAAGGAATTTCAAGTTCTACTGTTCTAGCTCATCCTGAAGGCAGTCGTCGCCAGATGAATTGGCATTGAGGGCGCGGATAGAGCGAGTCAGGAATGGGGTTGCTCCCCGTCATCGTCTCGCCGACGCTCTTCCATCAGCCTGCGGAGCTTGGCTTCTAGCTTTAGTCGCGCTTCTCTTTCGCTCTTGGCAAGTTCTTCGGCGCTGTTTGCTCGAGTTCGCTCAAGCTCGGCAAGTTCTTCAGCGCTCTCTGCTCGTTCTTCGGCGCTGTCTGCGCGAGTTCGCTCAAGCTCGGCGCGCTCTTCGGCAAGTTCAGATATGACCGCGGGGTTTATCGTCTGGCCTGTCAGCGGATCTCGTATGTCGAAGGACTCTCCGTCCCAGTAGAAATCAAGATTCAGCACCTCGCTGCGAGACCACATCGAACCGTCCGGCTCTACGTTCAGTTCATACGGAACATACTCGCCGTCCACCAGACACTCTCCCATCAGCGCGACGCCGTACAGGTCGCCCCCCGTCGGATCGAACTTCCAGTACTCACGCGCTCCCAGCCTCGCGTACACGTCGCGCTTATGCCCAAGGTCGTTGGACGCCGTGCTCGGAGACGCCACTTCCATGACCACGTCCGGCGGCTTGTTCACCTCCCACAGGAAATAGTTGGGGAACTCATAGATGAAATCGGGGTCCGTATCCAGCGTGACCATACAGTCCGGACTGATCCTCTCTTTAGCGTCGCACCTATTCCAGAAGATGAACCCTTTCGCTCCGACGAACACATTTCTGCCTCTAAACCAGCGTCTCAGTACGAACAACAGCAGGGTGATGGTCGGTTCCTGTTGCATTCCGTCCTCTATTGGTTCCGGTTCTTCATAGAAAGCGTCGGGCAGTGTCTGTACATCGGCGGCCACTTGCGTTGTCATCTAAAGCCTCCGGGGTTCGTCGAGTCGCGGTTCCGACCCGTATTTCGTCCGACCATTATACAGTATGCGGCTTGGCGGGCTGTGAACAGACAGGACGGACCTGTAATGATTTAGCCGGCGACACGCTGAGCGCAAAAATCCCTTCCGCCTTGCGATAGCCTCACAGGGGCTTGGGCCGGACCTGGACGAGGATATTGGCGTTGACATGCTGATTACAGTCCAAAAGTCTGGTGAAAGTCAGATGTCGCTAAAACAACGGCTGGCGGCAAAGCGCGAGGGTAGAGACTTGACGCTTTACGAGCTTGCCGCGCGCGAGGAGGAACGCTAATCTATCCGGCGCTTTCAGATGGCGTTCTCCACCGCTCTGCGTCGTCCTGTGGCTCGTACCCGATCAGTTCGCGCGAGTTGGAGATGTCCCAGAAACGCCATGTGTTGTTGGAGACGCCGTAGAAGATGGCGAACCGGACAGTGTCGGGCGCGTCTATGCATTTGCGTACCAACTGAACGAGGTCGCGGTGAGAAAGCAGCGTGGCGAACTGTCTTGGCACCTGGGGCCTGCCCTCGCGGTTAAGAGTCCCGATCCGCAGGCAGATGACCGACAGTCCGAAATGGTCTGAGTAGTATCGTCCGGCAGCCTCTCCGAACGCCTTGCCTATTCCGTATGGGCCGTCCGGTCGTATCGGCATGTCCACGGTTACGCGGGGGAAGCCGGCGGGGTCCAGCCCGTCGTATTTGCCCGCGACGATGGAGGCGTAAGGCTCGTCCTCTTCGTAGTTTCCGGTGGCGTGATTGGAACTGGCGAATATGACGCGCTTGGCCCCGGCGCGGCGCGCGGCTTCGAGCGCGTTGTAGGTGGAGGGTAGGTTGTTGTGATAGACGACATCCCACGGGCTGTCCTGATCGGGGACGCTGGCGAGGTCTATGACGGTGTCAACTCCATCGTAGGCTGGCAGAACGGCGTCGAGGTCAGATGTGTCGGCGACCAGGCTGTCAAAGCCTTCCACCGGCCTGATGTCCACGCCGGTTACGTTGTGCGAGTCTTTCAAGCCATCCTGGAGCAGTCCGCCTATGAGTCCGGCCGCTCCGGTTATCAGTACGTTCTTGTTGGCAGGCATTTAGTTCTCCTGTGAATAAGAATCATTATCAGTTCCAAGACGCTTTCTCTTCCGACAGAAATGTCTTCATTTCACTAGCTGTTTGGCATTCGGGACGACTGACAGCGCGGAGCGAACAATGGTGGAATCAACAGCGTACTGGCGACCCAAACACACAAGCGTCAAGCATACAGCCATTCTATGGTCAGTGTCTTCTACAAGATATTTACGCACTGACCGGCATCTCCCTTCGACAGTCGCCTTTCGACAAGCTAAGGACGAACGATTCGTGTTTCAGGGGTAGTCCGGCGGCCACAGCTCGTTTCGCAGTACATTTTCACACCAGCGCGCTACTCCCATCATCCTGCCCTCTTGGAACGGCAGACCAGCCAGTTGCATCGCCATAGGCAGACCGGACTCGCTCACGCCTGACGGAATTACGATTGCGGGCAGCCCCGCCGATGTCCACGGCGCTTGAAACACGGCGTCTCCGGTTGTGGACAAATCTCGTGGGGCCGGACTCGGAGTGGCGGGCATGAGGGCGGCGTCCACGCCTTGCAGCGCCCGCTCCATATCCGCTCGAAAAATCCGCCTCATACGTTGCGCCCGAATATACCTGACGCCTGGCGTCATCATCCCCATCTCTATGTTGGCGCGTATCATGGGACTGTAATCATTCGCTCTTTCTCGGAAATTCCGCTCGTGGAATGAGGCGGTTTCCACGTTGCTGACCATGCGCTGGCAGTCATGAGCTGATCCGAAACTGTCTGGCAGGCCGATTTCCGACACGAGCGCTCCGGCCTCTGCGAGTTTGCTGACGACTTCATCGGTGTGGTCCCGCGTTTCCTGGGAGGAGTAGTGGTAGAAGAATTGTCTGATGAGACCGATGCGCGGCGGTCTGTCAAGTGATCTCATTTCGCTTGAGTAGTCCGGCGTCGGCACGTCATACGATCCGGGGTCCATGGGGTCGTGGCCTGCCATCGCCTGCAGCATTATGGCAGCGTCTTCGACGCCGCGAGTGAGGATGCCCACCGTGTCCAGCGACCAACTCAAGGGGACTACTCCGTAGCGGCTTATACGTCCGTAGGTGGGCTTCAGTCCCACGACGCCATTGAACGCGGCGGGACGGCCCGTCGAGCCGCCCGTCTGCGACCCCAGCGCGGCGGGACACATGCCGGCGGACACGGCGACCGCAGAGCCGCTGCTCGACCCGCCCGGCGTGTGAGCGGGATTCCATGGATTGCGGGAGCGAGAAGGGTCGCCGGAGGCGAACTCGGTGGTTACGGCTTTGCCGAGAACGATGGCGCCCGCTTCTTTCAACTTGGCGACACACGTGGCATCGTAAGCCGGAACGAAGTCTTCGTATATCGGAGAGCAAGCCGTCGTCTTCATTCCTTCGGTGTAGAAGATGTCTTTCAGACCGATTGGAACGCCGTGAAGCGGCCCTCTTGCGACGCCTGAAGCCAGTTCCTCGTCTCGCCGCCGCGCCTCGCTTAGAACGTCTTCGCGGTCAATGGTCACCCACGCCTGAAGAGAAGCGTCCAACGATTCGATACGCTCCAGAAGCGCTTGCGCCAAGTCTGAGGATGCAAGTTGACCTTCTCGAATCTGTTGCGCCGCCTCCGCGACGCCAAGCTTGTGCAGTTCTACCATGTTCTCTCCATAGCTATGGGCTGGGTTGTCGCCATTTGGTCATGGGTTCGACGTTTCTGCCGGGGAGACTTTGGCGCAACAGCGTGAGGACGCGCGCCGCGTCCTTCAACGGCTGTCGCAACTCTTTCATCCCGCGGTCTTCCAGCAGCGTCCTTGCCCATGCGTTCAACTGCCTGATTACATCTCCAGTTGAAATATGGCAAACGCCGCTCGCCATATAGCGCCTACGCCTGCGCGCCAGTTTGACATGCAAATTGTATTTCAGAGCGCCGAGTCGGTCAATCCGCGAGGAATATCACCCGGTGTATAGTCTTCTGGCGAGCCTGCAGGCGGTATTGCAAGCAAGTAGGTTACGGCACCTATTGCCGCGCGCAACTTGTCCCTAGAACCGACACTCAATCTAACTTGAACGTTCAGTACATGCGCGCTACCGTTAGATAACACTATTCGACTGAAGATCTCGGAATCCCACATACTGATCGTCAAGTTGAGAGGGATGCGCTGTTGCTCAGGCTAATTTCGGGAGAGTCGGTTCTGGGAAGGGAATGAATATGTCGGCAACGCCGTACCACCTTGGGAGGTTCCCGCCCAGTAATCTGGATTGGGCCCGACTCGTACCCGCTATTGGACGCGCGCACTCTGCGGTGGCGGCGTATGGCGCAATGCTTGAAAGCATGCCAAACACGAACGTTCTTATTTCGCCGCTTGCGACACAGGAAGCTGTTTACTCGAACCGTATCGAGGGTACCCAGACGACGTTGACTCAGGTTCTCACCTTTCAGGCGGATGAGAGCCACCTCGTTGACGATACGGCCAGGCGGATTGATGTGTACGAAGTAATCAACTATAGAATGGCCCTAGACGCCGCTATCCACCAACTAGATGAGATACCGTTGTCGTTGAGGCTTATCCGAGATGCTCACCGCATCCTGATGAGAGGCGTTAGAGGACAGGACAAAGCGCCTGGCGAATATCGTCGGATACCCAACAGTGTTTGGATCGGCCCCCCAGGTTCAACCATTGAAAACGCGGACTTTGTACCATGCCCAGTAGAGCGCTTGCCTGACGCTATGGACGCATGGGAGAAATTCATTCACTCGGATGAGCCGGATCCGTTGGCGCAGCTAGCGGTCGTTCACGCCGAGTTCGAATCAATCCATCCGTTCCTGGATGGAAACGGACGGATAGGTCGTTTGATTGTTCCGCTCTTCATGGTCGCCAAGGGCCTCTTGGAAGCCCCACACTTCTACATCAGTGGCTTTCTGGACCAACACCGAGATGAATACTATAGTCGGTTGTTGGCGGTCTCCCGAAATGATGACTGGACCGGCTGGTCCGAGTTCTTCCTTACAGCAATTTCGGAACAGGCTAACTTCAATCTCTCCAGGGCCAGGAGTATCTTGGCTCTTTACAATGAACTAAAGGAATGGGTGATTGACGAGACTCGTTCCCAGTACGGCGTTCGCACGCTTGACTGGATATTTGAAAAGCCTATCTTCCGCTCATCGGACTTCGTGGGGAACTCTGGGATTCCGGCGCCAACAGCGTCCCGTATTCTAAGGGTTCTGCGCGACAGCGATATGTTGGATACGCTGAGTGAAGCGCGAGGGAGTCGGCCGGCGCTCTTGGCGTTTACGAGGCTGCTCCGACTGGCCGAAGGTATCGAGTAGATTGTGCCATGAGCAAGAATAGCGTGACTGGGATAGATCTCGAGGGCTCGGACTGGCTGAAGGTATAGATTGTGTATCACCAATTTAGGACAATTCAATTTGTACATCACGAAATGGCGTTTCGTGATGTACAAAAACGCTTGTCGTGAAAATATGATACACAATGAGGATCACGATGGTGAAGAGTTGCCCAGTGACGACCCTGACTGAAGCCGACGTGGAGAAATGACCGCATGACTCTCGATGACATACTACTATCGCGTCCATATAAAGATGTTGGACATACCCCCGCGCATGGCACCGATTCGCGCCAAAGGAATTCGTGTATGAGAATGGCGGCTATGAATGGTGAACTAGAGACACAATGGACATTCGCCGATATGTTCTGCGGTATCGGCGGCTTTCATGTGGCCGCGTCGCAGTTGGGGATGGAGTGCGTCTTCGCGTGCGATATTGACGCTGAGGCGCGACGCGCCTACCTGCATAATTTTGGGATCGAGCCCGCCGGCGACATTATGGCTATCGAACCTGACGACATACCCGACCATGACGTGTTGATGGCGGGATTTCCGTGTCAGCCGTTCAGCATCATTGGAGCGATGCGCGGCTTCGAGGATGCGCGGGGAACGCTGTTCTTCAATCTGGCGGAGACAATCGAGGCGAAGAGGCCGCCCGCGCTATTACTGGAGAATGTGCGGCAACTGTCCTCGCATGATGGGGGCAGGACGTTGAGCAGGATAATCGAGGTTTTGGAAGAATTGGGGTACTGGACGGACTGGAGAGTGCTGAACGCCCTGGATTTTGGTTTGCCGCAAAAGCGCGAGCGCACTTTCATAGTGGGATTTAGAAATCATTCGGTTGGGTTTGAGTGGCCGGATCCTCTGGGCGATCCTATTTCGCTGGCGGAAGTATTGGAGAGCGACGTGCCAGACCGTTATTTTGCGAGCGAGCATATACGCGCCAAGCGAAAGGCGAAGCACACGAGCGAGCATGAGTTGGCTATCTGGCATGAGAATAAGGGGGGCAATGTGAGCAGCCATCCGTTTTCGTGCGCTCTGCGGGCGGGGGCGTCTTACAACTATCTGCTCGTGAACGGCGAAAGAAGGCTGACGCCGAGGGAGATGCTGCGGCTTCAGGGATTTCCGGAGTCGTTCGAGTTGCCGGGAAGCTATCAGCAGATACGAAAGCAGACAGGCAACGCGGTTCCCGCTTCGGTGGCTCAAGTCATCTTAGAGAACATGATATGCGCGCTCTAGCAATCTCTATTCAGCGGGAACACTGATATGGTTGACACGGTATCGTCGGAGGTTCGCAGCCGGATTATGGCGCAGGTGAAGTCCAAGGGGATGAAGCCTGAGATGCGGGTGCGGCGGTTGCTTCATGGGTTGGGCTATCGTTACAGGCTGCATCGCTCGGATTTGCCAGGGCGTCCGGACTTGGTGTTTCCTTCCCGCAAGAAGATAGTGTTCGTAAACGGATGCTTCTGGCATCATCACAGGGGCTGCCCGCGCGTGCGGATTCCGACGACGAATCGGGGGTATTGGGTGGCCAAGCTGGAGCGGAATCGCGCCAGAGACGAACACAACCTGGCGCTGTTGGAAGAGAGTGGCTGGGCTGTAATGACTGCGTGGGAGTGCCAGTTGCGGGATATGGAGGCGACCACCGAGCGACTGGTGGAGTTTCTGGAAGGCTGACGAATATCGCGGCTCGTACCGTATTATCAGCGCGTTCTGAGAATGCCGACTTCGGAGGGCTCGGAATGAACGGGATGCCGCGGCCTTGATTGCTTTGCGGAGTTCCTGTATTGGGCGGCGGGCCGCTTGCCAAGCTCATATACGGCGCTACAATCACGACATCTGATTTTGAGTGACCGACTTGGGAGGAATAGTATGAGACTCGAAGGCAAAGTTGCGCTGATTTCCGGAGGATCGAGAGGACAGGGGGCTACTGAGGCGGAACTGTTCGTCAAAGAGGGAGCGAAAGTGGTGGTCGCCGACATTCTGGAACCGGAAGGCAATGCGGTGGCGGCGCAAATACGCGAGGGCGGCGGAGACGCTTCGTTTATTAGGCTGGATGTTACCAGCGAAGACGATTGGCGCGACGCCGTGGAGTTCACACTGAATACATACGGAAAGCTGGACATACTGATAAACAACGCGGCTATATACAAACGCACGCCGATTGTGGAGACCGAGTTGGAGGAATGGAATCGGATTATGGACATCAACAGCGCGGGCGTGTTCCTGGGAACCAAGCACGCTATTCCGGCGATGCAGAAATCGGGAGGCGGTTCCATAATCAATATATCGTCGACCGCGGGGCTGGTGGGCAGCGAAAGGGGGAGCGCATACGGCGCGTCGAAGGGGAGCGTGCGGCTCTTTACGAAGTACACGGCGATTCAGCACGCCGGCGACGGCATACGCGCCAACTCGATACATCCCGGTCCAGTGGATACTGAAATGATAGCGGACAACATCTCTACGCCTGAGGGCAGGGCGGAGTCGGAGTCGCGCGTGCCGCTCGGTCGCATTGGCACGGTGATGGACGTGGCGTATGGCGCGCTGTTTCTGGCGTCTGACGAATCGTCTTTTATGACAGGGGCGGAACTGGTGATAGACGGCGGCATAACGGCGAAGTAGAAGCGTGAACTCAGACCAGATTGATGGACATCAGGGCCGCGGGCGAGTGGAGCGGCTTCTGCCCGAAGAGCGCTCATATGAGGCGCTCGCGGAGCGGTTTCGCGTGTTCGCGCGCGAGGAGTGTTCGGGCGCGTCCGGGTTGAATGTCATGTCGCCGACCTACGAGGCGCTTTCGCTGTCGGTCGCCGACAACCCGACGCTTCTTGCTATGGCGCGGGAGTGCATGGTGGGACAGCCGATACCGAACCTGTTCTTCGCGGCGATCAAACGGCTGCTGCATGGTTGCGAGGACGACATCTTAGCGCGTCATTACGGGTGCGTATCTAAGGGCGAATCTCCTGGCGAGGGACTGGCGGAATCGTTCGCGCGATTTTGCGCGCGCAATGAGGCTGCGATAGTAAAACTTGTGAGAACCCGCAGGGTGCAGACCAATGAAGTCAGGCGATGTTCGTATCTAATGCCCGCCTTTGGTGTGGTGTCGCTGGACGCGAACGGCGCGCCACTCGGATTGATTGACGTTGGCGCGAGCGCGGGCCTGAATTTGCTGTGGGATGGCTATCAGTACCGATATTCGGACGGTTCTGTATATGGGCCTTTGGATTCAGAGGTGGTGATAGAATGCGATATCAGAGGCGCGATGCCCTGTCTTCCGCCGGAATTTCCGGAGGTGGCTTTCAGAGCGGGCGTGGATTTGAATCCGGTTGATCTTGGCGACGATGAAGAGTATTTGTGGATGCTGGCTCTGGTATGGCCGGATCATTCTGACAGAACCGCGCTTCTGCAAGCCGCTCGTCGCGTCTGGCTGTCCGACCCTCCGCGCGTGGAATCGGGCGACGCGCTGGCGGTCTTGCCCAGAATCGTTGGCGAAGTTCCGAGGAGAGCCGCGCTGTGCGTGTTTCACTGCCATACGCTGAATCAGTTCCCGGCAGCGGCGCGCGCGGCGTTCTATGAGACGCTTTGTGAGATCTCTTATGACAGGGATGTGTATCATATAATTTCTGAGGGTGAGCGGATGTCTGTCGCTAGAATCGTGGACGGGGTTGCGGATACAATTATGTTGGCGAGAAGAAACGCGCACGGTCGCTGGATAGAGTGGATTAGCGTTTCGGATTAGGAAGAGTGGCGTATGATCGCATATAGATACAATGTGGATGTCGAGGTCAACGGCGAATCCCGTAGCTTGGAGATTGACAGTCGGTGGACGTTGCTTCGCGTCCTGCGAGACGTTCTGGGACTCACGGGGGCAAAGCGTGGGTGCGATTTGGGAGAGTGCGGCGCTTGCACGGTCCTATTGGATGGCAAGCCGGTCAACTCGTGCATGACGCTGGCGGCTGTGTGCGACGGAGCGCGCGTCACCACGGTGGAATCGCTTGGGTCTTCGGAATCACTCAATCCGCTTCAGCGCGCCTTCTTGGAAAATGACGGCGGTCAGTGCGGTTTTTGCACGCCCGGTTTTGTGATGAGCGCGACCGCGCTGCTCGATTCCAATCCGAATCCAACCGACGATGAAATTCGGCAGGCGCTGGCGGGAAATATATGTCGCTGCAATGCCTATGGCCGGATTCTCGAATCCGCGCGCTCGGCGGCGAGGGGGATATGACTACGAATATCGGGAAATCGGCTCTGCGAATAGACCTCCCCGCCAAGCTGACGGGCGAAGCGAAGTACGCCGCGGATATTCAGTTGCCGGGAATGCTGATCGGCAAGATACTACGCAGTCCGCATCCTCATGCGAAGATAGTTTCCGTTGATGTGTTCGGCGCTGAGAGCGTGGGAGGCGTTCACGCGATAGTGACGCCGTTCGATGTTCCGAAGGGCAATATCGCGCCCGACCTGCCGATTCTGGACACCGAGGTCCGTTTCGTTGGAGACGAGGTGGCGGCTGTCGCGGCTGAAGATGAAGATGTAGCGCGGGACGCTCTTGACCGAATCGAGGTGAGCTATGAGGTTTTGCCGTTTGTGACGGATATGCGCGAGGCGCTGGAGCCGGACGCACCTCCGGTTCACGCGGGAGGGAACCTTGTGGGCGGCGAACCGATCATCTTGACGCGCGGAAGCGTGGACGAGGGGTTCGCTGAGGCGGACGTAATCGTAGAGGACACATTCAGCACGCCCGCTCATTCGGGGGCGGCTCTGGAACCGCGCGCCGCCGTCGCCTCATGGGACGCTGGCAAACTGACTGTATGGAAGTCCACGCGGGGGGCGCACGCGGACAGGCTGATGCTGTCCATCGCTCTTGGATTGTCGCTCGAAGATGTCAGAGTGATTGGCGTGAACATGGGAGCGGGGTACGGCAACAAGGACGAGACGCGCCTTTCGGTTCTTGCCGCAGCTCTGGCGATGCGGGCGGGCAGGCCTGTGAAGATAGAGGCGACGCGAGAGGAAGAGTTCATCGCGGGCCGACATCGTCACGCCACGATTACGACCGTGAGGATGGGCGTCAAGAGCGATGGCGCTATCACCGCCGTTCACGCGACGACGTTGATGGATACTGGAGCGTATCTGTCGTCGGGGCCGGGCGTGGTGAGGCGCGCGGGACAGGGGGCGCTTTATCTGTACAGGTGCGCCAACGTTCGCTACGACGGATATCTGACTTATACGAACACGCCGTCGGGAGGTTCGTACCGCGCGCTGGGCGCGCCTCAGGGGCACTTCGCGCTGGAGGTGATCGCGGATCGCGCGGCGGCGGCGGTCGGAATGGACCCGGTCGAGTTCAGGTTGAAGAATCACGTGGGGCCGGAGGGGCAGCCGGGTGAGCGGATTACGCCTCGCAACGAGATCATGGACACTCAGCCTGTCGAGGGCGGCGTTCCGTTTTCGAGCAATGGGCTGCGGGAGTGCATAGAGAGGGGAGCGGAGGCGTTTAGATGGGATGAAGAACTGGCGCAAGCGGACGATCCGATACGGCGCGGCAAGGGGATGGCGATATTCGTGTATAGGGGTGGCGCAGGCGGACGTTCTATCGCGCGGACGCGCCTGGAGGAGGGCGGCGCGCTGAGATTGGAATCGGGGGTGATGGATGTGGGAGAGGGCAGTTACACCGTGCTGGCCCAGATAGCGGCGGAGGCACTGGGGGTTGATCATCGGGTTCTCGAAACTACGTTTGGCGACTCGGCGACCACTCCGGACTCGCCGATAACAGCCGGCTCTACGGTGACATTCTCTGCCGGGCTCGCGGTGAAGGCGGCGGCTTCGGCGCTGAGGGAGCGGATACTCAACGCGGCTTCGGACGCGCTTGGCTTGCCAGCCGCCGAACTCGATTTGAGGGACGACGGAGTGTACCACTCTTCCGGCGCGTCCGTGTCGTTCTTTGAACTGGCGTCGCGTGTGGGCGGCATTGTGGCGGAGGAATCTGTTTCACCGGGCAGCGCGGACTATATCGTGAACTCGTTTGGAGCGCATTTCGCGGAGGTGGAGGTGAATACGGATACGGGACAGGTTCGGGTGACGCGATATGTGGCGGCGCATGATTCCGGGCGAATCCTCAATCCGACGCTTGCGGTGAACCAGGTGGAGGGCGCGGTCTCGCAGATGCTGGGCTTTGCGTTCAGCGAACAGATGCTCACGGACCATAATAATGGGGCGACGCTGAACGCGAGTTTCCTGGAACACAAGAGTCCCACGATTCTGGAATATCCGGACATCGAGGTCATATTCGCGGACGTTGTGGATCCGGTGGGTCCATACGGAGCCAAGGCGCTTGGGGAGCCGCCCAGCATAGGAGTGGCTCCCGCTGTGGTGAACGCGATAAGGGACGCTGTTGGGATCGAACCCAGAGATCTTCCGGCTACGCCCGACCGGGTTCTGGATCTGCTGATGCAGAAGGAAGAGACGAACGACCTATGAATCCATTTGAGATACTCACGCCTTCGACTCTGGAAGAGGCGCGTTCAGCGCTTGCGGAGAAGGGCGACCAAGCCACCATATTCGCTGGCGGCACGGATGCGCTTGGAGAGATCAAGCAGGGAACGTCGGCGCCTTCTCTCTTGGTGAACATAGGGCGTTTGGACGAATTGAAGCATATAGAGGATGGTCCGAATGAAACCGCTTTCGGCAGTCTGGTCACGCTGGGCGAGATAGCCGTCCACGCTGGCGCCGCTGAGCGGTACCCCGCGTTCGTTCAGGCGGCGGAGTCGGTCGCCACCCCGCAGATCAGGAACGTGGGAACGCTGGGCGGAAACCTGTGTCAGAGACCGAGGTGCTGGTACTATCGGAGCGAGGCGTTTCACTGTCTGAAGAAGGGGGGAGACACCTGCTTTGCGGTGGAGGGCGGCAATAAGTATCATGCGATATTGGGGGCGGACAAGTGTCATATCGTTCATCCGTCGGATACGGCGGTCGCGCTCATGGCGCTGAACGCGGAAGTGGAGATATTGAGGGCGGGCGGACTGCGTCGCGTTCCGATAGCGGAGTTGTTCGTCGGGCCGGGCGAGGATATTCTTTCCGAGACGACGTTGGCCGCGGGGAATATACTGACGCGCGTCATGGTTACTTGTCCAGTAGAAGGGGCTTGCAGTCTGTACATCAAGGCGAAGGAGAGGCAGGCTTACGATTTCGCGCTGGTGTCGGTTGCCGGATACATGGAGATAGTGGACGGGGTGGTAGAAGAGGCGCGGCTGGCGCTGGGCGGAGTTTCGCCGACGCCGCATTTCGCTCAGTCCGCGTCGGACGCGCTGCGCGGCGTTCGCGCCAGCGATGTTGAGGCCAAGCTCATTGGGAAGCTTGCAGTTGAGGGAGCGGAGCCGATGTCTGACAACGGCTACAAGGTCAGGTTGGCGTCCAACCTGGTTGCGCGGGCGGTGAAGACGTTGCTGTTTGGTGAATAGTGAATGGATGAGGATGATGGTTCGTTAGTCGCGCGTCGCGTCCACGCCCGTCATCGTGCTGATCGAGGCGATGAAACTCCCCGCGCCGTAGTGTATGACCTGCCACTTATGAAGCTCATCTCCCTCCATGCCGCGCCCTTTTAGCTGGTAGTAAGCGGGCTTTTCTGTCGCTCCATGGAGCATGATGAACAGGCCTGCGACTATCGCCACTATTGGCGCTATGAGATACCACGCGAATAGCGTGGCCAAGCCCGCGCCCGCCAAGCCCGCGCCCAGCATCATCTTTTTGCGGTCGGTCGCCTTGACTTCGGTGACGCTTTCCAGGTCGGTGTAGGGCAGTTCGTGGACCACCGTATCTCCGAGCCGGCTATGCAGCAGGAGGATGACGCGGCGCGAGGTGGCGTGGTATGGGCCGAATCTGGATACCACACGTTCACCTTCGACGAGGTAGCTCTGAACTTCGTCGTCGGGGAAGGAGTATGGCGCCAGAGTGGTCATCAGAATATCGCTATGGGGTTTACGGGCGACCCGGTAGTATTGTGCAGACGGAGCGGGCCTATCGAGAGCATGAATTCCCAGCGGTTGCGCTCTTTGCACGCCTGCGCCAGTTCTTCGAGATTGGCGTTGTCGAGTATCCACAGTCCCATGCCAACTATGCCGACCTGGTGTATGGGGTTGGTGAGGTTGGGGTAGCCGGTGGGCATGACGTCGTTGCCTGTGTCGCTGCCGAGCATGGCGATGCCGCGTTCATGGAAGAGCGGGAGGCACGCTGCCTGGCAGGCTGTGGATCCTTCTTCGCGTGGGTTCCAGGGTCCCTTGACGTTGCGGCGATGGAGGTTGCCTGTGCGGACTAGAAGCACGTCGCCCTCTTCTATGGTGAACCCGCAACGCTCCTCGGCGGCGAGAATATCTTCGGGCATGACGCCTTCGCCGCGTTCGAGCCAGTCAACGCCGCGTACCATGGGCGCGTCCACCAGAACGCCGCGCGTTACGATGCCGTCCTTGGTGAGTTCGATGGATTCGGCGGTGGCGCCCAGGTTGGTGGCTACCAGATGGGCGGGCTGGTTGTTGTACATCTTGCCGTCCCAGAAGAAGTGGGCGAGGCTGTCCACGTGGGTTATGGAGTAGCCATGGAATATCATGCCGAAGAAGTCGGTCGCTCCTTGGGCGGTTCGGGTCGTTACCTTGTCGCCGGTGGCCCAGCCCTCTCCGCTTTCTACCATGAAGTGGACGGGTGGGACAGGCACGTCGGGCGAGGGCTCGAACATGACGGTTCGGGCGCAGGACACGGTTGAGCCTTCCTCGACGAGGGACACGGCGCGCTTGACCTTGTCGGGGCCGAGGAAGTTGAGCGTGCCCATCTGGTCGTCGTCTCCCCATCTACCCCAGTTGGAGAGCGAGTCCAAGTATCCGATTACTTCCTGTTCAGTAGGAATTTTGCCTGCCATAGCTGTCGTGACCTCCCTTGATATTTTGACAGCGCGCGACCCGTGTTCGCAAGCGAGTTCGAGCGTGGATAGTATATATTCTGGCTTGGTGTGTGTGAACAGCAAAGTGGAAGATTGACGACTTTTCGGGGGTTGCGCTAATTTTGTAGATGTTAATCATCGTATCGAGAAAGGAGGGTGGCTATGGACGCCGATAATGTTAGGGTAGTTCTGGATATGGATCGTGACGCGACGCGACGTCTGGCTGCCGCTGCGGATTTCAAGGGTATCAGTGTGCGGAAGTATTGCTTGACCGCCATAGATAAGGAATAGTTTGCCTCAGGCTTTGTCGCCCGTCTAGTACCACTTCTGCTTGTCCACGACGTTGGTCAGCGGCTCGTCGTTGAGGAAGCGGCGCGCGTTGTCGAGGATTATCTGGAAGCGACGTTCGGGTATGTTTTCGGCGTCGCGGACGGCTACGTGCGGCGTCATCAGCACATTGGGCAGTCCCCAAAGCTTGTGGTCTGACGGAAGCGGCTCTTCTTCGAATACGTCGAGGCCGGCGCCGGCTATCTGGTCGCTCTCGATGGCGTCGGCGAGGTCGTCTATCTTGCACACCTTGCCGCGCCCGATGTTGATGAAGTAGGAGGTCTCCTTCATCAGCCCGAATCGGCGGGCGTCGAACATACCTTCAGTCTCGGGCGTGTGTGGTACGGTCGTTATGACGAAATCGGCGCGGGGCAGAACGTCGTCCAGTTCATCTGGGGTATGGAACTCGACGTAGGGCAGGTCGTACTCCGGACGCGGCTCTATGCCGATGACCTCCATGCCGAGTTGACGCAGGACGCGCGCCGTCTCGTGTCCGATGCCGCCGACGCCATTGATGAGCGCGGTGGCTTCGCCGAGGTAGATGTACGGGGTTTTGCGCGCGTCCTTGTCCCAGACGCGATTGCGCTGGGCGTCCACGTACCACGGCAGTCCGCGCGAGAGCGCCAGGACGAACATCAGGATGTGGTGTGAGATGTGGTCGAAGTAGATGCCGCGCGGGTTGGTTATGGTGAGTGGATGTTGGATGAGTTCGGGGTAGTAGTAGCCGAAGAAGGGGCCTGCGTCGGGGTTGTGCAGCCATTGGAGTTTTTGGGCGACGGCGAGCGCGGCGGGCGGCACCCATCCGCAGGCGGCGTCGGCGTCGCGTATGGCATCGAGCGCTTCCTCGTCCGTTTGGGGCGCGACGACTTCGTAGTCGGGAACGGTGTCTGCGAGTCGGGCGGCGAACATGGCTTTGAGGTCGTCCTGTGGCGGCATGAAGACGAATTTGGGCATTGGGGGTCTCCTGATTGGGCTGTGATTTTGGGGATTATGGTGATGTGCTGTTTATTGGAGACGGGCTGTTATGATAATCTCTGATTTTAACGATTTAGATAGAGTGAATGGAATAGGGGCGCGAGGAATGAAGTTCATTTATGACAGGACATCTGACTCGATTCTGGTATGGCTGGCAGAGGCGAAGGTGACGGAGACGAAAGAGATAGGGCCGGGAGTGTACGCGGATTACGACTCTCAAGGAAGGCTTATAGCGGTGGAAGCGATGAGGGCGAGTGAGAGGTACGATCTGAGTGGCGTGGAGGGGGAGCTTCCTGTCACTGTTGAACCTTCCCAAGTTCCCAATATCGCCGAAATGACCGCCGCCGAACGCAAGGCGCTCGCGGAAAAGTTCGTGGAGACTGTGAAGAAGCATAGCCGCGACATGGGGCTTGACGCCCCTGTGGAAGAGGATCGTCCGGCCGCCGCCGAACGCAAGGCGCAGGCGAGAGAACTGATTAATACTGTTAAGCGATTCAGTCGCGATATGGGGCCTCGAACCTGGACCAGGGACGATTTGTATGACCGGCCAAAGCGATACTATCAGTAGGGATTTCTTCGATACCAACATATTGGTCTATGGGAGCGATGATAGTGAGCCTGAGAAGCAGGCTTTGGCCCGAGATCTAGTGAATGACGCCGTAGAAAACGGCTCTGGCGTGTTGTCAGCGCAGGTCCTGGGTGAGTTATTCAATTCGGTAACTAGACGGATCCCACAGCCACTCTCTATAGATGAGGCGGAACTTTTGATTGAAAAGTACAGCGTGATGACCGTAGTCGCGCTTGACTTGGCGCTGGTTCAACGGGCGGTATCCATCAGTGGGCGCTACCGGGTTTCTTACTGGGACGCGCTTATAATCGCGGCGGCTGAGCGGGCGGGATGCGCGCGGATTATCTCGGAGGACCTGAACGCAGGACAGTTATATCATGGTGTGGTTGTGGTGAATCCGTTTGTGGGCGATTTGTAGAGCTACTCTGTCCAGACACGGGAGATGGCGGATTCTATCTTCTTCTCCATGCGCTGTATGAGTTCGCGGTTGAAGGCGAACTGAGCCTTGAGATTTTCCTATACTTTGTCCAGCCAGTCGTTGAGACTGGCTACGACACTGGACAATCTATCAGGCTTATCCTCGGTTGTAACGACTAGGAATTTTACGCACCAAGTTCCATTGGAGAATATGCCTTGAACTCCTTCAGACGACTGGCGAAATCGTGTCGTTTCAGACAGGTCGGGATTCCAGTAAGTCGAGTGGCAGTAGCGGATATATGGAACATCGTCCGTAAGTTTATCCAGGAAGCGCGAAATTGGCTCGCGGGCCTGTTGGTAAGCATGGTGGCCGAGCTTAGGTTTTTCCTTTTCTCTGTCCGTTGCGTCTCGCGGAAGACTGGCATCCTCTGACTGCTGAAAGCGGGACAGGAAGGTTTCGTGGAATATCTGACCAGTGGCCGATAGTTCCAGATATTCAACATCATCAATCATAATCCGGTTGACCAGTGGCTCAAAGCGTTCATCCCAGTCTTCTTTGAATTGTTCGTAGGGCTGGATATCCTTGTTGAGAGCCATGAACATACCGCTGGCATTCTCCCAGAGCGAAAAATCTAATGCCACAGGCATTGGGGGGAATGGAATAATGGCATCGAATCGTTCGTGTTTATAGTACACAGGGATATTGAGGGCTTGGCCCATCAGTACGGCAATGGCGATTTGGGCTTTATATCCTCCCGTGGCATTGATAGCGCAGAATTCTGCGCCACCCGCTTCACGCATCAACTCGCCAAGGATTTTGGCCAGATTTCGTAGTCCTCTGGTGCGGAACAGTCTTGGGTCGTCATCCTGCAAGGCGCCTACGCAATGACTCTTCACGCGCCAGCCTTCTGCTTGAAAATAGTATTGCAGAATCTCCGAGATCGCTCTTCCATCATCCGTGTCGGAATGAAGCAGATGGAGGTTTAGTTTCTCAATTTCGCCATGTGTGAGCAGGTCGCTTACAGAGTTGATCTCTGCGCCGCAGAGACGCTCATCAGGTGAGATTTGATTCAGTTGAGCCGCTGTCTTTCGCCAATCTTTTTGAATATATGACTCGGACAGACTGGCGCGAACCGGATCAGTCTGAGGTTTCTCACTGAGACTGGACAGGTTGGGATGTATCAGACTTGTCCCAATAGTACATATAAGTGTGTTAGGTTTAGTCATAATGCAATCCTGTTTTCCAGATTATCGGCACAGCCAGCGCAAACGCGGCCTGTACGGGACGAACTCCAGATTTAGCCAGAGCGTCCGCCTGATGTTTCACCAACAGACGGTCTGGACCGATGGGAGTTCCATAGAAAGGCTTTGGCCCGCCGTCCGTTCTGAAGCAGGCCCCGGGCTGAAGCATGACTTGCGGACGCTTGAATATCGCTATGCGGTGGAAGTCGGGCGCCATCTTTCCGTACTTGATGAAAGATTTCCAGAGGCCGTCGGTCGGGTCGTCCTGGGCAGGTTGGAAGGTGGACAGGGAGACGAATCCATCGGAGTAGGGAACATCGTCCAATTCAGCGCATTCAGTCGGTTCGCCATCCAGACCGAAGCCGCCGTGTCCGACGGAGGCGTCGGCTCCGTATCCGGTCTGTCCAAGCAGAGTCAACGCTTCCGTGAGGATTTCCAAGCCGTTGCCCTTGGCGCGGGCGTAGATAGTCAGGTTCTCACTGGGGTCGCTGAGGCTGGAGAATGGGACCTCGAACAGTTCTCCGCCGTCGCCTGTGGTGTCGGTGGCGCGAGATATGGAGTTGCGGAGCCTAACGTTTTCTCGGATGGGTTTTGGGATGGAGTTGGATAGTTCAGGACGTTGCGTTCCTAGCTGAACTTGCCTGAACTGATCGGACGACAGCCATTGCGCTTGCTTGACATTCTTGCGCTCATCCTCGGGCCAGTTCCACCAGAGAGGCAGACAGGCGGGCGCGGGGAGTGAGTCTCCCGGAAATGCGTCGGATATGACGAAGAGCGGGTCTCGCTCGTTCCATGGATCCAGAAAGTCGCGGTAGAGTGCCTTGACTCCTCTTGATTTTGCCCATGCGGAGGCAAGCGCCCCCATGAGTGTGTCGGCCTGCCAGGGAGTAGTCCAAACGCCGAGGGGTTGGAGGGTTAGTCTGACCAGAGTGTCCAATCTTCACCGTCCAGTTTGAAGTCGTGGAAACTGACCGCTCCTGAGCCTCGGCTTGTACCGCCTCCGAGTCCTGTCATTTCCACCAGATAGAGTCCGTCGGCAACTATCGCCTGGAGGGCTTCTGCGCCTGTGTACGTGCTGCCGCCCGTTCTTGGCGTGGATGATGGGTATGTGAAGCTCTCATCCAATCCGAGGACTTGCAGGACGATTCGCATACTGAACTCGCTGCCTTCTGCCACGCGCTCATTGGAGCGTGGGTGCTCTGCCGCTCCACCCCTGCGGTTGATGATATTTTCAGATTTATTCTCCAGTTCGCCACCCTTGCTAAGCTGTCCATCGCGAACGATGATACGCGATGGTCCAAGTTGACTCTTGGTGTTCATATGCGCGCCGAACATACGGCAGATGGGACAATCTTGGTTAGCGCATCCACACGGCTGAGCGCCCTCATTTCTGCCATGACCTCCAAACTTACCTAGTTGTCGTTCCAACTCAGCGCGTATCTTCCCCTTGAGGGATGAGCCGGGCACATAAGGTTTGCCCGTGGATGGGTTCTTGATGACAGGGTTGTCCGAACCGCCTATCCTCAACTCATCTTGAGAGCCTCCGATGTGAAGCCCGCTCTCGCAGCGAATGGAAAATGTGATTTCGTGTATATTGGTTCTCTGCATCGCTTAAAACCTTTATCTATCTTTCATATGAGCTGATCCGTAGCCTATCAGCGCTTCAAAATGTGGCAGAAAACCGTCTAGGAACGCTTTTCGCTGGTCGTCGGCGGAAGTAACTCTGATCACGTTGTCATCTATGAATCGCTGAAAGTCATAGGGAATTTTGCGAGCCGAATTAGCGTTTTGCGCATGGGCGGAGAGCGACTCAAAACTGGCGGATACCCGCTCCCAGCTCTCGCCGAAATTCAGACGACGCTCTACATCGCGGCAGTGGTTGAAGAAGCGGCGCGCTTGACCGGTAGTTAGTCTGTTTTGATCATTCGCGAGACGTTGGGCTAAGATGTCAACCTTTTCCTTAGAAACGAAATCAGGAAGAAGATATAGCTGGTCTTTGTTATCTTTTGCGAAATACGAATCTGGAAACTGAGGAAGCGCGCCGCCTCTAACGTGTCCTCTTGATCCTTGCTGACGATTCTGCCTACCGCTTTGTGGTCCTGAACCGCGTTGCTGTCGGTGGCAGTTATCGCAAAGGGTATGGAAGGACTGCCTTGGAATGAATGTCTCGCCACAGTTGTTGCAAGTTTTCTCACCGGTAGTCATATTCTCACTCACTGATTCGTTGGGCACTTGAATTCCAACTTGCCTGAAGGCTTCTCTCATGGTCATTGCTTCACTCCCGATTTCGAGTTGACATCAGAGCGTACTTAAGGCTTGCGGTCAACGGTTTCAGGTCATCTTCACGCTTGGCGTCTGGGGCGAGCCAGTCCGCTCTGTCCATTGCCCAATTTCTGAACTCTCTGTGTTGACGCTGGGCTGCGTTGCGACTGACCTGATATGTCCACTGAGCGGATCGGAGCGCCTTTCCTGTTGGGTCTTGGGTCTCTACCAAAGTTAACAGGCGATGAATGAGCGAGCGAGACAGGCGATGGGTCTCTATCCAATCCACCAACTTCTTTCCGTTCCCCAATACCATGTCATGCTGATCCCAACTCCAGTCCGTATCCAGCGCGGCGCAGCGATCCTTTCCCTTGTCCCGGTTTTTGGCCCTCTTCTCCAGTTCGTCGGCGCGCTCTACCGCGTGGCGGATTGGGATGCGGTACGGGGTGAGCGCTATTCCCGCGCTGAAGGTCAGGTCATGCTTACCGCCCGGGCCAGCTCGGAATCGCTCTCTGAGTTCGCCTGCGAAGTCCAAGACTGTGTTCCAAGGGCCGACCATCAACAGATCGTCTCCACCTGAATATATGGTGTAGATGTCAGGCCACGATTCTTCCAGATAGCCGTACATATTCTGTCCGAAGAAGTCTCCAAGTTCTCGGTTGAAGGTTCTGAGTTTAGACAAAGATGGGTCTTCTCTCACTATCTCGCCCACCTTTTTGCCCATGTCGTCCACGTCCGCTTTGATGACGGCAAGTCTGCGGACTCCGCGTGACTTGTTTGCAAGCTCCTCGAATGTCCGTGTCGCGCCGCCGCTATTCTGCGGTATCCAGCGCGCGGCGTGGAAGGCGTCAGGATGTCGGGATGTGGTATTGGTGAAATTGACCCCAAGGGCATCAGCCTGCATAGTTCGGGAACCGGGACGCATCCATGTCCAATCTGAGTTTGTGAGTTTCTGCCCAAGGTCTCGCGCGTTCAGGCAATCTTTACAGTGCCAGACACCCTGTTCATCTTCGTCGTCTTCTTCAGATACTCTGTTCACTCCTTTACGCTGTCCGCATACTTGGCACGCATCGCCGCCGGCTTCGATTGGTTCGCCGAATGGGGGCAGACTCAAAGCATCGAGATTCCAGTGTCCATCGTTTTGCAGTACAGCCGCGTTCGGACGCCGTTTCCGTCGCTCTAGTTCATGTCGCGCCTCATCGTATTCTTTGCCCCATGCCATCGAGAATTGGAGTTCGCCGTCGGTTTCTTCCCATAGCCTGCGTTGGATTTCAGCGTTGACGTCTGCAAGAAGCGCAGTGTCGGTGTCTGCTGGCAAAGCTGCCTGAAAACCTCCGCCGCCCATAACAAGAATCCTGTCATTGAATTCTTCAGAAGATATGCTGAGTCGCTCTTTTACTGTCCAGAGAGCGGCGCGCTCAAACAGTTCGACGCGCGCAGAGCGAGCGCGAAGACGCTTGGCCTGAGCTTTACCGGATGTTTTGACGGCCAGCACGTAGTTCTGTATTCCTGATAGATCCCCTGCAAGATAAATGGATTCATTCATGGTGGTTATAGATATAATTCCCCATCAAACTGTTGAAATTCGACATCGCGCTCGCTGTTGTCCGCGTAGATGTCGTGTGTTACTGTTCAACCCATATTACCCAATATTGTAGCAGGAAAGAAAACCACTGACCTATCAGATACGGAGGAGGCTTATTATGCAGAACGGAACTACCATTAGAGACAGGTATGAGCTTGCGCTGACTACGGAGTCGCAGCGGGCGGCGGATCATTATGTGAATGCGCTGGATATGTTCATCGCGCAGACATACGGCGTGGAGCGGGAGTTCGCGCGGGCAGTGGAGGCGGACGAGGGACTGGCGGTCGCGCACGCCGCGCTCGGCCTGCTTCAGCTATATCGCAACGCGCCAGCAGAGGCGCGAAAGTCGGCGGAGCGCGCGAAGACGCTGGCGGTGAACGCGACGAAGCGCGAACAGCGGCAGGTCGAAGCGATTGGCCTGATGATAAGCGGTCAGAATGATAAGGCGTACAGGCTGATACAGGAGCATTTGAAGGAGTTTCCGCGCGACATCCTGATGCTGAGGCTGGCGAGTCGGGTGCTGATACTCGGGTGCAGCGGCGCAGGCGTGGCGAATTTCCCGGAGGAACTCTATTCCATCGTCAAGCCGCTGGAATCCGCATACGGGGACGACTGGGCGTACCTCGGCCAGAACGCTTTCGCCCACCACGAGACGGGGCGATTCTCGGACGCGCTGACATACGCGGAACGGTCGCTTGAGATGAGGCCGGATAACGCGAACGCATCCCACTCGGTCGCGCATGTCTTCTTCGAGACGGGCGATCCGGACGGCGGCTCGGACTTCCTGGGCGACTGGCTGGAGGGATATGACAGGCGGGGACCGTTCAATGTACATCTGTCCTGGCACCAGGCGCTCTTCCAGCTTGCCACCGGACGCCCCGAGAACGCGGTGTCGCTGTACGAGGACCATATACGTCCGACCGTGATCAAGAAGAACTTTGGCTCGCTTCAGGACGCGGCGTCGCTCATGTGGCGCATGAAGATATATGGCGACGGCGAACCGGGTCCGTGGGACGAGGCGCTGGAGATAGCGCGTCCGGCGGCGGAGAAGCCGGGGCCCGCGTTCAGGGACGCGCACGCGGCGCTGACGTTTGCGGCAGGCGGCTACACGGAAGAGATGGGGAAGTTCATATCCGGCCTCGACGCTATGGCGGGAGAGGGCAACGCGTTGTCGAGAGAGGTGATGCTGCCGCTGGCGAAAGGGGTGGAGGCGTTCGCAAACGGAGCCTACGATGACGCCGCCGATAACCTGGATGGGCTGGTTGAGCAACTGCCCAGAATCGGAGGAAGCCACGCGCAACGAGAAGTGTTCGAGGATACGATACTGGAGTCGTATATACGCGCGGGCCGTTTCGAGAAGGCGCAGGAGCTGCTGCATACGCGGCTGAAGCGGCGGACATCGGCGCGCGACGAAGTGTGGCTAAGCAGGACGATGGGAGAGGCGGCGGATTAGGGGGAAGGTGAGTGGGATGACGTCGAAGGCGTTGAAGGGTAAGGTCGCGGACTTAGTTCGGAAGGATCTGGAAGAATGCTTTGGGAATAAGCTGGTGTTTGACCCGATTCTGGTGTTTGATAGGGTTGACCACGACGATGATGACTATCTGGACATAATTATCATCTACGATGGTGACCGAAAGCATCTGGACCCCAATCTGACAGTAGGATTGGTGGATCGCATAACTCCTCAACTGTTGGAACTCGGTACTCCCTGGCCGCCGAGCCGGTCGTTCGTGGAGAGGTCCGAGTGGGAAGAGGATAATATACCGTGGTACCATGAGCCCGACTGGCCTGATTAGGATAGCGAGGCATCTGGCGTCGGGTGGAGTAGGCGGAGGCATAGGGTGACCGAGGCAAGAGGAATTGTGCCGCGCGGTTAGTTGCGCTTACTACGCGATGTTTCACGCACTTGCGGGTTGTTGCGCCGATATGTTGGTCGGGCGCAACCCGAGTTCGCCGAAGTCAAGAGGCATGGAGTCAGGCTTACCGGGCATTAGAATATGGGCACGTCAAGAATCAGTGTTCCAACGGACGTGTGTTGAGAAGATTCGCGCCGGAGATACGAAGGTTCGGAGATTTGTTCATTCATATGCAGCGTCGTCTTCATTATGCGGACTATGATCCCGACGCGGGCTTTTCTCGTTCAGATGTAATGCAGTTCATTGATGAGACAGAGAGTACAATAGCTGGATTCGAGAATGTGGACGCGAGGGACAGGCGGGCGTTTGCGGTGTATGCGCTGCTCAGGAACAGGCG
The DNA here is from genome assembly GCA_964640295.1 of uncultured Dehalococcoidia bacterium. Lineage (GTDB taxonomy): Bacteria > Chloroflexota > Dehalococcoidia > Lucifugimonadales > UBA1123 > VXRN01. Next base: position 45,979 of record CAZXFX010000009.1, on the reverse strand, counting down.
ATAGCGATATTTATCATATAACTTAAATATATGAACTTAGAGGCATTGAGATGTATGAAGCGATTCGTAATCTAATCAATAGTAATGAATACACAGTTGTTGAATCCTTTGAGATTCCGGGCTGTCCAGCCCGATATGCGAAGGTTCCAAAATTCTTGTATGACTCAAAAGTAGGGACCTACTTGAACGGAGAATTCAAAGATGGGCTGTGGAACCATCAGGCCCAGGCACTTGAAGGACTGGGGGACGGCCATAACGTAGTGGTCTCGACAAGCACCGCTTCTGGAAAGAGCCTCATATTTCGCTCTCTCGCTTTTCACAAAGTACTGTGCAACCCGTCTAGCAGGGTGATTGTGTTTTATCCTCAGAGGGCTCTAGTTGAAGACCAATTGCGAGGTTGGCGATCAATGGCCCGCGCGCTTGGATTAGAGGGAGAAGTAGTTGGACGGATAGATGGATCAATACCACGGAATGAGCGAGAAGGGATTCTGCAATGCGCAAAGATTGTCATAATGACACCCGATGTATGCCAAGCCTGGCTGATGTCTGTGTTATCTCTTCCCATAGTGAAAGGATTCGTTGGTGCACTTTCAGCGCTCGTTATGGATGAAGCACATACACTTGAAGGTGTCTTTGGTAGCAATTTCTCATTCTTAGTACGCCGTTTAATGGCGGCGCGTGACCATATCATGGGTCGGGATGCAAGTCGCTCTCAGATTCAATTGATTGCGGCTACTGCTACTATCGCTAACCCGGGAGAACATTTGCAGCGATTGACAGGATCTGAATTCGTTGAGATTGACCACGAGGTTGATGGGGCGCAACAGAGTGAAAGATTGGTTGCGCATATTGCCTGCCCGCCTGGAGATGAACTCAACGTTGCTAGGCAACTGCAACAAGCAGTTCTTGCACATGGTAGTGATGGAGCATTTATCACATTCATGGATTCTAGGAAGGGTGTTGAAACATTGGCAATGGCGACTGATGATGACATTCAGGGTCTCTTTGAGGATCCTGCGGTTAGGCCTTATAGAGCAGGGTATGACGCAGAGGAACGACGCAGTATTGAACAGAAACTCCGTTCAGGTGTCTTGAGAGGAGTTGTTTCAACATCCGCGTTAGAACTTGGAATTGATTTTCCGACCTTATCTATCGGCTTCAACCTCGGTGTGCCTCCAACACGAAAGGCGTATAGGCAGCGTCTGGGACGTGTTGGCAGGAATGGACCAGGAACTTTTGTTATAATCGGCGTTCCTAACGAGTTCCGGCAATATGGTACATCTCTTGAAGAGTACCATAATATGTCTGTTGAGCCATCTTATCTATACTTGGACAATCGTTTCATGCAATTCGCTCATGGACGATGCCTCTCTCTGGAGCGTGAGGCATTGGCAGCTCCCCCGCGCCTCCCAGCGCGGATGAAATGGCCTGGTGGCTTTGACGACAACTATTTAGCAGCCCGTCCTGGAGGAAATCGTCCTCCTGAATTTGACGCCATTGCAGAACTTGGTGGGGACACTCCACACTTAGGTTACCCATTACGCAATATAGGAGAACAAAATCTCCAGATCAAACTCAATGAGAACTCCGCCTCAATTGGGGATGCTAACCAGTCACAAGCCTTGAGAGAATGCTATCCTGGCGCAGCCTACTATCACAATATGCGACCTTACTATGTCGCAGCATGGCATACAAGGACATTCCAGCAGCCATTTATACGGGTGAGAAATGGCGTGCCGGGCCGCTTCACGCGACCACGTATTAGGACATGGTTGAATTCAACAATCACAGCCAGCGATGTACTTGATAGTCATCTCATCAGAGGAGAACATGGGTTTTTGGCTGAGTGCCAGATGATGATCACCGAGCGGGTTGAAGGATACACAGATAGATCTGGAGAATTTCATTCCTACCAAGAACTTCAACAGGGTAATCCCAACCTTCGAGCTAGATCACGAAATTTCCGCACTTCTGGAGTAATCCTTTGCATAGACCTCGATTGGTTCAGGCCTTCAACAGTGAAGAGCCAATTCGCGGACGGACTGCGTGATATGTTCATACATCATTATAGTATCAGTCCTCAGGATATTGGGTCTGCCGCGACCAATATCTCAGTTCTGGATGGGGATGGGAGACAGTGGCGCAGTGGATGTGTAGCGATATTTGATGAAACATACGGCAGTCTCAGGTTCACCGAGCAACTATATGATGGTTTTAATAATGTTCTAGATCGGCTTTTGAGCGCAGTGGCCACAGATTCTGGTTCGGGAACCGACGATCTTAAGGAAGTTGTCGTTCGGGTTCGACATGAAGTTGCAGGCTTCGATTCAACTAGCCCGTTCAGTATTCAACCTGGAGACATCCCGGGAGGGTATGAGCAGGTTTTCTCGCCAGGCTCCCGTGTATGTTATCGTGAAAGTGGGTCTATGGCTGAGGATGTAACGATTATTGAACTCACCATCATTGATGGGTCACTAATGTACCGAGTGGAAGCTCAACAGTCATTTGGTCGTCCTGTACGTCGCTTTATTCCGGCATTTTCCATCGAACCATCTGCCGATGCAGATTCCTGGGAATATGCGTGGTGGAATCGTGAAACAGAAACTTACGAGGATCCGCCGGACGCTGACAAGTCGACCGACTAATTTCATAACATGAAAGAGGTCCCACAATGAAAATCCTGTTAATTGCCACCAACCAGACGGACCGGTTTATGGATAGGATGGTCGTTCGGCCTGTTCCGATTGGGCTGGCGTATCTTGCGGCGAGCGTTGACGAGAGTCGGCATGAGATGCGGGTGTTGGACTTGATGTTCTCGGAGGACGGGGCCGGAGACGTGGAGGATGCCGTTAGGGAGTTTGGGCCGGACCTGGTCGGGCTGTCCATTCGCAATCTGGATAATCAGAGCAGCGTCAATCCGGTGTGGAATCTTCCCGCCGTTCGGGAGATCGTGGCGCGAGTCCGTTCCATATCTTCCGCCACGATTTTGTGCGGCGGGCCGGCGTTCAGCATATTGCCGGCGGAGTGTCTGGACTATGTCGGAGCCGATCTGGGCATCGCGGGCGACGCGGCAGAGGCGTTTGCCACGTTGGTGGAACGGCTGGAGTCGGGCAGGGACTATGAGGATGTGGCGGGGATTGTGTACAGACGGGATGATGGAGAAGTGGTTGTGAGCGAGGGCAAGTTCGTGTCGGACTTTCATAACTTCCCGAGGCTCGACTTGCTGGATATGCGGAAGTACAACGGATCCGGTTTCGGAGTCGGGGTCGTGACCAAGCTGGCGCAGGCGTACTATCCGACGCTGGACAGCAGTTTCGACGGAAGCGACTGGCGCGCGCGTCCGCCGGAAGAGGTGGTGGAAGAGGTCGCCTCGCTCAACCAAGATTTCGGCGTCAACAAGATATTCTTCATAGACTCCGGCTTCAACATTCCGGCGGACGCGGCTAAGTCTTTGTGTATCGCTATCTTGGAGTCGGGACTGAAGATCAGATGGAACAGCTATATCAGGCCGGGTTCAGGGGACGAGGAGCTTTTTGGGTTGATGAAGCGGTCGGGCTGTTCACTGGCGCTGATGTCGGAGTCGGGCAGGGGCGCGGGCGAGTTGTCGGAAAGGCTGAGTGGACTGGAGGCGACGGCGCGTCTGTGCGAGAAGGCGGGCCTGCCGTTTACGATGAACGTGTCGTTCGGAGAGCCGGGGGAGAGTCGTGAGAGCGTGGAGCGCAAGCTGGAATTTCTGGATAGCGTGAAGCCGGCGTTTGTCGCTTTGCGTCTGGGGACGCGAATTTTGCCGAATACCGGCTTGGCGCGAACCGCTCTCGACGAAGGTCTGATAGAATCTGAGTCGGACTTGCTGATGCCGCAGTTCTATATAGAACGGGAAGTCAGAGAATGGCTTGGGGACAGGTTGCGCGAGGAGTCGGAGTCGCATCCGCGCTGGAACCTGTCCTGAGCGGTTGGCGTATCGAATAATTAGACGTGTGAGAGGAACCAAATGCCTGTAATAGACCATAGCGAGCAGAGATTGTCTGCCTCTACGAACAAGGTCAGTTCGCGCGGGATGATAACCGAGGAACACGGCGCAGAGTCGCTGTCGGTCAGAGAGTTAGTGGTGGAACCCGGCTATCGCGGCAGATTGCACACGCACGACACTGATGAAGCCGTAATGGTGGTGGAGGGGTCTATCCAGTTCGTAGTGGGGGACGAAGTTCAAACCGTGCGATCCGGTTACTCGATGCTGGCGCCCCCAGGGGTCGCTCACAAATTGGTGAACAACACGTGGGTGTCGGCGCGTATGCTGGTAATTCGCCCGACTGCCGAACATCGGACAACGCGCGTGGAGTAGCGCAATATCGCAGAATGAGCCGCTTTGGATGGCGGCGCGGAGGAATTTTCAATGACTACGAGTCAGACCGGACCGCAGGAAGAGTTGCAGCTTATCCCCACGAACGCGGGCGGCAGATCTTTTGCCGGCCCTCCGAAGGCTTTGCAGTCGCAGGTTACGCCGACGGAATTGTTCTATGTCAGGAATCACTGGAAGGGAGCGCCGGAAATAGATATTGACGCCTACCGTCTGAGCGTGGGCGGCGAAGTGGCGCAGGCTCTGTCGCTTTCTATGGATGAGTTGAAGGCTCTGCCGAATCGTCGCTACCAGGCGACTTTCGAGTGCTGCGGCAATGGCCCAATCCCTGAGTACTGGGTCAAGCAGACGCGCTCCGTCATGGAGAAGGTGACCGGACATGGAATCATGGGAAACGCAGAGTGGGTGGGCGTGTCGCTGGCGGATGTTCTTAACATGGCTGAGATAGGCCCCAATGCGGTGGAAGTGATGTTCGAGGGCGCGGACCACGGGCCGGACGAAGTGGTGGGCGAGCCGGAAGAGGTGACATACGAGCGCAGCCTGCCGATGGAGAAGGCGCTGCACCCGGACACGATGCTGGCGTGGGAGATGAACGGGGAACCGTTGACGCCCCTGCACGGGTATCCTTTGCGGCTGGTCGTGCCGGGCTGGTACGGGATGTGTTCGGTGAAGTGGCTGGTCGGAGTTCATGTGCTGGACCACAAGTTCGAGGGTTTCTACCAGATAGAGCGGTACAGGGTTATGAACGGGCCCGACGCTGACGAGTTCTATACTTACCTCACAGGCATGAAGGTGAAGTCGATTATCACGGACCCCGCGCCGGGCGACCAAGTTTCGGTTGGGGATTATGTTGTGTCTGGCGCGGCTTGGTCGGGCGAGAGCGACATAACGCGGATTGAGGTCAGCGTGGATGGCGGCGAGACGTGGACAGACGCGCGGGTCACTGAGCCGAGAAGCGGATATTCATGGACGCGCTGGGAGTGCGACTGGTCAATTCGCGCTCCGGGCAACTATACTCTGATGTCGCGCGCCACCAATGACAAGGGTGAGACGCAGCCGATGGAGTTCCCGAACAAGTGGGACGGCATGGGTTATGGCAACAACATGGTCTTTCGGCACGACGTGGAGGTCGTGTAATCTTAACCGAGATATTTCTCAAGGAGAAACGAATGCCGATACTGGACAAGTCAGGAACGGATATGACCGAGATGTATTCCGGCTTCAAGCGCTGGTCGGTGGTGGACGGAACGAGAGGCTCGACGCAGTTGAGTGTCAGCGAGGTGCTGATGGAGGCGGGGTCTTCCCCGCCGCTTCACGCTCATCCCACAGAGGAGACGATTCTGATAGCCGAGGGCGAACTGGAGGCTTATGTTGGGGATGAGACTCGAACGGTGACCGCGGGTCAGTTCGTCTTGGCTCCGCCCGGCGTCAAGCACGGCTTTTCCAACAAGTCGGGGAAGCGCGCAGTGATATACGGGATTCATCCCACTCCCGCGGTGCATACGGAATGGGATGAGGAGTAGGGGGAGATACTGGGGCGCTGTCGGACACTCCGAGGAGGCGTCGTTGCTGGACTCAGCGCGACGCCTTTCACATGCGCTCATTGTCAGTCAATTAGTCGCGATAGCGTCGGCCTAAGTCCGTGGCGTCGAATAGCTGTCCGTCGCGTATCTCTTTAACTTCGTCGGCCATTTCAAGCAGGGTGGAATCGTGAGTCGCGGATACCACGCTGATGCCGCGATTTTGCACCATTTCCTTGAAGAGTCCGAAAATGGACCGCGCGTTATTCGAGTCTAGTTCGCCGGTAGGCTCGTCGGCAAGTATCAGGGGCGGCTCGTTCACGATAGCGCGCGCTATGGCGACGCGCTGCTGCTCTCCGCCGGACAGTTCATAGGGTCTGTGCTGGGATCGGTTCCACAGCCCGACTATCTCAAGAGCTTCTCGCGCGCGCGCTTCTCGGTCGCGCACTCTCGCCCCCGCAATTCTGAGGGGGAGTTCTACGTTTTCGAACGCGGAGAGGAGCGGCAGCAATCCGAAGGATTGGAAGACGAAACCGATCTTGTGTCTTCGCAGTTCGGTCAGGTCGTTTTCGTTCATTTCCGCGATGTCGCGGTCTTCGAACATGACTTTCCCGTCGGTGGGTTTGTCCAGCCCCGCCAGTATGTTGAGGAGGGTGGTTTTGCCTGACCCTGAACGTCCGACCACGGCGATGAACTGTCCGGGCATTACCGTCAGATTGATGCCTCGCAGCGCGCTGATCTCTTCAGAGCCGAGGAAATAGGTTCGGCGGAGGTCGATAGTGGTTATAAGCGGCAGGACTCTGCTCATATATTCAGTCTCCGGGCCTGATAGTAACTGTGCCGTCTTCTACCTGCACGCGCGCCTTTTCGCCGATATTGAGTTGTTCCAGTAGGTCGCGCGGAATCTGAACGCGACCATTGTTGTCCACGAGGACGAACTCTTCGAGTGGCTGGTCGGTCTCTACTTCTCCGCTGATGCGCTGGTAAGTAACCCTGCGGCGAATCTCGGTGGACATCTTGCCGTCTCGTATCATGACGACACGGCCGACCTTGTAGGCTATGTCCGGGTCGTGAGTGACGATGAGAATGGTGGTTCCCATGTCGCTATTTATCTTTCCGAACAGGTCTAGTATCTCGGCGGCGGTGGCGTCGTCGAGTTCTCCTGTGGGTTCGTCCGCAAGCAGGAGCGGCGGCTGATTGGCAAGCGCCACAGCTATGGCGACGCGCTGCTGCTCCCCGCCGGAGAGCTTCTCAGGAGTATGATTCAGCCTATGTCCAAGTCCGACGATGTTGAGGAGTTCTTCGGCCCTCTCGCGTCTTTCGCTTCCAGGAGTGTTGGTGAGCATCATTGGGAGCGCGACGTTTTCGAAAGTGGTGAGGTAGGGGAAGAGGTTTCTGCTAGTCTGCTGCCAGATGAACCCGATGTCCGCGCGCCGGTATTCTTCGACGTCGCGTCCGCTCATTCTCAGAAGGTCCTTGCCGCCGACTGTGACGTTGCCGGCGGACGGCGCGTCGTATCCGGCGAGTATATTCAGCAGCGTGCTCTTGCCGCTGCCGCTGGCGCCTACGATAGCCACGACCTCGCCCCGTTCGACGGCCAAGTCCAAACCGCGCAGCGCGACTACTTCCAGGTCCGCTATCTTGTATATCTTGAATAAGTCCTGGCAGAAGACGTAGTAGTCGCTTTGAGCATTCATATTGGCTTAATGCCTGTCCCTGAAGTATTTTTCCAACTCGATAGATTCGACGTTGGTCGTCGTCGCGTCATACGCCCAGCGCGTATAGCGAGCGAGCTCATCAAGCGCCGCCAATATATTGTAGCGCATCGGGGACGCATATTGTTGTTGGAAACAAGGCGCGAACCTCGACTCGAATTTATGTAGTAGTCAGACAACATAGACTGAGTTACAATTATGATGGGTAAAGGCTATGCGCGGGAACGCAAGGAGGCAGCCGTTGTCGGGCACTTTCGCGTTGGGGCGCCTCTTGGGCGTGTCTATAAGATTCCACTTCTCATGGATATTCATATTCGCTCTTGTCGCATGGTCTCTGGCAACGTCATGGCTGCCATCTCAATATCCGGAATGGAGCGTGAGGCAATTCTGGACGGTTGGCGTTGTGGGCAGCGCTCTGCTGTTTGTCTGCGTACTCATTCACGAGCTGAGTCACTCGCTGGAGGCTATCCGCCGGGGCCGGCGGGTTAGCAGCATAACACTGTTCTTTCTGGGCGGAGTTTCGGAGATAGTGGATGAGTCCAAGTCGGCGGGCGAGGAGTTCTGGGTTTCCATAGTCGGTCCGATTACCAGTCTGGCTTTGGGCGGGTTGTTCTCGCTTCTATACCTCAATCTGCGCTCAGGCTCTGGGCCGCTAACCGCGCTCACGCAGTATCTGATGATAATCAACTTGGCGATTGGGGTATTCAACCTGTTTCCTGCCTTTCCGCTCGATGGGGGCAGAGTGCTTCGCGCGTTGGTTTGGCGCGCCACCAATAGCCATGAGCGCGCTACGCGGGCGGCCAGCCTTACGGGATCCGTCCTTGGGTTCGGACTAATAGGGCTCGGCATCATATATGTGTTTACCAACAGCCTGATTTCCGGCATTTGGCTCGTGTTCATAGGCTGGTTCATCCAGTCCACCGCCTCTTCAGTCCGCCGCGACAACATAGACAGGCTGGTGATGTCTGGAAGAACCGTCAGCCAGGCGATGCAAGAGAACTTCCCCGTCGTTTCGCCCGGCATTTCCATTCAGACCTTGCTGGACGAATATATATCGAAGGATTTCGAGAGGGCGTATCTTGTAAAGCTGGGGGATACGTTTCAAGGGCTGATCACTGCCACCGACGTTCGCAAGGTTCCTGTCGAGAGGCGAGTGGACAAGTGGGTGTCGGAGGTGATGACCAAGGCGGAAGATGTGCTGACACTGCCTCCGAACGCTCCTCTGGAAGAGGGGCTGCGCGTATTGGCTCAACGAAACATTCACCAACTGGTTGTCATGGAATCGGGAAGGCCGGTTGGGCTGCTTACGCGCGCGGGCGTGCTGAGGGTGATGGAGATAGCGGAACTGCTGCCGCGCGAACCCGCCGACTGACGCATAGCCGATATGGGGAGGCAAGTTGGCGACCATAGCGGGCCTGCCTAAGAGCCGAGCGCCTGGCGGATGGAGGACTCGAACTCGTTTCTCTGCCAGCGTCTGACATTGGGCGAGCGCACTTCCGTATCTACATATTCAGGCGCCGCCGCCAGGGACTTCAGGCTTGTCATTGGCCAGATGAGCGCGGGGTCGAGATCGAGCGACTCGGCGTGGGCGGACCTCCACTTCTTCAGCCTGTTCAGGCGTTGAGAGGCCGCAGCGAGTTGAGCTTTGGATAAGCCATTTCGCCGTCGCCTCGTTTCGGGGCGCTTGACAGGCTCGGATGACTGGCCCATGCGAATAGCGTCTCGCAGGCTGGAAGCGAGTCTGCCGCGCGCGAATCTGCCGAGCCCGGACGTTTTCTTGAGGCTGGCGTTTGGATGCGTGGCCAGCGCCACGAGCGCGGCGTCCGGGATGACGCGGAAGTGGGGTCTGCCGGCTTTCACGGCTTCGTCTTCTCTAAATTCCACGAGAGACTTGAGAATCGCGAGTTCGCGTCCATTCAGCTTTGTGGATCCTTTGACTTTGAACAGGGCCATCTCGGGGTCCGGCGGTTCGTATCGGATGGAGGCGATTCGCTGCGATTCTTCCGCAACCCAATCGAGGCGTCCGAGTTCCGAGAGCCTGCCTTTCAGCGTGTCGGCCAACTCGATGAGATAGGCGACGTCATTCGCCGCGTACTGGAGCGACTTTGGCTTCAGAGGGCGGACGCTCCAATCCGAGCGCTGGAGTTTCTTGTCTTTGGCGATGGCGATTCCGAGTGAAGATTCGAGGACGACGCCCAGTCCGAGTCGATTCATGCCGGTGAAGGCGGCGGCTACGCTGGTGTCGAAGAGCGACGCGACTCGGAAGCCCCAATCGCGGTCAATGCTTCGTATGTCGTGGTCGCCTGAGTGCAGGATGATTTCGATTCGTTCGTCCGAGAGTATTTTCCCCAGCGGCGCCATGTCTTCATCTTCAAGCGCGAGTGGATCAATTAGAAAGATGTGGCCCGGTACCGCTATTTGCAACAAGCAGACCTGCTCGGGGTATCGGAAGAATCCGTTGGATTCCAAGTCGAAGGCGATGCGAGGCTGACCGCGCAGCGCATCCGTTACGCTGAGGAAGCGGGTTTGGTCGTCAATGAGTTCGAAATCTTGGTCGCGGACTGTTTATCTCCCTGTGTCTGTATAGTGATTGCTGTCTTTCTGGTTATGGTCGTCAACTCCGGGCGGTGGTTCGTCGAAGGGTTTGCCGTTGGCTTGGGCGGCGAGTCTTCGTTCGTTCCAAGCGGCGACTTCCATGGCCAGGCTCGTTCTGCCCTGGGCGATGCCCT
>CAZXFX010000009.1:0-35558 GCA_964640295.1 uncultured Dehalococcoidia bacterium | reverse complement strand
GTTCTGCCCTGGGCGATGCCCTCGGCGATGCCTTCGGCGCGCGCTTTGCGGCGACGTTTTTCGAGCCAGTCGTTTACCGCATCTCTTGTGCCCATCATGGCGTCCCATACCTCCATCAATACTATTGTGCTTATGACCGCTTTGGCGCCGTCGCGCTCGAGTTGGCTCAGGCTGACGGCGGCGATGTCCAGCATCTTGCCGTCGTCAATCGCCGATGACAGCGCCTGCCAGAAGGAGACGGACTCGGCTTCAACCCTGTCTGTGAGCGCGATGTAGAATCGTCGGGCTACCAGTCCGAATGTCTGCAATACGAAAAGCGCGGCGTAGAAGGGACGCGCCTCTCTGCGAACCGTTAGCGCGGATTCTCTTTGTGTTTCTGAGATAGCTTGGATATTATCTTACTCCTTGCGCTGGTTCAATGGAATGGGTTTGATCTGTTCGTATATATGGCGGGTTATATCGTCAGGTGGTCTTCTGGTGGCTTTGCAGGTGGCGCGCAGGCGGCCTTCTGGTGGAACCTGGCGCCTGCATTTGACCTGTATTCACCTGAATTCGTAGCTAAATGCGGATAAAAATTTTCTCCGACGGGCTAACCTATATACTGAGACTTATGACTATCGGGGCAAAGCTGTCTGTATTGGCGATACGGGCTAGAATCTGACACCGATGAGTCATGGGGGTATTGTAGCGGAGTTAGCACGTATGTGCAAGAGGAGATTGAATGGTGAATGGCAGGGTTTCTGAGGGGGGGCTGCGTTGGCTCGGAATGTTGGGTTTGGATGAGAAGGTGGCGGAGCGCCCGCAAGGGACGCCCCTGAGGATGGCTGGGAGCGTAGGTCGTTTGTCGCTACTCTTCTATTTCGTCGGCGTACTGGTTGTAGCCGAGTCCGCGCACGTGGGGTTCGTTGTGCAGCAGGTTGCGTAGTCGGGCTAATTCACCAGCATCCCAGTCCATCGCTTCTGCGACGGCTTCGTCCCAGAGGCGGCGCACTTCGCATTCGCCGTCGCGGAACTGGGGGACTACCATGTCCTTGGTGCGCTCCCAGCAGTCGGCCAGTATGCCGCGGATGCGGTCGTTCTTGATGTCTGGTATGCGGATGTTTGATACACCAGCAGGGCTGTATATAGGGAATAACAATGTTCGACCGGCATTTCTCATGAGTTGTAAGCGGCCGGCAGTCGAGTTTAGAAATACAGCTATTGCCTTTGACTCTTTAGCTGAAAATCCTGTTACAGGCAACCAACCCATTCCTACATATTTACTATCACTTGCTACTGCCGTTAGGCGCGCAGTAGCGCTATTTTGGCCACTGGTGATGAGCAGGTGTCCTGCTTTTATCATCAGGTTGCTGACACCCCGCAGACATTTCTTGCTTGTTGGGTCTTTTGGCTTATAACGGCTATCGGGTACGGCTGTGATGCTAATCTGGCCATCTGCCCCTTTCGAGTGAAGCAGGGCGAAGCTGTCTTAGTCGTTTTCTTTAGCCTTTTTACAAAACTCACTCACCCTTCTTCCTGCGAAGTACATAGATTCCTGCTCAATGTTTCGCATAGTTTTGAAGTTTGCGTAGGTGTATGCCGATTTGGCCAGATCCGGTGACCGCCATACTGCGGCGGACCAGTCGCCGGATCCCATCAAGTCGGCGGGCCAGTATGAGACTTCTCCCCAGCCGTCGGCTATCTGTCCTTCCTCACATTCTAGTAAGCGGCGATGCAAGTCTTGGACTTCGGCTTCGTCGAGCGGCATTCTGTCTAGCTGGATGAAACGGGTGGATGGCTTGGATTCGGAGCGATGTGTGGCTATTATGACGCTTTCGTTGATACCGGCATTCTGGCTTAGATTTACATTGCCCGGTTGGTGGCAGGTAACGATAGTGTGGATGTGGTAACGCTGAGCGAGTATGCGGCGTTCATTTTGGCCTGATGTGGCAGAGAGAGCGATGGTTGGATTGATCATCGCGAGAGTTGATGTTCGGGGGGTACCGGACATACAGCGGTCCGCTAGGGCTACGAACAGAGGCCGGATAGAATTCTTGTCCACGAAGTCGTTCATATCCACATCGTTTCTGACCAGATTCTGTTCCAGGGAATCCACGCGCAAACGGAGCTTTTGCTGAATGTCCTTGGGGAACTTTTCGCCCATCTTAGTCCGATTGCTGAACGGTGGGTTCATTATGACTATGCGGGTGTCCTTGGCGGCGTCAACGGCGTCTTCGAGTTCGGCGTTGTCGTCTTCTTTCCAGACGGACTGCGCGCCTATTTCGGTGTCTGGGATGTCAAACTCGCCTTGTCTGCGGACGATTGCGCTTTGTCCGAGCAGTTCGAGGCTGCCCGCCGACACTCGAGTAGGGTCGTGGGGGTTGGGTCCGTAGGGCATTTGATGCAAGCCCATCTTGCGGTAGCGGACGTCTTTGTTGCCGGCGGTTAGCTGGGCGGCGGCGAGTTGGAGGGATACGGGGTTGATGTCCATGCCTTTGATGACGTCTTCGACTCCTACTTTCTGGAGTTCGGCGAGGCGTTCTTCGCTTGCGCCTTGTTCTTGGGCGCGTCGTTTCATGTCGGTGAGCATGGCGGCGAGTAGCGTTCCGCTGCCGCAGGCGAGGTCAACGGTTTTGTGGTTGCGCCAGACATTGGGGTCTGTCCAGTCCTGGTCGCCAACCGCGTCGAGGGTGAGTCGGGCGGCGAGCGCGGCGGCGGTGGGTCGGGTGAAGAAGGCGCCGTCGGATGCCTGGTTGCCCATTACGCGGTTGAAGAGGGGGCCTGCGTGGTCTGCGCCCATGTCGGCGTAGGTTTCGGCGATGCGCTCGGCTTCGGCGGCGAGGTGGCGCAGCGCGCGTTCGAGGCCGGCCGTCTTGCCTGTTTCATCAACTGCGTAGATGGTCTCCAGGGCGGGTTCTAGCACTGGGCGAAAGTCGTGGCGCGTGATGCGTTCCCACTCACGGCTCAACTTCTGCATGACATTGCTCTCGTTCTTGATGAGGGAAAGGTCGCTGATGCCGGACAGCCATCCGCCATTGGCGATGCGCTGGTGGAGCATGGCGGCATTCATGATGAGGAGCGCGGCGACGGTGCAGCCGTCGGCCTGCTTCTTGCCGGTATCTTTGAGTCTGTCGAGTCCGAAGTGGCGGTTCAGGACGGGCAGCAGTTCGTCGGATCGCAGATGGTACGCGGCTTCGTTGACACTGGATTCCAGTATGTTCAGGTCGCGCATGACGCGATTGTCGCTGAGGCCGGACTTCTTGAGCAGGTTCATCTTGATGGCGTTGCCGTGTTCTTCCAAGCCGCTCAGCTTGAGCATTAGCTGGCCATGCTCCTCCGCCCGTTCTTTGGGTGTCTTGCGGGGTTTGCGATGTCCACCGGGCTGCACGCGAATTCCGCCTTCGCCTGTGTTTATCATCTTGCGAGCTTTGGCCTTGGTCTTCTGGATGTTTACAATGCCGCGGGCTTCGCCCGCTTTTGGCTTGTCGCGCGCTATGGAGTCGGCGCGGAGTTCGACGCTTCCGTCGTCGTTCTTCTTGCCTGTGAGAACTTGGGTCAGTTCTACTTTGGCGTTGTCCTCGCCTTCCGAGGCATTCTCGTCGCCGTTCATCTCGTCTGGTTTCTGATTTTCGGTTACGGACTCGGTATGGAATTCCATGGTTCCGTCGTCTTTTTTCCGCATTTTGAAGACTGGGGACTGTCCCTGCGTATTATAGTCGCCGGGCGATTCGGTTATGCGTCGTATCCCGGCCTCGGCGCGGCTCTTGCCATTCAACGCTCGCTCGACCGCTTCCTGCGCGGCGCCGGGAGGTCCTACGACCTCGCCGTACTGTATGCGCTTGCTTGCGCCGGTGGCGACCGCCACTACTGTGCGCTCTATGGGCGGAGCTTTGGGGATGTACAGGTGGAGAAGTTCTTCGAGGTTGTCTTCGATGCGCTGGTCATGGGCGCGGAGAGCGAGAAGTATTTGCCCCAGTTCCTGCCAGCCTTCCTCTGAGTCGCTGTTGCTTAGCCACTTCTCGGGGTCGGCGGACGGCGGAATCAGGATGGGGCAGACGATGTAGCCGAGTTCTTTGTCGGGCGCGGTTCGCATGGCGCGTCCGACTGCTTGGACGACATCAATGGGGCTTTTTCGGGCTTCCAGAAACGCGACCGCGCTCAATGACGGTGAATCGGTTCCTTCTCCGAAGATGCCGACGTTGACGATGCCGTGGGGATTTTTAGAGTCAGCGGCGGCGAGCCGTCCTTTTGCGGTCTCGCGCGCGGCGGCGTTGCTGGAGGCGTCCAGATGCTCGAGGCTGTAGTTGGATGAGGCGCGTCCATCCGCGTTCTCATCGAGCCACTGAGTGACCCATTTCTTTACGTTAGCGGTATCGAGATCTTTCGCCATGTTCTTGGACTTGTCCACGGTGTTCATGAAGGCGATGCAAGACCTTATGTCCACGTCTTCGCCTTGGGTGGCGCCGCCCATGGTGAGGGCGAACGCCAAGCCGCGAAGGTAGTCTGTGGTGGTCAGCTTGGAGCGCCCCTTGCTATTTGTGTTCTTCGCCAGGATGTTGGCGGTTTCGAACGCCTCGGGGTCGTTGACGCCCAGGGCGATGATGCGGTAATCGGACAGCCAACGATTGTGAACGGCTTCCATGTAGCTCTTGCGGTACAGTTCCACCCCGAAAGTGGTCTCGTCGTCCATCGAGCGAACAATCCAGTTGGGATTGCCGGTGGGGGATTTGACGTCGTATATGCGCGGCGTGGCTGTTTGGTATATGCGGTAAGTGGCGGGAAACCTGTCATTGTCGTGGCAGACGGTGAAGTTGCGGATACGCTTCTCTTCCTCGTTGGCGGCGACGGATTTGGAGTTCTTTCGTTTGAGTCCGGCGGTTCTGTGCGCTTCGTCGGCAACCAGAACGCGCGCTTTGACGCCTGCGCTCAGCAGCGCTTCCGATACCCTGTGGCTGCTCTGATACGTGCCTATCAGAACCTTGACGCCGCTGAGGACGCTCTGACGCATCCAGTCGGCTATTTCGGCGGCGTCGGTGGTGACTCTGCCTTTCACCTCGGAATCGCTCATGTTGCTGTTGTCTATCGTTGGGTTTAGGGCGGCGTTGCTCTTTCCCTCTTTCTTAGGGTCGTAGCCGGCTGTTTCGTCTGAGCAGACAGCGAGTATGTCCATCGGGACGACGGCGTTTTGCAGGTATTCGCGCCTGATTTGGGCGACGAGCGCGATGGAGGGGCACAGTACGATGGAGAGTTGGCCCGGCGGGGTCAGTTCTTCGATGATGCGAAGGGATATGCGGGTTTTGCCAGTTCCGCAGGGAAGGATGATCCTTCCTCGAGCCTGGCCTATTGGCAGTCCGCCACTGTCCGTTCGTTCATGTTCTCTGAGTATGCGGACGCTGCTGGCGACGGCTTCGTTCTGCATACAGGATTTCGTTTGGGGACGCTCATCGCCGTCCGGGTTTGGCTGGCAGTGTTCGCATACCTCGTCTTGGGCGTTAGCCTGTAGTTGCTGGCGCAGGTCGTTGGTGATGTTGACCAGTTTGAGAGGCTTCCCGTGCATGGAAGCGGACTGCACCGCGCCACTGGCAAGTGGATTATCGCCGTTTGTAACTACCCAGCGTTCAGCCCAGAAGTCTGCGGCGGACGCAGCCGCGAACTTGGAAATCTCATTGTTGTTGATCGAGGAGCCACGTTCTTGGGCGTCAAGCTTCCGAGACTTGCACTGAATAGCGATGTGTTTGCCGTCGCTTTGGCGCACTGCTACTGCGTCTATGCCCACATCCAGCTTGGTCGTGCTGGGGAAATTCGCCTCTCTGTCGGGCCACTTGTCCCAACGCCAGCATTTTTCGATGTCCCACTCTTTGATGTGTGGACTGGATTCCACAGTAACGACTTCAAGCCATTCGCCGTCAGTCTCTTGCGGATTCATCTCGGCAGTCTTCTTGATTGCCGCTTTGATGGTGGTTTGTGCGATTGCGCTTGACATGGCTTGTTGACCTCGTGATAGACACATCTCGGATAAGGGCTTGCGTATCTTATCACGTGATAGTTGGTTTGCAACGGTAATTTCTCAAGTGGGGCGACGATAGTCGGGAACGCGGCGGGTCCATTGGCGTGATTACAATATCGGGGAGGGACGCTCGCCAGTTTAGCGCAAGATACTGAGGGAGGAGTGTCATGGCAGTGGAAAAGAGAGACATAGCTTTCTGTGGGCATGGCTATGTATGAGAATATGCGCGCCGAAATGGAAGCTACCCAGTGGGGTCGCATGGTAGTAATTGATGTAAATACGGGCGACTACGAAGTCGCCGCCGGCGACCTGAGCGAGACTCTGCGCCTGATGGGCCGAAATCCGGATGCGGTTACCTGGGGCGAACGAGTCGGATACCCGGCGCCTTATCGCATAACCGAGCGAATTTAGCCTGGCAAGATATGATTGAGGGCAGGGTGATCGCGATACGCGCTAGTTGAATCTCATGCCGCCGCCGTTGGTTCCTTCGAAGTCGCTTGTGGTGTACACGCCGAGGTCGCGGCCCTGGTGGACGTGGACGATGATTTCCTGGCGGATTATGCCGACGGCGTCTATTGGGAGTAGTGGCGATTGATTCCCTTAAATGAGGCTATCTATCAGATAGGGATATTCCAAGTTCTTCCACCATCGTTCTGTCGCCGGTGGTATTCATGATGCCGATAGCCTTATTGTACTTTTCCACCCATTCTTTTTGTTCGGGCGTTAAGCGCCAGACTGAGGCAAATGAGTTTGGCGCGTTTGTGTATTCGCCATCGGCAAGTGGGTCTCCAATCAATTCCCGTTTGTCTTGCGTTGTCGCAGCCATATTTGCGCCTCTTTTCTTCGAGATCATTGGCTCGGTAGCTGAAGACCGATGGGGTTCTGGTTGATGATATCCAAGCAGTATCGAATATCCCACGCTAATCCTAAACCCATATTCTCTTGATGGTAGAGTCCGGTCTCGTGTCCATTCGGGGTAAATACGGGCAAGTTTACTGGTTTATACGCCGCTACAACTCCGGCCACACGCACTTCGCTATCACTGTCGTCATTTCTGACAAAACAAATAGGAGACCCTGAGAAGCCCTGGTTATTGTGTCCATCAAACCACATCGGATATCCAGAAAGTCCTAAGGCGGATAGCCGGGCATATTTGACTAGAGGCATCGGGTAGCCTGTGGGCAGTAAATGAGTCGTTGATACATCGTACCCTATGGGAAAACCCAGAAACATCATTTCTTGTCCGAGTATAATACGGCCTAAACCAGTAGGCAAATTAAAGCGATGTTCCAGAGGGATCATATTGATGTTTGAATCTAATACGGAAATATCAACATCTCCTGTACCGTGTCCAACTATTCTAACAGGGATGTCATTCCATCTTCCATTACGCCATACTTGAACTTGTGTGTTTCTCGCTATGTATGTAGCTATATGACGCGCGGTAATGAGGTACTGGCGACTATTAACATCAATTACAAACATCGTGCCGCCAGATAGAACTTCCCCTTCGTTTCCGACAATCACTCGTAGGTTGAAAACTCGATTCAATACATTGGTTGTAGGGTACATCTATTCTCCGCATTTCCTTGTGTCACGATATCCGTTTGGGCTTAAACGAAAGCTCGTTTGGTTCGCGTCTGCCCAGCCTCAGTTGAATCTCATGCCGCCGCCGTTGGTTCCTTCGAAGTCGCTTGTGGTGTACACGCCGAGGTCGCGGCCCTGGTGGACGTGGACGATGATTTCCTGGCGGATTATGCCGACGGCGTCGAGGAGTTCGGCTTCGATGTCGTCTATGATGTCCTGGATTTCGTCGGAGGTTACGGATTCTTCGACGTTGAGCGTGGCGTGCACCACTACGTCGGCGTAGTGGATGTCGAGCCTGCCGACGACTACGTCATCTTCCAGGACTATGTAGCACTCGGAGTAGGGCGTGCGTGTCTCTCGCTGGAAGTGGTATTTCGGCATATCGAGAATCCAATTCTGCCCGAGCTTATAACGTCGGACTAGCTTCTAATCTGGCCGCTTCCCATTACCGTCCACTTGTAGGAGGTGAGTTCCTTTAGTCCCATGGGGCCGCGCGCGTGGAATTTGTTGGTGCTTATCGCTACCTCGGCGCCGAGACCGAACTGGCCGCCGTCGTTGAAGCGGGTGGAGCAGTTGACGAACACGGCGCTGGAGTCCACTTCGTCCATGAAGCGCATGGCGGCGGAGTAGTCTTCTGTGACTATGGCGTCGGAGTGGCCGGATCCGTAGGTCTGGATGTGCGCGAGCGCGTCGTCGAGGGAGTCAACCACCTTTACGCCCGCTATGAGGGCGAGATGCTCGGTGGTCCAGTCCTCTTCCGAGGCGGGAACGGCTCGCGGGGCGGCGCTGCCGTTGGAGGGGCCGAGCAGGCTGAGGGCGCGCTGGTCGCAGCGCATCTCGACGTTTGCGTCCGCGAACTTGCGGGCCATGCGGGGCAGATAGTCGGGCGCGACGGCGGAGTGTACCAGTAGCGTGTCCATCGCGTTGCAGACGGAGTAGCGCTGCACTTTGGCGTTGAAGGCGATGTCCAGCGCCATGTCGAGGTTGGCTTGCTTGTCCACGTAGGTGTGGCAGACGCCCACGCCGCCGGTGATGGCGGGCATGGCGGCGTCGCGCGCCACGCGGTTGATGAGTTCCTGGCCGCCTCTGGGGATGAGCAGGTCTATGTAGTCGCGCGCCTTGAGCATTTCGCCGACCAGTTCGCGGTCGGTTGACTCTATGAGTTGGACGGCGTTCCGGGGGGCGCCGGCGTCGGATATGGCTTGGCGTATGACGTTGGCGAGCGCGGTATTGGAGTTGATGGTGTCGCTGCCGCCGCGCAGTATGACGGCGTTGCCGGACTTGAGGCAGAGCGTGGAGATGTCCACGGTGACGTTTGGCCTGCTTTCGTATATGACGCCGACCACGCCGAGCGGCACTCGTCTGCGACCGATCTGCAAGCCGTTCGGCATGGTTCGCATTTCGAGCGTTTCGCCTACGGGGTCGGGCAGGGCGGAGACGCTGCGAACGTCGGAGGCTATTGCTTCGAGTCGCTCTTGGTTGAGCGTCATGCGGTCGAGGTAGTATTCGGGCAGGCCTTTGCGCTCGCCTGCTTCGAGGTCGAGCCTGTTCGCGTCGAGTATGGAGTCGCGCTCTTCGAGCAGGCGCGATGCGATGTTCGTCAGCGCTCGATTTCTGACGTTTCCATGCGCTTTCGCAAGCGCTCTCGCTGCGTCTCTAGCCGACTCGCCCTTGCGAACCAGTTCATCTGTAACCATGTTCACCATTCGTCAACTCCTATCCGTCGCCGCGCTCGGCGCGGCGAGTATGACCAGGTTATCGCGGTGGACCACTTCGTCCCCGTAGTGATAGCCGAGCGTCGGCGCTATGAGGTCCGAGCGCAGCCCCTGTATCTTCTGAATATCCTGTGAATTATATCCTGCAATTCCGCACGCTACTCTGCGCCTGTCGGTATCTTCTATCAGCGCTACGGCGCCGCGCTCGAAATTGCCCAGGGCGTCGAGGACACCGGCTGCCAGCAGGCTCTTGTTTCCGCGCACGAGCGCGCGGACGGCGCCGTCATCCACGATGATGACGTCCGAATCGCGTATTTGGCTGAGCAGGTAGCGTTTTCGGCTTTCCATCTTGCTTGCCCCGCTCGGAAAGAAAGTGCCGAGCGATTCGCCGTTGACGAGTCGCGGCACCACGTTCGGCGTTGTTCCCCTGGCGAAGACGGTGTCCACACCGGAGGCGGTGGCCAGTTTGGCGGCCTCCAGCTTGGCGGTCATGCCGCCGCGTCCGCGCAAGTCGAACGAGGGGCCGCCCAGCGCCGTGATTTCGTCCGTGAACGCGGATACCTGTCTGATGATCCGCGCGTTCGGGTCGAGGTTGGGGTCGCTCGTGAACAGGCCGTCGGTCTGTCCCAGAATAAGCAGCAGGTCGGCGTCCACGATGTTCGCCACCATGGCGGACAGCGTGTCGTTGTCGCCAATGACGTCGCCTTCGAGTTCGTCCACGGACACTACGTCGTTTTCGTTTATTATGGGGACGACCCGATGCTGGATGAGACCCAGCAGCGTGTTGCGTATGTTGAGGTATCCCATGCGGTCGCTCAGGTCTCTGCGCGTGAGGAGGGTTTGTGCGACCAGGACGTCGTGCCAGTCGAAGAGTTGCTCGTAGGCGTGCATCAGCCTGCCCTGTCCTATGGCGGCGAGCGCCTGTCGCATGAGCACGTTGCCGCTTTGTCCGGTTGGGTCCAGGATGTGTCGTCCGGCGGCGACCGCGCCTGAGGATACGAGGAGTGTCTCGACGCCGCCGCTATGAAGGCGCGCTATTTGTCCGACGACGCCTGCCATCGCCTCCAGGTCGAGGCGGTTGCTGCCGTCGGTGATTAGCGTCGTGCCGACCTTGACCACCACTCGGTGGTATGGGCGGGCTGAAGTGTCCTTGTTGCCGCTCATGGCCTTCGTTCCTGCGCGTTCATGGTATCGTTGGGATGTGAATCTGAGACTTTTGGGCTCGCGCGATTCTCCGAACCCGAATCATTATAGCGCATAACCGATGGGCGATTCGCAATCCCTGACATCCGCTTATCCTATCCCTTATACTGCCCCAGACGAAAAGGAGGGGGCGATATGAAAGATCTGGTCACGGTTGAATGGGGCGACGCCGTAGAAGCGATAGAGCGATGCTATGAACTTGGATGGACGGACGGCCTGCCGGTGGTTCCGCCGACGGTGGAGCGCGTCAACGAGTTTTTGGATCGCGTGGGGCGCTCACCCGACGAGGTTATCGGCGAGATACCGGAACGGAGGCGTGAGATAACGGTGGCGAAGACGGCGGCGAACGCGGTCATGGCGGGCTGTCTGCCGGAGTATTTTCCGGTCGTTCTGGCGGCTACTGAAGCGATGCTGGAGCCGGAGTTCAATCTGATAGCGCCGTCTTCCAGCCAGGGAGGGGCGGCGGTTCTGGTGATAGTGAACGGGCCTGTTGTCCGAGAGCTTGACATCAACTCGACGAACAACCTGTTTGGGCCGGGCAATCGCGCGAACGCGACCATTGGCAGGGCGATCAGGCTGATTCTGATGAACGCCTGCGCCTCGATACCGGGCTTGTTCGACAGAACCAATATAGGGCATCCGGGCAAATACACGTTCTGCATCGCCGAGAACGAGACGGATTCGGACTGGCTGCCGCTACACGTGGAGCGCGGGTTGTTCGCCGACCAGAGCGCGGTTACCGTGTTCGCGTCGTGGGAGCCGAGACAGGTGCGCTCGGCTTCTCACTCGCAGGAGGTGGCGCTGGACACGGTGGCGGACGTGGCGTCGGTTCTTGGGTCATCGCTGGCGTCCTCGGACTCAGTCGGCGACGACACGCTGCCCGTGCGACAGGGCCAGGTCGTGATTACGATAGGCGGGTCGGCGGACTTTTGGGGCGACTGGACGAAGCGGGATGTCAGAGAGTACCTGCATCCGAGGATCGGACGCTCGATTGCGGACCTGAAGATAGTGAGGGTTTTGGAGGGGGATGTGGAGCCGGCGGACTATCAGAATTTCGCCAGTTTCGTGCCGGAGCCGGACGATATACTGGTGGTCAGGGCGGGCGCGACCGACGCGAGCGGGTATAGATGCTCGGTCGTGCTGAGCGAGTTGCCAAAGGTGGCGTCCACGGCGGTCACCAGGCCGATTGTCTTCTAGCGACAATCCCGAATCTACGACGGCAAGGAATGTCAGTCTTGCGCAAAGTGTCAGACGTTGCGCATAGTCGAAAAGCCGCGCGCCGATTAGAACGAGACAGGCGCCCGGCATTTAGACTACTCCAAGAATTGAGCGGGCGATTATGAGACAGAAGGCCGCCGCGAGAATATGTTTCTGACGGGCAATTCCCATCCGGGGACGACATCGCCGCCGTAGAGAGTGTCTTCTTCGGTGAGAGTGACCGGTTCTCTGTCTGGATAGTGGACCGTAACGTCGCGTCTGCGCGGGTTTACGATTATCGCCATGCGAGTTCCGGCGTTCAGCCAGTCTCGCGCTTTTTCATTTACCCGCGCGAGTCGGTCGCTAGGGGATATAACTTCTACTACTAGATCGGGCGCGGCGGGCCAGTATCCGGGTCCTTCCCCGATAGCGTCCAGTCTCTGGCTGCTTATGAACGATACGTCGGGCGCGAGAACATGGTCATGCGCAAGCCTGTATCCTGTTTCTGCGGCGTAAACTTCGCCCAAACCGTTCTGATATACATGATTTCCAAGCGGTACGCTTATCCGCATAGCAGTTTTTCCGTGAAATCCTTCGGCGGGGGCCATCTTTATGAGTTCACCTCTGAGGAGTTCGTACCGGTAGCCGTCGTCGGGCATATTGAAGAGTTCTTCGGCTGTCATCAGCTTGGCTTGGGTGGTCATGGGGCTGCCTCCTGGCGACGCGAGTTGGATCTGCGGATGATTATGAGACAGAAGGCCGCTACGAGAATATGTTTCTGACGGGCAATTCCCATCCGGGGACGACATCGCCGCCGTAGAGAGTGTCTTCTTCGGTGAGAGTGACCGGTTCTCTGTCTGGATAGTGGACCGTAACGTCGCGTCTGCGCGGGTTTACGATTATCGCCATGCGCGTTCCGGCGTTCAGCCAGTCTCGCGCTTTTTCATCTACCCGCGCGAGCCTGTCGCTAGGGGATATAACTTCTACTACTAGATCGGGCGCTCCTGGGAAAAAACTGCCGATCTCGCCAATATCCTCCAGTCGTTCGCGGCTGACGAACCCGACATCTGGAGCGAGTACGTGATCGGGGTTGGAGGCTATCCAAAAGCCTGTCTCGGCGGCGCAAACTTCACCCAAGCCGTTTTCAATCACGTAAATGGCGAGTGGAGCGCCTATTCTCATTGCTGATGTTCCGTGAAAGAACGATGCGGGGGCCATCTTTATGAGTTCACCTCTAAGGAGTTCGTACCGGCAGCCGTCGTCGGGCATATTGAAGAGTTCTTCGGCTGTCATCAGCTTGGCTTGCGTGGTCATGGGGCTGCCTCCGGGCGACGCGAGTTGGATCTGCGGAGATTATGAGACAGAAGGCCGCTACGAGAATATGTTTCTGACGGGCAATTCCCATCCGGGGACGACATCGCCGCCGTAGAGAGTGTCTTCTTCGGTGAGAGTGCCCGGTTCTCTGTCTGGATAGTGGGCCGTAACGTCGCGTCTGCGCGGGTTTACGATTATCGCCATGCGGGTTCCTGCGTTCAGCCAGTCTCGCGCTTTTTCATTTACCCGCGCGAGTCGGTCGCTTGGGGATATAACTTCTACTACTAGATCGGGCGCGGCGGGCCAGTACCCTGGTCCTTCCCCGATAGCGTCCAGTCTCTGGCTGATTATGAAAGCGGCGTCGGGCGCGAGAACATGGTCAGGGTCGGTCCCTATGCGGAAACCCGCCTCTGTGTAAGTTTTACCCAAGTTATTCGTCCTCACGTGAACATGAAGCGAGGCGAATATCGTTCCCGAATATTCTCCATGATAGAGTCCTGGGGGCGGCATCTTTATGAGTTCACCTCTAACGAGTTCGTACCGGCATCCGTCGTCGGGCATATCGAAGAGTTCTTCGGCTGTCATCAGCTTGGTTTGGGTGGTCATTGGGCTGCCTCCGGGCGCTTACGCCGTACACGTTGCTATCGAGGGGATGGATCATGGGAAAGCCCCGCTTACGGGCATTGTCCATCCGGGGACCACATCGCCGCCGTCGAGAGTGTCGCCGGGCGTTAGGGTTACTGTATCAGCCAGCGGGGTGTGAACTTTTACCTCACGCCTTCTGGGATTTATCACGATGACCATGCGAGTTCCGGCGTCCAGCCAATCCTGGACTTTCTCTTCAACCTCGCGGTATATGTCGTTTGGCGATATTACCTCTATCGCAAGGTCGGGCGGACCAGGGAAGTATCTGTGCGTATCTCCGACCTCATCTTCCCTTTCACGCCTGACGAAAGCGACGTCCGGGGCGCGGACGTGGTCGGGATTCGAGCCGATTAGGAACCCGACTTCAGCTATATAAACCTCGCCCAGGTCATTTTCATTCACGTAATTTCCGAGTCGCATTCCGACTCTTGTAGCGGATTTCCCGTGATAGGCTCCCGGGGGCGGCATCTTTATGAGTTCTCCTCTTACGAGTTCATAGCGATGGAAGCCATCGTCGGGCATATCGAAGAGTTCTTCGGCTGTCATCAGCTTGGCTTGGGTGGTCATTGGGCTGCCTCCTGCATCGTGATGATGGTCACGCTCGCGCGCGGGCTAGCGCGGCCGCCTTTTCGGCCTCGCGGGCGGCGCATAGTTCCCACAGTTCCAGATTGACCCGCGCGTTTTCGTCCACCGGCACGTCAATCATAATAGTAGTGCCGGGATACGGAATGGCGGCCGTGCCTCTTGCCACGCCCTCGGCGAAGAGCCGTCTCGTTTCTCGGTAGAATTCGAGCTTGTCCTCCGGCGGAGCGAACGCGCGGTTGCAGTGGGATACCCATGACGGACGCGGACAGATCGCGCCCGCGAATCCCAGATTCTTGGATCTGAGCGTCAGACGCGCTATCTCGGCGTCATCATCGAACTGGGGCAGAACGCCGTAGGGATGGCTCATGCCTATGGGCTGCGCCTTCGACGCCCGCGCCTCTATGATTACGCGCCCCTTGGCGTATTCGAACGGATCGAAATCGGCGGTCGGAGCGATGCCCATGTTGGCGCACAGCCTCAATTCGTCCAGTCCGACTGAGCTGACGCGAGGGCTGGCGCGGACGATCTCTCGGATGTTCCAAACGCCCTTTCCGGAGTCCAGCAGAATGATGATGTGGAGGGAGTTCGACGCTATTCCGCGCGACCTCTCAAGATCGGTCAGCAAGGCGTCCACGTCGGATATCTCGGATGCGGACTCGGCTCCGGGATATACAACGCCCTTGACGCCGGGCCAGACTGCCGCTTCCATGTCGGCTTGGGCGGTTGCTCTATTGACCAGCGCGAATACCTCCGCGCCTCCGCGCGCGGATGAGGTTATGGAGTCCAGCAGACGCTTTCTGCCCCTTAGCCTGAATCGCTCTGCGTCCGAAGACGCGCCGGTGAGATCGAGGATGACAGCGTCGGCGTTGTGTGTCCATGACGATTCGACAGCGTCGCGGTCGGATATGGATACAAGCAGGTGCGATCTTCTTACGAATGGCTTCATAGTCTTTCTTCCCGTGGTTGATGTTCTTCGTTCGCTGGATTTTCTTCCCGTGATTGATGTTCTTCGTTCGCCGGACTTTCTTCTCTCGGTTTGTGTTCTTCGCCCGCCGGACTTTCTTCCCGCAGTTCCTGTTCTTCGCCCGCCGGACTTTCTTCCAAGGTATCGTTTTGATCTTCCTGGTTCGCAGTCGTCGGTTCCTCGGTAGATTCGACCGTCTCAGTTTGATCAGATTCCTGCGCGCTTTCCGCTTCCGCCGCCAGCGTCCTCGCTCGCGCTTCCGCTTTATCCGCGTCTCGGGCGGCGCACATCGCCGCCCACTCCATGAGTTCCGCCGCCCGCGCCGCTTCGTACTTGTCAACAGCGCGACCGTCCATATCGCCTTCCGCTTCCCCCATCGCGTCCAGTTCATGGAAGAACTCCAGAACGCGGCGCGCCTCGTCAACCTCCGTCTGCGTGGGAGTCAATCCCTCGTTCTGCGGCGCCACCACATTGGGGTGCAGACCGCCGCCTGACCGCAGTCCCGCCTTTCGGCTGGCGCGCGCTCGGTTCAGCGCCAGTTCGGCGTTGCCCACGTTGCCAGTAGTGTCATCCATATAGACGCTGCCGTCGCGCTCCAGTCCGAGTGCCATTGCTATCAGCTCGCCCTCGCCGCGGTTGTAGAAGAACTGGTCGAATCCGACGAACATATCAACGCCCATGTCCATGGACATATCGTAGCCTGTTCCCGGACCGAATGAGTCTATGCGGGGACTGGCGGACGCTATCTCGTATGAGTTCGCCACGCCCAGCGTAGTCTCTACGGTCGCGCCTATGCGAACGGTTCCCGGTCGTATTCCCCTGACTCGCTCCATCTCGGTGATTAGCGCGTCGAGACGCTTTATCTGATAGGCGGTCTCCGCCTTTGGGAAGTTGATTTGAGAGACGCCCGGCCAGACGGCGGCGCGGACGTCGGCTTCGGGATAGGCGCAGTTGATTCTTATGTTTATCTCAGCCGCGCCCTTCTTTCCATGCTCTATCGCTTCTCGGACCAGAGTTCGAGCGTACTCTTTCTGGGATTGCGGCACGGAGTCTTCGAGGTCGAAGTTGAGGTAGTCGCAGTCTCGCGTCCACGAGCGTCCCACGAAACGCGGATTGTTGATGGGCATCGTCAGGCCAGAGCGCCTGATTCGTCTATCTCTAGTCATTTTCATTGGTCTCCACGCTTCGTATTAGCGTCGCCGCTCGTTCCCTGCGAGCGCAGGCGTCCGCCCATTCCATGACGCTTGCGGCAATGGCGGACAATGGGCTGTGGTTTGGTTCCGAGTCCATGACCTCTCGCGCTTTCCGGATTTCGCCGGAGGATGGGGTGAAGCCGGCGTTGAGCGCGGCGACCTGTTCCGCCCTCATGCACAAAGCTCCTCTGAATCCCGCCTTTCGTCCGGCTATCGCCGCCTGAAGAGTGTCTTCATAGCTGGCTTCCAGGCCACGTGAGGTCGCTTTCCACCACGCGCCAACGGGTTCTATTTCCAAGGCGTTGGCTATCGCTATCAATCGCTGCGCCAGGTAGGGGAGCAGATGCAGGTCGCCGGACGGCTCCTCCCTGAGGTCCATCTTGAGGTCGGCGCGGCCCAGGCTTATCGAACTGACGCGGTCGCTCGCTCGCGCAAGTCGCTCGGCATTCCAGTTCGCCGCGCCTGTGTCCATCGAGATGTGAATCTCAAGAGCCTGTTCAGGGCCGCGGGGGTCATCCGCTTCGCGCGTCTCGCCGACCGGCGGCGGCTTGACTACGCCACGCTCTGACTCGAACCGAGAGAGTATCGCGGCCGCTTCTGTTACCTGTTCGGGGTCGGTTAGGCCGGGCAGAATGACGCCGCTCAAGCCGCGCCATACAGAGGCGGACAAATCCGCGTATATCAGTTCGGGGTCGCATCTGACGAAAACCTCGGAGCCTGCGTCCCGCATGACGCCGATGGCGTCGCGTATGTTCGCGCGCGCCAGATGTTTTCTGGAGTCGTGAACTGTGTCTTCCAGATCGAGGGCCACCACGTCGGCGCGCGCTTCGGACGCCTCTCTTAGCTTGTCAGCGTCGTGAGCCGGAACTATCAGCCACGAACGTCTTACTGTACTATTCATATCCTGTACCTGTACCTATGCCTGCCGCGCGATTCAAGCGGGCGAGTGTGTCCGCCGGTCAGGACGGACCTACTTCATGTTATCACCAAACTATATCTTGACCAACGGGGCATACCGCTTTGGGTATGTATCAGTTCGGTCGGAAGCCGCCGGTCGGGGACTGATCCCAGGTGTAGCAAAAAAAACCTGCGGGCTATGGAATTGACACCCCGCGACGCGCGACCTTAGAATGCAAGCGCTTACTCACGATATATTCTTTCTTCTGGAGCCTTCAAGCAATGAGCACCAAAGCCTACGTATTGATCGAGACTTCAGTCGGCAAGTCCGGGGATGTAGCCGCCTCGCTTGGCGTTCTGACAGGCGTGGACACTGTTGATCCGGTCACCGGCCCCTACGACATAATCGCTATCGTCTCCGCGAACGACTTGAACGCGGTTGGACAGATCGTAACCCGCGAGATTCACACGGTTCCGGGCATAGTCCGAACCGTAACGTGCATGGTTGTCGGCGGGTCATAGCGTCGCGCTGGATAGAACTTCACTTTATACGAATCTGAATAGCCACAACGCGGGGGCGCACAATTGTGCGCCCCCGCTTGATTGGCGTAGTTCCCGGAGAGATGAGATTGGACCTTGGACTGAATGAGACTCAGCTAATGCTTAGAAACGGAGCGCGGGAGTTCCTGGAGGCGGAGTGCCCGACTTCCTATGTGCGCGACATGGAGAGCGATGAGCGGGGCTATACCCCGCAGTTCTGGAACAGCCTGGCCTCGCTTGGATGGCTGGGACTGGTTTTCCCGGAAGAGTACGGGGGCAGCGGATTCGGGTTCGTAGAGCTTGCGATACTGCTGGAGGAGACTGGTCGCGTTCTGATGCCTGGACCATATTTTTCTACTGTGGCGATGGCGGGCATGACCGTGGCGGACTGCGGTTCTGACGAGCAGAAGCGAGAGTATCTATCAGGAATAGTCAGCGGGCGGCTTATCATGACACTTGCGCTGACGGAGCCGAGCGGACGCTGGGACGCTGGCGGCGTCGATACGAAGGCGGAGGCGCTGGACGAGGGATATAGGCTGAGCGGAGTCAAGCTCTATACGCCGAACGCGAATGTGTCCGACTATATAATCGTCGCGGCCAGAACGGGCGACGCGGAGACGGATATAAGTATGTTCATCGTTCCGTCCAACGCGGCGGGACTGACGGTGACGAATCTTCAGACGATAGCCTCCGATAAGCAGTCCGAATTGACGTTCGAGGATGTTCGCGTTCCGGGTTCGGCTCTGCTGGGCGAGTTGGGCGGTGGCTGGAGCGCGATAGAGAGGACGCTCGCTCGCGGGACGGTCGGGAAGTGCGCGGAGATGCTGGGCGGAGCGCAGCGGACATTGGATATGACCGTGGAGTACGCAAGACAGCGCATACAGTTCGGGCGCGCCATTGGCTCTTTTCAGGCGGTGCAGCATCATTTGGCTGACATGGCCGCAGATGTCGAGGGGTGTCGCCATATTACATACCAGGCGGCGTGGTCTCTGGCTCAGGGGCTTTCCTCGGAGCGCGAAGTGGCGATGGCCAAGGCGTGGGTGTCGGACGCTTATCACCGCGTGTGCATGACGGCGCACCAGTGTCACGGCGCTGTCGGATTTACGAAGGAACATGACTTGCAACTATATTCGCGCCGCGCCAAGGCGGGAGAGCTTATGTTTGGAGACGCCGAGTTTCATCTGGACGCGGTGGCTGAGGCGGTTGGCCTGTGAGGGCGCGGCGGGTTTGTAAATGCCTCCGATGACTACAACCGCTTTCGTTATCAGGCGACTGGCCGACGACTGGAAACTGCTTGTCGCCATTTTCGCGGGAATCACTGTCGCGGCGGCGCTGCTTGCCAGCGCGCCGATATACTTGAGGACACTGGAGCGCCAGGGCATAGACACCGCCATTGACAGGGCTGACCAGTCGTTCCTGAACATCTACGGGGCCGTTCCGCACATTATCCTGTCCAGAAAGAGCCTGGACGAGACGGAACGGGAGTTTCAGGATGCGATAGCCAACAACGTTCAGGACATATATAGAGGGCGTGAACGGTTTCTTCGGTCGCCGACGTTTTTGGTGGGAACTAAGAGGAACCCTCTCGGCGCAGTTTCTCAACGCGCCGGTCAGCCTTCTAACTTAGTTTCGCGGGGATACTTCCAGAACCTGAGCAATCTCGAGCGCCACGTCACCTTCCTGGAAGGCCGCATGGCCTCCGACCAAGTAACCTGGGTCGACGGCGTTCCGCGCATGGAGGCGGTCGTGGGCGTAGCCGCGAGGCGGGCGTTTGACGTGCGCGTGGGAGATACTGTTCTGTTCACGCCATCTCTCAGCGACCCTACGCGCGCTATTGTGGAAATCGTCGGAATGGTGGAGCCTACGGACCCGTCCGAAGAGTATTGGCAGCAGAGCCCCAACCTATATCTCGATCCGGCCCCTCTGGACGAACTTCCCGATTCGGATGTGGAGGTTGATCCTGAGGAGCCGCCTCTTGCCATGCTGGTTACCAGAGACGCGCTGGTCGAAGGTGTGGGCGAGGCGTATCCCGGCACCCTGGTATCCTCGAACTGGTTCGTGTCTATTGACAAAGAGAGCCTGAAGAAGTGGGGCAAAGACGAAGCGCGCGCGCGCCTGTGGGCCATGGAAAAAGAAGTTTCCGACGCGATGCAGGGGGCGGCGGTCTTTACGGGCATAGACTCCATGCTGAACAAGTTCGAGCGTCGCAGTTTCTTCACCAGCGTCCCTCTACTCTTGCTTCTGGTGGTTATGACCATCACCGTTCTCTATTACATATTGATGATGGTTTCGTATCTGGTGACCAGCCGCGAGCAGGACGTCGCGCTTTTGCGTAGTCGCGGTGTCGGGTCGTGGCATCTGGCGCGCATATACGCGCTGGAAGGGCTGACGCTTACGATTATAGCCGCCATAGCGGCGCCGTTTCTGGCGTTTGGCGGCATAGCGCTCGCCGGCAAGCTTGGCTACTTCCGGGAGATAACGCTGGGCAATTTCCTGCCGGTGTCTCTGGAGTGGACGCCATTCATGGTTTCAGCGTCCGCGGCGGCGCTCTGCCTCGCCATATACGTAGTCCCGGGCGTAATCGGCGCCAGAACCGGCCTTATCGTACAGAAAATGCGCGCCGCCAGGCCGCCGTCCGAGCCTTTCTTCCACCGCTACTACATAGACGTGGGGTTGATGGTAATTGGCGGGCTCGTGTTCTGGGAGCTATTCTCGCGCGGCCAGATCGTTTCAGGCGGGCTGTTCAGCGACGCGCGAGTGAACGAGGCGCTGCTGTTGGCGCCCGTCCTGCTTTTGACAGTAGTCGCGCTTCTATTCATGCGCTTCTTTCCGCTGGTCGTTCGCTACCTGAGCGGGGAATCTCCCACGATAACCCACCTGCTGGCGGCGGTCGTGTTCTCGATTATCGCGCTTATGATGACCGTAGATGGTTTGCGCGCGAACTCAGGGTTGGGATGGGTTTGGCGACTGGCGCATCTGGCGGCGATAGCCGCTCTCTACGCGGGAACGTGGCGTACAGGCAGACGTTACTTTGTGGTAGCCGGATTGGCGTTTCAGACCGCGCTAGTAGCCCTCTTCCTGTATGGCGACATTCCCGACAGGGAGACTGCGGTCTATATTCCGACTCTGATAATGGTTCTGCTCATTCCCATTCAGTTGCTTTTTTTGGCGCTGCGACGCTTAGAGCGAACTTATCCTGTTTGGGCGTCAATGGCGATATGGAGGATGTCTCGGAATCCGCTGCAATATAGCTGGCTGGTTCTGCTGATCGTCATGGTAACCGGGCTTGGAGTCCTCGCCACCACTGTGGGAGGCACGCTCGACCGCTCCTACAAGGAGCGGGTTCTCTACGAAGTGGCCTCCGACGTGCGAGTCACTGGAATCCCCACATACTTCGCTCGCGGCACTGAGGCGCTCAAGGACAGATACCTCGAAATGCCCGGCATAAGCTCTATTTCGCTCGCCATGAGGGGGGAGGGGTCCGTCGGCGCCACATACTCCGGCAACAGCTTTGGCATACTGGCGGTGGAGTCGGATGACTTTCAGTACCTGTCATGGTATCGGGACGACTTTTCCGAGCGTCCTCTTTCGCAGGTAATGAGTTTGCTGAAGACGGGCGCGGGAGTTCCTCCAATCGAGGCGCCCAGGAACGCGGACAAGATATATGTATGGGCGCGACCTATGGAGCAATACCACAACGTTTATCTGTGGATGGCGCTGAAGGACAGGCGCGGCATAATAGATACAGTGACTTTCGGTCCGCTGGAGAACGACGAGTGGACTCTTCTCGAATCCAGGATACCCGACGCGCTGGAGTGGCCTATAAGCCTGGTTAGCGTCCAGATATATGAGCCGGCGTTTGGGCCGGCCGGCACCGCGGGGTCTCTGCTGCTGGATGACATACAGGTCTCTGTGAGAGGGGAGAGCGAAAGGTATATTCTGGATGACTTCGAGGGGGCTTCCAAGTGGACGCCGCTGGCGACATCTATGATTTCCAGAGACGTGATCGGCGTGACGGATGACGACGTGAAGAACGGCAGAAGGTCGGGCATATTCATATTCGGCAAGGATACCGACCAGGGGATACGCGGTTTCTATCGCAGTCCTACGGGCGGGCCTGTTCCCGTGGTGGCAAGCTCCACTTTCACAGAGCGCACCGGAACGCGCCCGGGCAACGCGCTCATCGTGAATATCCTCGGCAGGCTCATACCTGTGCGCATCATGGACACCGTAGAATACTTCCCGACGCTTTATCCCGATGGAAACGGTTTTCTCATCGCGGACCTGGACAACCTGATGCAGCACCTGAACATTCTTAGTCCGGTCAGCATGATAAACCCGAATGAACTCTTGCTCGAGAACGCGCCCGGAACAGAGGATGAGGTAAACGCGATAGCCTACGCCTTGGCGCCGAGGACGGAATTCGTTCACAGCAGGAGCTTATTGCTCGATGAAATTCGGCTCGACCCGCTAATAACCGCCGGGTGGCGGGCGATGATGCTAATAGCGATTGCGGTAATCATTTTCGCCGCCGCGCTGGGCTACCTAACATACTTGCTGTCGTTCTCCGAGCAAAGCAAGTCCGAGATGGGCTTTCTTCAGGCGCTTGGACTCAGGCATAGCCAGATGACGTGGCTGCTCATATCGGAACATCTGGTAGTGGCCGCGATTGGGATCGCGATTGGAACGGCGGCGGGATTCTTCATGAGCGACATAATGGTTTCGGCGGTAGCCGTTACCGAGACAGGACAACCCGTCGTCCCGCCATATATATTGACCACTGACTGGCCGTTCATGGGTTTTATATACGCGGCTTTGACGTGCATATTCGTGGGCGCTCTTCTGTGGCTGTCGCGCTCCGTCGCCAAAGTGAATCTTCATGAAATGACGCGACTGGAGGGCGAATGAGCGGCCTGCTTTCCAGAATCGCAACCGCGTGGCCACAGATAGTCCGCAGGACGCTGGCCAACTGGCAGCTAACGTCAACGGTGATTGTTGGCGTGCTGCTCGCTTCATCAATCATGGCCGGCGCGATAATATACTTCGACGCTCTCAGGGAACTCGCGCTCAAGAACGCTCTGTCGCAGTTGAGCGTAAACGATACCAATATCGTTCTGAAATCTGACAGGGGTCCGACGAACTACGCCGAGCGCGACAAGGTTGTCCGCGAGACGGAGCGTGAAATACGCGCTCGCATTTCCTGGATGCTCAGAGACAGCGCGACAGGCGCCAAAACGGCGACGTTCTTCCTGTCTGAGGCGGGTTTGGAAGCAGAGGCGGACACCGACGGTCCGCGCACGTTCTTCGCGCATTTGCCGGATCTGCTCGAATACGCGACGATAGAGCCTGGCGGCCGCCCATCCAGCGACCTGCCGGCGGGAGAGTTGAACGGCATTCCTGTGGTGGAGGCGCTGGTTCCGGCTGAAGCGGCGCGAGATATGGGAGCGAGCGTCGGCGATACCTTCTCCGCCGTTCCTTACTGGAACGATTCTGCGCCCTACATCCACGTCTTGATAACCGGAATCTTCACTCCTGAAGATCCGGAAGACGAGTACTGGCATCTGAACGAGAGGATATTCAACTCGGCCACCGCGGACAGCTTTCGCGCGCTGCCGTTCTATCTGACGGAGAAAGCCTACTTCGAGACGCTCGGGAGCGCTTTCAACCAGATGGACAGCGTATATGGCTGGCTCCTGATGGTTGATGTTGGCAAGCTGAACGCGAACAATTCCAGGTTCGCTTACGCCGACATGGAAAGCATGGAGGACAGATTGTCCGCCAACCTGTTCAGCTACCGTCAGCTATCGCGGCTGGACGAGGCTCTCTATGAATATGACCTCAGGCTGTTCTTCTCCAAGCTGCCCATGTTCGTCATTCTGGTTCTCATCTCCGTCGTAATACTCTATTACGTCATCACGCTCTCCTCGCTTGTCGTAGAACAGCAGAAGGGCGAGATAGTTCTCCTGAAGAGTCGCGGGGCTAGTTCCGCCCAGGTGCTGTCGGTGTACGCGCTGGAGGGGTTGACGATAGCGCTTCTCGCCACCGCGGTCGCGCCGTTTCTGGCCGCCGCGGTCATAAGTCTGCTTGGCTACACCCCCGCGTTCTCCGACTTGAGCGGCGGAGACAGGCTGAACATACTCATATCGCCCAACGCCTATCTGATGAGCGCCGTTGGGGGACTGCTCAGTTTTGGCGCGCTCATGATACCGGCGGTTCAGGCTTCGCGGCTGAGCGCCACCACATTCAGGCAGCAGTCCGCCAGGCCATACTCACAGCCTTTCTACCAGCGCTACTATCTGGACGCTCTTCTGCTGATAATCGGCGTTATCCTTCTTCGCCAACTGTCGGAGCAAGGTTCGGTGGTGGCGGTCGGCATATTCGGCGAACTGGCGGTTGACCAGATTCTGCTCGCCGTGCCGGCCGTAATACTAATCGCGTCCGCTCTCGCGCTTTTGCGGCTTTTCCCTCTCTTCATGCGGCTGTCGAGCGCCCTGCTGTCTTCGTTCCTGTCGGCCGGCCTCGTTCTGGGAATATGGCAGATGGCTCGGAATCCGACTCACTACGCGCGACTTTCGCTCATGCTCATCCTTATGGCGGGACTGGGCATATTCGCCGCCAGCTTTGGAGGCACTCTTCAGCGCAATTTCGAGGAGAGGGCGCTGTATGAGACAGGGTCTGACGCGCGCGTGCGAGCTATGCTGCCCGGCAACGAAGGACCGACCAAGCCGATACGCGAGTCATTCGAGAATCTTCCGTCTGTCGAAAAGGTGAGCTTGGCTTTCAGGGGCTTTGGAACCGATCTGTCCAAGCTGTTCGCCGACTCGTACACGATGTTCGCGGTGGAAGGGGACGCGATCAACGAGACGGGCTGGTTCAGGGACGATTTCTCTGAAGCGCCTATGGCTGATATGCTGTCGTCTCTCGACGTTGACAATCTTCCCGAAGGCATTCCGATACCGCAGGAAGCGGAATACATAGGCGTTATCGTGAAGCCGGACAGGCCGCATCCGTCCGTAGTCGTAGCCGCCAGGATGCGCGACGCGAATGGGCGTCACTTCACCTACCGTCTGGGCGCGCTGGAGAGAAATCAGTGGGTTTCCTATGAAGCCTTGATTTCACGCGATGACATCGCCGCGTTCAGAAGCAGGGCGCGTCCTACGCTGCCGATGAGGCTCGTTTCTCTAACCGTGTACGAGGGCAACGGGCGCAACAGGCTCAGGTCGGGGGCTATGCTGGTCAGCGACATATACGCGCGAATGCCCGACGGCAGCGTTCAATCTCTGGAGTCATTCGATTCCGTTGATGGCTGGGCTTTGCTTCGGGCCGTGCCGGAGGCGCAGTCCGACGCGTTCAAGCTCGCCGAAGCTCCGGACGGTTCGTCCGCTGGCAATTTCATCTGGGCTGAAGGGCGTCCGCTAATAAGCAGAGGAGTTCATCCCGGCGCCGAACGCGAACCGATTCCGGCCATCGCCACCAAGCGCTTTATGAGAGTCAACGGGCATGGCGTCGGAGACACGATAGAGGTCTCTGTTCAGGGACATAGGATACACGTCAATTTCATTGGCGAAATGGACTACTTTCCCACGATGGAGGTCTTCTCCGAGTCGTATATAGTCGCCGATCTGGACGCGGTGATAGCATACACCAACCTGGAAGCCACCGGCGGGGAGATACGCCCAAATGAGGTATGGATTTCGACTAATGGCGACGCTGGGGAGCGGGAACGACTCATTGCCGCGCTGGAAGAAGGGAGTCCGTTCGCGTCGCGAGATGTGTTCGACCGCAATCAGGCGCTGGCCGACTCGCAGGTTGACCCTCTGGTCGAGGCGGGATGGCGCGCGCTGCTGTTCGTGGCGTTTGCGTCGGTGCTGATACTCAGCGGCATTGGGTTCATGGTTCACGCGTATGTTTCGTTCAAGAGCCGCGAAATACAGTTCGCGCTGATGCGGACGGTCGGCTTCTCGATGAGACAGCTAACCACTCTCGTTCTGCTGGAGCAGGTCCTGGTGATCGGCGCGGGGCTCGCGCTTGGCACGTGGATGGGCGGACGGCTTGGCGCTTCGATGATGCCATTCCTTGGGCATGACGACCGCGGCGCCCAGGTTCTTCCCCCATTCGTCGTTGACGTGAACTGGCAGACGCTCACGATAACCTACCTGGCTATGGGGCTGCTGTTCGCCGTCATCATAACAGGCGTGATATTGCTGGTTCGCCGCATATCTCTTCAGCGCATTCTCAGGCTTGGCGAGGTATGAATCGGGCGGGTGCGCTGACCAGAGTCGTTCGATTATCTGAGAGCCGTTTGGCCTGAACTTGTCGGAGGATGCCTGTCGAAGAGCGCTGACAGTGTAAGTTCGCGGTCGTATTGTAGGGTAACCGAAAGACCCGGCTCAGGCTTGAGTACAGCTTTTGACGGCGGGACGTCGCGCGGCGGATAGAATCAGCGACGCCAGGACGGCCACAAGCGCCAGCCCGATGAACGCTTCTCTGTAACTTCCCGTTCTGTCGAACACAATCGCGGAAGCCAGAGGCCCCAGCGCGAATCCAAAGACCTGCGCGGCCCTGCTAATCCCCAATATGCCTCCGAGCGCGTCGCGTCCGTAATAGCTGGCCCACAGTATTGGAGCGAGCGTGTTCGCGCCGACACTGAGGAATCCCTGCATTATGGCGAACAGGTACGTCTCGGTGAGCGTATCGGCGTGAATCAGAGTCCACATACTCGCCGCTCCGAGCAGGTACGCGGCTATGAGCAGCAGTTTGGGGGATACCGATTCGGCGACGAATCCGGATAGCAGGGCGGCGGCCGCGCCGGAAAGCGACATGACGCTTACGGCCGTCACCGCCGCGGCGGGAGACAGTCCCTGCTGAGTGAGATGCGGCACGAGATGAAGCCCCGCGCCCGTGATGGCGACGCTTCCCGTGAACAGCGACACGAGGATGACCCAGAAGGCGGGCGTTCTGACCACTTGATGCAGGGGAGTATATGCCTCGTTTCGCTCGGCGTTGGATTGTAGAATCGGCGCCGACTGCCGCTCGACCCCTTCGACCGCCAGTCCCATATCTTCAGGCTGCCTTCTTATGAAAATAGCTGAGGGAATGACGCCCACGCATACCATTATTGCGGCAAGCGCGACCCACGCGCTTCTCCAGCCCCAGTTCTGGATTATGAACTGGACGGTGGGCGCCATCGCCACCGCGCCAATGGACGATCCGAAGAAGACTAGACCAACCGCGCGTCCCCTGCGCCTGAGGAACCATTTGCCGACACTGACGGACGCGCCTATCTGTATGAGGCCTTGGTCGGCGAGCCTCATAGTCGTAAAGGCGATATAGAATCCGGCCAGGGTATGCGCCATCGAGAGATACACGCATCCGACTACAACGGTCAGGCCTCCGGCGGCGAGGATCAGCCGCGCTCCGAATCTGTCCACCACTCTACCGCTGAACGGAGCGAGAGTGGCGCCTAATATGGCGCCCAGGCTGGCGGCTCCTGCGATTTCCGCGCGATTCCACCCGAATTCCTCGCTCATGGGAATGACGAAGACGGTCAGGACGCCGATGGCTGTGGCGGCGTTGGCGAACTGCATTCCCGAAGCCGCTCCCACGACCAGCCACCCATAGTAGAAGCGGTCGGATATTGCGTTAATCATCATCCCGCGCCGTTCATCCTCTCTATTATCTGCGCTTAGCGGGGTAGGTATTGAGGACAATCATCCCCATCCTGGCCTTCCCTCATCAAGGTGGAAGAGGTTTTTGCGAGCGGTTGGCGCCGTTTACCTACCCTTGTGAGCGATTGCATGCGGCCAGATTGTCAGAGATATTAGAACAGCGGCGGCGGCGAGAATGGCGGCGGCGGTGTAGGTGTCTCTGAACGCCATTGCGAAAGCGGCCTCAGGGGTGGCCGATGTCGCTCTGGCGGATTCTCTGGCTGCGAACACAGCCCCCATTATCGCCACGCTGGATACAGTTCCCATTCCCCTCGCCAATCCCATTATCCCTCCTCCCATACCAAGTCGGTCGGTCGGAACGCCGCTCATAATCAGATTGGCGCTCGAGGCCTGGAACAGGCCTGTTCCAATGCCTACCAGAACCAGTCCGAATCCGACCGCCGCGATCGTCGAACTTTCTCCCAGCCGCGACATTATGAGCATGGCTATTGTGGATATAGTGACTGAGACCGTTATCGTGTAAGCGGGATTCGCGCGGTCGGACAGCCACCCGCCTAACGGAGCGGACACGGTGTTGGCCACCGTCATCAGCATCAGCAGGGCGCCCCACACGCTCGCGCTGGCGCCCAGCGATTCGATTACGAAGAAGGGCAGTATGAACCAGTTTACGAACGTGGAAATGAAAACCAGCAGCGATACGACGAGGGCGGGCAAGAGTATGCGGCGCTTTAGCAGGGATAGCTGAAGCGATGGATTGGAAGATCTTCGCTCTATCAATACGAATAACCCGAATCCGGTTACTGATATGACCGACAATATGGGTATGTAGAACTCTGTCCAGCCATTTCTGCCGCCCAGTGAGAGAAGGAGAATCAGCGAGCCGACAGATACGAACAGGGTGACCGATCCAAGCAGATCGAAATCCGAACGTGTCCTGGACTTGCCTGGAACCTTCAGGAATACTGCCGCGAATACGAACGCCAACACGCAGATCGGGACTCTGAAAAGGAAGATGGACCGCCACCCGAACGTGTCCACGAGCGCGCCGCCTCCGAGCGAACCGCTTATCATTCCCAAAGCGCCGAGCGCCGCCATGATGCCGAGCGCTCTCCCTCGGAAGCGCGCCGGAAACAGGCTGGTGACGATAGCGGGGCCGAGCGCTATGAGCAGTCCGTTGCCGATTGCCTGGAATATCCTCAAGCCGAATACGAGCGCCAGATTGTTGGACAGGCCGATAGCCAGAACCGCGAGCGTATATGCCGCGAGTCCCAGCAGGAACATTCGCTTAATTCCAAACGCGTCCGCCGCGCCGCCCAAGCCTATCTGCATTCCGGCGCTGCTGCCCACATAGAAGATGATGATCCACTGGATGGTAACGGGGTCAGTTCCG
Source organism: uncultured Dehalococcoidia bacterium (assembly GCA_964640295.1). Lineage (GTDB taxonomy): Bacteria > Chloroflexota > Dehalococcoidia > Lucifugimonadales > UBA1123 > VXRN01. The sequence continues at coordinate 6,674 of CAZXFX010000009.1, read as the reverse complement.
AAGCTGTCCGTGATGTCGGGAAGCGCCACGTTTACCGTAATGTCCAGCGCGGTCAGAAAAACGCCAGACGCCGCCACGACCAGACCGGCCCACCTAACCCTGGATGAGTGCTCAGTTTCCATTGTCAGAGAATTATCTACTATCAGGTGAGATTAGGAAATAGGCGGAGCTTGTACCGAGCCTGTATCAGATTGGCCTGCGCCATCATATTGAGGCGAACGCGCGCATACGCAAAGGGAATTACCAAGAAAGGTTGACAAAGCCTGCCAACTCAGGTATGATTAGACCATCAAATCAGAGGTGAGGGCAATGTCAGCAGGTAAGAGCTTTCGCGAAGGCGTCAGTCTCATTCAGCTATTCGAGATGTTCCCAGATGAGGACGCGGCGCGTGAGTGGTTTGAGTCCGCGCGCTGGCCTAACGGACGGGTATGCGCCCGATGTGGCAGTGAGCGGACGCGCGAAGCATCCCACGCCAAAATGCCCTACTGGTGCAGTGATTGCAGGTCGTATTTCTCGGTCAAGGTGGGGACAGTCATGGAATCCAGCAAGCTCCCACTGCGCAAGTGGGCAATCGCCATATACCAGATGACCACATCGCTCAAGGGTGTCAGTTCCATGAAACTACACCGCGACCTGAAAATCTCTCAGACTTCGGCTTGGTTTCTCAATCACCGCATCCGCGAAGCTATGGACTCCGGCGATCCGCTGTTCTCCGGCCCTGTGGAAGCGGACGAAATCTACATCGGGGGCAATAAACACGAAGACAAGAAGCTCCGACAGGGGCGCGGTACAGTGGGGAAGACGCCGGTCGTAGGCTTCAAGGACAGGGAAACGGGCAAGGTCGCCGCCGAGGTCGTGGACCGCGTGGACAAACCGACAGTGCAGGACTTCGTAGAGGAACACACGGACGCGGACGCTATCATCTACACAGACGAGGTGGCTGTCTATATCGGGATTGACAGGACTCACGAAGCGGTCAGACACTCGGTAGGCGAGTATGTGCGTGGATAGGCTCACACGAATGGGCTAGAATCGTTCTGGGCGAACATGAAGCGCGGCTATCAGGGCATATACCACTGGATGAGCGAAAAGCACCTACATCGCTATATCGCAGAGTTCGAGGGACACCATAACGACCGCCCGCTCGATACGCTCACTCAAATGACCTGCATGGTGCAGGGAATGATGGGGAAGCGGCTTCGCTACTATGACCTGATTGCGTAGGTGGAACATGGATAACGAGGAACTGGGCGCACTGTTCGCGGACTACAATCGCATAATCGAGGAACTGCGAAGCAAGGACACCTTCATCATAGAGGGACTGAAGCAGTTGAATCGAGCATCCCAATACATACAAACGATTGACAGCCCGCGCGTTCACCGCCAGTTGCCCGAACTGGACGCCGCTGCGAAGGTCGCAGAGAAAATCCAAGCATATCTCGCACTGGCCGGGCAGAAGAAAGACCTAGAAGAGCGGCTGAAGACCGCAGGCTTCCGCGACTACATCCAGCCCACGCCCGCAAGCCCCCATTCCCGCGTAGCCTTCACTTCACGACCTGCAACTCTCTGAGCTTGGCAATGAGATATTCCTGCGGCCTGTCGCCCTTGACTCGGTTACAGTGTCCGCACAGCAGTTGCAGGTTATCCAGATGGTCAGTTCCTCCGCCCGCCTGGGGGATAACGTGGTCAACCTCCATGTTCCTGAACTCGAATGTCGAACGACAGCCCGCGCATTGCCCTTCCTGCTGTCCGTAGAGGACGTGCTTGTTCTTCCGGTAGTTCTTCGGCGCGTCAATGTCGGTTCGGCGTGGGGTGTCCGTGCGGTTGATGACCAGTCTGTTGTGAAAGAGGCTTCCCATGCTGTCGGAGAGGCGCAAATTGACCAGTTCTGCGGCTTTTGAGGACAGGTCTATGCCAATCCACTGTCTGCCCAGGTTTTCAGCCGCTACGCAGGCCGTGGCGCATCCACAGAATGGATCGAGAACAACATCTCCCTCATTGCTGGAAGCCTTGATGATGCGCTCCAATAGCGCGAGTGGTTTCTGGGTGGGGTAGCCTATCCTCTCAGGCGAGTTCGCGTTCAGGGTATTGATAGGCCACCAATCCTCCGGGACTTTGCCCAGAGGATGCGGCTTGTAAATCTTGGATACTCCGCGATGGCGACCCCACATGGAATCATCTGTCCTGCCAATGCCCTCTGCTTGATACGGGATACGGATAGCATCCCGATTGAACAGGTATTCCTTCCCGATTGAGTATCGCAATATCACATCGTGACGTCGGCCAAAGTCCTTGCGCGGTGAACCTCCGCCTCGGTATGCCCAAATAATTTCATTGCGAAAGTTGCGGACGCCAAACACGGCGTCCATAAGCTGCTTGAGGTAGTGGGAAGCGTATGGGTCGCAGTGCAGGTAGATACTGCCAGTCGGTTTCAGGACTCGGCGCATCTCCAACAGGCGGACGCCCATCATGGTGAGATAGGACTGCATACCCTTTCCGTGAGACCGGCCCGAAGCATCCAGGATATAGGCGAGAGCGGGGTGTTCATCGGCTATCAGGCCCATCCAGGCAACATCCAGGTCTGAGAGTGTCCATGTGTCCTTGAAGGCCGCACCCGCCGCCTGAGAGCCTACGGGCGCGGCATAGTTGCGGTTTGAGTTGAAGGGCGGATCAAGGTATATTAGGTCAACGCACTGAGAGTTCATCCCTCTGAGTATGTCGAGGTTGTCAGCCGTCCAGAGTGTGCGGTTTGCGAAGTTCGCGGTAGCCATATCTCGCCTCCGATTGAATGGCGAGATGGTAGCCCACAGTCAAGGCAATGTCAACCTTTCTTGGTAATTCCCTATAGTTTTGTATAGTCTGATGCGTCTGGCAACATTCTGATGGGAGGCGCATGGCGATCTGTGACAGCCTTTCTGTGTGATACCTAAAAGATGCCACATAACCATGCGCTTTCCAATGTGAGCGCTGATCGGGGGAGGCTCGAACCCAGTCGGTCGCCATCGCCAGATAATCCTAAATTCTCCATTCACTATCCCTTCCCGCTATGCTACAATGCGAGAAACAAGAACATAAGTATTTTATATTCATTAAAAATTATAACGCCTACACGGTTTAGGACGATCTAATGGCTGACATAGACTACTCCCAGTCAGAATTTTATAGCCAAGCACATAACTCATAGCTTATGAACAAGCTTCCGACACCGCCCCAAAAAGTTCGTAAACAGGTAAATACAGGTGAAATGCAGGCGCCAGACCCCACTTGCGACTAACCCCGCGCTCGCCAGCACGATTCCAATACCCATAAACCAACGCAAATATAACTTGACCGGTCCCTACTATATCTTGCCCGGGCAAGTAGCCGCTCCCATCGCGTACTTTTCAAAGTAGCGGAGTCCCTTGCGCCCCATTGATCTTGACCCTGCCGAAGCGCGGCCCTTCAGCCAAATGGCTTGCGCGAATTTTGAAAATACCCCAAATCTTAGAACAGATGTATTTACATTTGGCGATTCGTCTGATATACTCGGTTCACTTACTAGAAATTGAATTAGAGCAATGAATTTGGAGAAGAGTGAATGGACAAGAAGAGAAAAGAGGCATTGGAAGTGGCGCTGGGCCAAATAGACAGGCACTTTGGCAAAGGCGCTGTTATGAGACTTGGCGAGGATAGGGCCGCGGTGAAGATAGACGCTATCTCCAGCGGGTCGCTTTCGCTGGACGACGCGCTCGGAGTCGGGGGAGTGCCGCGGGGCAGAGTCATAGAGATCTATGGCGCGGAGTCGTCCGGAAAGTCCACGTTGTCTTATCACATCATGTCGGAGGCGCAGAAAGAGGGCGGCACAGCCGCCTATATAGACGCCGAACACGCGCTCGACCCCGGATACGCCGCTCGCTGCGGCGTTGATTTGGACGCGCTTCTGCTCTCTCAGCCAGACAGCGCGGAGCAGGCGCTGGAGATATGCGAATACCTTGTGCGGAGCAACGCGGTTGATATCGTTGTCATTGACAGCGTCGCCGCCCTTGTTCCAAAGGCGGAGCTAGAAGGCGATATGGGCGACACCCATGTCGGACTGCAAGCCAGACTGATGTCCCAGGCGCTCAGGAAACTGACCGCGGCGATCAACCGCTCCGACTGCTCCGTGATCTTCATCAACCAGATACGCGAAAAAGTGGGGGTGCTATGGGGAAGCCCGGAGACGACGCCGGGTGGCCGCGCGCTCAAGTTCTATAGCTCAGTGCGCATTGACTTGCGTCGCATCGAATCCATCAAGCAGGCGGGCGAGTTCGTCGGGAACCGCATTCGCGCCCGCGTTGTCAAGAACAAGGTCGCGTCTCCGTTCAAGACCGCAGAATTGGACATCATGTTCAACGAGGGCATCAGCAAGCAGGGCGAACTTCTCGAACTAGGCGTTGATGGCGGCTTTGTCACCAAGCGGGGCGCTTTCTATTCCTTTGGAGATGTCAGGCTGGGGCAGGGCAAAGAGAATTCCAAGCAGTTCCTCAAGGAAAACCCGGATATCGCCGCGCGGATAGAAGGTCTTATCACCGGCAAGATAGTGGAGTCTGACGAGGATTCCGCGGTCAACGGAACTGGAAGCCCGGCCGATCTGGTAGTTCTGGCTGGCAAAGAAAAGTAACAAGATAGAAATCGAAGTGGGCGGCGCGTAAATTTGGCTGACGCAATCTGCCGAAGCGCCGCCCATTGTCTTTGCCTGGCAGGCATTCGCGGCGCCCACTCGTTCACGGATCAATCATTGCAATACCCCCCGACACTCTAGTAGAGCTAAGGCAGCGCGGTCGCTTCAGTGAGATTCAGTTTCGTGGCTCGCCTGGTGAATATATGTCAGCGTAAGCGTGAGACAGGTTGTGATATGGGCATTCACTACAACGGTAAATCCTGATGCGGGACGACAAAGATATTCAGAAGGCATTTAGCCGCGCGCTTAACTTGCTCTCCTACCGGCAGCGTTCCGAGTCCGAGTTGCGCGGCAGGTTGTCAGAGAAATTCTCCGCCTCTGTCGTGGAAGAGACAATAGAGCGGCTTAGGGAACAGGGGTATGTTGATGACGCCAAGTTCGCCGCGGATTGGGCGGACGCTCGGGCTCGCCTAAGTCCGCGCAGTTCTCGAATGATAGTGAGAGAACTCGTGAGCAAGGGCGTGGAGCCTTCGCTGGCTGAATCGTCGGTGGAGGATATGGACGACGACGCCACAGCTTGGGACGCGGCTACTAGATTCGCGTCGCGGCTGGCCGCATACGATTACGAGCTTTTCCATCGCAGGCTGTGGGGTCATCTTCAGAGACGCGGCTACGGACCGGGCGTGTCTCGCCGCGCCATATCGCGGCTATGGAAAGAGCGGCAGGCGCTCGCCGACTGATTGCGTTTTTCTATCCCTTGTATCAAAGTCGGTACGCGTTATGGGCGATGGCGACCACGATAGTTATAGTTTCCCTATTAGGACTGGGTGTCGTACTCAATTGGGCCATTCACAAATTCCTTGAACAAATAGGGGCTTCTATACAAGTCCAAGATACGCTGTAAGTTATCGTCATAGGCAATTTAGTCGCAATGGCTGTTGGAATAGCAATCATAAACCTGTCGGACGTGTGTAGTTTGATTAAAGCCAACGTTCGTTCAGTAGCTCAAGACGACAAAGAAGGCGCAGATGGGGATAAGTTCCCATAGAAGGCGCGAGTTGGACGGATGGCGCTGGACGCGCTAGCGCCAACAACCGTGTGGAGCGTCATATTGTTTTTCATGGACTATCCACGTGAAGACTGGATTGGGGTCATAGTCGTTGGCTATGTCTCATTCTGGATAGTGCGTGGGATTGTGTCTTATCCTCTCCGTAGTATTTCAGAGCATTTACTTCATCGTATAAAGATGTTGGCGATGCGTCCGTCCTATCTGAACCTACCCCGTCCCTGAAATCACTGCCATTGAAGGCTCAACTGCAAATCACAGGCTTTGGGCTTTCGTTACTATGCGCGTTCATCGCGTTGTCTGTTGTACTAACAGGCGCGATAATTGGCCTTGTATCTTTTGCTCCCTTGGCTTCCGGAACAATGACCATCGCCATAATCGTGGCCGCCGCCGCAGTTGCAATAACTGCTTGTCGGATTGGCCTCACATACTTTACGCTGCGCAAGAGCCAGCGATTGCTCGATCCAGCAAAGATACATCGTCAGGGTCAATACGTTGAACCACTAGGGCGCTTGGCGCTTGCTCTGAGCCTTTGACGCGCGGACTCAACCAAGTCCGAACAGCCCAAGCAGTTCTTTGCGGCTCAGGCGGGCGGACAAGTCCAGAGACACGTCGTCAATCAGGCGGTCGAACAACTTCTGTTTTCGCTCCAGAATCTCGTCTATGCGCTCCTCGATAGTATCCGCGCACGAATACTTTATCACGTTCACCTTGACCGTCTGCCCCATTCGGTGGCTTCTATCCTCCGCCTGCCGCTCCACCGCCGGGTTCCACCACCGATCCAAATGAAACACGTAGGACGCTTCCTGCAGATTCAAACCCAGCCCCCCGACGCGCAGCGACAGTATCAGCGCCTTATGCTCGTCGCTTCTCTTGAATCGCTCGATTATCGCGGGACGTTCCGTCTGGGGCAAATCGCCGGTCAGGCACAGCGGCTCGAACTCGCGCAGATATCTGGCCGCCGCCGCC
>CAZXFX010000008.1:0-79251 GCA_964640295.1 uncultured Dehalococcoidia bacterium | reverse complement strand
GAGGATGGAGAGGAAGGTTCGGTCTGAGCCGAAGCTTCGCAGGCTGGTGGTGGATCTATGCGGCAAGTGGCCGAGTCTGTTATGTCATCAGAGAGTGAGAGGCATGCCGCAGACGAACAACTGTACAGAGAGGGCGATAGGAAGGAGCAAGATAAGATACAAGACGGTAAGAGGATATGAGAGTATAGGGGGAATGATGAATGGACTGGGACTGACGCAGTGGGCGTGGAGCGGCGGAGAAGGTCTGAACATGGGTGAACTGATCGCTGCTTAGTCAGAGCCTCCCTTACTCCCAGTAACTCGACTCCATTATCCAGCTCCAAATTCACCCACCGACTATGGGACGGTTACCCACTGTCTTGATACAGGTTCTGGCATTGCGCCCTTCGTGATAGAATCGTATGCAGCAAGGAGGAATCCACGGCTACAACAGCCACCGCTTCCATATTCTATCCAGAAACGGACGGTATGCCATTGCCAGACGGAGAAACCCAAGCGCCGCAGTACGTCAAAGTTGCCGGAACGGTACAGATTCACTGAAGAGGAACACGACGCTCGGCTATAATGGGGGACGAGCCAGTTATTCATTGGAGGATGACGTTGCCGAGATATTACCCCGCCTTCATAGATGTCCGAGGCCGCGACTGCATTGTGATAGGCGGCGGCGAACTGGGTGAAGAGAAAGTTGTCAAGCTGCTGGAATGCGACGCGAACGTGGTGGTGATCAGTTCGGAAGTCACCTCGAAAGTCAGCGACATGGCAAGCGAAGGGATTGTTGAGTGGATACGGCGCGACTACGTATATGGCGATTTGGAGCGCGCGTTCATCGCCATCGCCAATACAGGCAATCCTGATATGGACAACCAAATCTACAAAGAAGCGGAGGAGCGCAACGTTATCCTCAACGTGGTTGACGTAACTCACCTCTGCACATTCATCGCGCCCTCAGTGGCGCGGCGTGGCGAAGTTACAGTAGCAACCTCGACCGGCGGCGCGAGTCCTGCGCTTGCGCGAACCTTCCGCGAAAAATTAGAGAGTAGCAGAATACTCGAATACGCCGACTTGGCGCCTGTGCTGTCGCAGGCCAGATCCGAGCTGAGGACAAGGGGGCTGCGTGTATCTCCTGATCACTGGCAGACGTGCATAACCGAAGACCTCTTGGATACAGTGCAGGCCGGACAGCCGGATATAGCCTTCGATATGCTCATGGAAGGACTATTGGCCGGCTCAGAGCCTCTCTAGTCGCCATGAACAAGCGTGTGGTAAGGGTAGGCTCTCGCGGAAGCGCGCTGGCCATAGCGCAAACAGAGGAGGCGGTATCCGCGCTGAGCGCCGCTTGGCCGAATATCAAATTCCAAATCGTTCCGATAACCCCAGTTGGCGACATCAGAAAGACGGCGCCTCTGCTGAGCCTTGGGCGCGGCGCGTTCGCCAAAGGCGTTGAGAACTGGCTTTTGGATGGGCGCGTTGATATTGCGGTTCATTCGGCGAAAGACTTGCCCGCCCGACTGCCGGAGGGCCTGGCGATAGCGGCGTATCCGGAGCGCAAGGACGCGCGCGATATAATAGTCAACAGATTTAATGTGGGATTGCGCGAACTGCCGCCAGGCGCCAGACTCGGCACGAGCAGCCCCAGAAGGTCGGGACAACTGCTCGCCGCCCGGAACGACATCCAGATCGAGCCAATTCGCGGGAACGTTGACACGCGACTGTCCAGAGTAGGCAAAGATGGACTGGACGGAGTCGCGCTTGCCGCTTGCGGTCTCCAGCGGCTTGGGAGAATCAGCGAAACGACCGAAATACTGGACCCTGAGATATGCGTTCCAGACGCCGGACAAGGCGCGCTTGCGATTGAAATTCTAGTCGAAGATGACGAGATGCGAGCGATAGCCGAGGCCGCCAACCACCCTCCGACATGGGCCGCCGTGTCTGCTGAGCGCGCTTTTGTTGACGCCATCGGAGGAGGATGCAGAGTCCCTATCGCGGCTTACGCAGTTCCGCGCGGCGACTATCTATATATTGAAACAATGGCTTGCCTGCCCGACGGTTCTGAAATCTACCGGAAGCGTATTCAGACTCCGATCTCCGACGCCGAATCCGCGGGACGCCAAGCCGCCCGCGCGCTGATGGAAGCTGGAGCGGACGCTATCGCCTACAGGGAGCGCAAGGGTTGAAACAGGGCAAAGTCTATCTGGTTGGAGCGGGACCAGGCGACCCGGAACTACTGACCCTCAAAGGCCTGCGTCTTCTCAGAAGCGCCGATGTGGTGGTTTATGACCGTCTGATTGACAAGCGACTCCTTGACCACTGCAACCCCGATGCGAAACTGCTGGATGTTGGAAAGACTCCGGGCGAACGCGGTCGAACCCAGGCGCGCATCAACGACCTGTTAGTGAACGAGGCGAGAGCGGGCAAGCAGGTCGTGAGACTAAAGGGGGGCGACCCCTTTGTCTTTGGAAGAGGGGGAGAGGAGGCGGAAGCGCTGCGAGACGACGGAATCCCATTCGAAATTTCTCCGGGAGTTACGTCTGCTGTCGCGGCGCCCACCTACGCCGGCATCCCTCTGACGCACAGAGAATACGGCTCCTCTTTCACGATAATGACTGGCAGCGTCGCCGACGGTAGAGTTGACATGGAACCCGATTGGTCCGCGGCGGCCAGAATGCCGGGCGCGCTGGTCATCCTCATGGGATGGCGTCGAATCGAAGAGATAGCGTCCTTGCTGATTGCCGCCGGAAAACCGGCGAATACCCCAGCCGCGGTCGTAAGCCGAGGCGCGACGGCTGACCAGAAATCGGTCTTCGCCGACTTGGACTCAATCGCGAAAGCGGCAAGACGCGAAGGACTCGAAGCTCCCGCCGTCATCGTAGTGGGCGACGTCGTTCGATTGAGTCATCGCCTGAATTGGTACGAAAGCCTGCCTCTATTCGGTCGGCGCGTCATCGTTACGCGAGCCGGCGCGCAGGCTGCGGAGTTTTCCAAGAAATTGGCTGAACTCGGCGCATATCCTGTACAAGTTCCCACAATAGAAATCCACACCCTGGAAGACTTCTCCGAACTGGACTCATGCCTGCGCTCATTGTCCAAGTTCGACTGGGTCGCCTTCACAAGCGCGAACGCGGTGAGCGCGGTCTGCGACAGGCTGTTCGCTATCGGATCGGACATCAGAGCGCTCCACGGCGTAAATATCGCCGCCATAGGCCTGGCCACATCAACGGCGTTGATTGAAAGGGGAGTAAAGGCAGACTTGGTTCCCAAAATAGCGTCTTCCATCAGTTTGGCGTCCGCTCTGGAAGAATATGGAATCCGCGGCAATGTAATCCTGCTCCCAAGGTCAAATATAGCGACCGCGACTCTTCCTGACAGACTTCGCTCCAAAGGCGCCATAGCGCGCGAGGTAGATGCCTACCGGACAGTCACTCCGCCCAATTCCAAGATATTGGCGCGGGAAGCGATTCGGCGCGGAGTCCACGCGATTACATTCGCCAGTTCATCATCAGTAGAAAACATGATGAAATTTCTGGAAGGCGACGCCTCCTCGCTGCGAAACGTCGCTGTCGCCTGTATCGGCCCGTCAACCGCCCAGACCGCTGGCAGATATGGTTTGAAAGTTGATATAGTGGCTAAGGAGACTGCCAGCGATAGCTTGGCGAAAGCGTTGGTGGAATACTTTTCTTGAGAAGTGAAGGGGAGCGCATTGCCGAAATTCCCAACAATCAGGATGCGTCGTTTGCGAGAGAATCCGGGCCTTCGTGGCATGGTGAGTGAGACCAGGCTCGCGATCTCGGACTTCATTTACCCCATGTTCGTAGTGCATGGACGGGACACCCGCGTGGAAGTGCCTCCCATGCCCGGAATCTACCAGTTGTCGCTAGACCATCTCGTTCACGAGGTCGGCGAATTATATGAACTCGGCATCCGGTCGGTCATGCTCTTCGGCATTCCTGCATACAAAGACGAACTCGGAAGCGACGCTTATAGTCCGACCGGGATAATACAGGAGGCGATAGGGGCGATTAAGCAATCGGTTCCGGAGATGACTGTCATTGGAGATGTCTGCCTGTGCGAGTTTACGAGTCACGGACACTGCGGCGCGCTGAACGGCGACCGCATTGACAACGATACGACTCTTGAGTTGCTGGGCCGAATGGCGGTGAGACAAGCTGAGGCAGGCATTGACATGGTGGCTCCGTCCGCGATGATGGACGGCCAGGTCGCCGCGATTCGCAACGCGCTGGACGATACGGGCTTTCCAAACATCCCAATCATGGCCTACTCCGCAAAATACGCTTCAGGATTCTACGGCCCATTCCGAGTCGCCGCGGACTCCACTCCCCAGTTCGGCGACAGAGCCGGATACCAGATGGATACGTCAAACGTAAGGGAGGCGATGCGCGAGATAGCCCTGGATATCGAAGAGGGAGCGGATATGGTCATGGTCAAGCCCGCTCTAGCGTATCTGGACGTTCTGAAGGCTGCAAGAGAGCGATTCGCAACCCCAATCGCCGCCTACAACGTGAGCGGCGAATACTCGATGATCAAGGCGGCGTCCGAGAATGAATGGATTGACGGCAGACGGGTGACAATGGAGATACTTACCAGCATTAAGCGAGCCGGTGCGGATGTCATTCTTAGCTATCACGCCAAGGAAGTGGCTCAATGGCTGCAGTCTGAGCGGGGATAGATATCCAAGGACTACTTATGGCGACATATATTCTGCTCATGAAGATGACCGAGACCGGACGGCGCAAAATGCTTTCCAATACCGACAGTATGCTCGCCTCCGCTCACGACATAGATATCCCCAACACCGACGTTCTGGGCTTGTACGCCGTTCTGGGAGAATATGACTTCGTTGGCGTCGTTTCGGCGCCCGGAAATGAGGAAGTGGCTCAGTTCTCGCTACACCTCGGCGTCAACGCCGGCGTGCATATCACCACTCTCCCTGCCATCCCGATTGGTCGCCTGGGCGAGGGCGGCTCATCTGACGATGATGACGAAATCACGACCAGAGGGATAGAAATGCAAGGCGATCTGACCGCTCATAATGGTCACTAGATCTGCCTGCTTCTCCCGAACAGTGGCCACAAGCGGCAGGCGACTATTCCCGCTATGCAAGCGTCGCCAATAGAGCCGAATGACCTGCTGTCGTCGCTGTGAGCGCGGTTGTCTCCCAGCAGAAAGTAACAGCGGTCGCCAACCTCGAAGGACATGGACCCCAGCCCCAGATAGGCGGGAAGTCCGCGAAGGTAAGGCTCGCCGTGATGAGTTCCATTGATGAACAGCAAGCCATCCTCGAACGTCAAAGACTCTCCTGGAAGCCCGACGACGCGCTTTACGCTCCATTGCGGTCCGCTTGCCCCGGGCATCTCCGCCACAACGAGATCTCCTCTCCGCGGCGCTCGGCGAGGATTTATCACGAGCAGCAGATCGCCGTCCCAAAGTGTCGGCTCCATGCTCGATCCCACTGTTCTGTAAATTGTCGGCAAGCTCTCATCTACTCGCGCGGCGCGCATAAATCTATATCAACTTAATCGGCGACGCACTGAGCGAGCGCCCACATACACAGAAAACCATACCATGAACTATTCCAAATTCACTATGCGCCATTTACCAACCCACCGACCAACCTGATGCAGGTTCCCAACAGGAATCTAACTGGATTGACGAGACAGACGGCGTTAGAATTGGTTGACACTCACTAGCGAACCAGTCCACCATCCGCATAGCTATGGCTTCAAAGGAAACAGCGCGAGATACCATCGCAGACGCCTATACTGAAACAACAGAGGCGTTTGCGAATGTCAACGGAGACCGAATACCCTATCTCTTCTCTGGGAATTCGGAAAAGGCCGTTCTTCTCGCTCATGGCGCCGGAGCGTCGCGTTCCGACTGGCGAGAAGTAATTCCAACCCTGGTAAAGAGCGGCTCGGTGTACGCGCCTGACTTGATAGGTTTCGGCGATACCGTCAGGCGCGAGTTCCCTCACACCCCCCAGTATATAGCCGACTATCTCATTGGATTCATGGACGCTGTCGGGATCGAGACGGCAACGCTCGTAGGTCATTCTCTGGGCGGCAGGGTCTGTCTCGAATTGGCTCTGACATATCCTGAAAGAGTATCCGGAATGGTTTTGGAAGCGCCCATGGGATTCGGCAAAATATCGTGGCAGGGCAGGGCGTTCAGCTTGGCGCGCTGGTCGTTATGCGTTGCGGCAGGACTGAAATCCCCATATCCGCCTCTGGATTTCCCGACTGTCGAGAAGAATCCAACGAGATTCCAATCAATAACCTGCGAGACCCTGCTGCTCTGGGGAACCAGAGACCTATACTTCAGACATCAACAAGGACTGACCGCCCTGAAGCAAATCCCCAACTCGCGCTTGAAGATTTACGACGGCGCAGGACATTCCCTTCATCGCTCGACGCCATCACGCTTCAGCGCCGACGTGACGCTATTCTTGAATGAACGAAAATATAGGCCTGCGCCTGAATAAGAGATGCGGGCGTCGGTACATCAAGAACAGGACATATAGAAATGGATAAGTCGGTGACTTATGGACGCTATGCTACCGCCGCGGCATCATGGCCATATCGTATATTCGGAAACAATGGTCGTATATATGTTACACCAGAGAGAGTTTACGTAACTGACCGAAAAGATAATCGTGTGAAACATACTATGATTTTGTCAGAAATTAACGAAGCAGAAATAGTAAGTAACTTCTTCGGAGAAAAAATAGTCATCCGGAAATCGAACGGTCAAACCATTCTATTCAATGCATCTAATTCCTCCGAAGCTAAAGCGGTGATTAATTTAATTGAAGAAAGCCTGCGTGTTCTTGCCGAAGACAAGGAAAAAGCTCGACAGCGTATGGCTGAACTAGCTGCTCAACGAGAAAAAGCGCGTATAGAAGAAGAAAAATCTCGCCAGGAAGCTGAAGCGATAGAGTACCGTAAAAGAGAAGCTGCGGCTCGTCAGGAAGCCGCGCGGCTCACCCCATTCATCAAACAACTTGCCCCAAAAAAGGATAGATATTACTCCGCGCATAAGTATGCTCGATACTCTGACACAATGGCCTTCACTGCCGAAATCAAGAAATCTCTTAATCTAATCAACCGAAGCAGGAGTATTTTGGTTGATCATATGCTTGGAGAAGATATTAGATGTATCCTCAAAGACCTTGAAAATCTCTCAATACCAGAATTTGCAGAAAAAACCCGGCAGAGCGCAAATTCTAGATATACGAAACGGGTTGCTGAGCAGGCCACATCCACTGCCTACAGTAAATTAGATGTCTCTCTAACACCAGAACAAGCTGAAGCTGTAGTGAGCGACGAGGACAATACCCTAATACTGGCGGGAGCGGGTAGTGGCAAAACAGCCATAATCATCGCAAAGATTGCACATCTAGTTGAAAATTTGGACGTTGACGCAAACCGGATACTAGTCCTTGCATTCAACAAGGAGGCTGCTGTTGAAATTAGAGAGCGACTTCCACAAAATTTCAGTGGAGTCACTATTAAGACATTTCATGCTATGGGATTACAAATACTCGGGGATGCGAGGGGCGCGAAGCCCAGTATTTCTCCTTTAGCTGAAGATGAATCTAGGAGTAGGAGACTTACATTTATTGAGAATACTATCAGGAATGTTATGCGTGATCCCAAAAATCAGAGAGCTATATATACATTCCTTACCATATACTTACGAAACATAGAACATCCCTTTGACTTCAACTCTGAATCTGAATACTTGAACTATACGCGCAAAATAGAATTGCGTTCTTTGAATGGGGAATTAGTGAAAAGCCAAGAGGAACTCATCATTGCTAATTTCCTATTTGAAAATGGTGTGAAATACGAATACGAAAGAGATTACGAAGTAAACACTGCGGATATTTTCTATCGACAATACAAACCTGATTTCTATCTGACTGATTACGACATCTATATTGAACATTTCGCTTTGGATGAACGCGGCCACGCTCCGGCGGGTTGGATAGAGTACGAAGAAGGTGTCAATTGGAAACGCCAGACGCATCAAACTCATGGTACAAAATTGATTGAGACTTACAGTTGGCAAAATGCTAATGGTACCCTGCAGAAGGAACTCATATCCAAACTTGAGCGAGCCGGTGTGAAAGCGAATCCAATACCCTACGACACCCTACTCGATAAATTACGTGGTATAGAAATCAGCAATGCAGCTACCATGTTAGACAACTTCCTGAAACAGGTTAAGACATACAACAGATCTGTGAAAGATGTCGAGGCAGCAGCAGATGGATATTATGATCAAGCGCGCGCCCGAGTCTTCTTTCATGCCTTCAAAATAATCTACGACGCTTATCAGAAAGAATTGGAGACGACCAAAAGCATAGACTTTGAAGACGCAATCAACCAAGCTGTTGAGATTATAGAAAAGAGACAATGGCAAAGCTCTTATGATTATGTTCTAGTAGATGAATTCCAAGACGTTAGCGCGCAGCGTCTGAAGATGGTCGCGCAATTGGCAAAGTCAGAAACGACAGCTACATTTCTAGTTGGAGACGACTGGCAGACCATTTATACATTTGCGGGCAGCGATCCGAGCGCGGTCACAGACTGCCATAAGACCTTGGGCTTTACTGAGAGAATCAGCTTGGCCCAGACATTCAGGTTCAATTCCGGCATCTCGGGTCCTTCCCAAGAATTCATTAAGGCTAATCCGGATCAAACCCAGCGCGACATGAACCCCAACCAGCAACAGGATGATCATGGCATAACCATCATATTCACTGATGAACAGGCTGAAGACGCAATGGAAGCTACCCGAATGATAAGGAAAGTAGATGGAGACGCCGAGATTCTACCGCTGACCAGATTCAGGAAAAGCCGAAGTGACGCGCCTCAGAGGACTCTAAAAGCCAGTACTGTTCATGCTGCTAAGGGACGGGAGGCCGACTACGTAATTATCTTGGATCTGCGAGATGCCCTCTACGGATTTCCGAGCAAAATCTCTGACGACCCCATCTTGAACTTGGCGCGAGACAGACCATTCAGTGAAAACGTCCCATTCGCTGAGGAGCGTCGCCTGTTCTACGTAGCCATGACCAGGGCCAGAAAAGGTGTGTATATGATAGCCGACACCAATTATCCGTCACAATTTGTAACCGAACTCATCAATAGAAACCCAGACATTCCTCAAATTGGAGTGCCAGCGCCCGAATGTCCACAGTGCAAAACCGGTAGATTGGTTAAAAGACCAAGCAAATTCAACCAGCCATTTTTAGGATGTACCAACTATCATCCTATTAGGGGATGCACATATAAAGAGAATATATAATTCGAACTAAATGAGTGCGTGTAGTTCAAACTCTAGATTTCCTTGAAATCATGGATGACAAATATCTGAAGTACCTTTAACATGCCCTTGACGGTATAAATGAAACTATGAGAAATAGATTAAAATTTCTAGCATCTGACTTTCTAGAAATCTCAGGAGCGTCCAAAGCCATGAAGATAACTGACATAGAAGTGTTCGTCGTTGATGGTGGTAGAAGGCCGTGGCTTTTCTCCGCCGTCCGCACAGACGAGGGAATAACCGGATACGGCGAATTCGGCTCCGGAGTTGCCGCGCGCGCCCTTGTCGGGCTTATTGAAGACCTCAAGCCGCTTGTCATCGGTCAAGACCCTGAGGCTGTCGAAAAACTCTACTTCGATCTCTACCGCCATCTAAGAGCCATGCCCGGAGGAATCTCCCAGATGGGCATCGCCGGAATAGAACTCGCCTGCTGGGACATAAAGGGAAAGGCGCTCGGTGTACCCGTAAACAGTCTCGTCGGAGGCCCATATCGCGAAAGCCAGCGCGTTTACTGGTCTCACCTGGCCAGCGCCCGCGCCGGCGATCCGAGCCTAGCGCCGGACAAGCCGCTCAAAGACTGGAATGCGGTCGCCGACGCCGCCCTGGAAGCGCCGGAGCGCGGCTACGACGCATTCAAAACGAACATAATCTGGCCGGGGGAAACGCCCCGCGCCATCTCGCAAAGTAGAGACGGACTCAGCCACGACCAGCGCGCCGATACCGAAATAGTCCGAAACGCCGAGAAGCAAATTTCGGTCATGCGCGAGGCCGTGGGCGATTCCGTAGATATACTGCTCGACATCAACTACAACTTCAAGACCGAAGGCGCAATCCGCATAGCGCGCGCCCTCGAACCCTATAACCTGTTTTGGATAGAACACGACAACGAAGACCCGGATGCGCTCGCTCAGCTCAAAGCTTCCACTTCTACATTGCTATGCTCAGGCGAGCAGCATTTCAGCGTCCGCGAATATCTGCCATACTTCGAGTTGCGAGCCATGGACACCGTCAAGGTAGATGTCCAGTGGCAGGGATTCGGTCCCTCCAAGAAGGTCGCCGACATCGCTGAGACCTACGAACTCAACATCGCGCCGCACAATCCCGCGTCCGAACTCGCCAGCTTCCAGTCCGTTCACTTGTGCGCCTCCGTCTCCAACGTTCGCATCATGGAATCCGATCCAGAAGGCGTACCCTGGCGTTTCGACCTCTTCACAACGCGGCCCGAAGTCATCAACGGCTACATGACCGTTCCAACCACCCCGGGCTGGGGTTGCGACCTCGTTGAGGAAGCCGCCAGGAAATACGTCTGGAACCACTAAATACTAAAGACTAATAACTAAGGACTCCCTCCCATGAAAATCACCGCAATAGAAAACTTCGCAGTGCGAGGACTCGGAAACAATCCCTGGCTATTTTGCGCCATTCGCACCGATGAGGGCATTACTGGATATTCTGAGTACGGCGTAGGATCGTTCTCGCGTGGACTGCCCGCGCTCGTCGAAGACCTCGGCGAGTCGCTTATAGGCCAGGACCCGCTCCCAGTGGACAAGCTCTACATGGATATGTATCGCCACACCCGCTCCGCGTCCGGCGGCGCGACCGCCATGGCCATAGCCGGAATCGAGCTTGCGCTCTGGGACATCAAAGGGAAGGCGCACAGTGTACCCGTATATAGGCTACTCGGCGGTCCGTTCCGCGACAGACAGCGCGTCTATTGGTCGCATCTGGCCACATATCGCGCCCGAATGGCGGAGGAGTGGGGCAAGCCCAAGCTCGCCACCATGGAAGATGTGGCCGACTGCGCCCGCGAGGCTGTGGAGGCGGGCTATACTGCCTTCAAGACGAATATCATCTTCCCCGGCGAAAACCCTTCCGTAATCAACAATATGTTTGCCGGCGCCAACGACCAGAACGCCCCGACCGAACTCGTGCGCCACACAGCCAGCCAGATAGGCGCTATGCGCGAGGCCGTCGGCCCCGATGTGGACATTTGTCTGGACATCAACTACAACTTCAAGACCGAAGGCGCAATCGCAATCGGCCGGGCGCTGGAGCCTTTCGACCTCTTTTGGCTCGAGATAGACAACCAGGACCCCGACGCGCTGTTGCAGCTAAAGATGTCCCAGCGCTCCCCCATCTGCTCAGGCGAGCAACTTCTCGGACTCAGACAGTACCAGCCCTACTTCCGAAAGCGCGCCATGGACACCGTCAAGGTGGACGTCCAGTGGCAGGGCTTCTCGCAGGCCAAGAAAGTCGCCGACCTCGCCGAAGTCTATGAACTCAACATCGCGCCGCACAACTACAACTCCCACCTCTCCAGCTTCCAGAGCCTCAACCTCTGCGCCGCCGTCTCCAATGTCCGGATCATGGAATCCGACGTTGATTCACCCCCCTGGCGCGACGAACTCGTCACAAATCTTCCCGAAATCGCCAACGGCCACATGACCATCCCCACCGCCCCCGGCTGGGGTACGGACCTGGATGAGGATGCCGCCAAGAGGTACGCATGGAATGGATGATAACCGACTAATAGTTCTTCTATTAGCCAAGCAAAGTGGGTCAAGGTAGGTGATCAATGAATTCCGAGCTTTCGACAACGGGCTGATTTACTTGGACGATGAAATGGTCATGCGTCTAAACCCTGATGCTGTAAGCAACCTGAGACAGATGGGCTTGGCAGGTGGATTAGATGGATTTGCATCCCATCTAGGACCAATTCATTTGCCTTTGATAGCAGAGTTGCGCCCCGACCCTAGTTTCATCAGGCTTGCCAACAGCTACCGCGGCTTGGACTGATAACTACAGTCTCATCAATGTTTCTATAGGCGGCTCGTGGGATGTCTGATCTGGGGTAACCGAAATGGACAGTTATGTCTTTGGCAGGATTCTTCCCCTACCTATCCTGCACCGATCCGTCGAACCCAATCGGCGTGTTCAATACCTTCGGGCTCTCCGGCTGCGACAGCGTCTCTTCATTCAGTGTAATGCCCAGACCGGGACCATCCGGAACCGTCAGGTAGCCGTCAATCAACTCCAGCGGATTCACCAGCAGATCGCTCTTCGGCGGCTCCGACTCGCCCGTGTACTCCTGCAGCGCAAAGTTCGGGATGCAGGCGTCCAACTGCACGCACGCCGCCGTGCTGACAGGCGAGAGCGGATTGTGCGGAATCACCTTCACGTGATACGACTCCGCCATCGCCGCCACCTTCTTGCACCCCGAAAGCCCTCCGCACAGGCACAGATCGGGCCGCACGTAGGACGCCGCCTTCGCCTCCAGCAATTGCTGATACTCAAATATAGTCGTGAAACGCTCACCCGTCGCTATCGGTATATTGCACTGCGCCGCAACGTCCCCCATGACAGCAGGGCTGTCCGGCAGCATCGGATCCTCATAGAAAAATGGATGGAACTGTTCCAGCCGCCGCCCCAGCCATATACTCTCAGCCGGCGCCATCTGACGATGTATCTCCACGCACAGATCCACGCCTGGCCCTACTGCCTCGCGCACCGCTCCAACGCGCTCCACCGCTTCGTCGGCCAGTTCGCTGTACGACTTATGCAGATAGAAGTTCCTTGGGAACGGCGAAAACCTCACCGCCGTAAATCCCTGCTTGGCAGCGCTCAGCGCGTCCTGAGCCAAGCCCTCCGCGCTGTCATTGTCCGACGGCGCGCCCACGTGCATATAACAGCGAACCCGGTCGCGCGTCTTGCCTCCCATCAGGTCGTATATCGGAACCTCCAGCCGCTTCCCCTTGATGTCCCACAGCGCGATGTCAATCGCTGACAGCGCGCCCTGCACGACCGACCCCATGAAATGCGAACTCCGATATAGCCACTGGTAATGATGCTCGATCTGGTGCGGGTCTTTGCCCAGCAGATATGGCTCCATCGTCTCGACCATCGTCTTCGTTGGCCGCTGCCAGCCATGAACGCCACCCTCGCCAATGCCCACCGTTCCGTCCTCGCAATGAACCTTGATCAGCAGCCAGCGGTCCCAGAGGAACGTCTCCACCTTTTCTATCTTTGTCGGCTTGGGCATATCGGCTCCCCCTAAGACGCAGTCAAAAGCTATTCCAGAAACTCGCCAATCCATTCGTCGTATTCGTTCAGTCTGGTGGCCTGCGCCATCAGATCCGCCGAAGCAACCACGTCGCCAAGTTCCGAGGGTGGCGTACCCTCTCGCAGCGCCTTCAGAGTGTCGTAGGTCGCTTTCACCGACGCCATGAACGGCAGATGACCTTGGAGCGCGATTCGGACACCCTGCGAGCCAAGATACTTTCTGTCGTCCAGTTCAGGACTTGCGCCACCGAGCAGTATAGGTATTCCGACCTCCGCGTTCAGCGCTTCCAGTTCGTCCCTCGCGCTTATGCCCGTCATAAACAGCGCGTCCACTCCCACCGCCTCATACGCCTTCGCCCGCCGAATGCCTTCCTCGATGCCCGCTATGCCAATTGCGCTGGATCGCCCTGCCACCACAAGCGATGAATCCTGCCTGCCCGAAAGAGCCGCCTTCATCTTCCCAACACCCTCTTCCAAAGAAATCAGGCTCTGGGCGGACTGCCCGAACGCTCTCGGCAACAGAGTATCTTCTATCGTCAGAGCCGCCACGCCCGCGGTTTCAAGTTCCTCGACAGTGCGCCTCACGTTGAGCGCGTTGCCATACCCATGATCGGCGTCCACCATGAGCGGAAGCGTTCCCGCTCTGCATATCCGGTGTATCTGCTGCGCGAATTCCGTCAGCGTGAGAACTATATAGTCCGGCGCGCCCAGAACCGTCGCCGACGCTATCGAGCCCGCGAACATCATCACCTCGAAGCCGAGGTCTTCCGCCAGTCGCGCCGAAATAGCGTCATAGACAGACGCCGGATGCAGACATTCGTCCCCATCCAGAATAGCCCTGTATCGCTCGCGTCTTTCAGTCAAGTTCATATTCTTCCTTCACCTCGTCAGGTAGCCAAACCCTCAGCTAAGCTGAACTTGGCTCGCGTCCCGGGTCAACCCGCCGACCATCATTCAGTTGGAGACGGCCCCAAGCAGTAGAAATCGCTCGTGTCGAGAAGCGCCTGTATCACCTCGGGCGAA
The DNA here is from genome assembly GCA_964640295.1 of uncultured Dehalococcoidia bacterium. Lineage (GTDB taxonomy): Bacteria > Chloroflexota > Dehalococcoidia > Lucifugimonadales > UBA1123 > VXRN01. The sequence continues at coordinate 64,824 of CAZXFX010000008.1, read as the reverse complement.
GTGTTGCGCGGAAATTGCGTCATCGCCCACTTCTGGCTTATGAAGAAGCTTATCTCTTCCGCGTCCATCGGTTCGTTGCCATGCGCCAGAAACGTCCTGAAGATAGCCTCTTTCAGAGGGGTGTCCGGCAGCAGGAAGTCCGGCGCGTGGGAACTGTGTTCGAGTATTATATTGAAGAAGTCCTGTGGGTCAGCCTGTATTATCGCGTATTCGTCAAGACCCTGCTGGTACATATAACCCAGTCTGCTGGCGAGCAGCACAGACAGGGACCGCCCTGTTGAGTCGGCCTTGGCAGGGTCTATGAAATACTTCTTGAATTTCGGCTGTTGCTCGGAACTCTCGGTCGTCTGTACGTCCTCAACCATTAAAATACATCCTCGGGCCAATCCAGCATTTCAACCTCGACCGTCTCGCCTGCGTTCTTGACCGGCAGGTCCTCCGGACAAACGGCCAGCCCATTGGCGCCGGCCATCGAGGTTAACAGATTGGAACTCTGATTGCCTGTCAGTCTGGCGTGATAGTCGCCATTTCGTTTTGTGATTATCGCGCGCGCGTACACGCGCCTGCCGTCGGTGTTGTAGATCGGCTCGTCCAGAACAGCCTTGATTCGAGGCTTTAGAAATCCCGTCTTGCCCATCATCTTGTAGATAGCCGCTCTTCCGAACTGCTCGAACGCCACCATCGCGCTTACCGGATTGCCCGGAAGTCCCAGGTGCGGAACCTTTCTGCCGCCGGCGGCGTTCAGGGTGCCAAACGCAAGAGGCTTGGCCGGCCTCATCCTGACCGACCAGAATGCGATTCTTCCGCGCTCGGCCAGCACGTCCTTCACCATGTCGTAGTCGCCCTTGGAGACGCCTGCCGACGTGATGAGCATATCCGCTTCCAGACCTTCGCGCAGTTTGGCGTTCATCGAATCCAAGTTGTCCCGCGCGATGCCGAGCGTCTTGGGAACTCCGCCGTAGCGAATCACGCTCGCGGCGACCGAGTAGCTGTTGGCGTCGTATATCTTTCCCTCGGCGTAAGGGTCGCCCGCGTCCAGCAACTCATCCCCCGTGGAAAGTATCGCTACGACCGGCCTCCTGATGACTTTCACTCTATCGAATCCGAGCGAAGCCAGAACTCCTATTTCAGACGGCCTGAGCGTTACGCCCGATTCGAGGACGCGAGCGCTCTCTCGGACATCCTGTCCGGCCGGGCGGACATCGGACCCCTCCGGTACAGCCACCCTTATCCCTATCTCCGCCATGCCAGCCGCCGCGTTTCTGCGCTCCAGCTCATCCGTCTCCTCGAACGGCACCACCGCGTCCGCTCCCTGCGGTATCGGCGCTCCTGTCATTATACGAACCGCGGTTCCCGGCTCCACGCTGGCGCTCGGAAGTTCGCCGGCGGCTACTGAGCCAATCACTCTGAGCGTGACAGGGGAATCTTCAGAGGCTCCCTCCACGCTGGACGCCTGCACTGCGTATCCGTCCATGGCCGAGTTGTCCAGAGGCGGTATATCGTGAAGAGCCACCGCGTCCTCGGCCAGTACTTGGCCAAGAGCCTCCAGGAGCGAAACTTCCACAGTATCGAGGACATGGAAGCGCTCCAGAATGCGTTCGAGCGCGTCCTCCACGCTCAGCATCGCCTCGTCGTGATGTCTATGTCCGTGTTCGTGGCGGTTCACTTCTTGTCTCCCGATTTGAGTTGGTTAGGCATTTTCAGTACGCGCTGATGTATGAAAATTTGAATACCCATAAGTGTTAAGGATACCGTTGGTCACTGGTTGGTCACTGATCGTTGCGCTGGTCGCGCAGATATTGATAGATGCTCTCTATGGTGCCGTCTTCGCTAATGCGGAATGCTACGCCGCCGCGCTCCGCCTCTATGACCGTCATCGCTATCTCCCAGCCCTGATATGGCGGCCCGATGCGACAGTCGTCTGGCACGAACACGTTGTCGAACTTGACTCTTCGCTCGCTTCCCATGAGCAGCCTCATATTGCGTATCTCTATGCCCGGGCTATTCGCGTCCACCATGAACACGCCCAGATTCATTCGCCGCGGCCTGTCTTTTCCCGTATTGGCGAGCGTAATCAGGTAGTCGGGATCGAATCGTCCGGTAATGAACGCTTTCTCGCCGTTGATCACCCAGCCGCCCTCTTCCGGAACGGCGTATGTATTGACCGCCGCGAAGTCCGAGCCTGAACCCGGCTCGTTGAAGCACTGCCAGGTAATCGACTCCCCTTTGAGACACGGCGGAATGAAACGCTCTTTCTGCTCTTCAGTTCCCCAGACCATCATCGCCGGCACCCAGCGATTGTTGTCCCCCATGCTGGGCAGCGGCATTCGCCGCATCTCCTCCATCAAAATGACGTCCAGGCCCGACGTGAGTCCGCCGCCGCCCAGTTCTCTCGGCCAGGACGGCGCCAGCCACCCCTTTTCGCCCAGCATACGCCTGAACTCCTTCACTCTCGCCTGGTTTTCGGCGTCAAGCGGACTGCCGTCGGGAGGTATCTTCAAGTCTCTGGGGAAATTCTCCATCAACCAGGCGCGCGCGACCGCGCGAAATTCTTGTTGCTGACGTGTGTACGGAGATCTGAAGTCCAACCTTTCCCCCTTTGGCGTCGGATTGCTGGAGACAGGAACTGCGCCTATGCTGTGAGACGCTAATTCGATACAGCCATTATAGTAGAACGCAAGCTGATAATGAAATCGGGAGCCTCCTCGATCAACTGAGAAGGCCCCCGATTTAGTTATCTAATTTCTCTGGAGGGGCTGTCGCTAGACGCCGCCCACTCCGGCGGTGGATGGCGTCGCCGCGGCGCGCTCTCGCGTCCTGCTAATGCCAATGCGTCGAGAGATGATCACTTTCTGAATCTCGACCGTTCCAGCGGGGTGCGCTCCCACCAGGCTGCCGCGCTGATAAACTTCCGGCTCGCCGCCGAACGGAGCGCGAGGCTCTTCTGTCCCGCACAGGCTGTACATCCCCATGATGTCCCTGGCGCGGTCAGCATTCTTGATCTTGTACAGCTTGCCGAACATAGACGTCTGCGATCCCTGGTATGTCATTTCCTGGCGCGACTGGTACATTCCGTAGTTGCGCAGGTTGAGAAGTCCGTGGACATGCGAGTCAATGAATGCCGACGCCGCTTCCTGAGCCACCACAGGGTCGTCGCCCAGATTGCCGCCGTTGCGCTTCGTGTTCTGCACGTAGCTCACCAAGTTCTCCATCGCCTCGTCCTGCGGATACGCCTGCCCGCGTCCGCCGTGCTCGACTTCCAGCGTGGTCTGCGTAACCTGCCAGCCCTGGTGATCGCCTCCTATCAGGTGGTCGCCCGGCACGCGCACGTTGTCAAAGAAGAAAACGCTCTGGTCGTCGCCGGAAAGCAGGTTCATCCGCTCCTGCGTAAGCCCGTCGGACGGGAACGGAACCATGAAGTATCCAAGGTTGCGGTGACGGGGAGCGTCAGGATCGGTCATGAACGGGCCGAACAGGAAGTCAGGCTCGCGTTGACCGCTAATCCATATCTTCTGTCCGTTCAGAATGAAGTCGTCGCCGTCGCGGACAGCGCGGCTCTGGAGCGAAGCGAGGTCGGACCCCGCGTTAGGCTCCGAGAAGTTCTGGAACGCCACCTTCTCCGCGCTCAGAAGCGGCTTCAGGAAGTAGTCCTTCTGAGATTCGTCTCCCCAGACGAGCAGGGTAGGGAATACCAGAGCGTTCGTGAACCCAGGCACTACGCGAGCGCGCCTGAACTCTTCCTGGATAATCGTCTCGTGTTCGCCTGTAAGCCCGCCTCCGCCGTATTCCTTGGGATAGGTGGGATAGAGCCAGCCCTTTTCGGCGATAACCTGGTGCATGTCGCGCCAGAACGCGTACTGCTCATCCGAAAGTTCCATCCGGTCAACAGGCGCTCTCATATCGTCGGGGATGTTCTCCTCGAGCCAAGAGCGCACCTCACTGCGAAATTCTTCCTGGTCTTCCGTATATGTATAGGCGAAATCCATCCGGTCGGCCTCCTGCGGTTCTCTTTCCATAGAAAAACTGGGCGCATTTCCAGCGTCGTTCAGTCATTGCGCAAATGGTAGGGTTTTCGTTCGCTTCTGTCAACAGTTTTCCAAAAGTCCCTTTCCCCTCTCAGCTCTCAAACTCCAACCCAGTCGATCGCCAGACAATTCCAAATTCACCGTTCATCACCGCCCCAGCAAAGAGAACTCCAGCCTGAATCTACCCGAACGATTCTCATCGTAAGTAGTAGCCTCGATAGTGTAATCCCCGGCCGGCAATTGCTTGCTGATGAACGCATCCCCATCTCCGCCGCCATCATCATCTTCTTCCAGAACCGAGCCGGACCGCACATTATGACCCTGACGCAAGTACAGGTAGTTGTCAATTCCAGACTCCAGGTTAATGTTGACGATGCTCAACTGATCTAGCGTGAAGGTGTAATACCGCGCGTAACCGCGGAACGTGGCCTGAGACTGGCACTCTGACGTCCACGACCCTGATACCGGCCTTCTGGCCACTATTGTCTCCACGCAGCCGTTCGCCCCGACTTGAGGCGCGGGTGTCGATGTTGGTGTGTGAGTCGGCGTCGTGGGACCTGGCGTCGGCGTTGGTGTATGCGTCGCGGCCGGCGTCGGCGAAGCCCGACCCTGAGACCTGCCTGCGTCGTGATTCTCCTTGCGCCGCAATTCCGCCACCACCGGGCGCCAACGGCTCCCCCATCCTCTGTCCACGTATGTTTGCGCCTCGCTGGATGTCATCGGACTCAGGCTGCCCGTCTCTACGCCCAACGCAATCAGCGCCCTGGTCCAGCGATCAATGTGCGCTTGCCCGTGATGAGTTTCACCTCGCCACCGCTGGATGTTGGCCACCAGGTTGGCGTCCGGCACGAAAGTATTCGGCGGCGGGGGCGGCGCTACGCCTCCGACCAGACCAGTAATCGTCAGGGTAAAGTCGCCCGTCTGCCCAGCAGCGTAAGTAGTCGCCTCGATGGTGTAAATCCCAGCCGACAGACTTCGGCTAATTCGGGAGTTTCTGTTGCCGCCGTCATCGTCATCGTATTCGACTATATTGCTGGAGCGCCTGTCGTTGCCCCTACGCAAATACAGGTACGGGTCCGTAGCGGATTCCAGCTGGATAGTGACATCGCTATCCCGCCCCAGCGAGAAAATGTAATAGCGAGCGTAGCCGCGTCCCGACTCTTGGGATTGGCAGCCAGATCGCCAGGTTCCGGTGATTGACCCGTCTGCGCTGATCGTCTGCGCGCAATTCCCAGCCACAACGATAGGCGTGGGTGTGTATGTCGGCGTCAGGATAACCGCCCGTGTGGGCGTCTGCGTGTACGTGGGCGTCGGCTGAACGTTATTGCCCAGTCCCGCAACCTTCAGGATAAAGTCGCCCGTCTGGTGGACTCTATACGTCGTAGCCTCAATGGTGTAATCGCCAGCCGCCAGGGTCCTCCTAATCCGCGAGTTTTGGTTGCCGCCTCCATCGTCGTCCTCCGCCACTAAACTGCCGGAGCGAGCGTTGTTGCCCCTACGCAAATACAGGTAAGTATCAACCCTGGATTCCAAGTCAATCGTGACCTCGCTCCTCTGAGTCAGCGTGAAGGTGTAGTAGCGAGCGTAGCCCCGCGCCGATTCTTCAGACTGGCAATCGTCAGCCCAGGTTCCGGATACCGCTCCGTCAGCGGTGATTGTCGCCACGCAATTCGCCTGGCGCGATGCGGGTGTAGGGGTAGGAGTATAGGTCGGCGTAGGGGTATAGGTCGGTGTAGGCGCCGGATTAGGCGCCGGCAATCGCGCCAGCCCATGTCCCCATGTGTTGTCCACGCCCAATACGCCCCAGTCCTGTGCGTTGCTCTTCAGGTAGTTCGCTATCTGCTGAGGACTGAACGTCGGGTTCCTCTGCTTGACCAAAGCCGCCATACCCGCCAGGTGCGGCGACGCCTGGCTGGTTCCGCAGAAACTGGACACCAGCGACGTCTGGGCGCAGTCCACCCCAACTATATCCGGCTTGACCCGACCGTCCGGCGTCGGGCCCCGGCTGCTGTAAGGCTCGATGGACAGGGGTCGGCTGTAATGCGACGCCCCAACGGTCAGCATCCCCGGGTTCGCGCTTTCACCGGGGTTGCTGATGCCTCCCCTGGTGTTGTAATGCTGGATGGGATCAATGCCCCAGACCAATATCTGAACCCAGTCCGGAATCGGACCGCTCGCGCGGGTTACAACGATACCCTTAGTGTTATCTATACCTGAAAAGTTGGGTGTCCTGATTACGATCCCCTCGCGCGGTATCTGGTTGCTTTGCCCAGTTTGCGCCGCGGCGCTGGAATATATCACCCCTTCGTTTTTCTTTGTACCAGTGCAGATCCAGATCCGTGTCCGGTCCGAACCAGTCGTCTTTCCACCGCAACTGGATCAAGTACCGTGTGCAGGGCCGCAGCGGAATATCCATGACTTCGTCGTTGACAGTGCGGCTGAAGGACATCTTGCCATCGCTATCGGGGTCGGACCATGCGCTCAGCCAACTTTCCTGGCCCGAGTTCCCTGCTGAGTTCACCCAGAGAGCGCCCCGGCTTACCGCGCGGTCAACCGCTCTCAGAGCGCTGCTACTGTATTTGGACGTGCCGTCCCCAGGACCGTCATAAACCCACGACAGCGACATATTGATGACTGTCACCCCCTGCGATGTCATCCAGTTGACGATGCTGGCCAAATCTCCAGAAGACGACGGATCCGCAATATACAGGGTAGCCCCCGGAGCCATGTCGAGGACCGTCTCGGCCACTATTGTCCCATGACCAGGCCGACTCGCCAGTCCCCGCCTGTAAGGAAGGCATGATGGGTCAGCTTCCCAGGTAACTTCAGGCACCGACTCACAATCCGCCAGATTGGTGGAATATCTCCCCAGCGAGGAGAAACACCGGGCGTGAATAATCGTCGGCAACTCTGTGCCCTGGATACTGCGTATGTCGCGGAATCCCGAGTCTATGATTCCTATCTTGACGCCCTGGCCCGTGACGCCCCGCGCGTGCCAGGCGTTGACCAGGTGAGCCGCCACCCCTTGGCTCAGAACGCTGCCGTAATCCGGCTCTGGCGGTATGATTGCCTCCACCCGATCCACGCCGGGACGCTGCGACAGCGCGCCCAGAATCGAAACCGGCGCGTATGCCTCGATATAGTCGTCACCCACGTTGCGCGGGTCGCCTCCGACAGACTCCATGAACCCCACCACCGTCGCCACGTTTCCGGACACGTAAACGGTAATCGCCACCGCTCCGTCCAGTTGCAAAGGCGCCTGTTGCGCCAAATCGCGGCCCATCGCCTGCGCCGCGCTATTGTCCCCGGCGGGCAGAGCGCTGACCCCGCTTTCATACTCCTCCACCATCCTGTTCAGTTGCGAACCCAGGTTGGGATACTCCCGCTCTTGCGGTTCGGGAATATCCGCTGCCTGATCGCCGCCGCTGTCGCCGAAAAGTCCAGAAGCGAAGAGCAAAAGGGACAGCGCCAAGCCAGCAAGGACGATCATTGACGCAACAGACGCAAAGCGAATACTCAGCATAAGCGGTTGACCTCCATGAATTCCATACGGATTCATTGCACTCAGTGGATATGGAACGCTTAAATCATCATCCTAAGCGAAAATCAATCAATCGCAACGGATTATACCAAACGCTAACCACCCGGCAACTGCCCTATATATGGCGCAACCAATATCAATTCAGTTCAGTCGCCGCCCTAAGTTGCGCGAAAATCAAGCGAATTTCGAAAAGTCGAACTGCCGCCAGAATTCGGTTCGGACTTCCTCCTCTAGCTGCGCCATCGAGCGCCACGGAAATTCGGCGGCTTGCTCTTCTTCTGAGAGGTCTGTGAATCCTGGATCACAGAGGGCGTCCACGTAAAACGTGAAATAGTGTCGGCGCAAAAATCGAGGGAGACGGCGAATCCAGATCGGCTCGATATCGTTCATCTGCCGGTATCCGCTCAGGAACGGCTCCATGAAGTAGTCCAGAAACGCTGCGCTGTCCATCTTCCGACCGCCGGTCCACTCGTCGTACTCGGCGCGCTTATAGCTATGGGACTGGCAAATGACCGCATTGATGATGACAGTGGTAAAGTCGGACAAGAACCAGTCGTAATGCAGATTGTCGAAGTCTATCGGCCAGAGCTCGGAACCGTCGTAGAGCATATTCCACTGGTGCAGGTCGGAGTGTATAAGGCCGTAGGCATCTCTATCCGCCGGCAGCGAGAGCAGCCAGTCCTTGACTCTCTGCCCATAACGCCGAAATTCCAAGCGAGATTCGGGTACGCTGGAATCCAGTTCCCAGTCTCTATCTTCATGCCAGTGTCTGCGGCGCAGCGATTCGTCGGACGGTTGGTACTCCTTCGACAGAGTGTGCATTCGCCCTATCAGCGCTCCCCATTGCTCGAACAGGTTGGGCGTCCACTCGCGCCAGTCCACCAGCGCGCCCGGCGCCTTCTCATACGCGGTAGCCAGAAAGTAGCCAGAATCGGCTTCCAGCGTTTCGACCGATTTCCCGACCGCAGACGGCACGGACCGTGATACGTTCAATCCGTTGTCGGCAAGATAGTTCGTGAAATCGAGTTCTCCCAGTATCTGTCGCGTCTCTCGATGAGAGCTATGGGTTATCTTGAGTATCACGGAAGAAGCGGCGTCGCCCGTATACTCGAAGACATAGCTGTGGCTTCCCCTGAGAGGCATCGAGCCGACGCGCTCCAACTTGAACCTGCGCTCCGCCTCCGCCCTAACTTCCTCGCGGTAGAGATGTCCAAACTCTTTAAGCATCGGCGGTCCTCAAATCCGAGTATTTCCAAATATCAGCATGCTTTCGGCGTTTCGGTTCGAATCTACTCGGTTTCGATATTCTAAATTCACCATTCCCAATTCCCCCCACCCTATGCTACAATACTCACAACCCAAGAACAAATATGCGTAAATTACGCAAGCCAATCTAACAACTAACGACCCATAAACCAGAACTTATCAACCAGTCCGAGCGAGCGCAGAAAAAAACCTCTGAACTGGTGAATACAGGTCTTTGCAGGTGGCCTGCAGGTGGATACAGGCGACATATTCCACCTGAAACCCACCAGAAGACACCTGCAAGCCGCCTGCAGGCTCACCAGAGCGCTATAAACCAGAAGATATTTCGCATAAGCTTGGCCGGCGCCACGCCACGCCACCACCCCCTATATGGCTGAGGTCTCATAGGGGTAGGCAAACGTCCCACCAACCTTGCAAAATCCCTTCCCCCTCTCAGCGCATCAACGGCGGAAGGCTCAACCCCAATCAGACGTCAGATAATTCCAAATTCACCCTTCTCAATTCACCATTCCAACTCCCCCTTGCCTATGCTATAATCACATTTAAGAACATGAGTGCGCTATGTGCGCCAACGTACCCAACATCGCGCAAAAACACCTGCCACTCTCAGATATCAGGTTCGTCCCCAGTCGGTCATCAGATCAAAGATCGAACGGCTCGGTTGACGGTCTGGACTCTGGGAAATAAAATCGTAGCGCCTGCCAAGAAGGCAGAAAACTCAGGAGGCAAATGATAATGGCAGTTGTAGGATCGGGCGATTTTCAATACGAACGAGTGGAGCAGTGGCCCAATATGCCCAAGTACTGGGAGTTCGGAGCCGCCTCCGACGGAGCCGTGAACTCTAAGGATGAGGTGTATATCTTCAGCCGAGGCTTGCATCCGCTGACTATTTGGGATACGGACGGCAATTTCATAAGCTCATGGGGCGAAGGAACTTTCTCGGCGAACCCCCACGGGATATATATCGCGCCGAATGACAACGTCTGGCTGGTTGATAGAGACTACCACATCGCCACCGAGTACACGCCCGGCGGCGAGCCGCTGCGCACTCTAGGCGAAAAGCTCGCTCCATCTCCGTCATTCCAAGGACTGCCCTTCAATATGCCTTCCGGTCTGGCAATCGCGCCGGATGGCTGCCTGTTCGTCTCGGATGGGTACGGAGGACATCGCGTTCACAAGTTCTCTGCCGAAGGCGAGCTAATCAAGTCCTGGGGCAGGGAAGGGACCGGCCCGGGCGAGTTCGCGCTGCTCCACAATATCTGGGTGGACAAGAACAGCCGGGTCTATATCGCAGACCGCGAGAATGATCGAATGCAGATATTCGATGATGAGGGCAATTTCATCGAAGAGTGGACGGACATGACCGCTCCCGGAGACCTCTGGATACATGACGACATCATCTACGTAATAGAGCAGGGCGGCGGAAACGGCGTGAGTATATGGACGATGGACGGTGAACTCATCACCCGCTGGCGCGGCAATGAGGGCGCGGGACTGGGTACGCTTATAGGCGGACACGGGATATGCGTTGACTCTCACGGCAGCATCTACGTTACCGAGATAGGGCAAGGCGAGAGGGTATCCAAGTTCGAGAGGGTATAATCGCCCAGCGCGAGAACTCGCAGGTTAGCGACAAGGGCCGAACGCGTCGCGTTCGGCCCTTAGGGTAAGGTTCGACGCAAGACTGGCAGTCCGTCTAACGCTCAGTCAGCCGATCTGACTGTCGGCTACGACGCTCTCAAGCGTTTTGAGCGCGTTCTTGCTGTGACTGCTCATGGACAGCTCATTGTGGAAGGCGCCTCGAACCACTCCCTCGGCGTCAATCACGTAAGTTATCCTGGATGTGCCCAGACGAAACCGTCGCTGTACTTCATAAAGGCGTCGAACATCCCCGGATGAGTCACTCCCCAACTCGAACGGGATGCCAATAGAGTCGCCGAATCGCTTCATCCTGTCCGCGCCGTCGCCGCTTATTCCGATGACCTCAGCGTTCATCGCAGACAGTTTGTCATGGATTTCACCGAAACCCCTTACCTGGTTTTCTCACCCGTAAGTGAAAGCCCGTATGAAGAAGAATATGACGACGTTCTGCCCCCTGTGGTCTGAGAGCGTAAACGTTTCCCCTGAACCGAGAGTGATCTGGAAGTCCGGCGCCGGACTGCCTATCTTTAGCATACTGAGGTCAACACCTTTGGCCTATCGTTTCGGCAATCTGAGGTTCGATGTCTTCACTAACTTGCGATGGTATGAGAATCCATTTAGCGCAATTCCCATTATATATAGCGGAGCGAGTTAATCCAACAAAGCGAAAAGAACCTTCAGCTAATTTTAGCGGCCACCGCTCCGGGCGCGGTTCTGGCCAGCGCGACGCAGAAGACACTGAGCGCGCCGGCGCTCTTCAGCGCGTGGGCCGCTGAGGCCGCGGTGGCCCCAGTAGTTACGAGGTCGTCAATCAGCAGCGTCACCGCTCCGCTCAGATCGCTGCGGCATACGAAGTTCTGTTGCACGTTGTCCCAGCGTCGCTCTCTGGACTTGGCGGAAAGCTGTGAAGGCGCGTTCTTGACCCGAACGAGCCCGTCCTCGATGACTGGCAAATCAAGCGTTTTGCCCAAATGAGAGGCTATCAGGGACGCTTGGCTGTATCCGCGCCGCCGCTCGCGCGAACGGTGACTTACGACAGACGCTATGCAGTCGAACCGAGCGGGAGATTCTTCGATGAACTGGGCGAGCAGCTCCGCGAGTTCGGGGGCGAGCGCCCTTATCCCCTGGTACTTCAGGAGCGCGATAGCCTTGTAAATAGGGCTGGACGGCAAATAGAGATAAGGCGCTCTTATCTGATCTATCTCAGGTTCTCTGTCTAGACACCACCCACAGATGCCCTCTGTGCCCGGATTCGCGCATATCTCGCAGTATGGCTCTTCCAGTCGGGGCATTCGCGCCACGCAGTCCGGACAGATAAATCGCCCGGCAGCGCCGCATCCCAGGCATCTGATGGGGAAGAGAACATCGAGGGCCGGAGTCCAAAGACTCGCGGCCCTGTCAATCAGGTTTCTCAATGGATTCACACTACGCGATGATTTGTGAAGATTTGAATATCCATGCGTGTCGAGAACGTCTTCTTGATTGGCGACGCCGCCGGCTATCCGACGAGCCAGTTGTTCAAGTCGTCTCGGTTCTTGTCCAGCCACGCGATATTGTTGGACATTCTTTCCAGAACCTGGCGAATCGTGCGCTCGGCGGACTGAACGGGATGCGAATCGAAGAACTCGCGGACTTCCTCTCGCTTTTCAGCGGTGGTGAACACCGACGCTATACTGACGAGTCGCATTATGGCGAATCCGCCTTCCCCGTATCGCCGGTCGAGCTCGTCCCAGTTATCTTTCAGGAATCGCCACGCCAGTTCTCTTCCATTTGGGTTGGACGCAGTCGCGACCATTACGCTTATGGTGTCCTGGCTGCGAATGTGATCTTCATCGAGCGACCTATTCAGCGTCTCCTGTATTAGCTCCGGGTCTGGGAAGTTGGACAGCGCTCTGAGGAAGCGCAGCCTCTCTTCATGCAGCGTCGCTCGCTTTTCGAGTTCCCACATAGTCTCATAGAGATCTCGGTCGCCGCGCTGGGCTGACATGGAGAAGGCGGCCACGCGCAGATCGGCGCTCAGGCTGGATGGGTCTTCGACGTAGCCGTCGAATCTGCGGCGCGCTTCCCCAAGCGTTTCATCGTCCTCGAAATGGCCCAGTTGGGCGAGCGAGGTAGCGCGTAGAAGGGCGTCTCGATGACCCTCTTCGGGACGCGGGTCCCAGCCCGCGCGGTCCCCGATGGGCTTGAATACCCTACGTCCGAAAGCCTGATAGGCGGTATGAAAGTCCTCGGCGGACAGTAAGTTGTCGAGAGCGTTTAGCGAGGCGGCTAAATCGCCCGCTACCGAGGCGTCGTCTTCATTTGAGTAGGCCTCGACTAGATTCAGGTAGGCAGAGGCGGGAATGCGTCCGGCTTTGACTAGCGCGTAGGCGTCCGACTGAAGGCCGAGCCGATCCTGAGCGGGCAGAGTGAGACTGGAAATGGGCGCCTTGAGGCGTTCTATCTCTTCGTCAGCGTATTGCACCCTGAAGAAACCTGCCTGGCCTGGGTTCACCTTGATCCACTCTTCAGTGGAGCCGTAAGGCGCGGGCCGTAGCGTAAGCCCCGATTCGGCGGTTTCCATAAGTCTTCGCTCCGGTTCGGCGTTGGATGCTGTCCTCGCGGTTACCGGAACTTTCCATATAGTATCGTCGGATTCGTCCTGTCCCAGAATCTCGTCGTAGAGGAAGCGGGATTGCGAGAGCCCAACTTCTATCTCGTCGCCCGAGCGGTTTACCGTCGCTTCCAGAACAGGGTATCCCGTTTGGGATGTCCAGCTATCCATTATGTCGGATACGGGCTGTCCGGACGCCTCGCCCAGCGCATTCCAAAGGTCGCGGGTGCGGGCGTTGGCGTACTGATGTCGCTGGATATAGATCTGAAGCCCTTCCCGGAAGGTGTCCGCGCCAAGGAAATGTTCCAGCATCCTGAGGACCGAGCCACCCTTGGAGTAGCTGATGGCGTCGAACAGTTCGCCTATCTCGGCGGGGTTGTTCACTGGCTGCTCGATGGGATGAGAGTTGCGGAGTCCATCCAGATTGAGGGCGGAGCTTGTGTCATGCGTAATGAACTGGGTCCACATTTCCCATTCGGGATGGAGGTAGTCAACCGCCTTGTCGCCCATCCAGGACGCAAAGCTCTCGTTGAGCCAGAGGTCGTCCCACCACTCCATCGTGACCAGATCGCCGAACCACTGGTGAGCCATCTCATGCGAGATAATCGCCGCGACGATCTCCCTCGTTCCGGCTGAACTATTTACCGGGTCAACCAGCAGAGCCACTTCGCGGTAGGTTATCGCGCCCCAGTTCTCCATCGCGCCGGCGGCGAAGTCGGGAATGGCGATATGGTCTAGCTTCGTGAGAGGGTAGGGTACGCCGAAATAGTCGTGGAAGTAGTCCAGCAGCGCCATCGAAGTATCGAGCGCGTACCGTCCTTTGTCTTCGTTGCCGCGGGTCGCCCATACGCGCATGAGAACGCCGTCTCGCGTTCGGTCCTGGACGCACGCCAAATCGCCCACGATGAAGGCGAGCAGATACGTTGACATGACAGGGGTCTCTGCGTAGCGGACGACCTTCTTGCCGTTATCGCCGTTCGAGACCGAAACCGGTTCGGTATTGGATATAGCCTCCAATTCCCGCGGGACTATGAGCGTGATGTCGAAAGCGGCTTTGACCGCAGGCTCGTCCCAGCAGGGGAAGGCGCGGCGGGCGTCGGTGGACTCGAACTGAGTCGTTGCCATCCAGCGTTGATCGCCGTTTACGTCGGTGTAGGACGAGCGGTAGAAGCCGCGCAGCTTGTCGTTCAGTTCTCCTGTGAACTCAATAGCGAGCTTTGCGGGCCCTGCCGGAACAGCTTCGGCGAAGTCGAAGGACACGGTTTCCTTCTCCTCGTCGAATGTAATTGATTCAGGCTGGCGCTCCGAACCGTTGGGAAGCGTGAGGACTGCGAACTGAACCGCTATCTCAGCGCTGTTCATCTTGATGGCAGTCGCAGGCTCGTCGAGCTCGATAGCTATGGTCTCGCTTCCCGCGAAAGTAAAGCTGTCCAGGTCAGGTTCGAGTGTAAGGGTGTAGAGGTTTGGTCGGATGGTCGTTGGGAGTTTCCACTCGTTGGGTGATGTCATTCTCGGTTCCTGTTTGGCTCTATGATGCGGTCCAGTTGGGGGCGCGCTTTTCGGAGAAAGCCCTTGGTCCCTCAATGCGGTCGGCGGAGGCTATCTGCTTTTGCTGTTCGCTGTAATTTCTGCTAAAGGCTATGTCGTAGGGCATATCCGCGCCCTGGTATGCCATCTGCTTGCTGGCGCGGACGGACAGTGGCGCGCACTCCAGGATTTCGTTCGCCCAGCGGTCGGCGGTCGGCATGAGATCGGCCAGCGGGACAACCTCGTTCACCAATCCGATGCGATAGGCTTCCTGAGCGGATATTCGCCTCGCGGTGAGCATCATTCCCATGGCTATCTTCGTGGGGACGTGCCTAGGCAGTCGGAAGACGCCGCCCGCTCCGGCGTACAGCCCGACGCGCGGTTCGGGCAGTCCGAGTTGAGCATGGTCGGCCGCTATGATGATGTCGCAGGCCATGGCGACTTCGAGTCCGCCGCCGAGCGCATAACCGTTGACGGCGGCTATAATGGGCTTCCAACATTCGAAATTGGATGTAATGCCGCCAAACGGCGCGCGATGGGCTCGCGCTCCCGGCTCGTCGCGGCGCTGATCGCTCTCAGCGGTATATCTAAGGTCGTTTCCCGCGCTGAAGGCGCGTTCGCCAGCGCCGGTAATAATAGCGACCCAAGCGTCTGGGTCGTCGTTGAATCGCGTAAAAGCGTCGTATAGCTCTGCGTTCGCCGGCGGATGCAGCGCGTTGAGGCGTTCGGGACGATTGATGGTCACGTAGGTGACGCGCCCCTTCTGCTCGTAGGTAAGGAATTCGTATGACATATCATGTTCCTCTATGGCTCTATGGTCTTATTGGACTTCTGAGAGTATAGCAGAGCGTTTCATTACCAGGATTGTCCCCACTTTTCTCGGAACGCTACGTCTTCGACTGGCGCGCGTCGTGTAGGGCCGTATCTTGCGTTGTCGGCGGGAAAACCGACTGGCAGAAGGGCGGCGGTCTCGACATTATCGGGAATGTCGAGAAGCTCTTTTATCTCATCCTCATATCGCTTATGCAGGCTGGTAAGGCAACTTCCGAGTCCAAGTCCGCGAGCGGCTAATAGAAGATTCTGTACGGCGGGGAATACCGAACTTCCGCGTCCCATAGTAGATGGGCCGCCGTCGTGTTCTATGCAGGCCATTATGAGAACGGGCGACTCGGCCATGTGCCGCGCGAGATAATCGGCGGAACGACGGACGTGCGACTGTATGGATGGAGGATTCGGGTTGTCCTTGCCGTATGCGGCTTCCCAGCCTCTTTCATAGTAGTCGCCGATGACGTTCTTGGTTTCCTGATCGCGTATGACCAGAAATTTCCATCCCTGTTGGTTGCCTCCACTAGGGGCCTTTGTAGCGGCTTCTATCAGCTTGTGGATTAGTTCGTCCGAAACGGGGTCCGGCTTGAAATAGCGTATGGCTCGCTGTGAATAGAGCGCGTCGAAAAGCGCGATGTCTTCTGGCATGTGTTTCTCCTCGGTGCGGTTTGGATTGGATAAGTTTACGCAGAGTGCCCGCCGTAGGCAATGGGGGAAGCATCGTTATGGTTTTCATGCGGCGCTGAGAGAAATCGGGATTGTCTGAACAGTTCGCTAACCCCACACGATACCGCCAAGTATGGTCTGATTCTATGCGCCGGCGCGCCGGCGAACTAAACGCCGACGCGCTCTCAATGGTTGTGTGGGTAGGTTCAGACGCCGGATCTCACGGCCATAGCTGCGTCCTGCGATGGCGATTGCGCGCGGCAGGACGCAGCTATATTTGCACACCTAGAGTCCACACCTATCAATTGGGTATCCCGACGTCTGAAACATCGTTGAAAAGTCCGCCGCGGGAACTTCCAGGAGTACTTCGTCAGAGGTGGCGAGTGTGAGAGTGAATCTGTTATCGCCGAATATGGCGTCCCCACTTTCTGACACATACCACCTGTCTGTAATTCGACCGTCTTCGCCTGTGTAGGCGACCTCGACTCTCTCTCCTCCAATATCTGAGAAGTCACCGTTTACCCAGATACTATCTGACCTACACAATTTGACGATGGCCTCGTTATAGGTGTTCTTCGGAGACCAGAGTTCCGCATATGTGTCGCCGTCGTCAAAGGACTGGATGAACCAGAAACTGGGAACTGTTATGACTTTAGCCGCGGGACCTTCTTCGCCTCGGGGTCCGATATCGCCCTGTGGCCCCTGCGGTCCCCTGTCTCCTTTGGCGCCTTTCGGACCAGGCTCACCTTGTGGGCCAGTGTCGCCCGGCGGCCCTGCGTCGCCTCTGGGCCCCTGCGGTCCCGTATCTCCTTTGGCGCCTTTCGGACCAGTCTTACCTTGTGGGCCAGTATCGCCTTGCGGCCCCGCGCCACCTCTGGCTCCCTGCGGACCCGGATCGCCCTTGGCGCCTTTCGGACCAACCTCACCCTGTGGACCTTGCATACCTGTATCTCCAACATCACCTTGCGGCCCCTGCGGACCCGGAGGGCCCTGCTCGCCTGCGGGACCAGGGGTGGAATGCGTTTGTATGAGTTCGATGACCTGAGATTCGGTCAGTCCCGACGAGCAGGCAACCACGAATATGATCGCCGAGGACAGAAACGCAATAGTCATCAGTCGAATGCAAAATTGCATTGATTCACTTCTCCCATGAATTGCTGTGGTTTAGAACTTCGCGGCCCGGTTCGGGAGCAAGCGACAATGCGGCGGAGCGGCTATCGAGAAGCGAGTGGAGATTGTCCTCTATCTGTTTCTCGCAGCTATTCTACGCGGTATTGGGGTTGTTCCGCGGTTGCGGGCATCCACAGCGACAGCGGTTGCGCGCAAAGCGACCGCGCGCGATTAGGAACGACGCGAAGCCAAAGTGGGGATGAGAGAGTGAGACTATTCGTACACTAGAGGGGGATGATGGCCATGCAGCCATCTGTCTGTCTGGCGCAGAGGGGGATCTCGGCGCGCAAATAGATTTGTGGAACTTTCGCTCGGTTCAGCGGGCGCGAGGCTGCGGGTGAAGAATGGGACCCGCGCCGGCAGCAGGCGCAATACCAAGCCGATCAGGAATGTCGTGAATGCGTAGAATCCAGTATGATTTGATGATTGACCTTGTTCAATCGCCCGGGCTGGCATAGCGGTGACTGAATACAGGTATGCGAACAGTATCCAGCCGCCCATGCAAGTGGCAATGATTGGATCCAGGGCGAAGAGCGCGCCGTCGAGGTAGATCGAGGTGGCGCTCACCGGGTTCATTCCCATTGCAAGCAGAGCGAACGACAAAAAAGCCGCATAGCCTATCCCAACCAGCAAGACTGCCGGCCACATGGTGGAGATGCCCCATTGCAACCGCGGGTCCAATTTCTGAAAGCGCTTGGGATAGAGTATCTTGTCCATGTCGAGATGGTAGGGGAGTCGGCCAATATATGTCAATGTTGCGAGCGTCAGGGTAACAGGGCATTTTCAAAATAATGGAAGGCGTAGCGTCCCGCTCACTCTTCGACAAGCTCAGGGCGAACGGGACGCTACAGGCCGCGGGGAAGGGCGCGGCTTTGAAAATGGAGGACGCGCGCGTCTGTTATCTCTCTATGAACTGAACAGCCCGATGCGGTTGCCGGCGATGTCATTGAAGATCGCCAGGGAACCGAATCCGCCCGGTATGTCCATGGGTTGCATGAGGGCGGTTCCGCCCAGGCTTACAGCTCTATCGAGGCAGGTTTGCAGGTCTTCGACCTGTACAGCGATGGAAGGGGCGTTGGGCGGCATACCCTCCGTATGCTCGAACATTCCGCCGCCGATGCCGTCCGCTTCTCGCTCAACCAGACGGTAGTTGGCTTCAGCGATGAAATTGATATTCCATCCAAACATCTGCGCGTAGAAACTTTCCAGGGCCTGGACGTCATTGCCGCCGACCTCGAAATGAACGACCGGAGGCGCGTTTCCCTTTGGGGGCATTTCGCCGTCCCATCCGGTAGGGAGCGAGTAGAGTCCCATGAAGTTGTTGGCGGGGTCGGTGAACATCGCTATCGAACCCATGCCCGGCGCGATCTCAGTAGGCGGTATTGCCTGAGAGCCGCCGATTTTGGAAATCTTGTCCAGAGTGGCTTGGAGATCGTCAACTTGGATATATACGGTAACATGGCTGGACGGCATTACATCAGCATACTCAGCAGGCGTGTTTCCTTCGGTTTGGAATATGCCGCCTCCAACGCCCCCTTCGTTTGCGGACACGATGCCGTAGAAGCCCATTTCTTCGTCCAGAACCTCGATGTTCCAGCCGAATAGGTCTCGGTAGAATTGTTGCAGGGCGGGACCGTCTGGCCCCGCGATTTCAAAATGCACTACTGGATTTCCCATTGTTTCTCCTAACTTGGGACTCAATTGAACGCTATTAAGTGTATATAACAATTTAATGGCGCACAACAGTTCGTGTCAAGGCTATTTCATACCTTGAGCTCGCTCATTTTGAGGTTCTGGGAATCCGTAGCGTCTGGGCATAGAAAGGCTAACGACAGCCTATCTGGGTAGGCGCTTCAACTGGTCAGCTATGTCCAGCCCCACCCTCTCGCTCCACGCCGCCAATAGCTGGTTCGTGATTGGGCCTGGCGCCTCCTCGCCTATTTCTCTGTTGTCAACTCGACCGACCGGCAATATGCAGTACGGGGTGCTGCAGAAGAAAGCCTCGTCTGCCGTGTAAACGTCGTATGGCTGAAGGTCGTCTTCGACCGCCGGTATTCCAAGCGTTTCAGCAATCTCCATCACTGTAAGTCTGGAAACGCCCTGGAGAACGCTATTGTCCCTGGATGTCTTGAGAGTTCCGTCTGAGACCACGAAGAAGTTGGCTCCCGATCCTTCGCTCAGGTATCCGTCTGAATCGAGCAGGACGGGCATGGCGTCTGGGTCAACGTCCGCCGCTTCAATCTCAGCGAGAACGAAATTCAGGCGGCTGTAGTGCTTGACCTTGGGGTCGAGGCTCTCGGACGAATAGCTGCGGGTCCTTGGAATCACGGCGTGAGCGCCTGCATCATACGCCGGGGCCCACCGGGGCGAGCCAAGCGGGTCAATCCAGATTGCGATATTTGGGTCGCTATCTCCGCGTCTGCCCACGCCGCCGGTCACTATCTGGGTTATCATGTAGTCGTCGTTGAGGCGACTGCGCAACTCTTCGTTGCGTTCCACTACATCGAGCGTCAGCCGTTCCATCCGGTCGAGTGATATGCCAGGGTCTATCCGCACATATTTGAGCGATCTGTACAGCCTCAGCAGGTGGTCTCTGAGCTTGAACACCTTTCCGTTGAACGTCCTCGATGTATCGAACACGACATCGCCGAGCCGAAATCCGCGGTCGGTCATCCCAATCTGGGCCTTGTCGCGGTCCACATATTCGCCGTTGAGCCAAATCTGGTATTCCATTGTCTCTCCATGTCGCGTTGTTCGTTACGTGAATATGCTGTCCAGTCTTACGGAGAAGCCTTCCAGGGTGGGTGAGGTGAGGGTGTCTTCTATGCCGTACTCTCTCGCCGTCTCGAATTCGCCGTCGTTCAAGAGCATGACGACCACGGTCTGGGCGTCGGGGTCGGCCAGCCAGTATTCCCTGACTCCGTGCCGGGCGTAGAGGTCGCGCTTGGTCGTTCTGTCCCTTCTGCGCGTCGAAGGGGAAAGAATCTCGATCAGCAGATCGGGCGCGCCCTGTATATTGGTAGGCGTGATGATATGTTCGCGCTCTTTGGATACGAAGATGATGTCGGGTTGGACGATGTTTATGCCTTCAGGATCAGTTAGAACGACCTCGAACGGAGCGGTATAGACTCGTCCCAAATTATTGTCCTCTTCCACGAAGATATATAGCCGCGCGCCAAGCCGTAATTCGACCGTCTGGTGGGATTCGTTAGGCGCGGAAACCAATATGAATTCTCCATTAATTAGCTCGTAACGGTTATCGCCGGGGATGTCGATGTATTCTTCGTATGTGGGCCAGTTTCTCGTCCTAGTAGTCACCATCTTGACTCTCCTGTTCAATTAGACGCTTTCACGGGCGGACGGCGCGCTTTGGCCTCTGGGCAAGCTTATGCAGCATGGGCTGCGCCAGCTTTACGAACCTGCACGCGAGTTGTCGGGTTTCGCGCGGATCTATCAGATCAACCACGTCGCCTTTGTACGCGGCTCTGAACGGCGACCTGAGTCTGAGCAGGCGATTTTCGATCATTTCGCGATGGGCGTCCGGGTCGGGCGCGTTTTCGATTTCGCGTCGGTACGCCGCCGCGACGCCTCCCTCTATTGGTATGCCGCCCCACTCTCCGGCTGGCCATCCGAAGCGCAAGTTCAGTCCATTCGGGTGGCCGAGGCTGTGCGGAGCGTCCGCCGCGACGCCATACGCTTTGCGGACGTTGAATTCGATCTTAGGCACGTCCGCTTCGGCGCTCGCTATCAGCGCGCGCACGCCCCTGCGCATCGTTGCCTTTCGCTCGGCGTGCGAGCCGAGCATGAATCCGGGCATATCCAGGAATATCACGACTGGCAGGTTGAAGGCGTCGCACAGATCAACGAAGTGCGCGTACTTCTCAGCCGCCCAGCCGTCCATGGCTCCCGCCATCGAGCGCGGGTCGCTCCCAATCACCCCTACACTGTATCCGTCCAGGCGAGCGAAGCCTGTTATGACGGCTCCGCCCCAATGCCGACGCATCTCGAAGAATTCGCCATTGTCCACGACCAGGCGAATCAGCTTGCGAGGGTCATAGGAGCGCTTGCGGTTGGTCGGAATGATGTTGAGCAATTCTTCCGGTCTGCGATCGGGCGGGTCGCCCGTTTCCACCCGGGGCGCGACATCGTTTGTCGTATTGGGGAGATAGGAGATGAACGACTTGATCTGCTCGAACGCGTCTTCTTCGGACTCGGCCACGTTGTCCACCTGGCCGCTGTCGTGGACGTGCATCTGGTATCCGCCGAGTTCCTCTTTGTCCAGCGTCTCGCCAATCGCGCGGCGCACTACCGGCGGTCCGGACGGGAATATCTGGGATTGTTCCTTGATCATTACCGTGAAATGGGACATCAGAGCGAAGGCGGCGGGCGCTCCGGCTACCGAACCCATGATCCCGGCGGCGACAGGAACGCTTCTCAGTAGTTCGACGCCACGCCACCACAGATCGCCTCCGGGCAGACCCATGTGTCCGGAGGCCTCGTCCGACTTGGAGCTGTGTCCCACGCCCTCCACTAGCTGCACATAAGGTATGCCGTACTGCACAGCAAGCGGCTGAGTGAACTGCCTCGCTCCTTTCCGAACATTGTGTGGACTGCCCCCGGATATCGTAAAATCGTCTCCGCCAATGGCGACCGGGCGTCCATCTATTTCGGCCAGTCCCATCACGTACGCTCCGGGAGTGAAGCCGCGGATATTGCCGTCCTCGTCGAATTCCGCCGCGCCTACCATTGGACCGGCTTCCAGAAAGCTGCCTGTGTCAACCATCTTGTCTATGCGCTCGCGGACGGTATAGCGTCCGCCATCATGCTGTCGCTTGATCCGTTCAGGCCCTCCGAGCTCCGCCGCCAGTTCCCGAACATAGCGTATGTCCTCTATCGCTTTCTCCCAACTGTCTCCCGGCTTCCAGCTTTCACGATTCATATCTACGGGCATATTTGCCTCCGTCTGGTTGTTTCGTATGGGCTGAGTTTACAACGAAAGAGGCTCTATATGAACCCATCTTCCAGCCGTAAGTCTATATCAGTCTCATACATATTCCGTGAGGAATATCCCCTGGTTTATAGTTCTTCTGGCGAGCCTGCAGGTGGCGCGCAGGTGGCTTCTGATGCGTTGCAGGTGAATTATGCCACCTGTTGCCACCTGAATTTCACCTGCAAAGACCTGTATTCACCAGTTCAGAGAGTTTTTCCCGAGCTCGCGTGGACTGGTTGATAACTTCTGGTATATATGTTTGGTATATTTGTTCTCAGACTGTGGGTATTGTAGCATAGCGCGATGAGGATATGTAGGCAAAAATGGGAAGGGAGTCTGTATCAGTTTGGTCGGAGGATTGGAGCACCCCCATCCTAGCCTTTCCCCATCAAGGTAGAAGGGACTTTTACGCAAGGTGGCGCGACTAACTTGATACAGGTTCATGGGAAGGGGCATTCTCGCGTTGACACTGAACTACGCCGCTAATACACTCGGAATCAGCTTTAACGGGGGCGGGCAATGACTATCTCGACCGATACGATTCTATACGAAACGCGCAACAACATCGCATACATCACGCTGAACAGGCCTGAATCGCTCAACGCAATCAGTCGCGAACTGGGCAGAGGTCTGCGAGAGGCTCTGGACGAATTTGGGAGCGACCCGGAGCTCTACGTCGCAATTCTGATAGGCAGCGGCGGACGGGCGTTCTCAGCGGGCATGGACCTGAAGGAGCGCGCCGCGCTCGACGAGGCCGGAGACAGACCTGAGAGCCCGATACGCAGGCCGCTGGTGAGTTCCTACGCGGACAGAGGAGTCTTCAAACCCGTAATCGCGGCTATTGACGGATACTGCGTCGCCGGCGGGTTGGAAATGTCGCTCTGCTGCGACATCAGAGTCGCTACCCGGCAGTCGCAATTTGGTCTGCCGGAAGCGCGCTGGAGCATATTCCCCGGGCACGCCGTCCACAACCTGTCGCGCATGATTCCGCTTGGGGAGGCGCTGAACATGATGCTCACCGGAACTCGCATAAATTCCGAAAGAGCCTATCAGATTGGCCTTATTCAGCATCTGGTTGAGGATAGAGAAGAGCTGATCAGCAAGTGCGACGAAATCGCAGAAGAGATCAAGCTGTGCGCTCCGCTCGCAGTGCAGGGAA
This sequence comes from uncultured Dehalococcoidia bacterium, assembly GCA_964640295.1. Lineage (GTDB taxonomy): Bacteria > Chloroflexota > Dehalococcoidia > Lucifugimonadales > UBA1123 > VXRN01. The sequence goes on along the minus strand of CAZXFX010000008.1, from coordinate 41,421 downwards.
TCAAGCGCATCGTCTATGGGGGCAAGGATGTTCCTGTAGAGCACTCTGTCCGGCTCGGCGCGCCGATCATGGAACATGTTCAGAGTACGGAGGACGCAATCGAGGGGCCTCGCGCTTTCTCTGAGAAGCGGAGGCCGGTTTGGAAATCCGGGTAGAGCGCATTTATGCGCGATACAGCAATGCGGTAAAATGACGCTTAACCGGTCCGCTCCAGTAAGGGATACAATCAGATGCTCACAACGCTCGATATTGACAAAAAGCTGCTTGACGCCGTAGTCGAGGCAACGGGAGAGAAAACCGAGAGCGGGGCGGTGGAAGAGGCGCTGAAAGAGTACATACAGCGGAAGAATGTTCAGGATATACGCTTGATGGCTGGCCGCTCCAAAATCGAAGATACAACCGCGCGTCAGAGAAAGCTGGATAGAAAGCGTCACAAATTCTTGGAGGAAATTAGACACGGTTAGTATGGCTATCGCGGATACATCAGTCTGGATGAACTATATCAATTACCCGACGTCTCCAAGCGGCAGGATGTTGGATTCTTAATCTGACGGATGGCGATGTACAGATGATTGGGCCAGTTCTGACTGAAATACTGCAAGGGTGCGTATCTCAGTCGGATTATGACTTCTGGGCAAGCCGACTTGCCGAGATGCCCTTTATAAATGCCGATAAAGACACGTGGCTGATAGCTTCGGAAGTAAACTATGGACTGATGAGACGAGGCAGTATGCTAGGATTCGCTGATCTGATTATCGCATCGCTGGCGCTTCAACATTCGTTGCCACTACTGACCTTGGACAACAATTTTGAACGAGTGGACGGTCTTGAGACTTACATAATGGAACGATAATAATTTGGACTGAGTAATTTCTACAATCGTCAATAATCTACAAAAAGGAGACTAGAATGATATATGAATTCAGGACGTATGACCTCAAGCCGCGCTCTGTGCCGGAGTTCGAGAAGAGGACTGCCGAAAAGTGGAAGGAGGGCGGTCGCGGGAACTATTCCGATCTGTTCGGTTTTTGGCAGACAGAAGCGGGACCGCTGAACCAGGTGGTGCACGTATGGCCGTATGAAGATCTCAACCAGCGCGGCGAAGTTCGGGCTAAGGTCGTCGCGGAAGGCGTGTGGCCCCCGAACAACAGCGAGTTCATGCTCAATATGCAGTCCGAGATATTCCTGCCGGCGCCATTCATGGAATATCGCGGCGCGGCAAAGCTGGGCCCTGTCTATGAGATGCGCATCTACACATACGCGGCGGGGGATATTCCCAAGGTCATAGACACCTGGAGCAAGCACATCGAAGAGAGGCAGAAGTACTCGCCGCTGGTGGGCGCGTGGTATTCGGAGCTGGGCAGCCTCAATACCTGGATTCACATGTGGGCTTACGAAAGCTATGATCAGCGCGCCCAGATTCGCGCGGAGACGCGCGCGAAGGGCGTCTGGCCGCCTCCCGGAGGAATCGCGCCGCTCAAGCAGGAAAACAAGCTGCTTCTACCGCTGAGCGTTTCGCCCCTCCAGTAGTAAGTCGTCAATAAGCCTAATAAAAAGAGACGCTCCCATTAAGTGTGGGAGCGTCTTTGATTTTGCTGCCTTGAACCTTGACATTTTGCTCCATGGTTGAGTCGCCAACTGTCTCAGGAACCTCCGAGCCACGGGTCCAGTATCACTCTCACCTCGCGTTCCTCCCCCAGCTTGAACAGAGTGAGAGTCACCTGGTCTCCCGGCACCTTGGAATTGAGATAGCTCACCATATCTTCGACCGATCCCACCGGGATATCGTCAATCTCGGTAATTATATCTCCCAGCGTGTCGTCCGTTAGCCCTCTGAACACAGAAAGGCCGGCCCTTCTCGCCGGGCTGTCCGCGAATACACCGGTTATGGCGATTCCTCTTGGAAACCCCATGCGGTCCGCCATGTCTCGCGTTACCGCCGTTCCGCTAATGCCGATCCACGGCCTCCTCAGTTCCGACGCTGTCTTCAGGTTCGGAAGAATGCCTATGGCGGTATTGCTTGGCACCGCGAATCCTATCCGGAAATCCTCGACGGGCGCGTTCGGTGTATTTACGCGTATAGAGGAGTTTATTCCGATAACTTTGCCTTCCGAGTTGAGGAGGGGGCCGCCTGAATTTCCGGGGTTGAGCGGCGCGTCTGTTTGTATCATGTCCGGAATGGGTCTATTGAGAACGCTCGTCTGTCCTCTGCCAATCCCGCTCACTACGCCGACGGCTATCGAATTGAACTCTCGGAAAGGGCTGCCAATCGCTATCGCCATCTGTCCGGGCCTGACCTTGGAAGAGTCGGCTAGTTCGAGCGGGACGATGCCTTCGATCTCTTTGGGATCAACCTTGAGCGCGGCGAGGTCGTCGGCTTCGCTGAAGCCCATCTTCTCCGCTTCTATTTCTCTGCCGTTCGACAGACGCGCCACGAACGAATTGCCATCTGAAACGATATGATTGTTGGTAAGGATATATCCCTGCTCGTCAACCAGGAAGCCGGATCCTGAGTACGCGCTCGGCACCGTAACGTTCCCGAACGTTCGCGCCACTTCGATCTCCACTACAGCGGGACCCGCATCTTCGAATATACGTGAAACTCGCTCCTCGTCGAAAAGCGGGATTCCATCGCCGTCGCTCAGATTCACTGCCGATGTGTATAGAAAACCCAGCGCAAATCCGATAATGACGCCCACTGCAAGGACGCCGAGCGTCATGCGACGCATGGACGACCGCCGCGGAGGCGCGCCTTCCGCGTTGGAATTTCCATATCCTCTGTAATCGTCTGGAATCATCGTTTCGCTAAATCTCGCTCCTAATTCGCAGGGGCGCTGAATCATTATAACGCCATACACGATAAAGAGTTACCTAATCGCGAACCGAGTTTCGGTTTATGCTATATTCTCGTGACACTCCAGTGGCGATTTCCGCTCTCATTCATAAACGGAAATCATAATGATAGGCGATAAGACGAAGCTACCGCCGGGTTTCATCCGCTTAAGCATAAGTTGAGACAAATGGGTCGCTCAAAAACTTTTCAAACTATCCTCAGTCGCTCTATTGGGTTATTTTCTCTATTCTTTCTGATCATCCCATTCGCCGTTTCAGCCTGCGACACCGGAGAGAATCTTTCACAGATGGATATTGAACGGCAGGCTCCGCGCCCTCAGCTATCCCCTCCGCCTATATCGGCGATTCCGACCGCCTCAGCTATACCCGCTCCGACTGCCATGCCGTCGCCTATGAACGTTCCCCCCGACATCCCCACTCCAGCGCCTACATCCACGCCAGTCCCTCTGTCCCCGCTTCAGTTGACGGTTACATGGGAAGACGCAGAGATGGAATTTCGCTATATAGGATGGAAGACCGACTTCACCCAATACTCTGTTCCATATTCCGACATAAGACGCGGCGGGCCTCCGAGGGACGGCATCGCGCCCGTTGACCAGCCCAAGTTCGAGACTGTCGCTCAGGCTTCTTCATATATGGAGGCGCGCGAACCTGTATTGAGCGTGGAGCTGGGAGAGGAGGCGCGCGCCTATCCGCTAGCGATACTCATCTGGCACGAGATAGTCAACGACGAGCTTGCGGGAACGCCGATCACGGTCACCTATTGTCCGCTCTGCAACTCCGCCATAGTGTTCGACCGTCGCGTCGGCGACGGCGAGCCGGTACTCGACTTTGGAACCACCGGCTATCTGCGTCATAGTGATATGATCATGTGGGACAGACAGACGGAATCGTGGTGGCAGCAAATACCCGGCGAGGCTATTGTCGGGGAATATACGGGGGCAAAACTCGATACGCTTCCCGCGTCTTTGGTTTCGTGGGAGGATTTCAAAGAGGCCTTTCCGGACGGCAGCGTCCTGAGCAGAGACACCGGATTCACGCGCAACTACGGTCGGCCTCCATACGCAGGTTACGACTCTAGTGGCGACCGCCCCTTCATGTTCGTCGGCGAACTGGATGACAGGCTGCCGCCCATGGAAAGAGTTTTGGGGCTGAACATCGGCGACTCCAATGTTGCGTATCCGTTTGCGCTCTTTGAGTCGCGCCCCGTGATAAACGACAGGGTAGGCGGCGCGGATATCGCCATCTTCTACGTTCCGGATACCCTATCGCCATTCCTGGGCATATTCGGTTCAGAAAATCTCGCGGTGGGTTCAGCCGCCGCATTTGATCCAGTTGCTGACGGTCTCAAGCTGACGTTCAGGTTCGATGAAGCGTCTATCCTCGACGACCAGACCTCCTCCTCTTGGAACATATTCGGGGAAGCGGTCAGCGGCCCTTTGGCGGGAGCGAGACTGTCTCCGGTAGCGCACGCCAGCCACTTCTGGTTCGCGTGGCGAGTGTTCTATCCGGATACCGAGATAAGAAGAATAGGCGACATTCGAGACTGAGAGTGAAACCAGTGAATGGAGGGACAGGACATGGCATATCGCGCTGAATTCTCTATCAGTCGAATTGGCGCATCCGCAAGCGGTCCATCGGATCGCGCAAGATTATTGCTGGAGGTCAAAGACTATCTCTTGGAGAAGATCAATAAAGATGACGACTCTCCGACTGCGGTAGAATCCGAGACGGCGGATAATTATGCCTACGCCGATATAAACGCGGAGCGGTACTACAACGATAAACTCTGGCGTCTTGCTGTACGGCTGTACGCGAACGAAGACGAACTTCGGGCCGAGGTGTTCTCTGGCGTTGCGCTGGAGGATGGAGCCGTCTCTTCGATCTCCGCTCCGAAGTTCATGCGAGAACTTGCCGAACGATACGAATGTCGAGTCGGGCCGCAGAGAATCGGAGCCGCCGCCCCCGCGAAAAATGAGTTGGCGCGACTCCTGTTTTCACCTGAGCGCAAGCTGCCCGTCCTGATGGTAAGCAAGGATCCGAGTGGGCGTCTCCCTTATGGAGACATAGACCGGCTGTCAGGACAGTTGCTGGGAATGGCGCAAGTTGTGGAGGCGCCTCCTCGGGGTCGTTATCGAACTGAATGGGGATCCCGATTCGAAACCTATAACGGGGCCGCTAGAATCGTCTGGCCGGGCGCGAGGCCACATTTCGCTGGACGCGGGAAGGGCGGATTCTATAGGCCGGGCGGATCGGGGGTATCGGTTATATCGGAGATTGTTAGCGACCTGGATGAGAATTCATCGCCGGAATCGTTCGACCGCGAGTTCGTAGCAGTCAATATCGCATGCATTCGGTTCAGGAACGAACAACTACGAAGCCACGCTCAAGTGGACGAATCCACTGAACTCAAAAGGCTTCAGAGACGGACGCGCAGAGCGGAAATCGAAAGGGACAGGCTCGAACGCGCGCTGGATGCGGAGAAGAGTGAGAGAATAGACGCCGAGAATCGGCTCGACACGGCGCTCAGAGACGTGGCGAGGCTGGAGGAAGAGCTTGAGAGGGCTTCACAGGCGGATGGACTGGAGAAGGAGCGAGACGAGATTCGCAATCTCAAAGATGAACGAGACTCATTGGCAGATACGCTGAGCAAGAGGGATGATACCATCCAAAAGCTGAACGACGAACTTCAGCGCTATCGCCAGAGCGCGCGTCTCGCTCGGAATGGGCAAAACGGGTTACATTCGCTCATTGGCGATACAACTAAAAATCCGGGCCAACTTTCCTTGGTCGGACACGGTTTGAACATAATGAGAGACCCTGTCCGCAAGTTCATCATAAAAAACCTTTCGAACGGAATTGCGTTCAACTACGGATTAGATGACATTGGATCCGCTCTTGATAGGGTAGGCGCGGATAAACACCGATACGACAATTACGCGTCCGAGTTAGATTTCGGCAACTTTAGATTGGTAGTAGCCAGCTATGCAAAGTGTTTCGGAGAAAACGCTTATCATTTGTCGGACAAGTTGGGACGGATACAGACGTATCGCAACCGAACGATACACCCCACCTTTGAGGAAAGTACGGCTACTCAACGCTCTAAAGCGTTGCTGACTGATATATCCGAGGTGCTGGGGATCATCGGGGAATTGGAGGAAGTCGAGCAAGTGGAGGAGTTGAAGAGCGCGCTGTGAGGCGATGCAGGCGCGGCTCGGTTCTGACATTGTTTTGTCAATGTGCTACAATGCTCCGCGTATAATCTCCGAAGCGGATACATGATGAACGAATATCCCGAACAAATCGAGAAGCCCTACAACCCGATGATCCGCGATATGCCAGCCGACATGAGGCCTCGGGAGAGGCTCGTAGGGCTGGGGGCCGGATCGCTCTCCAACTCTGACCTGATAGCTATTTTACTCCGCACGGGGGTGAAAGGCGAAAACGTGTTGAGTTTGTCTGATAAACTACTCTCCAAGTTGGGTGGGATATCAGGACTGGCGGACGCCACTATTGGCGATATGTGCGACCTCCGCGGCATCAGCGAGGCCAAGGCTTGTCAGGTAGTGGCGGCAGTCGAACTCGGCAAGCGGGCGGCCAGCATGAATCCGCAGAATAGACCTTCGATAGGGTCGCCTGAAGACGTTCACAATCTGGTAGGGGTCGAAATGTCTCAGCTAACCCAGGAGAAACTGCGCGTCCTGCTGCTGAACACGAAGAACCGCGTGGTGGCGATGCGAGACGTATATCAGGGGACGGTCAACTCAGCCTCCATCAGGGTGGCGGAGATACTCAGGCCCGCCGTCAGGGAGAACTGTCCGTATATCATCGTGGCGCACAATCATCCGTCGGGCGACCCGACGCCAAGTCCGGAGGACATCCTGGTGACGAGGCGTCTGAATCAGAGCGCGGAAATGATGGACATCGAGCTGCTCGACCATATCGTCATAGGACAACAGAGCTTTGTCAGCATGAAGCAGCGAAATTTGGGCTTCTAAGCCAGAGAGCGAGGAGTTAGACATGGAACGCGAAATGGGAGAAGTTGGAACTAAGCTTTTGTGGGAGGACGAGCGCGTGAGGACGTGGGACCTGGTTTTGGAGCCGGGACAGTCCAGCGACTGGCACAGGCATACGACGCCCTACGTGTTCACGGTCACCAGGGCGGGCAAGCTCAAGACCGAGTACGAAGACGGAACAGTTGCCGTAAGCGACCTGGCGCTTGGACAGGTTGTGAGAGGACAGCATGGCTCGGTTCACCGAGTTACCAATGTCGGGGACGCACTCTACAGCAACTCCATCGTAGAGATAAAATAGGATTGAGGCTATAAGACTGATGCCATGGGCGACAACCGACAGGGAGAGTGATCATGCCGAGAAGCGACGAACCGCTGGGCGACATCGCCACCGACGTTCTATTTGAAAACGACAATGTGAAGATATGGAACCTGATAGTAAATCCGGGCGAAGCCAGCGACTGGCACATGCACGAGCGCGACTATGTCACGATAGTCGTGGAAGGCGCGGGCTTGACAGTGGAGTATGGCGACGGGACATCTGATGATAGCCCGTCGGGGCCGGGTACGTGGAGATACCACGGCGAGCATAAAGTTCATCGCGTAATCAACAATACCGACACCCGCTACGTAAACGTGCTGGTTGAGTTGAAGAATCAATAGACGGAAGACTTGCTCATGAAGATTTTGATAATGGCGGCTGGCGCGGTGGGCGGATACTATGGAAGCCTGCTCGCTCGCGCCGGCAACGATGTGACTTTCGTAGCCCGACACGATAATCTCGAAGCGATCAGGCAGCGCGGGCTTCGCGTAAACAGCGTAAATTCGGGGCGGTTCACCGTTAGGGCTAATGCGGTGGACTCGCTCGATGGAAGTTGGACAGCCGATCTGGTTATGTTCTGCGTAAAGGGATACCAGAACGCGCTCGCCATCGAGACCATCTCGCCCGCTATTGGCGATCAAACCACTGTTCTGACGCTTCAGAACGGCATAGGTTCAGGCTCAGACCTGTCGGCGGCGTTTGGCCCGGAAAAGGTCATGCTGGGAGCGGCCTATGTGGACGCTTCCCATCCGGGACCGGGCGTATTCGACGAACTCGGCGGCGCGTGCCGCATAGTATTCGCCGAGCAGGATGGAAAGCCGTCGGAGCGGGGCGCTGAAATCCTCAGGGCGCTGCAAGCCGCCGGAATCGAGTCCGAGATAGCGGCGGACATCAACGTCGCTCTCTGGAACAAGCTGGTTTACATCTGCGGGCTGAGCGGGATGACCTGCGTCACTCGCTCTTCTTTCAAGGAAGTCCTGGAGACCCCACAGACGGCGGACCTGACACGAAAGACGCTTGCGGAAGCGGCCGCAGTCGGGAGAGCCGCCGGCGTCGCTCTGTCGGACGATGTCGTGGAAATTACGATGGCTCATCTCTATGAGGAGAAGGACAGCCTGGTCTCTTCGATGCACGCGGACCTCGACGCGGGGAAACCGCTGGAGCTTGCCAATTTGAACGGCAAGGTGTCGGAACTGGGCTGCGAATTGGGAGTTCCAACCCCCATCAATAGCTTCATAACCGCCTGCCTGACTCCCGCCCATAACAGGGCGGTATCGGGCTATGCTGACTGACCTACTCAGAAATCGGAGGAGCGCGCTTTGACATACACCTACAATCCCGACGAGATCAATCGCAGAGAACTCGCGCCGGGGGTCTTCCTCAGAACGATATGGGGCGAAAATATCATGATGAGCATCGTGGAGATAGCTCCCAACTCTGAAGTGCCGATGCACCAGCACCCGCATGAGCAGGCGGGAATGGTCCTGGAGGGCGAGTTCGATTTCACGATAGGCGGAATAACTTCCAGAGTGAAAAAGGGCGACACATACGTGATTCCGGGCGGGGTGGAACACTACGTAAAAGCTACCGACCAACCGGCAGTGGCGCTGGACATATTCAGTCCACCCCGCGAGGACTACAAGCATTGAGCCTGTTTACGACGCTCGCGCGTCAATTCGCGCCGGGCGGCCTGTAGTTCGCGCTCTTCTTCGCCGCGGCGTCTATGGTGGTCGGATCGAGCAAGACTGTGGTCCTGACCGCGCCGGCGCCGCTCGCGGAAACTACCAGAGACAGCGCGACAGTCGTTTCCTCGTCGGGCAGTTCCGCGATGATATATAGATCGTCTTCTCCAAAAGCGTAGTACATCGCTTCCAGAGTCCCGCCCATGCCTTCTACCAGGCTGGATATGGCTTCAGCGCGCGCAGAGCCGCCTTCTTTCAGAAGCCCCGACGCTCCTTCCGCCGTGTATGAGGCATGAAATAGATATTTCGGCATTTAGTCGCTCCTCTTTTATCAGATAAACCGCCCCGTTCCGGGGATGCGAAACGGGGCGCATTCTAAAGTACCTTGTGGTCTGGCGTCTTAGGAACCATAGCGAACAGCGGCGTTGGGGTCGCTGTACTCAACTCCCTTTGTGGACCAGAATACAGTGGCGATGTCGTCCACGGCGGCAACCAGCGCCTCGGCGTTGTCCATGCTGACGGTCTGCTTGCACTGGCTGGCCAGCTTGAGCGCAGCGTTGAACTTGGAGGCGATTTCGTTGGCGTCTGTACCGGGCCATGTGTAGTCGGCCCACAGCACGCGAAGTTCGTGCTTGCACAGTTCGGCGTGCTCTTCCTTCACGGTGATATAGCGACCAAGCGTGTTCGCGGAAGCGGCGTCGCCGGCGTCGTCCAGCGACTCTATCCGAAGCACCATCTTCTGGACGGTCTGCGCCGCTATCTTGGCCGAGATCGGGTCGTAGATTCCGCACGGAATGTCGCAGTGCGCGCGGGCTTCCCGAACGCGGATTAATCTTGTCAAAGCAGACGTGATTGTCATAGCCTGCATTCTCCTTTCAGAAAACTAGGGGTGTATTTGCATATATGAAGATACAAAAATCGTCGGGGTCGCGCAACCCCGACGATTTTTAGCGAGGCTGTATCAGTTTTGTCGGAGGATTGGATCACCCCCATCCTAGCCTTTCCCCATCAAGGTGGAAGGGACTTTTGCGCAATGTGGAGCGCTGACTAAATCGTTACAGGTTCATTTTTAGCGCTCGTCAAGGGACGCCTTGAAAATTCGCTCCTAAACGCCGAGTTCCGACTCTACCTTGCCAATCGAGTCGTCCAGGCGGGAAACCAGTTCGTCAACTTCGTCTCGGGTTATGCAGAGCGGCGGCGATATTGGGATTATGTCCTGGCCGCGCCCCAGTATGCGATTATCGTTGAAGTGGCGGGTGAGTTTGTCGCTCAGTCCCGCTTCTTTGGGGAACTTCTCTTTGGTGTCGCGGTCTTTGACCAGCTCTATCGCCGCCAGCAGCCCCATGCCGCCGCGCACGTCGCCGACGATGCTGTGTTCGTACAGCGTCTGGAGACGCTCGTATAGGTAGTCGCCCATTTCGGCGGAGTTCTCCACTATGCCTTCGCCTTCCATGATGTCCAGGTTGGCCAGGCCGGCCGCGCAGGAGGCGGGATTGCCGCCGAATGTAATCAGGTGGCGGAAGGTGGAGTCGTCGTCGCCAATGAACGCGTCCGCGATTTCCTTGCGCGCTATGGCGGCTCCAATCGGCAGGTAGCCGCTTGTCAGCGCCTTGGCGACAGTCGTGATGTCGGGCTGAACTTCCCAATGCTCGGTGGCGAACATCTTGCCGGTGCGACCGAAGCCTGTGATGACCTCGTCGCAGATCATTATGACGCCGTGCTTGTCGCAGATTTCGCGCACGGTGGGCCAATAGTCCGGATGCGGGACATGGGTGCCGGCCGCCATGGAGATAGGCTCGCCGATGAACGCGGCGACGGTCCTGGCGCCTTCATGTTCTATCGCGCGTTCGATTTCCAGCGCGCACTCCAACGTACAGTCACCGTTCTCGTCTCCGCACACTCCCCTGTACGGGTCGTGCTGGGCGACATGGACGTTCCCAGGCATTAGCGGACCTATCTGGGCGACCGCGCCCCCGGACTGTCCCAGCGACATGCAGGCATGGGTCGCGCCGTGATACGACCCTTTTCTGCTCAGAACCTTCCACCTGCTCGACTCGCCATTATTGTTGTGATACTGCTTGGCCATCTTGAGGGCGGTCTCGACGGCCTCGGAGCCGCCGCTTACGAAATAGAGCCTTGAATCCTTGTCCGGGGCAAGTCCGGCCACTCTCGCCGCCAGTTGGGCGGTCGCGGGCGTAACTGTGCCGCCGGGCGAGTAGCTTATACCCTGCATCTGCTCATATACGGCGTCCGCGATCTCTTTTCTGCCGTGTCCGATATTCTTCAGGAACATTCCGGCGATAAGGTCGAACCACGGCTCGCCCGCGGCGTCCTCAACCCAGACTCCGCGCGCCTGGGTAACTATCTTGATGCCATCTTCGTCGGATACGTTTCCAGCTTGGCGTGCATGGGGCCAAAAATGGTCCGCCGCTTGTTGCTTTACCTCTTCGATCTGCTCTCCGGTGAGTGTGGTAACCATCGCGCCTGAACCTCCGTACGCGTCTAGGTGTGAGTAATTTGGTATTCGGTTGCCAGTTTACAGAGATTCATGCAGATTGTCACTCTCACGCCTTCCAAATAACCGTCCCATAGTCGGTGAGTGAATTTGGAGCATGGATAATGGAGTCGAGTTACTGGGAGTCGGCGTTGACGTGGGGAAGACGAACCTCGACGTATCGGTGTCTGAGGAACCGGTGGTGCGGTTCGATAATACGAAGGTTGGTATTACGAGGCTGCTGAAGTACCTGGGGAAGAGTGACGACACCCTTGGTCGTGTGCGAAGCCATGGGCGGGTACGAGCGAGTGTTGGTGAATCGGTTGGGGGAGGAAGGGGTAGCGATACATGTGGCCCATCCTACACGGGTGCGCGCCTTCGCGAATGCATGCGGCTACGAAGCTAAGACCGATCCCAGGGACGCACAAGTCTTGTCCCGCTACGGACAGGTCTTCCACGCCGTTAAGGTGCCTGATGATGAGTTCGCCCCCGAACGCCAACAGCTACGAGATATCTGCTGAATCGACGAAGACACCTAGTGGTTCAGCGCGTTCAGGAGCTGGGACGTCTGGACAAGGGCGCCAGCTCGGTCACCATCAAGTCCACAAGACGCCATATCGCCTGGATGGAGAGGGAGATCGCCCGACTGGATGCCGAGTGCCGGACGGCGCTGGAGAAGATCTCACCCTTGGCCGAACGGGCTGCTCTGTACCGCAGTGTGCGGGGTATCGGCTCTCTGACTTCGGCCACTATGGTAGCCTTTCTGCCCGAACTGGACACTGGGACAGTAAGGTTCTCAGCTCTCTTGTCGGGTTGGCGCCTTGGTCCCGAGACAGTGGGAGCAAAAGGGGCAAACGTGCGATCCGTGGCGGTCGGAGCACAGTTCGATCCGCGCTGTACCTGTGTGCCTGATCGGCCATCCAGCACGACGCGGAGATGCGCAGCTTCTACCGTCGTCTGCGTGAACGCGGTAAGCCAGGCAACGTATCCGTGGTAGCGGTCATGCGCAAGCTACTTGTTCATCTGAACGCGGTTGCTCGCAGAGGGACGCCCTGGGTACCACAGGCTGGCTAGGCCTTCCTTCCCCCAAAGCCTCTCACAGGGCTTGACATCCAACACGGATACTTACGGGACACTACTCATTCGAGAGATGGCAGTTCACACAGTCGCCCAGTCGAGGAAAGCCAGGCTAGCCCGGGGCTGACCTTTGTCCCTGCATCTGCGTTGCCACGAGCTGAGCATACAGCCCGCTACGTGCGAGAAGGTCCTCGTGCTTTCCCTGCTCCACGACCACTCCCTCGTCGAGCACCAGGATGTTGTCGGCGTCGCGAATGGTGGACAGCCTGTGGGCCATGATTATCGTGGTCCTGCCCGACATGAGCCGGCTGAGCGCCTCCCGGACCGTCGCCTCGCTGATGGCGTCCAGATGCGACGTGGCCTCGTCCAGGATCAGTACCGGAGCGTTCTTGAGAATAGCGCGGGCGATAGCGACCCGCTGCCGCTGCCCACCGGATAGCTGCATTCCTCTCTCACCGACGCGGGTGTCGTAACCGTCCGGGAAGGACTCGATGAACTCTAGGGCATTAGCCTGCTTCGCAGCCTCCTCTACCTCCGAATCTGTGGCGCCGTACCGTCCGAGCCGGATGTTCTCGCGAATGGTGTCGTTGAACAGGTAGGTGTCCTGTGCGACGAGCGCCATGCGGCCGCGCAAATCATCGAGCAGGAGATCTTCCAGTCTGTGACCCTGCAGGGCAATATCGCCTTGGTCCGGGTCCCAGAAGCGCATCATCAGATAGGCGACCGTGGTCTTGCCTGCCCCTGAACGGCCCACGACAGCCACGGTCTGTCCTGAGCCTATGCCGAAGGAAACGTCGACCAGCGCCTGCGGGTCGCCTTCCGAGTAGGCGAAGGCTACATCCTCGAAGTCGATGGACGGCGCGCCCGAGGGTACCTCGTCAGTGAGGTGCGCCACGCCGGGCCCATCCTGCACCGGGACCGCCTCGTCGTGGACGGCGAGAATGCGGCGGGACGCTGCCAGCGTCTCCATCATCTGTTTCATGGTGCGGGCCAGCTCGGTTACGGGGCTAAATGAGGCCAGGGCCAGTACGCTGACGAGGGGCAACTCGGCCCGTGCGATCTGTCCATTGAGCACCAGCCACACGCCCATGGCCAGCACCGCCAGCCCGCCGAGTCCCATCATGGCCTCCATGAAGCCTATCTGGAATGCCTGTGACTTCTGGAACCGGACAAGGTGGCTTGCATAGTCCCAGCTTTTCTCGGTCAGCTCCCGCTTCCGGTTGGGCCCGAGTCCGAATGCGACGATTTCCCGCATGCCCTGGATGCTGTCAACCATGTATGCGTGGATCTCGCCGATGCGGTCGCGGATCTCTGTACCGAGCCGCTCGATGCGTGTGTTGGCGAAGAAGGGGCTGACGGCCACTGCCACGAGGAACGGAGCCAGAACCACGGCGATGGGCCAGGATATGACGGCCAGCGCAGTCAGCAGCGCGCCCGGTATCAGGACCGCGACGATCATTGGCGACACGGCGTGAGCGAAGAAGTACTCGACCGTCTCCACGTCGCCGCCCACAACGCTGACGAAGTCGCCGGAGCGACGCCGGACCATGTAGGCCGGTGCCAGAGGCTCCAGCTTCTCGTAGAGGTCGACTCGCATCTTCGCCAGCAGCCTGAATGCCATGTCGTGCGCCTGCCACGATTCCAGGTAGAACAACAACGCCGAAAGCGGGGCGAAGATGCACACGAGAACGAGGTAGGTCGTCAGAGGTTCGTCGCGGAACACCGCCCCCACCAGAAGCGCGCTGAACGCCCCCAGGAGAATAACGGAGCCGTGATGGAGCAGCCCCAGGGCTAGAGTTCCTAGGAACTGGAACTTGACCGGCCCGACCAAACCGAAGAGCCTGACCCAGACATTCAAGGAGCGAATGTTGACCGCTTCGTCACTGTGATGGGAGCGGGACGGCGCGCGATGAGCGTGTCCGCCGGACAGTTGGAGATCAGCGACGTGGTCGACGGAGGCGCTAGAGCGCGCCCGCTCGGGAGCGGAAAACGCCGCGAGGTCTATCAGGCCCGTCTGAGCCTGCTGGCGCATGAGACTGGCATAGACGCCGTCGGCGGCCATGAGCTCGGCATGCGCCCCGATCTCTACAGTCCGACCTTCGTCGAGAACCAGGATGCGGTCTGCCTTGATGACGCTGGAAAGACGGTGAGCGATGATGAGCGCCGTCCTGTCCTCCATCAGTCGGTCAAGCGCCTCCTGGATGACGGACTCATTCTCGGCGTCGACACTGGAGAGAGCCTCGTCCAGCAGCAGAATCGGCGCATCTTTCAGCAACGCCCGCGCAATCGCCAGCCGCTGACGCTGTCCGCCCGACAGCCGGACCGCCCGTTCGCCCACAACGGTATCGTAGCCCTGGGGCAGTTGCGTAATGAACTCGTGTGCATTCGCGGCGCGGGCGGCCTCCTCCAGTTCCTGCTGCGTTGCGTCGGGTTTTCCGAAACGCAAGTTGTCGGCGACGGTGCCGTGGAACAGGTACGTATCCTGGGTGACGACCGATATGTTGTCCCTGAGCGCATTCAGCGGGAGCTCTCGGAGGTCGTGGCCGCCGAGCTTGATTGAGCCGGCCTGAGGGTCGTAGAACCTGTACATCAGCCAGACCAGCGTTGACTTCCCTGCGCCGCTGGCGCCCACGACGCCAAGGGTCTCGCCCTTGCGCAGGTCGAACGATACGTCATGGAGCGCGGGCCGGTGGCCGCTGTCGTACCCAAAGGTAACGCCCTCAAAGAAGACCTCTGGCGTGATTTCAGGCGCCGGTCCATTGGCGGCAGCTTCGGATTCGAGGATCGTAACCGGCTCGTCCATAATGTCAAAGACGCTGTGCGCCGATGAGACCACGGTCATGCCCTGGTGATAAAGGTTAGTCAATTCACGCATGGGCCGGAACACTTCGACCCCGAGCATCAGCACGATGAGCAGGGGCCGCAGCTCCATGTCGCCGCCGCTGACGCGAACCGCGCCCACGGCCAGGGCTACTGCGGCCCCGGTGGCCATGAAGAATATCGACGCGCCGCTCGTGGCCCCGTTGGCGGCGACCACTCCCATGGTGCTCTTGTAGAGGTGGTGAGCGCGCTGCGCCAGAATACTGCCGCGGCCCTTGCTCTGTCCAAACGCCTTGAGCGTCGCTAGTCCCTGGACGCTGTCCAGAAAATCCGAACCCAGATCGCCGTAGGACTGGCGGCGTCTGTAGCTGCTGTTCCTGTTCCATCGATAGAACGCGGCCGGAACGACCAGCGCAAGGAGGGCGAACAGCAGGAAGATGAGCGCGATGTACAGGTCCAGCGTTACCATGAAGGCGAAGATGGCTACGGGGGCGATGGCGGAGACGATGATCTGGGACAGGTACTGCCCGAAGAAGGTCTCCAGCCGCTCTATGCCTTCCACTATCGTGAGGACGACGTCACCGGTCCGGTTCCGGTCGGCGTACCCCGGGCCGAGTAGCAGCGCGTGCTGATAGACCTCCTCGCGCAGCCTGATCTTGACGAGGTTGGCGGTGTGATGGCTCACCGCGTTCTGCCAGTACTGGAAGACACTGCGAGCGACGATCAGCGCTGCGATGACCAGCAAGGGTAGCGTGAGCGTGGAGAAGTCCGCCTGCCCGGTGATGACCCGGTAGATAACGACGCCGGATACGGCCAGCCTAGCAACGCCGGCGCCCACTGCGATCAGGCCCAGGGCAGCAGCAAACAGGATTCGAAGCCTCACGCCTCGGGTCAACTCGAAGAGTCGTAAGTCAAAATACATCGCTCAGCTCCTGCGAACTATTGCATATTCATTTATAAGCATATAATACTACAAGCTATTGCAATTAATTGCGATTGCGAATTATAGCAGAATCCCACTGCGCGTCAACCCTGCGAATTGGGTCGTAACTCAGGTGCGCCAAGTCGCCCCCCCCCCTGAGAACCTTTGCGCTGTGAGTCTGGCGCAGCATCCGGATTGGCGCATATTGCGCTAAGATGGCGTGATTTGATAGCGTCCTGACGCATTATGTGTTCTATGGTGGAGTGAGACAAACTGGGGGAGTCAACGATGACCACTTCAAATGAACACAGGATAAAGGGTGGGGCGGGGAAGACCATATTGGTCACCGGCGCTTCGTCCAGCATTGGCAAAGCGACCGCCAGGAGACTGCTTGAGGACCTGCTACGTGGTGAACCCTTTCTGCTTCGAGGCAAGCAACTTGACGATCTCCAGACGGCGCCCCAGGTTTTCAACTGCCGCCAATAAGTCTGTGTTCGATGGTCTCGTTGTTCACGATACCTAGTATCAACTATATTCACACATGGGATAGTAACAACTTCCTTGGGGGCTGTAAACGTCACGACGTAAGCGGTGGTGGGCAGGCAAGAATCGATGCCGTGGGACCGTATCGGCTTATTGACGCCATTCGACAGTCAAATGACGATGGACGGTGGATTGCAGTGACATTAGACGCGGGGAAAGAGCTCCACCCGTCCGGAGCGTGCGAAGTGAAAGCAGCGGCACTCAAAATCTGATGCGTTCAATCTCGTCCAGGGTGATCTTGTCCCCTGTGCGGTCGTACAGCCTTGTCGTTTGAGAGTACTCATGCGCTGCCATGGCGCGCGCGTCCTCCAATGACCCAGCGTTGGACGGGTAGTTGGTGATGCCGGCGGCCCGGAATCTGTGGCAGTTCACCGCGGGCGGCAGACCCGCGGCCCTTGCGCGGCCCCTTACCCTCTGGAGCGCTATCTGCCTGTTCATGCGCGTCCCCTTCAGACGGGACCTGGTGAGGTCCAGCGACTGGAACAACGGCGCCTTCGGTGAATCCCGGAGGTTGGTGGTGTCCATGTACTCCCCCAGATACTCGACAAGCCTGTGGTGAGCGGGCGCCTGGCGCTCCTTGCCTCCCTTCTCGCGCAGCAGGAACATGCGCTGGTGATTGCTCAGCCTGTAGACCTCGACGTCCATGGCGATGACCGCGCCGACCCTGCCGAAGGTGTAGAGCATCGCGCCGATTAGCGCCCTGTCCCTGAGACCCTCTTAACATTTATAGATTCGAGTAGGTGTCTTGCCCACCCTGACGACGTGTTTGGGTCTCTGGACCGACGTGGCGGGGTTGGTGGCAAGAGTACTGGCGGCCCTGAGTTTTGGCTTCCGCGCCTTGCGGTCTCTCCCTGCCTAGCGGTCTCCCTGCCCCACTCGTGCTGGAGGCTGTTCCCG
The DNA here is from genome assembly GCA_964640295.1 of uncultured Dehalococcoidia bacterium. Taxonomy (GTDB): domain Bacteria; phylum Chloroflexota; class Dehalococcoidia; order Lucifugimonadales; family UBA1123; genus VXRN01. The sequence continues at coordinate 23,798 of CAZXFX010000008.1, read as the reverse complement.
CAACGCATCCAGGGATACCGCTGTGGGTATTGCTGCTAGCGGTTGTTGTACCAGGTCTTGAACTGGGCCAGGGCGTCCTTGACGGTGCCGCTCTGGGCGAAACGGATGGACACGTCCACCAGGATCAGCGACGGGTTGCGCTGCTCGAACCAGGTCGAGTTGCCCTTCACGGTCGCGACGGCGTGGCGCAGGATGGCCTCGATGAACGGCTGCGGCTGTTCCGCCAGCGCCGCTTCGAGGGCTGCGAGCAGATCGCTCGCCGGCGGGTCGTCGTCGGAGACGGTTACCGCCGCCGCACCCGTACTCGTTGACACCGTATAGTTGCTGCCCGTCGACACTGTCGCCGTTACGGAGCCGTCGGCCTCGTCCACGCTGCCGCCCGTTGTCGGGACGATCAGCGTCGCCGTGCCGCCCGTGCCAATCGTGACCGTCTTCGCGCCCGTGGTGACGCCATAGTCGCCGGTTGCGGACACCGTCACCGTCACGGGGAGGTCCGCTGCCGGGGCAGGGTTGGCAGTCAGCGTGAACGTCGCGGCGCCGCCCTTCCGGCCCCGATGCTGATCTCAGGCGTTGGCGGCGGTGCAGGCGTCGGCGTGGGCGTAGGTTGCTGCCCCTGCCCCGCGGCCGCTACCTCCGCCCTCTTGAGTTCATCGACAACGGGGCCCCAACGCGTCCAGCCCAAAAGTCGGCGTACGTCTGCGCTTCGGTCGATGTCATCGCGGTGACGCCGGCGTAGCTCTCGACGCCCAGCCCGACTAGTACCTTCTTCCAACGATTGACGTGCACCGCGCCGTGCTGGGTTTCGGCGACGTAGCTGCGGACGTTGGTCACGATGGTCGCGTCGGCAACAAAGGCCGGGCGGGTCGTCATCGTCCGCCACTGTAACTGTTGCGGCATTGCTGGACGTGGACACGGTGTAGCCCGTTCCGGTGGCCAGTGTCGCCGTCACCGACCCGTCGGCCTCGTCCACGCTGTCGCCGGTGGTGGCGACGAAAGCGTCGCCATTCAGCTCACCGGAACGATCCCCAGCGGTAGAGACGGCGACATTCTCATTCGGCACGGAAACAGCGATGTCGGCGGAACAGCCACGCGATCGGCCGACTCTACCTGTTCTTTGGGCGAAGACTTCGTTTTCCTGGCGGCTGAGAATGACGCTATCAACCCGTCCGCGGGAGACTCTGACCCCGTGTATTCGTGGACTGACATCCAGATCTGCAAGGACAACACAGCTAAATCCGCCGAGACTATCACCTTGGTCTGGTCTTCTGTATCGGGGACTCCCTTTGATTCTAGCCAGTCGCACTGTGACTCGACCAGCTCTTGCGCGATGACCGTCACCATCTACGACTCGCAGAGCATCACCCTGGACGCGGCCAACTACCAGGCCGAAGAAGGGACGGCGATGCCGGTGACGATTACGGTCGACCCGGCCGCCAGCATAGATCGAACCTTCACGCTCGAGACGGCCGAAACCGGAACCGGCGCGGCATCGCCGAAGGCACAGATACGCTTGGCGCCGACTATGTCCAAGGGCCGTGGAATCTGACCATCCCCGCCGGCGCGACATCGGTGACACAGCACATATACATCGGAACAGATGGCTACGACGCGTTTGTGGGGGCCTCCGTTTCCGAAGGGTTGGAAACGTTCACCGTCAGAATCGCCACCGCAAGTCTGCACGGCGACGGTCCGCATCATCGACGTTCGCGTCGTCCCCGCCAACTGGGATCTGAAGCCTACCGACCCCGGGCTGACGGCCGGCAAAAAGTTCCGCCTGGCGTTCGTGACCTCGACCACGACGGCTACTTCAGCCGATATCGCCACATACAACACGCACGTCAAGAACGATGTGTCACAACGTCACTTCCCTCCCGATTGCCGATAGCGCGAGCCGAGCCCGCGGTCATGCCAATCGGCGCTACTATGGAACCGGTTGGTACTGTCCATCCGCGTCGAGTTGGGTCAGGAACACGGCGTCGGATCCCTGGTTGTCGCCGGCGCCGAAGGTCATCTCAAAGCCATTCCAGTCGATGGTTCCGGCGTTGCGAATGGCGTTCAGGAAGCACTCCCTGCTGACATCCGCGCCGCAATCGTCGAGACCCGCGATGGCCAGGCGTCCCGCGAGGTAGCCCTCCAGCGAAATGAACCCGGGCTGAGCCTCTGGATCGTAAGCGCGCAGCGCGGCGCGGTACTGTCCAACGAGGAAGTTGTCGTTGTCGGATGGCAATGGAACTACCTGCGTCATGAATACGCCTTGCCCCGCCGCGCCGAGCTCGTCCGCCAGCGCGCCGCTGCCCACGAAGGATACGTTCATGAAGATGGTGTCTGAGCCCAGTTTCTCGCGCAGCAATTCAATGGCCCGGGCCGCCGGTTCCGCGGCGCCGATGATGATCACTGCCTGCGGCTCGGCGGCGGCGATGCGGAACGCCGCCGAGCGAACCGCCGTCGTGTTCCTGCGATAGTACCAGGAAGCGGTCAACTCCATGTTCTGGTCGGTCAACGCTCGCTTTACGCCTTCCAGTCCATCTACGCCATAGGAATCGTTCTGGTAGAGGACGGCCACGCGGGAGATGCCCCGGCCTTCAAGATAGTCTACCATGAGCTCGGTTTCCTGGTGGTATGAGGCGCGCAGGTTGAGGATGTTGGTCAGCTCGGGATCCCGCAGCAGCGCGGCGCCGGTGAAAGGAGCGATGAAGGGAACTCCCGCCGCGTGGGCCAAGGGCGCCGCGGCCCGGGATGTGGGCGTTCCCACGGGGCCGATCAGGGCAAATACCTGGTCCTGGTCAATTAGCTGGCGGGTGTTGACAAAGGCGCGGTCCGGCTCATAGCCATCGTCGTAGTGAGTTAGCTGCAGCTCGCGGCCGTGAACTCTGCCGACCTCGTGGAACGCGGTCAGGATGCCCAGGCGCATTCCTTCGCCCAGTTCCCGGGAACTGCCGGAGAAATCGGCGGATTGACCGAACAGGATGGCGTCCGCGGTGACGCCGGGGTTGGCTACAAACGTCCAGGGCGCGGTTTCGGGAATTGGGGGTTCCCTTCCCATCGCTTCGGCGGCGAGACTGCCGACTTCATCACGCAGTCGGGCCAGGTTCTCCTTGTTCTCCGCCACCTGCGCGTTTTCGGTTTCAACCAGTTGCAGCCGGAGGTTCAGGTGGTCGAAGTAGTTATTATTGCCGGTTCCGGCGGCGCGCGCCGCCTTGGCGTAACCCAGCACATCGCGCTGCAATTCGGGGTTGCCGAGAGTCTCAAGATACTCGATGTCCCGGTCCAGCGTGTTGGCAGCCGAGTCGTAGGGCTCCCTGATGCGCGCGACGAAAGACGGCTGCTGCGTGAAGCCGGCGAGCTCCAGCAGAGCGTGCGCCAACTTCACGCTCGACGCCAGGCTGGTCAAGTGTGAGTAGCGCAATACGTCCGCGCGGGAGACTGTGGACGCGCCCCCAACGCTGGATACCAGGCTGTAAAACTGTTCGTCCGCGTCGGTGTCGGCGTTGGGGAATAAATGGCCGCGGTTAGCTTGCGACAGCGCCGCAATGGTAGCGCGCTCCGCCGCCTCCGCCTGGAGCAAGGCAGGCCTTCCCAGGTGGATGGCATTCGCGTTGAGCGTCAGAGCCTTGACCAGAAACCGGATCTGGGCGGCCCTGTCGTCGTGGCCGCTTCTGTCCAGGATGGCTAGCTGCGCGTTCAGCGCGGCTTCCCGCCGGTTCACCATTGCCGCGTACTGCCTGATCTCAGTTGCCGAGTTGGGCAGATCCGCCGCGACCATCGCGCTGGAATGCCGGATGATCTCCAGCGCGGGCACGACCGAGGCGACCTTCTCGATTGACACGGTTGACGACTCCGTTGACGAACCCAAGGGACGCGTCATCGCGCTGATACGGCCTGGAAACGGCTATGGCGGCGACGGCTATTACAGCAGCGTCTGGGTAGAGGACAATGACGGCGAGCTCGACCCGACTCCCACGCCCGCTCCGGATCCTGAGACTTTGCCTGTGATTGGGATGCGGCTGGTCAATCCCGCTTACAACGAGGGGGAAGATATCGAGTTCCAGTTGACATCCGACCGGGCGGTCGAGTCGGACCTGATGGTAACGGTCAGCATTGACTACGCCACTTCGTTCGACACCAAAACTGGCATTCTCACGGATTTGGGCGGGCGGGGTTATCTGTCCGACGCCGATCGCGCTAACCGATACGTAACCATTCCTGAGGGGCAGAGCTCCGTCACTTTCAGCGCGCCCACGCAAATTGTCGCCAGCGCCAGGACCCCCAATGGGCGAATCGAAGCCAGGGTGGGCCATGGCGTGAGCTACCGGGTTGGCGACGACGACCGCGCGGCCGTCATCGTTCGCAACGTGCCGGGCAACGAGCCGCCTACTCCCACTCCGACGCCAACGCTCACGCCCATACCGGAGCCGACGCCTGATCCGGAGGCGACGCCGACGCCGCTGCCGACACTCACGCCCACCCCCGCGCCGCCAGCGGTTCCGGTCGTTGGGGTGACCGCCGGGCCTGACATTGTGGAAGGCGAGACCGCCACGTTCAGGGTGGAGTCCTCCGTGGACGCTCCGGCGGGCGGCCTCAACGTTCAGCTTACCATCTCCGATGGCACCAACCATCGGGGCCTTGACCGCATCCCGGCTATGAAACGGGACAGCGTCAGGATACCGGCCGGCGCGCGGTCGGTCACTTACACCCATAGGACTACGGACAACGACGCCTACACGTGGCGCGGTAGCTACGACGTCAAGGCCACGGTAAACAAGGGTCGAGGGTATGAAGTGGGCGCCTCCGCGTCAGCCACGCTGGTGGCCAGCGACAATGACACTGCCAAAGCTCCGGCGAAGGAAGCGCGTATCGAGGGCCTGCCGTCGGTGGTAACGCGGAGTTCATCATGTTCTGGGGACTGGTGCAAGAAATGGATTAGATACGTCATCTTTGTCAATAGTCCGTCGCCAGTAGATCGAACCTTCACCGTGAATTTCGTCAATGAGGGAGAGTGCGGGACTTCGAGCCCCAATTGCGTCACGGAATCCTCGCGCGATATTACGTTGCTTGCGATGCACATTGCCGCGCGCTTCTCGGTGGCTGTAGAGGGCGCTCCCGCCGGCAGTGACAGCGACAATCGAGCGCAACGGGGAACTGTCGTAGCGACTATCGCCCCCGGCGCCGACTACACGGTAGTCAATGGACCTGCGCGAACCAAGATGCGATGGTAAGATAAGGGCAACCTGGCAATTCGCCGGGCGGCTCTTTGCGCGGCGACGCGCGAGACCCCGCCGGTTCCGGCCAACGCCGGAGTCGGCGGGGTTTTTTTGAATGAAGCGGTCTGCCCTGATGTCTATGTAAAATTGCGCCAAGAACCCTTGTATCCTATATACCATGCGAATTGACCGCTTGAATTTGGAGAATTATCACTGATGGCTATTGAAGTGAACATGACGCCTCCCCATCCGGGGGACTTCATCCGCGTGGAGATCATCGAGGAACAGGGGCTGAGCCTGAAAGATGCGGCTCATATTTTGGGCGTTCCAGAACAGCCGCTTTCAGACCTGCTAAACGACGGCGCCGAGCTATCGCCAGAGATGGCGCGCGCATTGAGCAATCCTTTGGCGTGGGCAAGGATATGCCACTGCGAATGCAAGCGTGGCGAAATGAGACGCAGAAGCGGACTCGCGCGGACGGAGTTAGCCTCAGACGTTGAAGCTTTTACTTAGTGAAATGGTCTGCGGTAGATTTGGGAACAGCCGAGTATGGCGCACGGAGGTGAACTATGAGCAGCAGGCATGAAGGTATTGGCGTTGATAAAGTGTATGAAACGGCTGAACTGTGGGTGGAGCGAGCTCTCAAATCGGATGATTATCTCTTTACGCCGGGGAAGGCTATCTGGTCAAAGAAATGGCTGGGGGAACTGCGCGATAGGGTCTTGGATAATCCTGATGCGCCAGGGGATGGCTTTATGGGAAAGCTAGAGGGACAGTTGAAAGGGGGTCAGCCTGAAGTCTATCAACTGATGGCTGAAGTTCTGTATGTCTATTATCTCATTGTCTTCGATGCAAAGAGAGAAAAGAAAGAAGACAATATCAATCAGATACTCAAATGGTCAGAACAAGACGTAGCGATTCCCGAATGTCTAGCCGATAGTTTGACGCAAGGTATAGCTTCATTAGGGGCTGGCGTTGCTTTTATGAAATTCAATGTTGGCTTTCTCATTGAGTTCGTTGAGCAGTGGAAGTCCAAGAGCGCGAGTGAACAAAACCACTTGCTTGAGGATCCTTGGGCGTTCAGGAAGTTGGTGATGGCGCCCTTACAAAGTCCCTTGCTTATAGGCAATGAGGGTAAAATGGGAGCTCAACGCAACGCCCTGCTTCACCTTGTCTTTCCTGATACCTTCGAGTCAACCTTAGTTTCCGCGGTTAAAGAGAAAATGGCTGAAGCGTTAGGTCCTGAACTGTGCCTGACGCAGATAGCAGACGAAGACAATGTTGATATGGCGCTTTATAAGATTCGTCCAACTATTGATAAAATGTACTGGCCTGGAGTCAACTTGTATCACGACAGTATCCAAGAAGTATGGAAGCCATCGAACCCACCGAAGGAAGCCCTATTAAACGATTTTTATTCAAGATTAGAGAAAATTAAAAATACTTGTACAATGACACCCCCCTGCGCTGATAATTTGGAATCTTTGGCGGAGAAACTAACGCTCCCGGTAGAGTTCCTTGAGGAAATCAAATCGCTGCTTGAGGACAAGAGGCAGGTCATCTTCCAGGGGCCGCCCGGCACGGGGAAGACGTTCGTCGCGCAGAGGCTCGCCGAATGCCTATCCGGAGCGGAAGAGCGGGTCGAGCTGGTTCAGTTTCATCCGTCATACGCATACGAGGACTTCGTGCAGGGTTTCCGTCCCATTCTGAAAGACAGGCAGGCGGACTTCGAATTGAGGGACGGGCCGCTGACGCGAATGGCGAACAGGGCGCGAGAGCATAGTGAACAGAACTACTATCTCATCATAGACGAGATAAACCGCGGCAACCTCGCCAAAGTGTTTGGGGAATTGTACTTTCTGCTGGAATACCGCGGCCATGCAATCAACCTTCAGTACTCGGATGAGTCGTTCTCGCTGCCGGACAACCTTTACATCATCGGGACGATGAACACGGCGGACCGTTCCATTGCACTGGTTGATCTGGCGTTGCGCCGCCGATTCTACTTCGTGGAGTATAGCCCCGAAACAGAACCGATCAAGGGTTTGCTCAGGCGATGGTTGAAGAAGAACGCTCCCGACATGGAATGGGTGGCTGACGTAGTTGACCGGGCGAACGTATCATTGAATGACAGACACGCCGCCATAGGGCCGAGCTACTTCATGAAGTCCGGACTCGATAAAACGGCTGTCCGTCGCGCGTGGGAGCGTGGCGTCCTGCCGTATATCGAGGAGCGGCTGTTTGGTGAAGAGGAGCGGCTTGGCGAGTTCGATCTTGATAAGCTGCGTGGAGAGGCTAATCAGTCCAGTGAGTCAGAATCGGGCGACACGGATGGTGAAGCTGAGGCGCAGGATGACAACAGCGCGGAAGTTTTTTCTGATGGCGAAGAATGATGCGCCCGATTGACCTGAAAGAATACGATTCCAGAGAGTACCGCCTCTCTGTTGCAGAGCGCGACGCGCTTCGGGCGACGATTTCGTCTGTTGGAGTCGAACCCTGCGAGGGCGAGTTGAACCTGTATCGCTTGACGCCGGGGGCGACAGTCGGCGCAATCGAGATTGGCGACTTGTCTGTGTTCATAGAGCCCAAGATAGGCGTTCCTCAATTGCTATCGCTTGCCTGCTACGCAACGAGCAAGTTCAAGCCGCAGCGCGAAATGTTCGACTATCCTCCTGAATACGCTCTGCCGGATGTTTTGGCGCTGGCTCTTGTGACCGCGGCGCGAAGGGCGTTCTCTCGCGGGCTTCTGCACGGATACCGATCTGAGCAGGAAGCGCTGTATGGCATTCGCGGGCGAATCAGGTTCGATGAGCAGATACGGCGCAGGTTTGGCGTCCCGCTGCCGATAGAGGTGGAGTATGACGAATTCACCGAGGATATTCTAGCGAACCGACTCGTGAAGGCGGCGGCGATTCGACTTGCCGGAATGCGCCTGCGCTCTCAGGATGCGCGCAAGGGTCTGGGGTGGGTCGCCGGCTCGCTTGAGAACGTATCGCTGATGGAATTTTCTCGGACAGGCGCCCCGAATGTGACATTCAACCGCCTGAACGAACATTATCGAGGCGTAGTAGGTCTGTCGCGCCTCATACTCAGGCACAGCGCGTTCGAGTCGGGCAGGGGCAGGATTCGGGCGTCGGGATTCCTGATGAACATGAACAACGTCTTCCAAGAGTTCGTAACCCAGGCGCTCAGGGAAGCGCTGGGCGTTTCCGGTCGCGCGCTACGCTCCGACAAGAATCTGCCTCACTCCATCTATCTCGACGAGACACGTCAGATTAAACTCAGGCCAGACTTATCATGGTGGGAGGGTCGTGTTTGCAGATTTGTAGGTGACGCGAAGTACAAGCGCATACCTCATAGCCACGTTCCCAACGCCGATCTCTACCAGTTGCTTGCCTATGCCACCGCGCTCGATCTGCCGGGCGGTCTGCTTATCTACGCAAAGGGAGAGTCCGATGAGAGAATCTATCACGTTAGGCATTCAGGCAAGCGACTGGAGGTCGCCGCCCTGGATTTGTCGGGGACGCTGGATGAGGTTCTTGCCCGCATCGGCGATTTGGCTGATAGAATAAGGGCATTGCGCGACGAGGCTTTGAGTACCCGTCGGGCGGCGTGACTTCGTTTCTCTTCACTGGCGGGCCACAAACGTCAAATAGCATTAGAATTGAGGCGATGATATGACGGACTGGCATACGTACTTGGCAGTGGAGCGGCGGCCGGGGAAGCTCGGTGGCGTCTGGACATTCACAGGAACGAGAGTGCCGGTGGCGGCCCTGTTTGAAAACCTGGGGAGCGGCGCTACAGTGGAACAGTTCTTGGAATGGTTCCCAAGTGTGGATGAGTGGAAGGTGAGGGCTGTTCTGGAACATGAGGCGAAAGCGCTCAAAGCGCCGGCAGGACTGTGAAGATACTGTTCGATCAAGGAACGCCTGCGCCTCTGAGACGGCATCTTGGCGACCACCTGATATATACTGCTGCGAATATCCGCTATTCGCGGGGCGCTCGATAAGATACGCCCCGGCGAGTTGAAGGAAGTCCCAATCTGACTCTCAAGCGGACGTCCCGCTACAGTGCCATTGCGTAGCCTATGTTGTTCTTGGCGGAAGCGGCGCCGGCTATTACTCCTTTTTCCTCGTGCCAGCGGATGCCCATTACTTTGCCGTTTGCCCAGGCGTCGGTCAACTCGACTTCATGGCCGCGCCGTTTTAGCTCCTCGATTGCGTCCGCCGAAATGCGCGATTCGGCGACGACGCGAGCGGGGAACGCGGCGCGCGGGTAGAACGACGACGGGAAGTGCGTGGAATGCACGGTGGGCGCGTCCAGCGCCTCCTGCAGGTTCATTCCGAAATCTACGTGATTCATGAAGAACTGGATGGTCCACTGCTCCTGCGAGTCGCCGCCCGGCGTGCCGAACGCCATGAAGGGAGAGCCGTCGCGGGTGACGATGGTGGGAGTCAGCGTGGCGCGGGGACGCTTGCGCGGCTGGAGCGCGTTGGGACGGTCGGGGTTCAGGTAGAACATCTGGCCGCGAGTGCCGAGCGGGAATCCGAGCCCCTTTATCACGGGCGAAGTGCCGAGCCAGCCGCCGCTCGGCGTCGCGGCGACCATGTTGCCTTCCGCGTCCATGGCGTCGAGGTGCGTGGTGTCGCCGATGTGCGCGTGTCCCAGGCCCAGGTCGCGTATCGCTCGCGCCTCCACTCCGAGCGCGGCGCGGTTGTCCTCCGCCACGCTGACGGATGTGTAGGCCGGCGCCCCGCCGCCCAGGTCTCCGGGTCGCAGTTCGAACGAGGCGCGTTCGCCTATCTGGGACGCCCGCGTCTCGGCGTACCGGTAGGAGAGAAGTTCGTCCAGGGGAACATCGTCGAAATCGGGGTCGCCGTAGTACGCTTCACGGTCTGCGAAGGCGAGCTTGGATGATTCTATCCAGCCGTGCAGATAGTCGGCGGTGTTGTGTCCGAGCGCGGGCGCGTTCATCGCGCCCAGCACCGCGAGATGCTGCAAGAAGGTGGGGCCCTGCGTCCATGAAGAGCATTTGTGGACGTCCATTCCCTTGTATTCGATGGAGACGGGCGGCTCGACGACCGCGTTCCACTCGGCGAGGTCATCGAGCGTCAGCAGGCCAGTGTGGGCGAGCCCGCTGGCGTCCTCGACAGGGTTGTCGCTGATGAACTGGACGATCTTCTCGGCGACGCCTCCCTTGTAGTATTCGTCTCTGGCGGCTTCGATTCCGGCGACGCGCCCCCCGCCGCTCGTCCGCTTCTCGGCGTCGCAAAGCGAGCGCAGCATCGCGCCGAAGTCCGGGTTTCGGACGAGTTCGCCTATTTCGGGGACGCCGCCATTGGCGTAGTATATCTCGCCGGTCGTGGGGTAGAGTTCGGTGAACTTGGCGTAGCTGTCCGCGAGGGTTTGGGCGAGGCGTTCGTAAACGGGGAAGCCGTTCTCGGCCATGGCGATAGTGGGCTGGACTATCTCGGCGAAGCTCATCGTGCCGAATCGGGCGAGCGCGGTCGTCCATGTTCCGACGACGGCCGGAACGCAGGCGGGCAGATAGCCGTCGCCGGGAATGAGGTCTATGCCGTTCTCGCGGCACCAGTCAATGGTGAACGCCTTTGGCGACCAGCCCATGCCGGAAATCGCGTAGGTCTTGCGCTCTTTCGCGGAGTAGATGAGTGTCGGGACTTCGCCGCCGATGCCGCAGGACTGCGGTTCGAGAAGAGTTTCGCAGATGCCCATAGCGGCTGCGGCGTCTATCGCGTTTCCGCCGCGCGCCAGCATCTGCAATCCGACTGAGGAGACGAGATAGTGTCCGGATGTGACTACGCCCCTGGCGCTCATTACTACCGGTCGCGTGGTGAAATTTGGCATCGGTTCCTCCCTGTCTCGTCGGGCAAAGCCGCGAAATATAGACGCTCTTTCTAAGTGGAAGGCGTTCGCGTCTCTCGATACGCCAAGGTTTCCAATCGCAATTCTATACGAATTGGGCGGAGGATTGTATATACTGTTCACTTGTGAGCCTGTATCAGTTTGGCGGATGGGTTGGATTACCCCCATCCTGATCTTCCCCCATCAAGAGGAAAGGGATTTTCGCGCAATGTGGAGCGCCGACTGAATTGATACGTCTCCATCCATCATAATGAGAGTCCGCGCCCATTAGCTTGAACCTTGTTCGCAGAATAGAAATGCCCTCTATATACAGAGGGTGGTGGGTAGTTTCGGTACCGTTCTTCGCCGCGGCGATTGGCACCGGAGCCGGCCAATACGGCTTTGGGATATTCATCGAGCCGCTGGAAGAGACGTTTGGCTGGACTCGCACGCAGATAAACCTGTCTCTGTCATTCACGGCGGTTGGCAGCCTCATCGCGCCAATCCTTGGCCGAATCATGGACAAGTACGGCGCGAAGCACGTGATGGCAGTCTCGCTCGCGCTGACCGCCGTCGGATACTTGTTGCGCCCGTTTATGTCGGAGCTCTGGCACTGGTACGCGCTGAGTCTTCTCCAGTACAGCGGCTATACGGGCGCGTCCATGCTGCCGGCCGGAAAGCTGGTCGGGCTCTGGTTTCACAGGACGCGGGGCAGGGCGATGGGCATTACCGCCATGGGGAATAACTTTGGCGGGCTCTTAATGCCGCCGATTCTCGGAGGGCTTCTCACGCTCGCGTCTTGGCAGGGAGCGTATGTCGCTCTCGGCGTCATGAGCGCGCTGATGGTGATATACGCGCTCGTCGCGGTGAGAGATTTTCCGAAAGCGTCGGAGTTGGGCGACCAGTTGTCTGAAGCGGCGGGCGGCGGAGGCGTGTCTCCGCTGGTGAGCGGCGTCTCTGTGGGCGAGGCGCTCAGAAGCAAGACTTTCTACGCCATCGCGCTGTCCATCGTGATGGGGACTTTCACGTACTCGACGGTGCTGCCGCAAATCATCACCCACCTGGTTGACGAAGGGGTGTCGCTCAGGGTGGCCACAGTCGCGCTCAGCGTATTCGCCATCATGGGCATAGTCGGCAAGTTCTTCATGGGGATTATCGCTGAGAGGATTTCCGCGCGATACACATTGATGATGAACCTGTTCGGTCAGGCGATATTCGTTACTATGATGATATGGGCGGGGTCGCCGCTCATCTTGTGGGTATCAGTCCCGGTGTATGGCTATTTCAGCGGCGCTTTCGGGGCGCTGTTTCAGTTAACGGTGCAAGACGCTTTCGGGGTGCGAAATTTCGGGAGCATAATGGGCATCATCAATATGGCTTCGATGGTTTCCTTTGGATTGGGGCCGCTCCTAGCGGGCTATTCCTATGACTACACGGACAGCTACGCGCTCGCGTTCGCGGTGGCGGCTGTCATGTTCGCTATTGGCGCGCTGTCTCTGACTCAGGCAAGGAGTTCGGTTGAGCGCGCGAAAGCGGGCGCCGCTCGGTAGAAGCGACCGGGGCGCCAGGGTCTTCCGGCTATTCTACAAGATGCCTGCGAACTGACTGACAGCGGCTTTCAACAGGCGTCCTACGAAAAGCTCAGGACGAGCGGGTCTCAGATAATCGAAAGCCTGGCTGGGGCATCCGCTTCACGGCCTTCTGCGGCGACTTCAGTTACGGTGGGACGGGGTCCAGTCGTCTTCCTCGCTGTCGCGCCAGGAAGCGCGTCCGAGGTCTATGTTCGCTCTGCGAAGCGCGTCTCGCTTTCCCGCGGCGCGCAAGCTGAGCGCGTTCGGCCTGAGATCGGATGACTGCTTTGTGACCGCGGCGCCGTACAGAAATATCACCCCCGCCGCGTGAGACCAGACTAGCAAGAGAATTACGGATGACACCGGGCCGTAGAGGAGTTCTCTCTGGCTGAAGAATGTGATGAACAGGAAGATGTATTTCGCCGCCTCGAATAGAATGACTGTGACAACTCCGCCAAAGGTGGCGTCGCTCCACTCGATTTTCTGATTGGGGAAATACTTGAATACGATAATGAACACCAGGCTGGATATGATAAGCGGAACCAACGCGAGTATTACGCCTGACGCCGGCGTAAGCAGGGCGGTAATCGGAGCGCCGAGTATCGGTATTCTGTCGGACAGGCGCAGACCCGATTGAACCACGAGTGTGAAGCCCATTGACGCCATGAACAAGACGACGGCTATGCACGCGATGGCCATGGTCGAAATAGTGGTTCCATACAGTCTCTTGGGGGGCGATCCAAAGATTCGGTTGACGCCCCGATTCGCGGCGACGAACAGTCCGAGCGTGCCAAGTATGATTCCCCCCACGGAGAGGATGCTGGCTATCAGTCGCGCCGTGTAAAGATAGTCCAGCGTATGGGATATGAACTCTTCGGATCCCGGGAAGTAGAACAGAAAGACTTCCATGACTATCGTCCGAATCATTTCCCTGTCGAGGAAGACAGACAGCATGAGAACGAACAGGGCGGTTAGCGGGAAGAATGCGAGAAGCGTGTAATACGCCAGCGACGCTCCCGAGTCCACGCCGCCGACTCTCATAAATTGCTTGGCGGCTCTCCACATCGCTACGCCGCGCCAGAATTGGGGGCGGGCCCTGAACTCTTCAGCGAGATCCGAGATGGCTTTGGAAATCGAACGTCTGATGGGCGGAGCGAGCCGATTCAGGGGCGTGTCCACCAGCGCGAGAAGCGTGACTCTGACGGCTTCGCCCGTCGGGCGATCTATCTCGTAGGCGGCTTCCACGCAGCCGCGAGCGGCGCCTACTACCGCGTCGCTTGTGCCGACGTTATACAGGCGTGTCGCTCGAATAGCCTCGTTTACGATGATCTCGGCGACTTCAGTAATATCCTGGTTAGAATCAGCCCCGCTTTTGACCAGCGCGTGAGCCGTCTCCTGCGTAGCCTCGAACAGGTTTCCGGAAGTCGTAAGCACTCCCGTTATGACGCCGTGAATGGCGGGAGAAACGATGTCCGTGAAGTCAAACCCGATGTTCCCAACGACCTTGACGACACCCTCCGAAGCCTGCGCGCCCGCTACGCCGCCCCTCACTCCCGCCTTGGCCGCTCCAACCACGGCGCCTTCGACCGCCTGCTTGATGGAGTCTGGAGAATTGTCGCCCGACTCCGCGGAACTCAGCACTGCGGAAGAGGTGACTTCTCTGACCACCGGCTTGCTGATGGTCGCGATTCTGCTTGTGCCTTCTATCACCCCGACCACAGCGTCTCGGACGAAGACCGCCGCCTCGCCGCTGATTTCGTCGGCGGCCCTGATAACGCCGGACACAGCGTCCGCCGCGGCGTCGCTGGCGCTTTTGCCAAGCCCCTTGGCGCGCCTCAAGGCGGTGTGGGACGCTGCTCTTATCAAGTCGGAAGTCGGCTCAGCCTTACCTGGCGGAGCCGACTCGGGAACTTTATCAAGGTCCTGTCCGCTTTTTCTTCCAAATTTTAATCTCAGATTAAAACTCCGTTCATACTCGGTTACCATTCAAGTATGACATCTGGATATATTTTTCACAATAAGAGGACAGTCTTTGAAATATCGCAAAGGGCGCGAGTTACTCCGCAATGGCGCGCCTCGTAAGCGCCTCCCAGTTAGATTGTTCCAGTTCGATTCCCACGCTTAGGTCGAGTTCCTCCATGTAGAGTCTGGGGTGGATAAAACTATCCCTGACATACCCAATCCAAAAATCGAAGTCTGAGGCCCAGAGGTCCAGACAGGGATCCTGCAGGTTGCATGAAATATCCTCGAGCGTGTTGATGAAGTCAACCAGTATTCGCCGGTCCGCGTTTCTCATGCCCTCGACACGAATATCTGACAACATCCAATCCCGCGCTATCTCAGTGAGATTGTAGATTGTGGAGGCGTCGTTGATTCTATCTATCGACCAAGGGTGTGGGCTGCCAGTCGGGTACTGTAGATAAGCCTCGCGATTTATTAGCGCACCCAAACATAACATGAATCACCCGACTATCTGCCTGATACAGGCTAAGCACAGCTTGCAGGGATAACAAACTATTTGGTTAACCGCTATACTGTTCATATATTCCAGCGTTTTCAAATACGGCGGGGAGTTCCAAAGATGAAGATAAACCCGATGGCTTTCGTCATCGTCGCAATCGTATCGCTCCTGGCCGCGCTAACATTCGCTTGCGGCTCCTCAGGTGATGAAGAGATGTTGGTGGAAGAGAGAGCGGAGTTCCGCGAGTCAATGGGAATGGACAGAACTATTATGGGACTCCGTAATCCATTCGACGACTCAGCGGCGCAAGGGGCTGTCGCCCCGGCTCCCGCCGCGCCCGCGGCGGCCCAGATGATTACTGAACAGAAGGTCATCGTAGAAAGAGAAGTCGCCGCGCCGCAGGCGCCGGCGGCCGCCGCGCCCGCGCCTCGACAGGATGCGCGAGAGACCGTTGTCATGGAACGCTCGGACGGAGAGCGGATAGCGCAACTGGTGTCCCAGCGACGCATAATCATTCGCACCGTCAATATGGGTATCGTCGTTGACGAAATACAGGCCGCGATAGACCAAATCTCGGAACTTGCGGACAGCCTGGGCGGTTGGGTGGTCTCGACCGACCGCCAGCGAAAACACGCCGGAAGCGTGAGCGTTCGCGTGCCAGCGGAAGAACTGGACTCGGCCATAGAATCGCTGCGCCTCATCGCCAAGGACGTCGAGTCCGAAATCTCCTCCAGCCAGGACGTTACGGACGAGTACTTCGATCTACACTCCCGCCTGAAGAACCAGCAGGCAACCGAGGCCGCGCTCATCAAGCTGATGGACAGGGCCGCGAGCGTGGAGCACGCTCTCGCGGTTCAGCGCGAACTGAGCTCGGTTCAGGAGAACGTCGAGCGACTGCTGGGGCGCATCAAGCTGCTGGAAGAGACGTCGGCGTACTCGCTGATAACCGTTCACCTGAGTCTGGCTCCGCTCGATATGTCAGTGGACGCCGGTCCCGACCAGTCCGTCGCCGCTTATAATCCGATCAGATTCAAGGCGACGTTCAAGCCGCCGGAGGGCATGGACGAAAACCAGATTACCTGGGATTTTGGAGACGGTTCCGAGCCGGTGACCACCCGCCGCTCTGCGCCGACAACCAACGAGGGCGAGCGCGTGACCGCCACGGTCACGCATTCCTATGACGACCCGAGAGATTCGCCATTCATCGTCCAGGCAACGATTAGCAGTTACGGCGATAGCGGCGTCGCCGAGGGCGAGGACACGCTGATAGTTACCGTGTCCGAAACACCGGTGATAGAGGTGTTCGCGGGCGAAAGGGAATATCGAGCGCTTCAGCGCGAGACGGTGGAGTTCTCCGGTTCGTTTACGCGCCCAGCGGGACTCAGCGACGTTCGGTACGAGTGGGACTTCGGAGACGGCTCGCGGCCTGAAGTGGGCGACCTGGCGGAGGGCGTAACTCGTGTGGACGCCACGCACGTGTACGCCGATTACCGCGCGACACCTTACAGGACGCGGTTTACCATCACCGCGGACAGCGCGGTGGGGGAGATAGTGTCATTCCACGAGATACTCGTCTGGGTGGGTGAGGATCCGGGCCTCATAGCGGGCGGCTTTGACATAGGGGAAACTTCCAAGACAGCGGTCAGGACGTTGAGCGTGGTAATATCCAGCTTGACGACACTCGCTATCTGGCTTGGCGTCTTCGGCGTAATATGGGTTCCGGTGGCTGTCCTGATAGTCATTCTGGTTCGCAGGGGACGGCGATTCAGAGCCGAACGCTCGCCCAGCGGACTCAATCCTACTCCGCCTACGCCGAATCCAGGAAACGAACCAGGGCCAGAGGGGAGCCGACAGTGAGAGTCTCTACTCAAAAGATCTCATCCGCGGAGACGACGACTAACTCGGACTCGCCTCTGGTGCGGCACTTCACCTCGACCGGGTTCGTAGTCCACGAGCGCCGCGTGGCTCTCCACTGGCACCCCAAAGTGAAGGCGTGGCTCCCGCCCGGCGGACATATAGAACCGAACGAAGACCCTGTTCAGGCTGTCGCGCGGGAAATTCTGGAGGAAACGGGCCTCGAAGTGGAGGTACTCAACACGGGCGCGGATATGAGGCTTTCGTACCCTGAGCAAGTCTTTCCGCCCTATACGATCATGGTGGAAGACATTCACGATCCAGTCCAGGGTTTCCACAAGCACATAGACATGATCTACTTCTGTTTGCCTGTCGAGGCGGCCCCCGCTCTCCCGTCCGGCTGGCGGTGGGTGTCCAGAGACGCGCTGGCCGACGGCATTCCCCTGTCGTTCGATTCCCGCGCCGAAATTCCGCCCAAAGACGTTAGGCTGCTCGGCATGCGCGCGATAGATTTCGTGGAGGGCGTCGGTTCAGCCTGACCCCGCAAGCGCCTCGCTATGGCGTTTGGCAGGTTCGGTTGGTAGAATTGACCGAGCCGAGACAGCGAATGAGCGCTCCTGTGAGCGCAAGGAG
Source organism: uncultured Dehalococcoidia bacterium (assembly GCA_964640295.1). Classification (GTDB taxonomy): domain Bacteria; phylum Chloroflexota; class Dehalococcoidia; order Lucifugimonadales; family UBA1123; genus VXRN01. The sequence goes on along the minus strand of CAZXFX010000008.1, from coordinate 6,216 downwards.
GACAAGGCGAATGAGAGTAGTTGACCTGCGAAGCGACACCGTTACACATCCTTCTCCCGAAATGCGGAGGGCCATGTACGAAGCGGAGTTGGGAGATGACGTTTATGGCGAAGACCCGACCCTCAACGCCCTCGAGGCGAAAGCCGCGGAGCGCCTGGGCAAAGAAGCGGCGGTGTTCGTCGCCAGCGGAACGATGGGAAACCTGGTGTCCGTGCTTTCTCACGCTCAGCGGGGCGACGAGATCATTCTCGGCAACAAAGCGCATATATTCAGGAGCGAAGCGGGAGGAGCGTCAGCGCTCGGCGGAATTTCGTTCCACACCATTCCGAATGACGACCGCGGCATGCTGGACACGGACGATATTCAGGCGGCGGTGCGCCCCAACGACCCGCACATGCCGCGCACGGCGCTAGTCTGCCTGGAGAATACCCAGAATATGTGCGGCGGCGCGACGCTGACCCAGGACGACATGAAGGCGGTGGCAGACGTCGCGCACGCTAACGGGGTGCCGGTGCACGTTGACGGCGCGCGCATATTCAACGCGGCGGTCGCGCTCGAAGCGCCTGTGTCCGAGTTGGTCAAGGACGTGGACTCGCTGACGTTCTGCCTGTCGAAAGGGCTGAGTTGTCCGATAGGCTCGATAATCGTCGGCTCGGAAGACTACATACTGGAAGCGCGCCGCTGGCGCAAGATGGTGGGCGGAAGCATGAGGCAGGTGGGCGTAATCGCCGCCGCCGGACTTGTCGCCCTGGACACGATGGTCGAGCGTCTCGCCGAAGACCACTCGAACGCGCGCAAGCTCGCTCATGGTCTTGCCGAGATACCCGGAATCAGTATCGAACCCGAGTCTCTACCCACCAACCTGGTGTTCTTCGACGTGGAGCGCGAGGACAGAGACGAACTGCACCGACAGCTTGTGGAGCGGGGCGTCAAGGGCGGCGGCGGACAGAAGCGCTGGCGATACGTGACCCACTACGGCATAACCGAATCGGATATTGATTACACGCTGGAGACTGTGCGAGACGTCTTCTCAAACGGCGACTAGACGCCTGAAGAACAACTCTACAGACCGTTCGAGCGGGCTCTCCTCGATGGGGCAAGCCCGCTCTTCTAGTCTTATGCGATAGGGGTTGCGGGTGCTGCTGCTTCTGCGACATTCACAGTTCAGAACCTTCTGGATAGCCGGGGCGTTCGGCGACGTAAGCCTGATCGCCTACTTCGCGGCGCATGGCTGGCTCGTTCTACTGATAACCGACTCGCCGCTTTGGGTCGGCATATCTTCGTTCCTGGGCGGGCTGACGATGGTCATCTTCTCTCCGCTCGGCGGCGTCGTGATAGACCGCGTGAAGAAGGTTCGCGCAGTGCAGATAGCGGGCCTGTTCAGGGGCGTCGGAGCCGTCATCATCGCCACGCTCATCTTCAGCGACTCGGTCCAGCTCTGGCACGTGCTCCTCTTTCCGATTGCGTCCGGCATTACGGCTTCGGTTAGGATACCCGGGCTAATGGCTCTGAGCCTGGATATAGTGGGTCGGAAGCGGCTTGTGAGCGCCACCGCCGCCCGGGTAGCTTCGATGACGGTGATGGGCGTGGCCGTCCCGCTGACAATCGGCAGGGTGGTTGACGGCGCCGGCATGGGCTGGGCATACGCGGCCATGGCGGCGGGCGACCTCATTTCGGTCGGCCTGCTCACGCTGGTCAATCCGCCGGTTCGCAAACGTCCCGATAAGTCTTCCCCATTCAAAGACCTCAAGGAAGGCGCGCTGTTCTCCATCAAGTCGCCGCTCGTCAGGACACTGCTGGGGGCGATACTGCTGAATGAATTATTTGGCTGGTCGCACGAGCCCATGCTGCCCGTCATGGCGAGGGACGTTCTCGGAATGGGCGCGACAGGACTCGGCAATCTGCTTGCCGCCGGAAGCATGGGGGCGGCGGTCACCAGCATAGCGTTTTCTTCATTCGAGAATCCGCGTAAGAAGGGTCTCTTCATGGTGGCGGGAATGTTCGGATACGGATTGTTCCTGCTCATGTTCTCGCTGTCGCGCTCTATCCCTCTGTCGCTCGTTATGCTCGGACTGGCCTACGGAACCGCGATCATCTACGAAACAGTCGTAAACGCGATGCTTCAGACAGGCGTGCCTTACGATATGCGCGGACGAGTGCTCAGCTTCCAGTCCATGCTTTGGGGCGTAACCGGAATGACAGGATTCCACACCGGCGCGTTGGCGAGCTTATTTGGAGCGCCGCTTGCGGTCGGCGTCGGAGCCGTCATCGTGATGCTGAACGCGGTCAGGCTGATTCCCAGGGCGTCGAGCGTCGAGCGGGAAGCGGACCTGGTTCCCGACGAATCAGAGGAGGATGCGCCGAGCGAATCCGCGGTCGCCGGCGATTAGCGCGTTTTTCAGTCAATCTGCTTATCGTCTCGGTCGCCCCACCAGCGCTTCAGCCTTTCGGATACCCGCGCCTCGTATCCGCGGGCGGACGGACGGTAGTACCGCTTTCCCTTCAGGTTTTCGGGCAGGTTCTGCGTGGGCGTAAAGCCATCCTCGTAGTCGTGGGCGTACTTGTAGCCCTTGCCGTAGTCCATATCCTTCATCAAGCCGGTAACCGCGTTCCTTAGATGAAGCGGAACCGGTTCGCTCATGCCGCGTTCGGCGTCCTTCATCGCTTCGTTTATGGCCGCGTAGGCGCGGTTGCTCTTGGGGGCGGACGCCAGATAGACGGTCGCCTCGGATAGCGGTATTCTGCCTTCTGGCATACCCACGAAGTGGACGGCTTGCTGCGCGGATACCGCGACTGTGAGCGCGTTGGGGTCGGCGAGTCCCACGTCTTCCGCCGCCAGAATCACCAGTCGGCGCGCTATGAAGAGCGGGTCTTCTCCTGAATGTATCATTCTGGCGAGCCAGTAAACCGCCGCGTTGGGGTCCGACGCTCTCACCGATTTGATGAACGCGGAGATGGTGTCGTAGTGCTGGTCTCCCGACTTGTCGTACTGCGTCGCGCGCCTCTGCGCGGCGTCCTCCACCGTCCTGATAGTGACGAGTCGCTTGCCGTCAGCGTCCGGACGAGAGCCGTTCGCCGCCAACTCCAGAGTATTCAGGGCTGACCGGGCGTCTCCGTTGCTCAGACCGACGAGCGCGTCTCTGGCGTCTTCTTCGAGCGCGGGCGACAGGTTCGCTATCCCGCGTTTGTCGTCGGACATGGCCAAATCCAGGATGGCGGAAATCTGTTCGGGCGTGAGTTGCCTGAGCGTGTAAACGCGCGCGCGAGACAGAAGTGGCGAAATCACCTCGAACGACGGATTTTCGGTGGTCGCGCCGATTAAGATTATCGTTCCGCGCTCGACGTGGGGCAGAATGACGTCTTGCTGAGCCTTGTTGAAACGATGAATTTCGTCCACGAACAGTATGGTGCGCTCGCCGCGCATCCCAAGCCTGTCTCTCGCCTCGGATACGGCGCGTCTCAGGTCGGCCACTCCCGACGCCACCGCGCTAATCCGCTCGAAGTGAGCGTTGGCTGAGTTGGCGATGATCTGCGCGAGCGTCGTCTTGCCTGTCCCAGGCGGTCCCCATAGAACCATGGAAGGTATGTGGCCGGCGTCCAGCGATCTCCTCAGCGTCGTGTTCGGTCCGACGATGTGTGCTTGCCCCACGAATTCATCCAGATTGCGCGGACGCATACGCTCCGCCAGAGGCGCGGCGCGGTCGAGTTCTCGCTCCATTCTGTGATCGAACAGGTTCATTTCTTATTTTCTGGAATAGATTCTGAAAAAAATTAGCCCGCCTATCAAAAAACATATAAAACTTAGCCCATTCCAGAGGCAGCCAATGTTATTGGATTTATCAGTTTGTTCCGTCTGCATATATACTGATCTTGCGCTTTCCAAGCCAAGTTCAAAGCAATCTATCTCTTTATGCTTGGCAAGAATCCACCCTTATTCTCGGATTAGGTTCTCTCACCGCTCATCGATTCTATGGCTATTGGTTCAAGTTCCTGAGAACTGATATTACAGTCGAGTCTTCTGCGGGCAGGACTGCGCGCGTGTCGAGAAGAACGTCGTCGCCCTCTATTCGCCCGATGATGGGGACATCCTGTTGGCGCAGGTATGTCAGGATGTCTTCCGCGCTCCGACCAAGTCGAGCGGATTCTATGCGGAGCGCGACAGACTCAATTGTCTCGCCCGGCAGGCTGCCGCCGCCTATCGCCGCCCGCGTGGAAACTATCTCGCTCCACGCTCCCGCGCTTGCGCGCCACTTGGACGCCCGTTCTCGCAGTTCGTCGAGTGGCGCGGAAATCATTCGCCAGATGGGTATTTTCTCGGTCGGATCGTCGCGTATGTAGTGGAGCATGGTGGCGGAGAGCGCGGCCATGCTCATCTTGTCTATTCTGACCGCCCTGGCGAGCGGATGCGACGCGACCGCGCTCACGTATTCGCGCTTGCCGACGATGATGCCTGCCTGCGGCCCCCCTAGCAGCTTGTCGCCCGAAAAGAATCCCAGCGCAACCCCGGCGCGGACACTCTCCTGCGGCCTCGGCTCCCACGCCAGCCCGTATGGGCGCGTGTCCAACATGCATCCGCTGCCCAGATCGTGCAGCGCGGGGACGCCGTATCTGTCTCCCACCGTGACGAGTTCCGCTGTCGTCGGCGCGTGCGTGAACCCCATTACGCGGAAGTTGGATGCGTGAACCGACAGAATCGCGCCCGTATTCGCAGTGATGGCGGCTTCGAAGTCTCGCGCGTAGGTGCGATTCGTCGTCCCGACCTCCACAAGGGTCGCGCCGCTCTGCCGTAGCACATCCGGAATTCTGAATCCGCCGCCTATCTCCACCGCCTCGCCGCGAGACACTATCACTTCTTTGCCTGCGGCAATCGCGGCCAGTCCAAGCATAACCGCCGAGGCGTTGTTGTTCACTATCAGAGCCGCCTCTGCCCCGGTCGCCTCGCAGGTTAGTCGAGATATATGAGCCTGCCGCGAACCGCGCTTTCCCGAATCGAGGTCGAACTCCAAGTCGCTGTATCCCGTCGCCGCCAGCGCCGCCGCCGCCACGCTTTCGTCGCTCAGCGGCGCCCGCCCCAGGTTGGTGTGCAGTATTACCCCGGTCGCGTTGATGACCCTCTCCGGCCACGTTCGCCACTTCAAGGCGACTTTGGTTGAGACCGCCCGAGCGACTGACGCGACATCCGGAGGGTCTGCGCCAGCCGCGACTGTCCGTCTCGCGGAGGCCAGTTCTTCTCTAATTATCTCCACGATTGAGTCGTGGGACCGTCCACCAGCAAGACTAGATAGCGCCGGATGTCGCAGCGTCTCAGTTACAGACGGAATTTCTCTGAATCTGGAAGTCATGGAGAGCCTTGTCCGTGTTCCTATAGCGTTCGCCGCGATTATACACCTTGGCGCCGCTCTATTTTGCAGCGCGTGTCAGGAAGGGGATTGTCGCTCATTGTCCTCATCTTGCTGACGCTCATCCTTAAGCCTGCGAAGTTCCGCCTCCAGTTCCAGTCGCGCTTGTCTTTCACTGTCGGCGCGGGTTCGCTCCTGTTCGGCGCGGGTTCGTTCGCTGTCGGCGCGTTCTTCGGCGCGTTCGGCGCGGGTTCGTTCGCTGTCGGCGCGTTCTTCGGCGCGTTCGGCGCGGGTTCGTTCGCTCTCGGCAAGTTCTTCGGCAAGTTCGGCGCGAGTCCGTTCGCTCCTGGCTATGACCGCAGTGTTCAACGTCTGCCTCGTCAGCGGATCGAGTATGTCGAAGCGGATTCCGTCCCAGCTAAAGTCGAGTCCCAAAACCTCGCTGCGAGACCAGACCGAGCCGTCCGCCCCTATGTTCAGTTCATACGCGACATATTCGTCGTCCACCAGACGCTCTCCCATCAGCGCGACGCCGTACAACTCGCCCCCTGTCGGATCGAACTTCCAGTACTCGGATATGCCCAGTCTGGCGTACCTGTCGCGCTTGCTGCCCAGATCGTTTTCCGCCGTGCTTGGAGACGCCACTTCCATGACCACGTCGGGCGGCTTTCTGATCTCCCACATCCAGTAGTTGGGGAACTGATAGACGAAGTCAGGGTCCATATCGAGCGTGACGAATCCGTCCGGACTGATCCTTTCATTGCCGTTGAGTTGGTTCCATGAGAGGAATCCTCCCGCTCCGACCATAACTCTTTGGCCTTTGAACCAGTCTCTCAGCATATATATCAATAGATTGATGATTGGTTCCTGTTGCATA